>NZ_CP150302.1:7121733-7769164 GCF_038051945.1 Paenibacillus sp. FSL H3-0469
TATATGATTCCTGCGGAAGCCACACTGGTGCCGCTGTTCATCATCTTCCGGTCGACCGGCCTATACGATACGCATCTGGGCCTGATCCTGCTGGGCGGGTTCAGCGTGCTGGGCACCTTCCTGCTCCGCCAGTTCTTCGCTTCGCTCTCGAACGAATATATCGAATCGGCACAGATTGACGGTGCGGGCCATCTGCGCATCTTCACCTTCATTCTGTTCCCGCTGGTCCGGCCCGCGATTGCCACGTATGCGATTCTGCGGTTTATCTGGACCTGGAATGATTTTCAGACGCCGCTGGTCTTCCTGAACAGTAAGACGCTCTACACGCTACAGCTTGGTATGAACGCCTTCGCCGACCGCAACGGCGCCTTCTATTCGCTGATTATGGCGGCTTCGGTCTCGGCTATTGTCCCGCTGCTGATTGTGTTCATCCTTGGGCAGAAGCAGGTTATCGAAGGTATTTCCTTAGGGGGGGTGAAGGGGTGAGGGCGGGCAGGTTCCCGGAAACTGCATAACCGGGTGTAAACCACATTAGAAGGGGTGTTATTGATGAAAAAGAATGTGTTCGCTCTGGTATGGATCGTCGTGCTTCTGGTAGCCCTGGCGGGCTGCGGCAATTCAAACAACACCAATGGCGCAGCTCCCGCTGCTGGAAGTACGGCTGCACCGGAGGCAGGGGAGAGTGCCGCACCTTCCGCAGAACCGGTAACGATCAAGGTTGCCAACTGGTCCCCTGCGGCGGATATGGAGCCTGTGCTGAAGGCCTATGAGGATTCACATCCGGGCGTCACCCTGGAATATGTCGAGCTTGCCGACAACGGGGACTCTGTGGCTGGCATGAAAAAGCTGGATCTGCTCGTGGCTTCCGGCGAGAACCTGGATGTGGTGTTCATGCCCGGAGCCACCGACTATTCACAGCGTGCCGGACTTGGCCTGCTGGCTCCGCTGAATGACCTGATCACCAAGGAAGGGATCACGCTGGCTGACGAATACACGATTGATCCATCCGTGGACGGCAAGGTGTATGCACTCCCGGATACGCTTGAGAATTATTTCGTCCTCTTGAACAAGGACAAGCTGGATGCGGCAGGGTTAGCCGTTCCGACGGAATGGAGCTGGGACGACTATCTCGATTATGCAGCCAAACTGACCAGCGGCACTGGCCCCTCCAAGACCTTCGGCACCTATTTCCATACCTGGGCCATGTACTGGGAGCTCGGAATCATCAACCAGGAGAAGGACAATAATCTGGTCAATAACGGTATCGTAAATATTGACAGCGCGGGCATCCGCAAGTCTCTGGAGCTGCGCAATAAGGCTGAGGAATCCGGAGTGGCCGTACCGTATGCCGATACGATCTCCCAGAAGCTCGCATACCGCTCAGAATTCTTCACCGGACATGCCGCGATGATCGTGACCGGCAATTGGATGATCGGTGAAGCCGGCGGGTCGGAGGAGTTCCCGGCTACGTTCACCACCGCGTTCGCGCCGATGCCTTCGAACAGTGCAGGAGAACCGAGCGGGGTCAGTATTGCTAACGGCAACTACGTTGGAATTCTGGAAAAGTCGAAGCATCAGCAGGAAGCGTATGATTTCATCCGCTGGTACTCCACGGAGGGCGAGCAGATGCAGAATGTATATTCTGCCTGGAAGAAGCAGGATGTGGACAAGTTCATTGCAGGCGTCAAAACCAAGGCCATGAGCCCGGACAACATTGACGAAACCTCACTGGCCTATGTGATCAAGAATGCGAAGCCTGCTCCCTTAAGTGTGCCGCCGACCTATCAGGGCGAGCTGGAGACAGCCTTTACCAAAGAAACGGAGCTGTTCATTCTGAAGCAGCAGGACCTGGAGACTACAATCAGCAAAGCGCAGGCGGAGCTGCAGAAGATTGTGGACGCCAACAAGTAAAAATTGGCAGGGCTAAACGGCCGGATTTTACCTGAAATCCTGCGGTGAAATCAGCTGCTGGAGGCGGAAAGCTGATATGATAGAAGCATAGACACGATAGTCTGATTGTGAAGGGGGATTGCCATTGCTGCCAAGAGGATGGAGACTCGGTTTTCGCAATAAGCTGCTCGTCGCTTCTCTGCTCTGTCTGCTGCTTCCCGCCTCTATTACCCTGTATATTTCCAATTCCTACACAGAGCATATCCTCCGCTCCCAGGTGATTCAGAATGAACGCCGTTCACTGGAGCAGGAGAGCCTGTACATCTCGAACCTCTTCAGCAATATGGTGCTGGTGGCGAATTATATCCAGTTCGATCCCGGCATTACACTCATTCTCAAAGAAAACTGGCAGCGCAGCAAGCTGCACCAGCCTGATACAGCCAGACATATCCTGGACTTCAAAGAGGTGACCGACAAACTGGTCAGCGTGACCTCCATGATGGAAAAAACGTTCGTGACCGTCCTCACCTCGGACGGGCAATACTACTCCAATTATTCCTACGCTAAGCTCGATGTCGGGGCACTGCTCCAGCAGCCCTGGATGGATACCGCCCGCAAGCAGCCTGCCTTCGAGCTGTACTGGGCAGGCGTGATTGATAATTATATTCCGACCGCAGCAGCCGGCAGCCCGCAGGTGCTTACGATTGCCCGCAATCTCAAGCTGTCCTCCAGTTCAACCTACGCTACGGTGATCATTAGTATCGCTGAGAGCCGGATCAGCCAGATCTTGAGTGATAGCGGGAAGGGACAGCAGACCCTGCTGATTGCGCCGGACGGAACGGTGATTGCCGCCCGGGACAAGTCCCTGCTGGGCCGGCCGTTCTCACTTATGGATGCCGTGAAGCCCGCCGCCGCTTCCAGCTTTATCGATTACCGGGGGGAGCAGTATCTGCTCAGCAGTCTGGAGATCCCTTACGGCAATTACCGGATTGTCAGCCTGGCGCCTTACCGTGAGGCGGTCAGCCGGATCAGTGCGACCCACCGCTGGAGTACGGCGGTGCAGGTGGTTTCGGGTGCTTTTTTCCTGCTGATCCTGGTGCTGCTGGTCAGGCAGTTCACGAAGCCGGTCATCCGGCTCGATCAGGTGGCGGCGCGGGTGGACCGGGGGGAGCTGGGCCTCCGTTCGGGAGTCCGGGGATATGATGAGATCGGGCGGCTGGGCAAATCCTTCGACCATATGCTGGACCGGGTAGAGCGGATGGTTGTCCAGATCAAGGAAGAGCAGGCACAGAAGCGCAAGGCGGAGCTGGCGATGCTGCAATCGCAGATTAATCCCCACTTCCTGTTCAATATCCTGAACTCGATCCGTCTGCGCATTATGATGCGGGGAGATGAGGAGAATGCGGAGCTGCTCTTCTCGCTCTCCCGGCTGCTCCGTATGACGATTCAACAGCGGGATGAATATACTACGCTGCATGATGAGCTGCATATTGTCAGGAGCTATGTGGAGCTGCTGAATTTCCGCCAGTCCGAGGAGGTGGCGCTGGATACAGACTGTACCTCCGAGAGCCTCAGCGTCCGTATCCCCCGCTTCCTGCTGCAGCCGGTCATTGAGAATGCCTACATTCATGGGCTGCGTCAGGCAGGCGGGCGTATTCTGATCCGAACGTGGACACAGGATCACCGGCTGTTCATTGAGATCGAAGACAACGGGCAGGGGATGGATGAGGTCACTCTGAACCGCCTGCGCGCCGAACTAAGCTCCAAGCCGCCGGGCAAGGAAGCAATGCCGCCTGGCAGGCTGGCCCATATCGGAATGTCCAATGTCTATGAGCGTCTGTATCTGACTTACGGTTCAGCCTTCCAGATTACAATGGACAGCAGGGCCGGCGGGGGGACAACCTTCCGGTTCGTGCTGCCCGGGCAGATTCCGGATCAAGCTTAAGGAAAGGGAGCGTGGTAGTGATGTATAGCGTAATGCTGGTGGATGATGATCAGCCGGTACTGGATTTTCTGTCGGCAATGATTCCCTGGGACGAGCTTGGATTCACGCTGCATTCGGCCTGCAAGAACGGTCTGGTTGCTCTGGAGAAGGCCGGGGCGGACATGCCGGATATTGTGATTACCGACATTGGCATGCCGTATATGGATGGTCTGGAGCTGATCCGCGAGCTCAAGCTGCGATGCGGGGAGGTGCGCGTGGTGGTGCTGTCCTGCATGGATGACTTCACCTATGCGCAGCAGGCGGTCAAGCTGATGGTGAGCGACTATATTCTGAAGGAGACGATGAATAGAGAGCTGATCACGAATCTGCTCCGGGAATTAGGCGTGGAGCTGCGCCGCAGGGATGAAGAGAAGGCCCAGACGCTGAAATGGAAAAGCATGGCTGAGCATCAAAAGGGGCTGCTGAAGCAACGGGTACTGGAACGGATCATTGCCCGGGAGCTGTCAGGCAGCGAGTGGCAGAGTGACGCTGCCGAGCTGGGCATTCAGCCTGAGCTCACAGCCCATGTCGCTGTGCTCTGCCGGATCAGCGGAGACAGCGGGGAGGCTCCAGGGGAGGAGCTTGCGCGGATGTCCCTGGTGGCATCGGCGGCTGAGTCGGTGTATCAGGACAATAATGCCGCCCTATGTCTGCCCTACAGCGGCCGTGATTGTGTACTGGTTTTCACCGGCGGTATGGGGAACGGGGCAGAGGCCGGACACATTTCTATGCTTGGCAGGCTACGCTCAGCTATTCAAGCCGTGCCGGGGGTGAGGGCGTCCTTTCAATACCTGTGTATCCCTCGGGGCAGCGGGCATTTTCGCGAGGGGCTGATAGGGCTGCTAACCCAAGGCCGGGAGCATGCCTTCTACCTGAAGCCGGGTGAGCTGGCCGGACTGAAGGAGCTTCCGCCGTTCACCGGGGAGGACCTGTTCACCCGTTACGCCGAGGCTGCGCATGAGATCCGTGAAGCCTTCCTGGAGGAATCAGCGGACAGGCTTGCGGAGCTGCTGACCAAATGGATGGACCACATCCGTCTGAAGCGTTATGCCCCGCGTCAGGTGAAAGAATGGATGCTCAAGCTGCTCTATGACAATCAGATGCGGCTGATGGCCCGCCAGCAGTTCCAGTCCACTTTTTCGCTGGAGCTGCTGCATGATACCCTGGCAGATATTGACGATATCGGCACGCTGGAGAGCTGGTCCCTGGCCTTCTTCTACGAACGGCTTCCTTATATCCGCGAGATGTACCAGGAGACCCGCCGGGAGGAGATTAAGAAGGTAAAGCAATATGTAGACCGCCATCTGAGCCGGAAGATCACCCTGGAGGAGGTGGCGGAATATACGCATTTGAATTCGAGTTATTTCAGCCGTCTGTTCAAGAAGGAGACCGGAATGAGCTTCATCCACTACGTCACCCATATCAAAATGGAGCAGGCCAAGGAATGGCTGGACCAGTCTCCGCAAAGTGTGGAGCAGGTTGCCGAGCGGTTAGGATATGAGAATAAAAGTTATTTCACGAAGCTGTTCAAGCTGCATACTGGAGCTACGCCCGGAGAATTCCGGGGAGAGGAAGGCAGCCGTTCCGCACAACCCCCTGAAGCAAGGAGGCACTACCCATGCTGACGATCAAACCGATTCATACGCTAACGATCAAACCGATTCACACAACCCTCTGAAGCAAGGAGGCATTACCCATGCTGACGATCAAACCGATTCATATGCTGACGATCAAACCGATTCACACAACCCCCTGAAGCAAGGAGGCATTACCCATGCTGACGATCAAACCGATTCATACCGAGCTGTCGGGTGCTATGCTTGTCCGGGTATACAAAAACCGTGCACAGCTTGGAGCTGCTGCCGGACGTGAGGCAGCGGGGGCCATCCGGGCGCTGCTGGCCTCCAAAGCGCAGGTGCGGATTGTCTTCGCCGCCGCCCCCTCGCAGAATGAATTCCTTGCTGAGCTTGCCGCTGCGAAGGAGTTGGACTGGAGCCGGATTACCGCGTTCCATATGGATGAATATACCGGCCTGCCAGAAGACTCGCCGCAGAGCTTCGGCGCCTTCCTACGTATGGCGCTGTTCGACAAGGTACGGCCGGGAACAGTTCATTATCTGAATCCTGCCGCTGGTAGCGAAGCGGAATGCAGGCGTTATGGACAGCTGCTGGCAGAAGCACCTATCGATATAGTCTGTCTTGGCATCGGGGAGAACGGTCACCTGGCGTTTAATGATCCGCCGGTAGCCGATTTCGCTGATCCGCTTCCTGTGAAGCTGGTGGTTCTGGATGATATCTGCCGGAGGCAGCAGGTGAATGACGGGTGTTTTGCCAGTCTGGAGGAAGTGCCGCAGCAGGCCTTGACGCTGACGATTCCGGTGCTGCTGTCCGCGCAATGGCTGTTCTGCATGGTACCGGGCGCTTCCAAGCGCGGTGCGGTGACCCGTACGCTGCATGAAACCATCTCTACGGCCTGTCCGTCCACCATCCTGCGGGAGCATGGAGATTGCCGGATGTTTGTGGACACGGACTCTTTCGGGGCGGTCTTCTCATGAAGCTGGAGGCGCTGCATTACCGGACGGGCGAGCCGGTCCGGCTTACGGTGGAGGAGGGCTTAATTGCTGTTATCGAACCGCTGGAGACGCGGCTGACGCTGGAGGAACAGGCAGAGCTGCCGCTGGTGGCTCCGGGGCTTGTCGATCTGCAGATCAACGGCTATGGCGGACATGATTTCAATCATCCGGCGCTGACGGCAGAGGATGTCAAGAAGGCAGTCCGCGCGGTATGGCGGGAGGGGGTGACCGCCTGTTACCCTACGGTGATTACCGGCGCGCCGTATACCATCCTGGGAGCAATGCGGGCCCTTGCCCGGGCCTGTGACGAGGACGCAGCCAGCGCGGCAACCATCAAGGGCATCCATCTGGAGGGCCCGTTCCTCTCGCCGGAGGACGGTCCGCGCGGGGCGCATGCCCTGGAGCATATCCGGCCGCCGGACACGGCCCTGCTGGATCAGTGGCAGGCGGCCTCCGGCGGGCGCATCGCCATCGTGACGCTGTCCCCCGAGTGGGAGGGGAGCGCGGAGTTCATCCGCCACTGTGTACGGCAGGGGATCACCGTCTCCATCGGGCATACGTCAGCGGATGCCGCGCAGATTGCCGGGGCGGTAGCCGCCGGAGCGCGGCTGTCCACGCATCTGGGCAATGGCGCGCATGCTATGCTGCCGCGCCATCCGAACTACCTGTGGACCCAGCTCGCGGCAGATGAGCTGTGGTGCACATTGATCGCCGACGGCTTCCACCTCCCGGAGGAGGTGCTGAAGGTGGCGATGAAGGTCAAGGGCCAGCGGGCACTGCTGGTCAGCGATGCCGTTGCCCTGGCCGGGCTGGCGCCCGGCAGCTACGACACGCCGGTCGGCGGCCGTGTCGTGCTGACCCCGGCGGGCCGGCTGCATCTCGCCGGCGAGCCCGGGCTGCTGGCGGGCTCGGCGCAGATGCTGCTGCGCCACATCGCGCGCCTCAGCGCCGCGGGCCTGGCCGCGCTGCCGGACGCCTGGGACATGGCGTCCGTGCGCCCGGCAGGCTTCATGGCCCTGCCGGCGGCGGCGGGCCTGGCGGCCGGGGCACCGGCCGATCTGGCGCTGATCCGCCGCACCGGGCCGGGCAGTGCCGGGCTTACGCTGGCGGCGCTGTGCCAGGCCGGCGGCTGGGTGTACCGCCGGGACTGAGCGGCGCGGCGGTAAGGTGTGCACAGGCCCCCAGGTTATGGGGGCCTGTTATGATATGTAAGTGAATCGCTCAAATTGAGCGATTACAGAGGGCGAGCGCGGCAGGTGCTGGGCGAGGACAGGGCAGAGCAAGGGCAGGGCAGGGCAAGGCAAGGACAGGGCAAGGACAAGGACATGGACATGGCTGTTGCGCCAGCGTCTGCACCACGCCAGTAACATTAATAGTAAATGTATTCGGTTTTCCGCATACATTCGTATTAGCATCTGCGCGATGCACGCACTAGCGTCAACGTCTGCGCCAGCACCTGGACCACAAGCTGCATCACATCAGCATCAACATATGTGTACTGAATTAGCCTTATCGTCTGCATCAGCACCAGCCTCACCTTCAACCTCAGCCCCAGCCGCAGGGAACAGTTGGATTTTGGGCACTTGTTCAGGGGCGGAAGGGGGCATAGCGAGTCCGTAGTTGGATAAACGACACTTAATATGCTGGCATCAGAGCCATAGAGGGAGTTCGCACGAACATAAATGTCATAAATCCAACTAAGTTCCGCAAATGCTCCAAATGTTCTAGATTAAGATACGTTTTTCCAACCATTATGCATTATGTAATCTCAGTCATGTAATCTCCATCATGTAATACCCATCATGCAGAGCAACCCCCAGTTACTTTCAATGCACCCATCACACATCCCCACACCTACCGCTTGCGCAAACCATTCAGGATCTACATGCCCCAACTGTATGGACAATTTGTCCGAAATCAACCTCACCAACAGAACTAATAATCCACCACAACTACACTCCAACAGAACTAATAATCCAGCAGACGCCCGCCGTCATGCCATTGGCCGTACATTTTGTTCACTCTGGTATTCTCTATGAATTTGTCTAATCTGCGTTCGAACAGCTCCGGCTGGCGGATGTAGCTCTGAATGGTGTCGATCCGCACCCGCTGATACAGCGCCGGGAAAGCCAGGAAATGGCGGTACACCTGCTCGTCCGCCTTCAATCTCTGCTCAATCACGGGATCAATTCGAAAAGCTTCTACATCCATATCCGGCAGGCACCGCCGTCCCTCGGCGCGCATCAGTCCCAGCTTCTCCAGGCGGCGGACGCGCTCCTTATTCAGCTCGGTCCATGAGCTGCGCTTGCTGCGCGGGGATAATCTCTGCGCCAGCTTCGAGTCAGCCCCCGCCTTCTTCACCCCGTCAATCCAGCCGAAGCACAGCGCTTCTTCCACGGCGTCCAGATACAGTATCGTCCCCGGGAGCGGCTTGAGACTGACTTCTATCCAGCAAGAACCCTCTGTGGTGCTGTTCGCCATTAGCCAATCTCTTAATTCTTCTCTTGAAGTAGCTTCAAGCCTATTTTCAATGCTCACTGTTACTCTTCAGTCCCTTCTTGCGTATGCCTTCTGCGCTCTTGCTGGTACAAATCCTGCATATTATACAACTTCTCCCTCATTAAACTAATCCTAATCTGAAAATATTGCACAAAAGGCAGCATTTCCTCTTCTCTAAGGGGTTGGGCGGCGATATTCCTGCATTTTGTGCAACAATCTTTAGAATTACCCTTTTATCGGTATATCAATGTTGCAATTTGTACAACAACCGGGCCTGTCGCTGCTGTCCCACCAGTCGCTGCAGTCCCACCAGTCGCTGCTGTCCCATCAGTGGTTGCTGTCCCAGCAGTCGCTGCTGTCCCACCAGTCGCTGCTGTCCCACCAACCGTTGCAGTCCTACCAGTCACTGCTGTCACACCAGCCGCTGCTGTCCCACCAGTCGCTGCAGTCCCACCAGTCGCTGCTGTCCCATCAGTGGTTGCTGTCCCAGCAGTCACTGCTGTCCCACCAGCCGTTGCTGTCCCACCAGTCGCTGCTATCCCACCAGTCGCTGCTGTCCCACCAGATGTTGCAGTCCCACCAGTCGCTGTTGTCCCACCAACCGCTGCTGTCCCACCTTGTCTCTCTGACCCCAACCGGCCGAATCGTCCCGTACAAATAAGCCGTGTCCCTATCCAATAGTCCCAATAGTCCTATTAGTCCTGTCATTCCTTAAATTCTGCACATTTGTTAACAGTATCGCAACAGATTCTTTACGCTGCGCATACATAACTTAGGAGGACAATTAATATCCGGCTTTTACAATTAGAGAGTATTAGCAGAATATACCTATTGCAAAATCAGGCTGGATATGAAGGGATGATACTTTTGAAGGGGAAGCCGCTGCACTTTTCGATGAAATGGAAGCTGATCTTGAGTTTCTCGGCGATTACACTTATTTTTCTGGGTGTGGCCCTGTACCAGGGACATAAAATCAAGCAGGTCGAGCAATCCATGGAACGGCAGAAGAGCGAAATGGAGAATAGAATTACGGTCTCAACCATCACCCAGCAGCTGCAGGAGCTGAACCGTGCGGAGACTTCCTTGGCGGAATCCAGTGACCTGGAGCAGGCCGAACCGTTGCGGGAAAAGCAGCAGCAGCTGTCTGCGGAGCTGGGCAAGGTGAATTTTGAACAGGGTACGCCTGCTTCTGCCAGTTATAAGCTGCTGTCTGCACAAGCAAAGGAATATGGCGCTCTAACGAAAGAACTGGTAACGACGATGTCGGACGAGACCCTTGATCCGCTGAGTGTGCTGGAGACCATAGATGGTATACATACAAAAGCGCTTGCGCTGAATCAGGACATGCTGAAGACCAACAGTGAGCTGTACACCGCTGCCGCTACCCATGCCGATCAGGCCCAGGGTGTCTCCTTCGCTCTGCTGGATGATACGGTATCCATCGTGATGTACGCTGCAATTGCAGTATCCTTGTTCATGCTGGTGCTCGCCTGGCTGCTGATCCGCTCGTTCCTGTCACCGGTGCGCAAGCTGCAGGCGGCGCTCAGACAGATCGCGGAGGGCGATCTGCGGCAGCAGATTAACTCTCCGTACAATGATGAGCTGGGACAGCTGAGCCATCATTTCGACCATATGGTCGGCAGGGTACAGGGGATGCTGCGGCAGACCTTGTCTGCGGCAGGCTCGCTTGCCGATTACGCGCAATCTTTCGAGCAGTCTTCGGCGGTTACAGCGCATACGAACCAGAATATTGTCAGAACCATACAGGAGATTTCGCTTGGGGCAGACCAGCAGGCCAGCCAGTCGGAGCAGAGCACACAGCTCCTGGAGGAGCTGGCCTGCGGGGTTCAGGAGATTACTGACTATACGGATGTCATGTTGACGACAAGTGAAGCCGCTAACCGGAATAGACAGCAGGGCTCGGATACCGTTACAGCGCTGCGCCAGAGCTCCCGGCATTCCCGGGCGTCCATCAGCAAGGTCTACGGGGCGCTGGACAAGCTGGTGAACCAGTCCAAGGATATCTCGCGCATTACCCATTCGATCACCGAAATCTCGAAGCAGACGAATATTCTCTCACTGAACGCCGCGATTGAAGCGGCCAGGGCCGGAGCAGCAGGCAAAGGCTTCGCCGTGATTGCCGATGAGGTGCGGCAGTTGTCTGTGCAGACGAATGACTCCTCGGTGCATATCAGCAGGATTATTCAGGAGCTGCAGGCCGGTATGGAGGATTTTCAGGGGCATATGATGGAGACCCGGGACAGCCTGGAGCAGCAGGACCATCAGGTGGAGCAGACCCTGGCTTCCTTCGCCGCTATCGACGAATCGATTACAGGCATCAGCACACAGATCGGGCAAATTCACAATAAGGTGGAACAGACCCGTACCCTCAATTCGCGGCTTGCCGAATCTGTACATTCGGTTGCGGCAGTAGCCGAGCAGACGGCGGCCGGAGTTCAGGAGGTTAACGCTTCCAGCACCCAGCAGGATCAGGCTATTGGGGACATTGCAAGGCAGGCCGGGGAGATTAATGAAATCTCGCAGCGGCTGTTCCGGGAGATCAATGTGTTCAAAATACCGGAGGCTGCTGAGGACGGAATTACACGGGAAGCAGCATCTGAGCATGAATCAGCAGCAGATTCCGGTTCAAATTCAAGTTCAGCATATGCAGATACAACGGTTCGCGGAAGGGTACAGGCATCGAAAGCGAAGGCGGAAGTGCCGGGGCAGTTGATGCTCGAAGAGAAGCTGGAAGCGGAGACAGCCGGGAGAATCCAGTCCAAGCCACAGCGGGAGATGCATGCGAACCTGACTGAACAGCCGGAAAAAAAGGCAGAAGCCGGAATTCACCGGCCCCTGCCTGCGGGAATACCGGTGCAGGATAAGCCTGCACCCGGCCTGAGTACGCTTGTGAACGAACCGGAGAAAGAGATCTCCAAAGAACTGGAGGAGGAGCTACTGGTCCTGGCGAAGTGAACGGGTCAGCGAAGAGACCAGCTCCGGGAACCACTCTGATAAGGACAGGAAGCTGAAGCCCGCGCTGCGGGCTTTTGCCGTATCCATGAACCAGGATGCACCGATGCCAAAAGGCGATTGGTCGCCTTCCGCCGCTTCACTCTGGACGATAGCGGTCCTTCCGGTGATCTGCTCGATGATGGAGATGACGCCGCCAATGGTGAGGGTGCCGTCCGAGCAGGCGTTCACCGGCCCCGTAACGGCTGAGCCTTCCCGGCCCAGCCAATGCAGGAAAGCAGCCGCTTCGTCCGAACGGATGAACGAGATCTCCGCCTGCGGATTAGGGATGCCAACCGGCCTTCCCGCCAGAACATGCTCGATGTGAAAATGCAGCCGGCGCGTATAATCATCCGTGCCCAGCACAATCGGAAAACGCACCGCAGCCACCGGGAAATCCGCTGTCTGAAGCAGAACCGCTTCGGCTTGCCTTTTGCCTTCCTGGTAACTGACTTCCGTCTTTCCGCCAGACTTCAGCGGATAATGCCAAGGATCGAAGTCCGTTTCAGCCAGCGCCTCCGGCTGCGGATCGTACACGGATAAGCTGGAAGTCAGGATATACCGCTTGGCCCGCCCCGCCCAGATCCGTACAGCTGCCGCCGCCTCATCCGGCGTGTAGCAAATGTTATCATAGATGATATCCCATACAGTATCCCCGACAGCCTGCTCAAGAGCCGCTTCATCCGTCCGGTCCACAGCCAGCCGGGTGACACGCTCGCCGAAGGTATCCTCAGTTAGACCCCGGGTGAGAATGGTGACCTCGCTGTCCTGGTTCTGGAGCAGCAGCTCCACCAGTCTTTTGCCGAAAAATCTCGTCCCTCCAAGCACAAGCACCTTCTTCATGGGATCATCCTCCTAAGGTATAGTCAGAGCAGAGCCACTGCTCCTTACATCCGTATTATGCAGCCATCCGAAGTCCGCCATATGCAGGCACTCCATGGGTATAGGCGTATCTGGTGTTGTCTGTAAACATGGAATACACGGACTGAACAGTAAATGTACTTACAGCAGCAGTTACCTCTCCAGCATTCTCCTGGCGCAGCAGCTCCAGCAATACTGGAATCTGCCCTTGCTCATAGGCCTCAGCCAGCGCCCGCAGATAACCCCGGTAATCGGCATCCTGCGGAAGCGCGGGACCTTCATGCTGGATCAGCTCCTCCCGGACCTTGCTCAAGGCTTGACGTGCACGGTGCAGCGCTGCTTTGACTGCTCCTTCCGTGGTTGCCAAGAGTCCGGCGGACTCGGCGGCTGAATACCCCAGCACATCGCGGAGGACCCAGGCGGTCCGCTGCGGCGGCGAGAGATGGGCGAGCAGCGCCTGAAAGGTCAGCTCCGTCCCGGTCAGCTCCTCTAGGACTGCCGCTGCAAAAGCTGGATCGGTTGACACTCCAGACCGTTCCATGGCCCGGATGAGCGATCCCCGGCGGCGGGAAGCGTCAATCCAGGTATTCTTGGCAATCCGCAGCAGCAGGGCTTCGGGATTGGGGCTGATGGTGAATTTGCGGTAGCCGAGCGCTTTGGCCCAGGTCTCCTGCGCCAGATCGTCGGCGTCGAAGCGGGAGCGTGTGAGCGACAGGCAGTAGCGCTGCAGCGTTGCTCCCAGCTCCTGAAGATGTCTTGTATCCATAGCTATCGTATCCGGTGTCCGGTGATGTTCAAGAATCGTCATAGTAGCCCTCTCCTTCAATGGGTTGCGTTGCTTCTATTATATAAACGAACGGCACAATGTAAAAGATACGCACCCCGCTATTTCCGCACCTCTTCCGCTTTCCGTATCTTTTCGCGCAGGCAACCCGTTTACAGGGTATCCACACTAAAACAGATCAGAGGAGGCATACCAGAATGAGTGTAATACCCTATGTGATAGAACAGACGGCCAGAGGAGAGCGTTCCTATGATATCTATTCCCGGCTGCTGAAGGACCGGATTGTATTCGTGGGTGCGGCAATTGATGACGGGCTGGCTAATAGCATTATTGCGCAGTTGCTGTTCCTCGCGGCCGATGAGCCGGAGAAGGATATTCAGATGTTCATCAACAGCCCGGGAGGTTCAACTACCGCAGGCTTCGGTATTTATGATACGATGCAGGTAATTAAACCTCAAGTCAACACGATCTGCACCGGTTTTGCTGCTTCGTTCGCCTCACTGCTGCTGCTTGCGGGAGCCACTGGCAAAAGATCAGCCCTGCCGAACAGCGAGATTATGATCCATCAGCCGCATGGCGGGGCGCAGGGGCAGGCCAGCGATATTGCGATCAGCGCCAGACGTATTCTTCAGATCCGTGAGAAGATTGTCGGGATCACCGCTGAGCGGACCGGCCAGCCGAAGGAGAAGGTGGAGAAGGATATGGACCGGGATTACTTCATGTCGGCTGAGGAGGCACTGGAATACGGAATTATTGACACTATCATCACCCATTTGTGAGACGAAGGAGAGGAAGAGCATGCTGGAAGCGCTGAAGGGACAGGAAGTTCATATTCATTTTTTGGATGGTACAAGTGTTAGAGGAGGCGTATTGGAAGAGCTGGATGAACGGTTCGTGAAATACAGTACGGAGTATCAGACCCTCTACATTCCCATTACCTCGATCCGGGCAGTAGAGCTGCAGACCAAGGAGCGCGAGCGTCCGCGCGTCGGCTTCGGGCAATAATCGGAAGCTGCATGTAAAAGCGAACAAAACCCCGTCATCTCTGCTCAGAACGAGCGGAGACGACGGGGTTTTTGCGCTGAAACGGTACCATCTTTTAAAGGATGGCACAGCCGTTTCGTTTCCACTTATGAAAATAAGTTCAAGCCGCCTTGTGGGCGCAAGCTGCGTTTATACGGATAACGAGAAGGCAGGCTCCAGGCGGTGTACTCCCTTCGGGGAGTAGCCCAGAGCGGAGCTTAACCCGCACAGATCGGCCAGCAGATAAACGATGCTCAGCCACATCTCCGTGCCCTGCAGGCCGGTCTCCTGCTGGCGCGACAGCTGGAAGGCAAAGCCGCGTCCGGGAACCCAGAAGGGCAGTACTTCGCCGAGCAGCTTCTCTGCCCAGGCGCGAATCTCCGCCTGCCGGTAATCACTCTGCTTCAGGCAGAGCCAGAGCGGGTGGACGACATCCAGCACGTTGCAGGCATTCAGCGCGTCCAGGCGGAAGAAGCGGCGGTCCCGGCTGTGAGCCAGCACGGTATCGATGCTCTGCTCCGGGTACGGCAGGGGCAGGCCGAACTGGGCATAGGTAGCGCGGGTAAGCCGGTAAAAGCCGTTCACCGGCTGCAGCCAGCCCTCCTCCGCAGTCGGCAGACCCCACAGCCCGGAGTCCCAGCGGCAGTGCGTCGCCAGCCAGCCGAACAGATCATCCGGGCGCTTGCCGGAGCCGAAGGACTTCAGATTGTGATACAGCCCGGTAGCATAGCAATCAATCCAGTCGCCGCCGCCCCAGGCATTGTCCGCCCAGGGCAGACTATCAAGCTGCAGATACAGTGTGGCGGTATCCATATTCTCGGCCACGGCAACGGGATAAGGCAGAGCAGAACCTAACACCTCAAGCGCGTAGCCTACTGCAAGAAGATGATAACGCGAGAGATGATCGGCCAACAGCTCCGGCTGATCCTCCGGCCCGGGCGGCGACCACGGGTCGGGCAATAATCCGGTCCGGCTATCCTGGAACTGCTCTAATGTAGCGATCAGCTCCTCCTTCGTCCAGCCAGGCGGCAGATTGCCGAACATCGCAGCGATCTCCACGGCATCGCAGTAGGCCCGTACAGTCCGCCCCGCTCCCGGCCGGTCCCGGAACAGCTTCTCTCCCTCTAACGTTTCGGAGTAGAACGCAAGCAGGGGAGCTAGCTGCTCTTGCACCTGCTTGCTGAAATTCGTGAGCTGCTCATACAGGCTTGAAGGAGCAGGCTCCGCTCCGCCACACGGCAGCACCCCGCTGCCCATTCCCGCTCCTTCAAGCTTAGCAGTATCTGCCTCATATTCAGCAGACGACAGTCTCTGCGCATCCGCTACATGCTCTGCATATTCGCCAGCCTGCTCTTTCATCTCCATTGCTGCATCCTCCTTATGATCTTCTGTCACTGTCTTCCCGGCCAGACGGCTGCGGATCAGCTTGGCCGGATTGCCGCCGACAATGCTGTAAGCCGGTACATCGCGGGTTACGATCGCCCCCGCCGCAACAATGCTGTGCGACCCGATCCGCACTCCGTCAAGAATCACGGCATTCGCCCCGATCCACACATCATCTCCAATGACAATGCCTTTGACTGTCAGAGGCTGGCGGAAGACCGGAACATCCGTCACGGCATAGCCGTGATTGAAGCCGTATAGACTTGCATGGGAAGCAATCCGTACACCATTGCCCATGGTAATATCGCCTGACAATATACTATAGCTGTTAATAGAGCAGTCGCTGCCTGTGACCAGCCGTGTGCTGCGGACAATCGCACCTCCGGCGATGTAGCTCCGGTCGCCGAGCGTTAGCTGATCCGGCAGCACAATGGCTTGCGGCGAGACGAAGCAGGCTTCTCCGAAGGTGCAGGGATAATCGGCAGCAAGCTGCTGCTGGTGCCGGTCCTGCTGAAGCCTTTCTTGTTCGGACAGGCCAATCCAAGGCATGTAATCCAGGGCTTGTGCCGTAGTGGATAAGGTTTCAGTCATCTGGTATCTCTCCTTCATCATTCCAGCCGTTAATGTCCTAAGTGTAGCAATGAATACAGGGGAGTGGCATGGTATAATGAACAGAATTGGCATGTCAAAAATGCTTCAGAAATGACAGGCCGAGAAACGGAGGAGCTATTCATGGAGGAGATTCCGCAGAATCTGGTGATAGATATCCACTGGATTCATGACAAGACCACCTTCCCGCACTGGAGGGATATCCGTCAGAATATACATGTCCACAGCCTATACTGGATTCAGGAGGGGGAGGGAGTGTTCTGTACAGATACAGAGGAGCATCCGGTGTCGCCGGATATGCTGTTCTATCTGCGGCCGGGACTGTCCATGGAGATGAGCAGTGGAGGCGGGATGCCTCTGCGGATCACCATGATCCTGCTCTCGCTGTATACAATGTCGCCTTCAGCGGACAATCAGGGGAGGGTAGAGCCGCTTCCTGTGCTGCCTTTACCTTTCCGCCTGAAGCCGGGGAGGGAGCCGGGCAGAGCGCTGGGTCAGCTCTTCCGCCAGATTGCCGGAGATTTTGTTCCGGGCAGTCCCGGAAGCCAGCTTAAGACTAAGGCGCTGCTCTATCAGCTTTTGTACGAATTATTTCAGGCTAAGGAGAGCGGCCTTCCTGACCGGGGGCAGGGATACGAATTATTCTTACGGATGAAAGAGGAGCTGGAGCGGCGCTACAGTGAACCCTTGCAGATCCATGAGCTGGCGGTGCGCTACGGCATATCCTCCTCGTATGTACGCAGTCTTTTTCAGCAATATCTGCACAAGAGTCCCAAAGGGTATTTAAGTGAGATCCGCTATGAGCATGCGAAGAAGCAGCTGCTGTATACCAGGCTAACCCTGAAGGAGATTGCGGCCGCCTGCGGATACAGCGATGAGTTTCATTTCAGCAAAGCCTTCAAGCAGCTCAGCGGACAACCGCCGTCTGCGATGAGGTCTGGTTAATCCGCAACGCCCAGGTATGACAGAGGTATGGGAAAGGCAGGGTTACGCATAATAAACGAATGGACCGGACCGGATCGGATCAGATTAGTCAACATTGGGCGACCTTTACACTTATCAGTTAACGGCAGCGAAAAACGGGTAAGTTATTATAATGTGCCTCATTTGCACTTTTGTCCGGCTGCCTTGCTTAAATTTAAAATAAAAAGTTGAACAACACCGCCGTTGTGATATAATTATCCGGTTGGCCTGATGGACTGAAATGTGGACGCGACCCTAAGCTGGTTCTCAATTTATTAAGGTTAAAAGCGAAGGAAAACGAAGGATTTCAGTGCAATGAAGTGAATAACAGAGTATTAATGTAGAAAACTGCAGATTTTACACGGAAGATCACAGTTTTTGTCGGATTTTATTGATTTATTGAGAAAGTTTCTGTATAATCAGCGTTGTTGATTTTTCATAGGATGTAGCCTGTTCCAGAGCAGCAAGGCTAATAACTAATAACTTAAGCATAATTAGGGGGTTATTAATTTGGGAAAAGCGTTAATTATTGGCGCTGGCGGTGTAGCGAGCGTTGTTGTTCATAAATGCTGCCAGAACCCGGATGTATTCGAAGAGATTTGCATTGCCAGCCGTACGGTATCGAAGTGCGATGCGCTCAAAGAGAAGCTGGACGGGGGCCTGACTAAGATTTCTACGGCCAAGCTGGATGCTGACAACACGGAAGAAGTCATTGAGCTGATCAAGAGCTTCCAGCCGGATGTCGTGATTAATGTGGCTCTTCCTTACCAGGATCTGACGATCATGGATGCCTGCCTGGCTACCGGAGTGCACTATGTAGATACAGCCAACTACGAACCGCAGGATACGGCGAAGTTTGAATATTCCTGGCAATGGGCTTACAAGGAAAGATTCGAGAAGGCCGGAATTACAGCGCTGCTCGGCAGCGGCTTCGACCCTGGCGTAACCGGTGTATTTACGGCCTATGCACAGAAGCATTATTTTGACGAGATTCATACGATTGATATTGTGGATGCGAACGCGGGCGACCACGGTTATCCGTTTGCCACCAACTTCAATCCTGAGATTAATATCCGCGAGATTACTGCGAACGGACGTTACTTCGAGAATGGCGAGTGGATTGAGACAGCGCCGCTGTCTGAGAAGAAAGTATACGATCTCCCGGAGATCGGTCCGAAGGATATCTATCTTTTGTACCATGAAGAATTAGAATCACTAGCTGTTAACATTCCTGGCGTCAAAAAAATCCGCTTCTGGATGACCTTCTCGCAGAACTATCTGACCCACCTGAAGGTGCTTGAGAATGTCGGCATGACTTCTATTGAGCCTATTAATTATGAAGGTAAAGAGATTATTCCTTTGCAGTTCCTGAAGGCCATTCTGCCTGACCCGGCTTCCCTGGGACCAAGAACCAAAGGTAAAACCAATATCGGCTGTATCATTCAAGGAACCAAAGACGGTCAGCCTAAGACCTATTATGTCTACAATGTCTGCGATCACGAAGAGTGCTATAGAGAGGTTGGCTCACAGGCCATTTCCTACACTACCGGCGTTCCTGCAATGATCGGGGCGATGATGATTATCAAAGGTATCTGGAACAAACCGGGCGTACACAATATCGAAGAGTTCGATCCAGATCCGTTCATGGATGCACTTAACAAACACGGCCTGCCTTGGCAAGAAGATTTCTCGCCGACGCTGCTGGATTAAGGCGCATGGCCATGAAGAACAAGGACATCGATATCGATATCAGCAATCTGCCGTCCCCTGCTTATCTGGTGGATGAACGGCTGCTGACGAAGAACCTGGAGACCCTGAATTATGTGCAGGAGAAGAGCGGAGCGAAGATTCTTCTTGCGCAAAAAGGCTTCTCCATGCACGCTATGTACCCGTTGGTCGGCAAATACCTGCATGGCGTAACCTCCAGCTCCCTGTTTGAGGCCCGGCTGGGCTTTGAGGAGATGGGCAAAGAGGTCCATGTCTATGCACCCGCTTATGTAGACCGCGAGTTCGATGAGCTGCTTCGTTACAGCGATCATATGGTATTCAACTCGTTCGACCAGTGGAGCCGGTTCAAGCAGCGCGTGCAGAACGCGCCGAAGCAGATTAGCTGCGGCATTCGCGTCAATCCGGAGTATTCCGAGATTGAAGTGCCGCTGTACGATCCTTGCTACAACTTCTCGCGTATGGGCGTAACCCTGCCGAACTTCCGGCCGGACGAGCTGGATGGCATTGACGGACTGCATTTCCACACCATGTGCGAACAGAACTCGGATACGCTGGAGCGTACGCTTAAGGTTGTAGAAGAGAAGTTCGGCCAGTACCTGCACGGTATGAAATGGCTGAACTTCGGCGGCGGGCATCACATAACCCGTCCTGACTATGATCTCGACACCTTGATCAAGTGCATTCTGCATATGAAAGAGACGTACAACGTGGAGATCTATCTGGAGCCGGGAGAGGCCGTTGCCTTGAACACTGGTTATCTGGTTGCAACGGTACTCGACACCATGCATAACGGCATGGATATCGCTATTCTCGATACTTCGGCTGAATGCCATATGCCGGATGTGCTGGCGATGCCTTACCGCCCGGCCATCATCGGTGCCGGAGAACCGGGTGAATTCGCTCACACCTACCGGCTTGGAGGCATGACCTGCCTGGCAGGCGATATCATCGGCGATTACTCATTCCCGGAGCCGCTGAAATACGGTGACAAGCTGATTTTCACCGACATGGCGCATTATTCTATGGTGAAGAACCACATGTTCAACGGCGTGAACCTCCCGGCCATTGCTTCTTATAATGAAGAAGAAGGCCTCAAGGTGATCCGCGAGTTCGAATACAGTGACTTTAGCGGCCGGTTGTCTTAATCGGGTAGATGATAATAATAGAAGCGCCCCTTCAGCTTTGGCTGAGGGGGCGCTTTTTGGGTGGGGGATGGAAGGGGCGGCTTGCTAGCGGACAGTCTGCGATATTGCCAATTGTCGCTCCGCTCCCCGCCGCTGGAAAAGCTGCAAAAAATGAAACATTACTGCCCCCGATCCGTCCATCTGCCTGAAATCCTGCACAAAATGCAACAATAGGCTGGTCTGACCCGACAAACCGCGGGAAATCCTGCAAAAAGTACAACAATTCGCATCTTTGCTCCTTACTCAGCCAGAAATCCTGCATAATGTGCAACATTTGGATGCTATCTCGACCCCTGGTTTCCCTCTATCCCCCTTACTTCATACTAATCGCAATTCTGCTCTCCTGCGGCAGCCAGTCGACCTTGGCGCCAAGCTGTTCGCTGATGAAGCGCAGCGGCAGGTAGACGGTGCCATTAACTACAAACGGCGGCGTTGCCAGAGTGACACTTTTACCATTTACAGTGGTAGCTCCGTTCACGGTCTTGATGACGATGGTTAGCGGCGTTTTGTCGGCAGTGGTACCGGTGATCGTTACCACTTTGTCCATGGAATAACCGATAGTAGCTCCCATCTTGGTGAACAGTGAACGCAGCGGAATGAAATTCTGTCCGTTACGGGTAATGACACCATTGGTGAAGGCGATGGATTCACCATTCAGGCTAACGGAGATCGGCTTCTGCATCGGGACAGGCTCTTTGTAGCTGAATTCATAAGTACCGTACCCGAGCTCAGCATTCTTGTTCACGCCCCACCCCCAGAGAGTGCCGTCGTTCTTCTGCATAATGACGTGTCTTCCGCCGCCTTTTATTGACTGGATACCGGAAGCGAGCAGGGTAAACTTTGCATTCGGCGACATCAGTTCTGCGGCAATCGAAGCTGCATAGACTTTTCCGTCTGCCGTCAGTGCGACAATAGATTGCTCAACAATGTAGGCATCGGTCACCTTGCTGATTCCTGAGAAGACAACCGGAACGGGTTCATCCTGATAGGTGGTTCCATCCGAATATCCGGTGACTGTGGAGCCCCAGAACCAGAGACGGGATTGCTTGTCAATCGCGAGCCGGCTGCGTCCATTGTTGTAGAGGGTTCGAATATCTTTTAAGCCGGAAAAAGGAGTTGCAGTTATCTTCGCCGGGTCACTATTGGTTTCCGGTAAATAACTATCCTGGTCCGGCCAGGTCCAGACGCTGCCATCCTTGCTGAGCGCATAATTCTGTTCGAGCTGGACAATATCCTTCAAATTGGGAACTGGTGTAAAAGTGGCAAGTTCGTCGATGCTGGTCCAGACCGTCCCGTCTGTCTTCAGGAACAGATAACGCTGCCAGTCGCTATACTTATTGTTAAGCTTGTTGCTCTCGGAATATTGGGAGATGGATGCAACGTGATCCAAGCCAGGAACAGGTGCAAACGGAGGAGTCGTATTATCGTCGGTTGACGTAACTGAAGTATATACCGCACCCTCTCCAGTGACTGCCAAATGACGCGGGTATACTCTTTGAAAACTGGTTATATTCTTCAATTCGGGCACAGGTGTAACTTCAATGGCCATGGTTCGGGCATTACTCTCCCACTTCCAGACCGAGCCATCCTTGGTGGTTACCATTGCACTGTAATATAGCGGGAAAGAAGCCTGTACATCTCGTAGTCCATGTACCTGCGTAGGTACGGACTTCGTCTCCCCCCAGACCCACAGGGTCCCGTCATCCTTAATCAGATAGTCAGGTCCGTAGGAAGAGATACCTGAGCCACCGCCACTCGCTGCTGCTGTTGCAGCCTCGGGAGTCCCAATAGTCAGACAAGCCGTCAAACCCATCACCATGCTCACAAGCAAATTTCTTTTTTTCATCACGATATCCTCTACTCTCTTTAGAAAATTACTGAATTAGGTAAATAAAAGAATATATTACCTTGAATATAGACGCTGCTTGGCCCTGAAAAGTTTCTTTGAAAATTAACCGTTGCTGGCAGCGCTCCTGTGGTACAATAATTTAGTCTGTTTTTTTGGAATTGTCCGTACTTGAGGAGGAAATTAGCGTTAATGAAACATGCACCTTTTATAGCCGTGGAAGGCCCGATTGGAGCCGGTAAAACCACCCTCGCCACGATGCTCGCCACCGAACTGCAGCTTCCGGTCATTAAAGAAATTGTCGACGAGAACCCGTTTCTGGACAAGTTCTATCAGAATATGGACGACTGGAGCTTCCAGCTTGAGATGTTCTTTCTCTGCAACCGGTTCAAGCAGCTTGAAGACACGACTGTGCAGTACATAGATCAAGGGAAGCCGGTCATTTCGGATTATCATATCTATAAGAATCTGATCTTCGGGGAACGGACGCTGAAGGGATCGAAACGGGACAAATACCGGGAGATCTATCATATTCTGACCGATGATTTCCCCAAACCGAACATCATTTTGTATATCCGGGCGAACCTGGATACGCTGCTGGCCCGGATTGCCAAGCGCGCGCGTACCTTTGAAGAGATCATTGCCCCTGCCTACCTCCAGCAGTTAATTGAGGATTATGACGATGCGATGGCCTCCCTGGCCCGCCGCGAACCGTCCACCATTATCGTTACCATCGACGGAAATCAGGTGGATTTCGTAGAAAATCCCGAAGATTTCAACACCATCGCAAAGCAAGTAAAGGAGCTTATGAAATGAACAGTTACAACATCCCGGACAATGCAATTATCACGGTAGCCGGTACCGTAGGCGTCGGCAAGTCGACGCTGACCGCAGCACTCGCGCAGCGCCTGAACTTCCAGACTTCGCTGGAGCAGGTTGACCATAACCCGTACCTGGAGAAGTTCTACCATGACTTCGAGCGGTGGAGCTTCCACCTGCAGATCTATTTCCTCGCGGAACGCTTCAAGGAGCAGAAGAAGATGTTCGAGCTGGGCGGCGGGTTCGTGCAGGACCGTTCGATTTATGAAGACACCGGGATTTTCGCAAAAATGCACGCCGACCAAGGCACCATGTCCCCGACAGATTACGCAACCTACACCAGCCTCTACGAGGCTATGGTGATGACGCCATACTTCCCGCATCCCGATGTGCTGATCTATATTGAAGGCAGCCTGCCTTCGATCCTGACCCGCATTAATGAGCGCGGACGCGAGATGGAGATCCAGACTGACGTCTCCTACTGGGAGCATATGCACGGCCGCTATTCCCAGTGGATCAACGAATTCAGCGCCTGCCCGGTGCTGCGGCTGAATATTGACGAGTACGATGTGAAGGACCCGGCTTCGGTGTCTGCGATCCTGGAGCAGGTAGGACGGACGATCGGGCAGCGGGCGGCACAAGCATAAAGTGTTTATTTACAAAAAAAGAGCGTTTCACAGCCGATAGAGACTGTGGAACGCTCTTTTTCGTTAGGACGAACGTTTAGTTCGATTGATCTACATCATAATAAGCGGTTCGCCGGAAAATTTTGCTGTCTATAGGTCTGTATAATATTTCGCATTTGCACCTTAATTTGGGTAATAGGGCCTGTTTCAAATCACCTGCCATTGGATTAATTAAAAACAGAAGGAAATATTACCAATTGAATAAAGCTAAATCAAATCAAGTTAATACATAATTAACACGGTCAGAATGACTGGAACAGTAAGAAAAGGAGCGAAGGGCACGGAGCCGGGAATATCCTGCCGGTAGGTCCGCTTCAAGAGCAGAACCGCAGCACATAACAGACAAGCCGCACCGAACAGGGCCAGATTGAGGAGTCCTCCCAGCCATACCCCTACAGCCGAGATTAGCTTAATGTCTCCTGCTCCAATCGAACGGGAGTACCTGCGCAAGAGAAGAAGGGGGGCGGCGGGAAGAAGCAAACCGTTAAGCGAGTTCAGCAGAGACCCGTACAGGATCATATGAAGAATGCCCATTCCCAGAATTAAGGCTGTCAGCATATTGGGAATCTTGCGCCGGCGGATATCACTTAAGCTACATAAGATCAGTATTAGCATAAGGCTGGATAACAATAGGAGTTTCATATAGGACACCGCCTCGGATTCTGTGTGCTGTGCTGGGTTTTGTGCTCTGCACTATTAGTCGTTTTATGGAAAATTTTCTCATGATGTGCCGTATTGTGTCAAGGCTGAAGGCCGGGGTTCTATACCAGGCAAATTCACAATGAAAGAGGATTGAAGATGAGGGTACTTCTACTCGCAGGTATAGCTCACGGGTACATCACTGCCCATATCGCAGATCCGTGGACCACGATGAATGACGGGAGCCTGCGGGTCCGGGATACAGCCGGATTATTGCAGAATTCCACCCTTCCCGGACCGGAAGCTGTTGTGATTACAGACGAAGGATTGCCGGACGGACTGGCTGCTGACAAGGAGTCTGTTCATACTTTGTTAGAGCATCTATCCCAGACACGGGAAGACACTCCGGTAATTATATTAACGAGAGACCCGGGTCAGAGAGAAGCCTGGTCATCGCTTGTAAGACAATATCTGGGGCTCAGTGTTCTTGAATATCATACGCCCAGGCTGCCAATCGCATTGGTGAAGCAGGCTTTGGCACAGCTTGCAGATCGTCAGAGGAATAATGGGCTAGGATCAGGCAGCCTAGAAATGCGCTTCACGCCAGCCCGGGAGAGTGAACCGGGTGAGCTGAAGGCCAAGAAGCGTTCTTTCCTGGACAGGTTCCGTTCCAAAGGCAAGGATACAGAAACCTTCCAGTCCACTGATTCGCTCTCCCGGGAGCTGGCGAACATCAGCCGGGGGATGAGCCGGGTCGTGGCGGTGACCGGACACCGGGGCAGCGGGCTGACGAGCACCGCGGTCAATCTGGCGGCAGAAGCTGCAAAACGCGGACTGAACACTATTCTTGTGGATATGGATACTGAATACAGAGGGATTAACTTGTATTTCAGCGGATTTGATGAACAGGCGCACAAGGATGAGCATCTGGGGAGTTCCTTGATCCGGATGCTGGCGAAGCCGCAGGATTACAGGACCAATGCTTTTCCTGTCCAAGGGAATCTGTGGATGACTACACTCAGCTACGGATTCCAGGACAAGCGGGCGATTCAGCAATTCTACACCAGCGAGAAGCTGGCCGGATTGTTATCGGCTCTGCGGAATAACTTCAACCTTGTCGTACTCGATCTTCCCCTGGATGCCATGCGGCAGATGGAGAGTGCGCTGATTCATATGGATACCTTCGGACTGTGTGTTCCTAACAACCTGTATTCGGTGCTAAGCACCCTGCGGAATATTGAATTAGTGCTTGACCGGGATTCTGCCGCCTATCTCAATGCCAAGACCAAAGTGATTGTCACCCGCTATAATCACAGCTTCCGTTATCACGGTGACCTGTTTACCCCGGAGAAGGTCGGTGAGCTGCTCGGCTCGGGCCTCAGTGACAGCTTCCGGTACGAACCGGCACTGGCCGGCTACGTGCCTGCCAGTGCCGAATTTGACCAGCAGATCGAAAGTGATATCCCGATTGTGAACAGCGGACCGGAGTTCGAGCGGGCGTTCGGCACCATACTTCTTAGATTGATGGAGGGTTCGGGGTAGATGGATATCAGAGGTGTAAAAAATGTGGCTCCCAACCGGAACCTGTTGAAACGAATAGTTGCAGTACTGTTCAGTCTGATCGTCATTGTCGTCTCATACATAGTCATCACCAACGCCAGCCAGGATGCCCGTGATACGGTAGAGGTGCTGCGGCTCACAGAAAAGGGAGGGCTGCCCGCCTTTACGGTGCTGACAGAGAAGCAAGTGGAGACCTATAACATTATCCGCACAGAGTATACATCCGATATGGTGCTGGCGGACAAGCTCCCTGAAGTACTGGGCAAGTTCACGAAATATTATATTCGGGATAATAGTGTGCTGTATGAGGATCAGCTGCTGGATGAGAAGCCGGTCAAGAATGAATGGCTGTATAAGCTGGGTGAGAAGCAGGAAGTCCTCACCCTGCCCTACAACTTCCTTGAGGCTGGCGGAGACATTCTGATGCCGGGAGACCGTGTCCGTATCCGGGTGTCCTACAATGTGGAAGAAGCTGCAGCTTCTGGAGCAGGAGGCAATCCTAATGCCGTATTCAACTCCTCACAGTCCTCCGTTACGAAGACCGAGATTCTGTTCGACAGTATTGTCATCAAGGATATGCTCAACGCGAACAGCCATTCGATCTATGAGGTATACAAGGAAGTGCTGAAGCTGAGCGAGGACAAGCGGCAGGAGGTTATGCGCAGCGACGATTTCCTGAAGAGCATTCAGCCCAAGGCTCTGCTGCTGGAAGGCTCAGGTGAGGAGATTAACAAGTATGCCAAATACAAAAGCCTGGACAGCAAAAGCTTTCTGATTACGATGCTCAGCAGAAGCGGCAGCACGGTAATTATGGATGAGCTGCCTACACTGCAAAATGAGGTGGAATCATGGATCGAAAAGAAGTAAAAA
This sequence comes from Paenibacillus sp. FSL H3-0469, assembly GCF_038051945.1. Taxonomy (NCBI): domain Bacteria; kingdom Bacillati; phylum Bacillota; class Bacilli; order Caryophanales; family Paenibacillaceae; genus Paenibacillus; species Paenibacillus sp. FSL H3-0469. Next base: position 7,148,646 of record NZ_CP150302.1, read on the forward strand.
AACTGGAGAGCATCTTCCGCAAGATATCCTCCAAGGAGCTGGTCGGAGCCGAGTTTCGGGACAGCCCGCTGATCTATAGTGTTATTGGTTTCTTGCCGGCCTGTGAAGGGACAGATCAGGCCATGCTGATCGGCAATTTAGGCTATCTGCTGGCGCAGCAAGGCTTTAACACCTGCATCGTGGATTTTAAAGTGTTCAATCCGAACCTCTACTATCTGTTTGGTGTAGACCCTCCCGCCAGAGGAAAAGGGCTGATCCGGGTGCTCAAAAGCGATAAAGCGGATATGCGTGAAGATATTGCTTCTACTTCAGAGGAGAACCTGTATCTGCTCTCCCCCAGTCCCTATGATCTGCTGGAGGAATACTTCGAATTTGGTTTCGCGCACATTGAACAGGTATTAGCCACACTTAAGGGAATGTTCGATATTATCCTGCTGGACATTCCATATAATCCTCCACTCGAATTCTGCACGGGGGCGATGAAGCACTGCCATATCGGATATTTTACAGCAGCCGAGCGGATCGAGGCTCCGGGCAATATGACCAAGCTGCTGGACTTTGCCGCTTCCATTGGCATCAGCACAGCCAAGTTCACCAGTGTGATTATGATGAACCTGCATGAGATCGGGCTGGATTATAAGGTGTTCAAGCAGATGGGCTTTCAGATCGCAGCAGCGCTGCCCTTCGTGAAGGCCGCAGCGGCGTACACCCAGGACGGCAAGCTATATGTTAAAGATCATCCGCTGCAAAATAAGGCATTCATGAAGGAAATGAACCGTTTGCGGGATTCCATTATTAATCAGTGAAGGAGGCCTGAGCCTTGCTAACCCGGGCAAAAGTAAGTGAAATGCAGCAGAAGTTCTCGCACCACAGCACTCAAGAGGAAGATATGGATGCACTCAAAAATAAATACACCACCATCAGCTTCGAGGAAGCGCTGGAATTATGCCAGAAATACATTAGCAAGGCAGCAACGAATGCCTTCCGCCGGGAGAGAGACCCGATCCGCAAACGGGAAATGACCCAGGGGTATATTATGGAGTTCGTCGATTCCCAGAAGCCTAGTGTGGAGGGGTATGGCGGTTTGCAGTCTTTAAAGAATGCGCTGATTAACGAAATCACGCATTATGGCCCGATAACCGAGGCCATGGAGGACCCGCAAATTGACGAGATCCGGGCCAACGGGCCGGAACAGATCTTCGTGGAGACCGGCGGGAAAACGCTGCGCTGGGACCAGCATTTCACAGACCGCGAACATATGGAGCGTATCATATCGAAGTTAATTGGAGTGTCCAAGATGCGCCTAACACCGAAGGTTCCGATGGTGAATGCCCGGACGGTGGAAGGGTACCGGGTAAATGCCACACATGCGGAAATCTCGCCCTATGAGCTGCCTGCTTTTGTCATCCGTAAATTCAGCAAAAAAAGTCTTACTCCCGCCATGATGATTCATGAACAAAGCTTCTCTGTCAATATGTTTCGGCTGCTCTCTCTGATTCCCAAGGCAGATCAGTCATGGATTACTGTAGGGCCAACCGGCAGCGGTAAAACGACGCTGAATGAGGTGTTAGTGAAGCAGATTCATCCGCTCTCCCGGATCATAACGATTGAGAATCCTTCCGAGATGCGGCTGCACCGCCGGGAAGGGGGAGAATTTGGCCCCATCATCAATGATGTGCTGCAGTACGAATCCGTGCCTGAAGAGGATGATGCCAGTCCGGCTACGATGGAGAACCTGCTGATTAATGCGATGCGGCAGTCTCCGCATTGGATCGGACCGGGCGAGCTGAGGACCCCGGGTGAATTCGCGACTGCGCTGCGGGCGGCACAGACGGGGCATTACTTCTTCACCACACTTCATGCCGAAGGGGATGAGGAGGCGATCTACCGCTTCCTGACTGCCTATCTGATGGTGTCGAATGAACCGGCTGAGCTTGCCTTGCGCAACATCTGCAGTGCAGTCAAATTCGTAATCTACCAGGAGAAGCTGGCTGACGGAACCCGCAAGGTCACTTCGATATCTGAGATTCTGGGGTCAGAAGGGTTGAAGCCGCTGATCAATCCGATTTATAAGTTCATCTATGATGATGTGGTGGAGGAGGCGGGCGGCACAAGGGTGGTCCAAATTATCGGGCGGCACAAGCGGGTGGGCAAGCTATCCCTGCGTGCCCAAGAATCTATGCTCAAGGCCGGCATTAAGCGCAGCCGGTTTGAATTCCTCACCCGGGAGCCCCTCGAGGACGAAACGGAGGGTTATGCATTCGATGAATGTGAACTTACTCATTAGTCTGCTGCTCGGCGTTGCGGCCTTCGTGCTGTTCAATACAATGTTTCAGGTCCGCTTCTTCGAGGGTTCTCTTCACCGTCTATTAGATCTGCTGGATACGGTGGCTGACCATCTTGGTAAATACAATACCAAGCGTTACGTTTCCCGGATTAAGCGGGAGCGTATCGTCAAGCGGAAGGAGAGCCCGATCGCGAAATACAACCGGCTGGTGGAAGGGCTGATTCTGGATTTCAACCTCCCGGTTACCTTGGAGAGCTTCACTTCTCTGCTCTGCATTTCTTTCGCGCTGGTAGCCGTGGTCATTGTGTTCTTCATGAATAGCGTAACGTTGTCGGTAGTCGTGACCATCTCCATTTTTGTCGGTCTGATGACCTGGTTCGTGATGCAGTCCAAGATTATACGGGCCCAGGATATCGAAAATATTATGGACGCAGAGGATCTGATCTGTCCGCTGGCACGGGACGGTGTGCTGGTCGCGATCAAGAAGGTGATGGAGAGTGACGAATACATCAGCCCTAACATCCGGGTCTATCTCCGGCAGTTCATAGATAACTGCGAGAATAACGGATACAGCTTCAGGCAGGCCATCACCCTGCTGAACCGTCAGCTCGGTCCTAAGTTCGATGATTTTACCAAGAAAGCGATTGTGTTTGAATATAACGAACGCAAGGGAATGGCCGACATCTTCCTGGATATTGTAGATGAGAATGCGGTGCTGAGGGAGATCAATGCGCGTAAGGAGACGATTTTCCGCAAAATGAACCGTGACTTCCTGATGAAGACCGTCATCGTATTGCTATTCTTTATCTACGCCTTATCCATTGACGGATTTCGCGAGTTCATGCTGTACACGCAGGCCGGGAAGCTGATTAACACGATGATGATCTGTGTAATCTGTCTGAGCTTCGCCCGTACCCAGGCGCTCCAGGGTAACCTTGGGGGAGGAAGTGACCGTAAATGATCTTTATCGCCAAGGTGTGTGCCTTAACGTCCATTCTGTACTTGATCAAGCTGTTTCTCTTGCCCATGTTGAAGCCGGTCAGCGGACGAAAGAAGAAGCGCGCACGCCGGTTCATGAACGAACGAAAAAGCACGCAGCTGAAGCAGCGGGTAGCATTGTACAAAAAGAATTTTGCCCTGAAATATATGACAGGATTTGTGGGCACAGCTGACCGCATCCGCTTCCGCAAGATGATAGATCGGCTGGAGCTGCTGGTCCGGCCGGAGGAGATTCGGTTAAATCAATTGCTCTATGCCTCGGGCGGAATGCTGCTGACCCTTGTGCTGGGCAGTGCCAACCGGCTGCTCGGCTGTGTGACCGCCATCTTCATTCTGCTGGGCTGGATCTATCCGGTGAAGAGCCTTGAAGAACAGATCGAGAAGAAGAACCGCAATATCTCGCTTGATTTTCCTGCCTTTTACAGCATGGTCTACTACCAGTACTCCAAATCCATCAATATCTATCTGGCAGATGTGATCCGGGATTACCTGCCTCATGCGGGCCAGGATATGGCTGAAGAGCTGGGTGTGATGCTGGACAATATTGAATACGGCGAGGAATACGCGCTGAAGCAGCTCAAGAAACGGGTTCCCATGCGTTATGTCATCAAGTTCTGCGACATCATGGAGACCCGCCTTAGAGGCTATGACAATGTCTCCCAGATGGTGTACCTCAAGAATGAGGTCAATCAATTTAGGGTGGAAGCACTGGAGAAGGATCTTCTGCGGCGTGAGCGCAGCAATGCCCGAATCCAATGGATACTGATCATCATCCTGTTTGTGTACATTGCCATTTATTATCTGTTCCTGGTCAAGGGTTCACTGGAAATGTTTCAATAAATTTTATATTCGGAGGTTGAACAATATGGAGAAGAAATCGGAAAACGTGGCTAAACCTAAGAAGAGTCAAGAGAGCTTTTGGACAGAAGAGCGCGGGGATATCGGGGTGAAGCAGATTGCACTTACCGTAGCGGCCATCGTCATTATCGGTGCGGCCATCGTTATTGTGCAAGGAAATCTGGGAGCCTGGATCAGTGACATTTGGGATCTCTTCATGAAGCAGATTGAGAAATTCACACAGTAATCTGAAGGAGGTACACCAGCAATGCGGGGAGTCGCAAAATCCTTTCTGGTCGCGATTGTGGTGGCAGCCAGCATTATGGTGTTCACCAATCTGGTGTTCTTCTTCCCATGGTACATGACACTGGTCATCGAGACCTTCAACCTGTCACAGGTCGCTGCCGGAGATAACTATATCAAGCAATCCTATTATGATGATGCGCTGAAGCGTCTGAAGGAGCGTCCAATCTACCGGGAGCATCCGAATCAGATCGAGGTCGAAGCATTGAATGAAGATAATGGCAGGGCTGTCGGCAATGACGACGAGACAGTCTATGCCAATGCGACCGAGCTGGAGAAGCCCTACCGCCAGCGGGGAGAGCCCGTGACGGTCACGGTACGCGCAGTTTATCCGCTGAGCGTTAAGCTATGGGGGGAAGAGATCCGCACGGAGATTCCCGTGTCTTTTTCGCTAACCTCAGTCGGGCTGAAGCACTATAAGGATCTGGACTATTATTTCGATTAACTCATTCGGATGAGAAGCGGGGACTGAAGGACTTGAGAACAATCGCTGTGTCCATTCTGATCGCTGTGATGCTGTCCATCCTGATTGCACCGCTGACAGAAGTGTTCAACATTTCACGCGAGCAGATTGTACTGAGTACGGCGCTTAATAATGCGCTGCGCTCAGCGAAGGACCGGAGCCTGGTCTATGAGAAGCTGCGGGGCCTGGACGCGGAGGTGGATGAAGAACGTTTCGCGGAGTACTTCGCTGAAGCGTTCGGTGCAGCGATGAAAGCCGGGCTTACAAGCAACGATGGAGGTCAGCTAACCTTCGCAGGGGAGCAGCAGGCGATACAGGTAACCCTTGAATTTAGACATGAGCCTGAGGCATGGAATGGGCGGGAAACTACTGAAGTGCATGTCCTGGCGGAAGTACCTTATGTGTTCAAGACAAGATATTTACGCCTGGCCCGGGAAGCCGGGCAGGATGTGGATTTCGTCATGACAGGCGAGCGGATGACCGTACTCTCTGTGAAGAACTAGGGAACGGAGGATAGGATTCTTATGGAATATGTGATGGTTACGCTGAAGGCAGGAATGGTGGAAGCTGATCTGAAGCTGCCCTCGGAAATCCCGGTATCTGAACTGCTGGAGATGCTGGAGGAGCCGCTTGCGCTGAAGAAGCCGCAGAGAGGGAGACTGCAGGCAGAGCCGCTGGGCCGTATTCTGGAGAGCGCACGTTCACTTGAGGAAGAGGGTGTCAGCCACGGCGCGCTGCTGACGCTGATAGGAGAGGAATGACAGCATGAATGATAATATTGCAGGCGGCGGACTCCTGTTACAGACTCCGGGTGTGTACTGCATAACGGATCTATGCGGGACGCTGGAACCGGAACCGGGAACTTATCTGTTGAGCCGGGATGAAGAAGGAGCTGCAAGGCTGCCCGGAATCCTCTGGTTCATGAATGAAGCGGGCGGGTTGCTGTTCGCCAGTGACCAGAGCCGTGGTAATGCCTTGTGCAGAGTGGATACGGGAACGCTGGAGCTGAAAGTACTGCTGCATGAGCCTTGCCGCGAGATCAGGCTCAGAGCAGGCTGGCTGTTTTACATTAATGAAAAGGATGGAAGATTGTACCGTTGTCTGCCGGACGGACGCAAGACCGAATGCCTTACGGACAGTGTGGTGCAGTGCTATACGATCTTGGGAGAACAGCTCTATTATGCTTGCGCACAAGGTATTTACAGTTGTCCATTGGAGGGTAACCGCTCTACCCGGCTGACTGAGGGAGGCGCTGCTTATCTGCAGTACTGCGGAACGCGGCTCCTGTATGCGGATCTGATGAATGGACATGCCTTGACGCTGCTTGATCCGCTGTCCGGTGAGCAGAAAGCCTACCCGGACCTGATTCCGCTCAGCATGATCAGCGAAGGTGGTTACATCTACTGCTGCAATGCGGGCAATGACGGATCGATCTATAGGCTGGATCTGAAGTCTGGTGAGAGCCTGCGCATTTATGGAGAGCGTGCGGACCGCGTGCATAAGGCAGACGGGCAATTGTTCTTCATTCATCAAGAGCTGTGGTACACCATGCCAATGTCAGGCGGACAAGAGGTTCGCTTTCAGGCAGACAGAAGTCGTTAAGGGGGGATGAAGATGGCAAAAGTATACGAATTCAGCCGCCAGCCCAGATTTTTGCCGGATATGCCTGGCGGTGAACTGGAAATTCCGAATCCTCCGCATGCCTATGCTAAACCGGAGATCGCCTGGATGGCGCTGCTGGTGCCACCTGCCGTAATGCTCGTCATTACCGTGCTGCTGGCACTGACAGCCCAGTCTATGTATATGATGCTCTCCATTGCCATGACGGTAACCACGCTTCTGTTTTCCTTCACGGGTGCAGCGTCGCAGATCCGTAAGTATAACCGGCAGAAGAAGGAGCGGGAGCAGAAGTATCTGCAATATATTGCCGATGTCCGTACCGAGCTGTCACTGGCCCGGACTCAGCAGAGCAAGGCGCTGCACGAGATGAACCCGGAGCCTGAAGCCTGTCTGCATCGGCTTCAGCAGCATGACAGCAAGCTGTGGGAACGGACGCCGGTTCACCAGGATTTTCTCTCCTTGCGGCTGGGAGTAGGCAGTGTGCCGTCCGCCTTACGTATCGTATACAACAAGCAGGCAGTCGTGCTGGAGAATGACCCGCTGCTGATGGAGCCGCACCGGCTGGCGCTGGAGTTCGCCAAGGTTCCTGATGCACCGGTTACGGTTAACCTGCTGGAGGCAGAAATCTGCGGCCTGGCAGGAGAGGCAGAGCGAACCCGGCATCTGCTGCAGCAAATGGTCCTGCAGCTGGTGACGCATCACGGATACGATGATGTGAAGCTCGTGCTGCTGGTGCCGGAGGAACGTGTTCAGGATTGGAGTTGGCTTAAGCATCTGCCCCATGTGTGGAATGAGGATTTCACCACCCGTTACCTGCTCTGCGGCCGGCCGATGGCCCACCCTGTGCTGGGTGAATTACAGGAGATTCTGAGGGAACGGGAGCTGCGCACGGTGCACGGGAGTTTGCATCCGCATTATGTCTTTATCATTGAAGATCCTTCGCTGCTTGAGAATGAACCTATTTACAATTATCTCTATAACGGGAATTCCCGGCTTGGCGTATCCTCGATGTTCATTGCAGCCAATAAAGCCTATCTTCCGATGAACAGCCGCGTAGTGATCCATATGAACAGTAAGAGTGCTGAACTCGCGGACAAAATATCGGGAGTCAAGCTGACCTTCGTGCCCGATCAGGTGAATACAAGAACGCTTGAACAGTCGGCCCGTAAGCTGGCCCCTCTGCGTCTGCGGTCTACGGGAGCAGCGTTTGCTCTTCCTGCTTCGGTCACACTGCTGGACATGCTGGGGGTCCGTACCGTGGAGGAACTGGATTTCCCGTCCATTTGGAGCCGCAACAAGACGTTCAGGGGAATGAGTGTCCCTATCGGTGTACGCGCAGGCGGAAACGCATTTCGTCTGGATCTGCATGAGAGCGGGCATGGCCCCCACGGCCTGGTTGCCGGGACCACGGGTTCAGGCAAAAGCGAGCTGCTTCAGAGCCTGATTATTTCGCTGGCGATCCACTATCATCCGCATGACCTGGTCTTTGTCCTGATTGACTACAAGGGCGGCGGGATGGCCGATGTATTCCGGGGGCTTCCGCACCTGGTGGGGACGATTACCAACCTGGGCGGGAATGAGACGAACCGGGCGCTGCTCTCCATCAAAAGCGAGCTGCTGCGCCGCCAGCGGCTGTTCGCTGAACAAGGCGTCAACAATATCGACCGCTACCAGAAGCTGTATCATAACGGAGGCCTGGAACGCGGCATGACGCCTATTCCGCATCTGATCATGATTGCCGATGAATTCGCGGAGCTGAAGCAGGATCAGCCCGACTTCATGAAGGAACTGGTCAGTGCCGCGAGAGTAGGGCGAAGCCTGGGGGTGCATCTGATACTGGCTACGCAGAAGCCGGCAGGAATCGTGGATGATCAGATCTGGAGCAATGCGAAATTCAAGATCTGTCTGAAGGTCCAGGATGAAGCGGACAGCAAGGATGTTATTAAGCGTCCGGATGCGGCAATGATCAAGGAGCCGGGACGGGCGTTTATCCAGGTAGGGAATGACGAGATCTTTGAGATGTTCCAGTCGGCTTACTCTGGAGCGATGTATGATCCTGGCAACGTGCAAAGGCATCACCTCCGGCACAAGCGCATTTACCGGCTGCAGCTCAACGGCAAGCAGGAGCAGATCTATCCGCTGGATGAAGAGAAGCTGCCTGAGATGGAGGTGCCAAGCCAACTGGAGAGCGTGGTCAAATCGCTGGCAGCTTCTGCCCGGAGCGCAGACATTCACCCGCTCCCCGGACCCTGGCATCCTCCGCTGCCTGAATCGGTACATTTAGCGGAATTGTATAAGGCTGGCGGGGGCTGGGAGGAAGCCGGCGGCTGGCCGTCCGTCCAGGAGACGCTGAGTATCCCTGTTGGTCTTGTAGATGACCCGCGCGGGCAAAGGCAGGAAGCGCTGATGCTTGATTTGGTCGGGGAGGGCAATCTCTTCATTTACGGTGCGCCGGGCACGGGCAAAACGGTGTTGCTGAGAACCTTATGTTTGTCAGCGGCTTACCGGTATTCACCGGAAGACGTACATCTATACCTGATGGATTGCGGAGGCTCTTCGTTCAAAGCGCTTGAAGCGCTGCCCCATTGCGGGGGTGTGATGACGCTGGAGCAAGAGAAGAGTATTCTCCAGTTTACTAAGTTCCTGTTCCGCACCATGAATGAGCGCAAGCGGATTTTTGAAGACAGCGGGGCGGACGGCTTTGCCGATTACCGGGCAAGGATCGGCAAGCTGGCGTCAGTGGTGCTTGTGATTGACAACTATTTCGCCTTATCGGAGACCTATGAGGAATTGGATGAGCAGATGGTGGTGCTGGCGCGGGAAGGGACCAAATATGGAATCTATATGGTGGTTACGGCTACCAATGCTTCGCTTGTACGCTATAAATTCGCTATCAATTTCAAGAATGCCATCAGCCTGCAGATGACAGAGAAAAGCGAATATGAAATGATTGTCGGCCGCACGGAAGGCCTGGAGCCATCACGTGCGGCCGGCCGGGGACTTGTGCGCAGCAAGCCTCCGCTGGAGTTCCAGACGGCATTGCCGCTCCTGCCAGAGCAGAAGCATGGAGGAGTGGAGCAGTGGATACTTCACCTGCGTAAACAGGCAGACACCGGGCTGTTAACGGAAGCACCGCGGATTCCGGTGATGCCGGCTTTCATTGATATCCGTAAGCTGAATGAGGCTTGTGCACTGCCGGAAGGGCGGCTGGCGATTGGACTATCAGATAACGACCTTCAGCCTGCCGTCCTGGATCTGGACACAACACCTATCGTCATGGTAGCCGGAGATCCTATGTCCGGTAAAAGTACATTGCTGGTATCCTGGGTCACACAGCTGCTGAGACAGTCTGGGAAGACCGCCATCTATGCGCTTGATTCGGGGAGTATGGGAATCTACAGTGTGTTGGGGCAGTCCGGTGTAACGGATTTGGCAGCCGTCGATGATATGTATGCCTTTGCAGAAGAAATCAAGAATGAGCTTGAGGGCAGACGCCGCTCCCTGCTTGCGGTCAAGAGCAGCGGTGGTGCAGCCGCAGCGCTGTATACCTCATGGCCGCGTATCGTCTTCGTCATTGACCGGCTTACGGAGTTCACGAATGGTGACCTCTATGCCTTGAAAGAATTGCTGGAACGAATGGTGAAGCAGGAACGGGCGCTTAAGGTTGCCGTTATTGCCGGAGATAACACGTCGGAGCTGGCCGGGAACTGGGACGGACTCGGAAAGGCGATCCGCGAGGAACAATGCGGACTTCAGCTGGGCAGCCTGAAGGATCAGAATCTGTTCAACGTCCGGTTGCCTTACGGTGAGAAGGAGAAGGAGCTGGAGCCGGGGGATGGCTACCTGATTATGAAGAATAAATACTCGGGTATCCGCACGGCTACTTAGGGCCTTCGAATGGACCCATTTGAGGAGGTGAGCTTGTTGCCTACGCCGCAAGAAATCCGCCGGCAGTCAGGAAATGTAAGCAGTGCGGCGGAGGATATCCGCCGGGAGCAGAGTAAGAATGACAGCAGTGCCGCTCAGAGCAGCAGCTGGTGGAAGGGTGGAGCCGGGGATACTTACCGCAGTGAGTATCAGGAGATTACCCGGGATGTAACCCGTTTGCTTGGACAGATGCGGGAGCTGCAGAATCAGCTGCAGGCCCTGGCGGGCGCTGTCCAGCGGGCTGACGATGAACGCAGGGCGAAGGCGAAGGCGGAAGAAGAGGCCCGCCGCGCGCTGGCCGCAGCCGCTGCGAGGAAGAAGTAACGGCAATAGATTCCACGAAGGGAGGTGAATCGAATGGTGAAACAGGTGTTCAGTCCTGAGCAGGCTAGAAGTGTAGCCAGTTCCATTAAAGCTAAAGGCCAAAGTGCTAAAGATATCATCAACAAGCTGGATAGTGAGATCAAAGCTGCTGAAGCATGGTGGCAAGGTGAATCCTCCAAGGCCTTCATTGAGGAATTCAACCAGTTGAAGCCGTCGCTCGACAAGCTGGTCGAGTGTGTGAATGGCATCAGTATGCAATTGAACAAGGTAGCAGAGATCAAGGAGCAAAGCGATCGCGATATTGCCAGCCAGCTTCGCAGATAGAAGCAGGCGGAATATAGGTATAGGCGGCCGGAAGCATAGGCTTCCGGCGCGGCTATGCTTGTTATACATAACTTCAGCATACCAGACATCATGAAAGTGATGGTTCAGATATAGAAGTGAAGCAGGCGCAGCAGCAACACTGGGAAAGGGGCAACCGCCATATGAAAAAAATGTTCTGGATGATCGGCTTGTGCACAGCACTTATGATTACAGGCTGCGGACGGACAGATAAGGCTCCAGCCCATGAAACGGGTCAGGCTGCCACGCAGAGTCCGGCAATCGAAACCCCTACTCCCAGTCCTTCAGCAGTCCCGGCCAAGCAGGTCATTACCGATGAGCAGGAGAATGGAGAAGAGGGCATGTTCCAACTGGGAATGACCTTGGAAGAACTACGTAAACAATTAGAGGCTGAAGGCATGGACGACAGCAATGAAATTGAGAATGCCGGTGATCCCGCCGATTGGAATCAGGGACACCGTACCGTTATGACGGACCAAGCTGATTTTACCTTCGATGAGCATGAGCGGCTCTACAGGATTGATGTGACGGATGAATCCCCCACAGCAGCAGGCCTTAAGGCAGGGGATGCGGAAGCAGAAGTGCTCCGGCTGTATGGGGAGGAGTTCCACACCTATGAAGGGGCTGACGATGGAAGCCGGGTCCTGGAGTATGTAATGAAGGATCATTACTTCACGGTATGGCTGCAGGAACAGAAGGTTGGCGGCTGGGGTGTCTCCTCGTATAAAAGGCAAACGAATAGTCCCGTTACGGAGAGCTATGATCAGGTGAAGCCTGCCGGAGATCATGAAGGCACTGCACTGAAAGAGAAGCTGTATGGAGAGCTTCAGGCCAATATGCAGAAGGTGGAGCAAAACTCTGATGATTTGATGGCCGCCGTACTGGCCTCTGACCGGATTCGCGGGCTGCAGAGCATCCTGTCCATCGTGCTCAGCGATGCGGAAGTAGAGGAGATGCTGGATCAGCAAGAACAGGTACAGCCGCTGCTGAATGACTCTGTCATCTATACTGGCTATTCGACGCAGGGTGTGCATCTGATGGCGATTCTGTCGCCAACTACGCCGGGGAATGAGAAATTTAAAGCTGCGATGAACCAGCTGCGCGGCAAGGAGGATGAATATGCCTTCCTGTCCGCAATTACAGAGGCATCAGATGAACGTTCGCTTGAGGTTGGACTCGATCTGCATGCAGAGGATCTGGCAGGCCCGCGTGAGGAGATTAAGCTTAGCTCGATTACCGTCTCGGACAGTACTAGCGGAGCAGAGCAGGTAGTGCCTTTTACAGGCAAAGACCTGGAACCGCTCTTGACTCAATACGGCCGCAAGCACAGTTCAGACCTTGCACTGGCAAGCGGAGCCTGGCACGCCTTCGGCTTCATGGGCACGCTGATCAACGATCCTGTCATAACGGTAGAGCTAGACGGAGAGCCAGTGATTCTGCGGCGCCAGTAGAAGGAGTAAAGATAAGGCTTGTCACAAGCTCATTTGAGGAGGATATGAAGATGAAAAAAATAACAACATGGTTCACAGCTCTATTACTGCTAATCTCGCTAATGCCTGTATCGGCACATGCCGCCCAGTCTGTCCGGGTGGTGGTGGACGGCTCCAAAATCAGCTTCCCGGATGCCCAGCCGTTTCTCGACAAGCAGAACCGGGTACAGGTGCCGGTCCGCTTCGTGAGTGAAGCACTGGGGGCGAAGGTTGGCTGGACTCCAACTTCCAAGACGGTAACGGTGGAACTCAATGGCAAGAAGCTGGTGCTGGTCATCGGGAACCGGCAATTTACGTTGGATGGCGTTAAGAAGACGATGGATACCGCCGCCCTGATGAAGAACGGCAGAACGTTCGTGCCGCTGAAGTTCGTCAGCGCAGGGCTGGGCGTAGGCGTGAACTGGGATCAGCGGGTCAGCACCGCTTATATTTCTACGGATGGCAAGACGCCTGTGATCAGCTCCGCACCCGCTAAGGGCACTGCCAAGACATCCAACGGATTCACTTATTATACGAATACAGGCTCTATGCTTCAGGTTAATTCTTCTACTGAGAATCCTCCCAAGGGCAAGGCCGTCCTTGTCATTCTGGTCGATTTCGAGATCGAGGGTGCCGATTATGCCATGCAAATGAAGGAAGCAGAAGCGATTATGCGGCAAAAGATTGAGCCGGCTACTGTAGATGCCATGCTGGACTATGTTGCTCCAAAGAAGACAGTAGAGTACAACCTGCCCTTTAGAACATTTGAAGATGCAAAATACAAAATTAATGTGTCTTCTACCGAATATAACGCGCTGGTTTTTACTATATACAGAAAATAGGTGTAGATGGATGAAGAGAGCCCTGGTTCTAGCCATACTATCGGTCATTTTTGTCGCTGCCGTCTTCCAAATGGATACCTATTCGGATGCACGCGGGAAGCCGGCCACTCCGGCCGAAGTGCTGAAATTCGCCAACGAAGATTACCTGGACTTATATGGTGTGAAGGATTACTTCAAGGAGGAGACCTCCAAGGGCAGCTACCGGAAGGATCTGCTGCAAAAAAGGATTGCTTCAGGTGCCGAACGTTACTATGAAATCGTCTACGGGACCAGTCATGGCACCCAATTGGACGGAGGGCTCTATGAATATTCCGGCTATACCCGGGAAGGCAACTCGGTACCGACAGAGAATGTTCCCTGGTTCGCCGGGTGGAGCGGGACGCAGATTCAGAATCTCTCCCTGATTAAGGAATCCTGGGAGGATGATGCCGTTCAGCAAAAATTCAAAGTTAACACAAATAAATTTGACCGCTATCAAAACACTAACAACTCAAAGCTCACCGCCTATCTCACAGACGGGACCTTTGAGCAGGCGATTATCGAGGGCTTGAATTTTGAATACGGCGGCAACCGTACGTATAAGGATTTCATGTACCGTGATCAGAATAAAGAGCTTCAAGATAAGAAGGTCTATACCAACAACGCCACTCCGTCCAAGGGCGGCAAGTGGATTGACTATGTTCATGTGCTCCAGCCGCCCACGTATTTCTCGTGGGGGTATGGAACCGTCTATATCTCCCATAACAGCGGGAATATCACGTATTTGGACATTCCGATTGCACCACTGGCATTAGTCGAGCAGGAATACGACTTGAAGGCTGAATTCGAACAGCTGCCGCTGCAGGCGCAGACCGGTGAACAGGTGCAAGTACAGATCCGGGTGGATTCATCTTTTCCTGAAGAGATTAAGACCCCCTTCCGTTGGGAGATTATTCAGGTGAGTACAGGCAAGGCCATCAATAGCTCTTCGGCAAAGCTGACGTTCACCGGTCATGCGCAGAAGGGTAGCGGGGAGCTTGTCATTCCCAAGAACGGGGAGCGCTTGCTGGAAGCCAGCTTCAAAATGCCGGACAGCGAGGTGCGAATTAAGTTCAGTGTGAACCCGGAGGGGAAGACCCCCAAGGAGAAGCAGCTGGCTAATAACGTGCTCGATTCGCATCCAATCGCCGTCAAGCTGCTGAAGCCGCAGCCGCTGGGCTATAATGTGCTGACCCGGCAGGTGGAATTCCCGATCTACGGCGGTGCACCGTTAGTTGCCCAGTTGTACTTACCCCGCGGAAGCTGGATCAACAATGCTACCGGACAACTGCATGTGACCAATGCGACCCCGGATGTATTCCGGCAATATAATGTTTCGGGCAATCCTGTAGTGGATGATCCGGGGAGTCACATTTCGCGCCAGCCCATCGTCAGCGCGGTGATTGACCGCAAGGATTTCGGCGATGACCCTGAGCATGGCAAATGGCTGAATCCGGCTAATCCATACTCTCCTGCGGTAAAAGAAGGCCGGGTGGACTTCCAGGGCGGAGTCCAAAGAACCTATAAGTATGACGTGACGAGCTGCAGCAATGGTACCTGCACCACACGGACAGTAACTGATACGGCAACCGCCAGCTTCCCGCAGGGAACGGACCGGAAGCTCTATGAGATGTATTTCTATCATGGACGCAAGGAAGTACCAGAGCCTGTGGTAGATAGTAAGATCGAGCAGAACACCGGGACCTCTCTATCCAAGAAGCTGCTGTGGAGAACCGAGCCGTATCCGGTGGATGTCATCCGCTGGATGTACCATTTAGATAAGAATAATCAAGCCTATCAGGCTGTAGCTGTAAATGGGCAATACAAGCGTTCGTTCACGCAGCAAGGTATGGGCGACATTGCATGGAGTGCAGACCGTCCGCAGCGCCAAGAATACCAGACTTCACGGACTGCGGCCAAAGAAGGACAAGCGGGTAAAGCTGGCTATGATAAAGCGGTGTTCGCCACGGACCGGGAATTGCAGCGCTTCAATTATCCGGTGAAGTCGGGCTACTATTTTAACCCGGCAGGGTCCTATTCCTTCAAGGTAAAGACCGTAGTGTACAAGCCGGTCAAGGACGATACCGAGGATCATAAAGAGCTGGTGCAGCGGGTCATTGATTCGTTCCGTTATGAGAATGATCTGATCTACATCAACAACAAAAAGATTGCCGTAAACCTGAGCAATGAGCCGCTTGCCAAGCAGGGCGGAGGGTTTGCCCGTAAAACCGGCATACTGACTGCCGCGAGTCCAAAGGGTGTGAATGGTGAAGTGCTGCTGGCCGTAACGGACCGCAGTACAGATGGCAGCCGTTACAGCAAAAAGGTAGTGGAGCTGGAGCATTCACAGGACGTAAAGGGCGATACCCATGAATACTGGAAAAAGGTGATGGAGGGCTATAGCCAGTCCTCTACGGCAGGGAGCAATACTGCTTTTGAATATAAGGAATTCGTAAAAGACGGGCAGAAAATGTATCAGATTACGGAAGAGACCCGCGTTACGATTGTGATCAACCCAAAGAACAGCTATCTGTATACCCACGCCAATATGGCGGACGGTGAGTATCCGATTAAAGTGTCGGTTGGGAATGTGGAGCTTGGCAAGAGCAAGCTGGCTTATCGCACGTTAGGCTCCATTCAAGGTATTACGACACTGGACGGCATGACGGTAACGGTAAAAGGCTCCATGTTCGATGACTTGAATAACTAGACGGCGGATTTGTACTCTGGAGGTGAAGCATGCAGCAGCAGGTGGACATCAAGCGGATGCTGGAGCTGGAGCAGGGACTGAAGCGCTTGAACCGCATACTGGAGGAGCAGGTCACCGGTATAGACAGAAGCGTCGGCGGTTTGGTTCGTTCGGTGCAGGCTGCTTACCCGGAAAGTTATGTGCAGTCTCCCTCCCGCGAGGCGGATCGGTTGCTGCAGGAGCTGGCAAGGGAGGCACAGTCGCTTAGTGACCGGATAGAGCGTAAGCAATCGGCGTTACGCTGGGCGGCCGGGCAATATCAAGCTGCCGAGACGAAGGCGCAGAGTCTGGTTCATGCGACACCGGCATTCACCTGGAAGCAGGCAGGCAGCATGTTCAGCCGGTGGCTGCAAGGCCTAAGGGATCAGGCAGCACGTGGGATTCAGGATGTCCTTCGTCATCCGCCGACGCTTAGCCGCATGATTCAGGATTTGCTGCGGAACGTCAGGGATGCTTCGGTGGACAGACAACTGCAGTCTTTTGCAGCAGATGCAGTCATCTCTGAACTGTTCCAGCAGAGAAAATCCGGCAGTCCCGCTGAACAGCAGCAGGCCCGGGAACAATTATCTAAGATTGCGGAGGCCTTGCGGGAAATAGGACGAAGTCAAGCAGCCTACTCTGTCTATGAGAAGTATGGGAACAAGACTTATATGAAGTCCGCGAACGAACATGCGGAGCGCCAGCGGGAGCTGCTGCAGAAGCTGGGCGTGGACCCGGGCTTCTATGTGAAGACCGACCTTCGGACGCAATACAAAGGTTCTCCCTTATCAGCCTGCACGTATAACCCGCTGCTGACGGACGGATCGGCGGTGCCCGCCAGTGATGAACTGCGGTTCGCCATCACACTGGGGCTGGTGAATGAGCAATATCGCGCATGGGCGAAGAGTAATTATAAAGACATCGAGGCAGCGGTGGTTCGAGCGGAACAGATTCGCGAGCTGGAACGCCAGGTGGCAGAGTATAAGCGGCTCCATGGTCCGCCGATGACTCTGCCGGATGGCACGCCGATCACAGCGGAGAACAAAGAGAATGAGACGACCTATGCCTATTTCAAGGACAAGGTCTATGATTCCAGTAAACATACCGGAGCCGTGTACACCGCGTATTACGCTTGGGCGGAAGACACCTACGGTATGACCAAATGGCGCAAAATAGTGGTGCAGGCCGATCAGGTGACCCAAGCTTTCGTAGGCGGCCTGATCAAATCTACAGTCATGGGCGTGGTGGACACCGCCAAGTTCGCTTTCGACTTCGTCATCGACCCGGAGAAGACGACTCAGGAAACGATCGACAAGGTGAACTATCTCGTCAGTCACCCCGAAGTTTTGGTGGATGCCGCCAAAGCCATGTATCATGACTTCAATGAAGGCACCCCGGAGCAAAAAGCCGAAATGCTCGGCAACGCCGCATCCATCCTCGTCCCGGGCGTACCTATCGCCAAGAGCGGCATGGTCGGTAAGCTGGCCGATGCGGTGATGGACCCGCTGAGCGATGCGGTCAAGAAAGTACCGGATGTTTTGAAAAATTGGGATTTTTCAGGGATGAACCCTTACCCGAACCGGCTAATCCCGGCAACGCCGGGCGGCCCGGGGCCGGTGGAGATGCCGGGGCAGGTGTGGCGGAGTGAGGGGCGGGGGGAAGCTAAACTACCTAATCGTAAAATAGACAGCCTGCATGAGAAGACTCAAAATGTAAGAGGAGATATTAACAGAGAAATAGAAAAAATAAGAAGTTCTGATGAATACAAGAATCTATCAAGAACACAGAAGGATAAACTTGATAGAAAACTGGATAAATTAACTACTGGAAATATTGCTGTCGCAAAAGTGGAGATAACTGGTATTAAAAAGGAATTTCAAGCACATAGTCAAATTCATTCTTCTGATAGTTTAGGTAATAACTTAGGTGATTTTACTCATTCAAAAGAAACAAAGTCCTTTGAAACCTATGTTGAAGATAGATTTCCTCGTCTCAATGATACGGAGGCTAAAATTCTTGAAGATATTTCTTCTCAGATAAAAGACTCTAATGTTTCTGGTAAAATAGATTTATATACTGAATTAGACGCCTGTCAAAGTTGCACAAATTTAATTATGGAATTTAGACGTAAGTTCCCTAATATTAAGCTTAATGTTTATTCTGAAAATATGAGATAAGGAATGATAATATGAGCATAATTAAATATGAAAGAATTAGAAATTCTGTAATGTTGGACTTTGAGGAATATATTGAAGAAGAGGGTTTAAATGTGGCGCAGGTTTCAGCGAAAATTTTAGAAGAAGATTGGAGAAGAGTAAATGTTAGTTTGTTTACTAAAACATTATATTTTGTTTCTATTGCTATAGAGAGTTTGAAATATAAAGAAATTGCTGACTTTATATATTCTAAACTGGAAATTTATCTTAAAGAAACAAAGTTTGAGGAGCATATAGATAAAAACGACATTGAAAAACTGATGCAAGACATTCAAATCTGTAAAAAGCTAATTGATAATAAAGGGGAATATAAAATCAGGGAAACAAGCGATTCTACTAAAATAGGGGTAGATTACATCTTAGGTTTGAAGGCGGATTTGTTATTGTAACGAAAAAGTGGCAGGAGCTACCCAGTGTCGAATGAGCCCAATTCGACCAAAAACATAGTTAACCCATGTAATACCCGTATAAAGATTTCTTTGTTTCGGTTGTGCGTACGAAAGGCTTGAATTTCATACCCTGAATAATGCTATTCCGTTACATTGAACAGGTCGATTATGGTGAGATACAACTATGATGGGCCTGTTTTATCGGTGATATATTTTTTATGGGTTAAACCTTAAAGCGTATCGTTAATTCTGATTATCGTAACGGCGGGAAGGAAACATAACAAAGTTATCCGACATGTCAAAGTATCGAAACAAGAACAAGCCATATACGGACAAAACATGAATCAGATTACAGAGGAGACCTGCGCTAAGTTTGTTATTAATCCGCAACAAGCTGGCTTACCACACTCTAGACTTTATTCAAGGCATTACAGCACTGGACGGCATGACCATCACAGTGAAGGGCTCCATGTTCGATGATTTGAATAACTAAGACGCTGTACTCGTACTCTGGAGGTGAACTATGCAGCAGCAGGTGGACATCAAGCGGATGCTGGAGCTGGAGCAGGGAATGAAGCGCTTGAATCGCATACTGGAGGAGCAGGTCACCGGTACGGACAGAAACGTTGGTGGTTTGATCCGTTCGGTGCAGGCTGCTTATCCGGAAAGTTATGTGCAGTCTCCCTCCCGCGAGGCGATCCGGTTGCTGCAGGAGTTGGGACGGGAGGCGAAGTCGCTTAGTGAACGGTTAGAGCGCAAGCAATCAGCACTCAGATGGGCGGCTGGGCAATATCAGTCGGCAGAATCGAAAGCGCAGAGTCTGTTAAAAGCTACACCAGCATTCACCTGGAAGCAGGCAGGCAGCATGTTCAGCCGGTGGTTGCAAGGCATACGGGATCAGGCCGCGCACGGAATTCAGGATGTCCTTCGTCATCCGCCGACGCTTAGCCGCATGATTCAGGATTTGCTGCGGAACGTCAGGGACGCTTCGGTGGACAGACAACTGCAGTCTTTTGCAGCAGATGCAGTCATCTCTGAACTGTTCCAGCAGAGAGAATCCGGCAGTCCCGCCGAACAGCAGCAGGCAAGGGAACAATTGTCCAAGATTGCGGAGGCGTTACGGGAAATCGGGCGGAGCCAAGCAGCCTACTCTGTCTATGAGAAGTACGGGAACAAGACTTATATGAAGTCCGCGAACGAACATGCGGAGCATCAGCGTGAGCTGCTACAAAAGCTGGGCGTAGACCCAGGCTTCTATGCGAAGACTGACCTGCGGACGCAATACAAGGGCTCCCCCTTATCGGCCTGCACGTATAATCCGCTGTTAACGGACGGATCGGCGGTGCCCGCCAGTGATGAACTGCGGTTCGCCATCACCCTGGGACTGGTGAATGAGCAATACCGCGAGTGGGCAAAAGCGAATTACAAGGACATCGAAGCAGCGGTGATTAGAGCGGAACAGATTCGCGAGCTGGAACGAAAGGTGGCAGAGTATAAGCGGCTTTATGGGCCGCCGATGACGTTACCGGATGGCACGCCGATCACAGCGAAGAACAAAGAGAACGAGACGACCTTTGCCTATTTCAAGGACAAGGTCTATGATCCGAGTAAACATACCGGAGCCGTGTACACCGCGTATTATGCTTGGGCGGAAGACACCTACGGCATGACCGAATGGCGCAAAATAGTGGTGCAGGCCGATCAGGTAACCCAAGCCTTCGTCGGCGGCCTGATCAAATCCACAGTCATGGGCGTGGTAGACACCGCCAAGTTCGCGTTCGACTTCGTCATCGACCCGGAGAAGACGACCCAGGAAACGATCGACAAGGTGAACTACCTCGTCAATAATCCCGAAGTTCTGGTGGATGCAGCCAAAGCCATGTATCATAATTTCAATGAAGGCACCCCGGAGCAAAAAGCCGAAATGCTCGGCAACGCCGCTTCTATTCTCGTCCCGGGCGTACCTATCGCCAAGAGCGGCGTGGTCGGCAAGGTGGCCGATGCAGTGATGGACCCGTTGACTGATGCGATGAAGAAAGTACCGGATGCCTTGAAAAACTGGAATTTCCCAGGGATGAACCCTTACCCGAACCGGTTGATCCCGGCAACGCCGGGCGGCCCGGGCCCGGTGGAAGTGCCGGGGCAGGTGTGGCGGAGTGAGGGGACGCCAAAAGCAGGCTTAGACAAAATTAGAGAAACTGCTCCGGATTACTATGAAGAATTGACAGACAAATATGGAGATAAGGGAAGATACTATGCTAGGTCACCAGAAGAGTATGAAAGTTTGGCAAAAGATCCAGCAAAAAACTTTAAAATAAACGAAAAATCAAAAGTTGAGAGACTAGCAGGCTTAGAGTTAGAGGCGAGAGGAGACCTACCTGGTCCTATAGTTAGAGATACCAATCCAGCAGGTGCAGAATTTATTGATGCAACAGGTGTAAAGTGGGACGTTAAAGGATGGTATTCAAAATTTGCACCAAAAGGTTATACTCTGGAAAAGGCAATTGCTGATATAGAAGAATCTCTTTCAAAAGGTGAGAATGTTATCATCGATTCATCAAAAATGTTCCCAGAGCATATAGACGAAGTACGCGAAGCAGTGAAAGAATTGGGATTAAGTGATAAATTGCTTTGGTGGCCATAAAGTATGCGAAAGGAAGTATTACATGGATGATAATATGTTTTTAAAACATCATAAATGGGCAGAATCGGAAGGTAGTATTGGAGAAAAATTAGAAATTGTGAATGAAGAATTAAAACAACTGAATCTTACAGGGATGAACCTGAGTTGTTCAGAGATTGTAGAGTCAAATATGAGCAATTCCTTTTTGACAAATGTTGATATGAGTGATTGCTATTTTTTAAGTACCTCATTCGAAAGAACGATTTTCTCTGAATGCATACTGAGTAAAACAGTATTTGATTACGCAACCCTAAAACATTCAAATATAAGAAATTGTGTAGGCATAAAAGCGTCTTTTGATGATACAGACCTTAGCTTTGCTAATGTATCTCAATCTGACTTGAGGCGAGCATCATTTCGAAGAGCAAATTTAAGCTACGCAAAGTTTTCTAATGTTGATATAACAAACGCTCTACTTGATGGAGCACTTCTTTATGGCACTAGTTTTGAAGAAATAAACGGGATTGATGAAGTGTCTGCCAAACATATTTTTATTGGAACAGAAGAGAAACCAATAAGGTTGGAAGGGGAAGATATTAAAAAGTGGTTAATGGAGCAGATGAGAGGATAATATCTTCATTGAACACTTGATAAACTTTCAAAAGCTCTTTCCAATTTGTTTTATGAGTAGGAATGAGCTTTTTTGGATATACCTGCTCTACTCGTAAAGCGGAGGGAATCTTGGGATTGGTGAAGAAAGACGGAGAAACGAAGCGAGAAAGTGGAGGGGGTTGGAATGGATTTTTTAAAAGACGGTGATATCAGGACTTTCTTGTTGATCTTAGAAGAAAATTTATACCCAATGAAACCTTGCAATGAAGATGAAATTTTAAAATTGAAGAAACTAATGCCAACCAAAGAACTCCCCTTAACTTATTTGGAATTTATGTGTAAAGCCGGCAATGGGATTGAGTTTTTGGCAGGTACACATTATTCAATGAAATATATATTAGAACTTAAAGAATGGGCAGTTGAACTTTTGGATGAAAATAATTTTCCGAAGAAATTAACAGATAATCAGTTTGTATTCATGATACATCAAGGATATATGTTTTGGTATTTTAACTTGGATGAGGGTGATAACCCACCTGTGTATCATTATGATGAAAGTTTGGATCTAATTGATTTCAGGAAAGTTAGTGATAAACTTTCGGGATTTTTAATTTCACTGTATGACTGATGCATCTCTGGAGGTGAAGCATGCAGCAGCAGGTGGAGATCAAGCGGATGCTGGAGCAGGAGCAGGGACTGAAGCGCTTGAATCGTATACTGGAGGAGCAGGTCACGGGAATGGACAGAAGCGTTGGCGGTCAGGTTCGTTCGGTGCAGGCTGCTTACCCGGAAAGTTATGTGCAGTCTCCCTCCCGCGAGGCGATCCGGTTGCTGCAGGAGTTGGGACGGGAGGCGCAGTCGCTTAGTGACCGGATAGAGCGCAAGCATTCGGCCTTACGCTGGGCAGCCGGGCAATATCAATCTGCCGAAACGAAGGCGCAGAGTCTGTTAAAAACTACACCGGCTTTCACCTGGAAGCAGGCAGGCAGCCTGTTCAGCCGGTGGTTGCAAGGCATACGGGATCAGGCCGCGCACGGAATTCAGGATGTCCTTCGTCATCCGCCGACGCTTAGCCGCATGATTCAGGATTTGCTGCGGAACGTCAGGGATGCTTCGGTGGACAGACAACTGCAGTCTTTTGCAGCAGATGCAGTCATCTCTGAACTGTTCCAGCAGAGAAAATCCGGCAGTCCCGCTGAACAGCAGCAGGCCCGGGAACAATTATCTAAGATTGCGGAGGCCTTGCGGGAAATAGGACGAAGTCAAGCAGCCTACTCTGTCTATGAGAAGTATGGGAACAAGACTTATATGAAGTCCGCGAACGAACATGCGGAGCGCCAGCGGGAGCTGCTGCAGAAGCTGGGCGTGGACCCGGGCTTCTATGTGAAGACCGACCTTCGGACGCAATACAAAGGTTCTCCCTTATCAGCCTGCACGTATAACCCGCTGCTGACGGACGGATCGGCGGTGCCCGCCAGTGATGAACTGCGGTTCGCCATCACACTGGGGCTGGTGAATGAGCAATATCGCGCATGGGCGAAGAGTAATTATAAAGACATCGAGGCAGCGGTGGTTCGAGCGGAACAGATTCGCGAGCTGGAACGCCAGGTGGCAGAGTATAAGCGGCTTTATGGGCCGCCGATGACTTTGCCGGATGGCACGCCGATCACAGCGGAGAACAAAGAGAATGAGACAACCTTTGCCTATTTCAAGGACAAGGTCTATGATCCCAGTAAACAAACCGGAGCCGTGTACACCGCGTATTATGCTTGGGCGGAAGACACCTACGGTATGACCGAATGGCGCAAAATAGTGGTGCAGGCCGATCAGGTAACCCAAGCCTTTGTAGGCGGCCTGATCAAATCTACAGTCATGGGCGTGGTGGACACCGCTAAGTTCGCTTTTGACTTCGTCATCGACCCGGAGAAGACGACCCAGGAAACGATCGACAAGGTGAACTACCTCGTCAATAATCCCGAAGTTCTGGTGGATGCGGCCAAAGCCATGTATCATGACTTCAATGAAGGCACCCCGGAGCAAAAAGCCGAAATGCTCGGCAACGCCGCGTCCATCCTCGTCCCGGGCGTACCTATCGCCAAGAGCGGCGTGGTCGGCAAGCTGGCCGACGCGGTGATGGACCCGCTGACTGATGCGGTGAAGAAAGTGCCGGATGCCTTGAAAAACTGGAATTTCCTAGGGATGAACCCTTACCCGAACCGGTTGATTCCGGCCACGCCGGGCGGCCCGGGCCCGGTGGAAGTGCCGGGGCAGGTGTGGCGGAGTGAGGGGAGGGGGAATATCCCAAACACTAAACTTACCGAGCCTTCTTTACCTAAAGGTGGAAAACCTAAAGGAAACTACACAATAGGTGACTCACATGGTATTAAGAAAGAGAGTGAAACAGCCGATCTAATGGCAGATCAAGGTTATGACATTAAAATATTAGATGAAGTAAACGGTGGTAATGGATTCGGAATAAAAGAGTCGTCAAATCCGGATTTCTTAATTGAAGGTAAGGTATTTGACTGTTATGCACCAACAATAGAAACGAATCTAGATAATATTCTTAGAAACACTACAAAAAAGACTAAAACACAAGCAGAAAGAATAGTTCTAAATTTAGATCAGTTCCCTTCAGAAAAAGTCGCCGAAATTATTCAGGGGATTTTAAGAAAAGCAAATTCAGACGGTGATTTGAAGAACTTAAAAGAACTATTTATTGTGAAAGATGGGGAAATTACAAGAGTATTTGGAGGATAGATGTAATGGACTATGAATTGTTTCTACTATCTAATGTAAGTAATAATTCATTAGGTGAAATGCTGGAAAGATTTACGACTGCGTGTGGGGACAAGAAGGCCTCATTGAGTTGTAACGATGAGGAAATAGTTATTGGCTCTGAGCTATTTGCATTGGCTCTTGAAATTGAAGATATTTCTGATATCGCTTTTGTTAGAAATCATTATAACTTAGATGTAAATGTTTGTATCAGAATTCAATTGTTTGGAAATACGTTTTATCAAGGACTAGAGCTTTTGTTTAAAATTATGGGAAGGCTTATAAGACATATTGATGGTAACCTATTATTTCTAGAAGATGGTTCAGCTCAGTTGCTTAGAATGGAGAATGGTCAGCTAATTGTCAATAACGCTTTAGACCAGTATCAGACGAAATATTTAACCACAAGCCTACTTAGTCTACTTGACCGTCCTTACGTTGAAAAAGAATTGTCTAACTAAGATGTAATCTGAGTCATCTGCGGGGCCACCCAATACCGAATGAACCCATCATTCAACGATAGGTTCTAGTCACGGTAAAAGGCTCCATGTTCGACGACTTGAATAACTAGACGGCGGATTTGTACTCTGGAGGTGAAGCATGCAGCAGCAGGTGGAGATCAAGCGGATACTGGAGCTGGAGCAGGGACTGAAGCGCTTGAACCGTGTCCTGGAGGAGCAGGTCACCGGTATGGACAGAAACGTTGGTGGTTTGGTCCGTTCGGTGCAGGCTGCTTACCCGGAGAGTTATGTACAGTCTCCCTCCCGCGAGGCGATCCGGTTGCTGCAGGAGTTGGGACGGGAGGCGCAGTCGCTTAGTGACCGGATAGAGCGCAAGCAATCGGCCTTGCGCTGGGCGGCTGGGCAATATCAGTCGGCAGAATCGAAAGCGCAGAGTCTGTTAAAAGCTACACCGGCATTCACCTGGAAGCAGGCAGGCAGCCTGTTCAGCCGGTGGTTGCAAGGCATACGGGATCAGGCCGCGCACGGAATTCAGGATGTCCTTCGTCATCCGCCGACGCTTAGCCGCATGATTCAGGATTTGCTGCGGAACGTCAGGGATGCGTCGGCGGATAGACAACTGCAGCCTTTTGCAGCAGATGCAGTCATCTCGGAGCTATTCCAACAGAGAGAGTCCGGCAATCCCGCCGAACAGCAGCAGGCACGGGAGCAATTGTCCAAGATTGCCGAAGCGTTGCGGGAAATCGGACGTAGTCAAGCGGCATACTCTGTCTATGAGAAGTATGGGAACAAGAGCTATATGAAGTCCGCGAACGAACATGCGGAGCATCAGCGTGAGCTGCTACAAAAGCTGGGCGTGGACCCAGGCTTCTATGCGAAGACCAACCTGCGGACGCAATACAAGGGCTCCCCCTTATCCGCCTGTGCCTATAATCCGCTGCTAACGGACGGGTCGGCAGTGCCCGCCAGTGATGAACTGCGGTTCGCCATCACTTTGGGACTGGTGAATGAGAAATACCGCGCGTGGGCGAAGAGTAATTACAAGGACATTGAAGCAGCGGTGATTAGAGCGGAACAGATTCGCGAGCTGGAACGGCAGGTGGCAGAGTATAAGCGGCTCCATGGACCGCCGATGACGTTGCCGGACGGCACGCCGATCACAGCGGAGAACAAAGAGAATGAGACGACCTTTGCCTATTTCAAGGACAAGGTCTATGATCCCAGTAAACATACCGGAGCCGTGTACACCGCGTATTATACTTGGGCGGAAGACACCTACGGTATGACCGAATGGCGCAAAATAGTGGTACAGGCCGATCAGGTAACCCAAGCCTTCGTCGGCGGCCTGATCAAATCTACAGTCATGGGCGTGGTGGACACCGCTAAGTTCGCTTTTGACTTCGTCATCGACCCGGAGAAGACGACCCAGGAGACGATCGACAAGGTGAACTATCTCGTCAATCACCCCGAAGTTCTGATGGATGCGGCCAAAGCCATGTATCATAATTTCAATGAAGGCACCCCGGAGCAAAAAGCCGAAATGCTCGGCAACGCCGCCTCCATCCTCGTGCCGGGCGTACCTATCGCCAAGAGCGGCGTGGTCGGCAAGCTGGCCGACGCGGTAATGGACCCGCTGACCGATGCGTTGAAGAAAGTGCCGGATGCTTTGAAGAACTGGAATTTTCCAGGGATGAACCCTTACCCGAACCGGTTGATTCCGGCAACGCCGGGCGGCCCGGGCCCGGTTGAGATGCCGGGGCAGGTGTGGCGGAGTGAGGGGCGGGGGAATGATGCTAAGATCCCTCAAACAGGGGCGGAATGGGATGAGTACTTCGGTTCAAAATATGGTGATGAAAATGTTACATGGGTGACTAAGAATAAGTTCGAGTATGTAAACGGTTTTGATGATCACATGATAAATGTACAAGGGCTTGTTAGAAAAGGGAATAAAGGCGTTGTTGGAGGTCATAATTTAGAAAATTTCGAGAAAATTCTGACAGATCAAGGTTGGAAGCTAGATGATGTTATTGTTTCAAGAACTCCGCATTCTACTGTTCCTGGGGTTTATGAAATAGAGTATAGAATTCCTGCATTAGACAGGGAATTAAAGGTAGTGCCTGGCCAATATAAAAATATCCCTCAACCAAAGACAGTCTATGATTCAAATGTAATTTCAAGTGAACAAATGATTGTATGGGGCAAAGAAGCTATGGCGAATGGTGTGATTAATGGGAGATTAGTGACTGGATACTCCTCTAATGGACTTAGATTTACGGGATACCTTGATGATAGTGGGAACATCACAAATTTCCATCCTTCATTTGAGGGGAAATAGGGAGGTAACGATATGACAAATGAAAATATTTCTGAAAAAAAACTGATAGATCTTTATTATTTTTCTATCGGAGATGGGAACTTTATTAAAGCGTTGGAAAAGTATTGTAACGGGCAGGGTTTTGGTAATGAGCATATCTGGTGTTTATTTGCAAGTGAACTAGAAGAGTGGGAAGAAGGGTACTTCGGAGAAGATGGGGTTTGCTATTTTTTTGACCGTCCTGCAGTTGATGAAGATGTAACCGTCGTACTAGATTACTACAGTTTCTATGTTTATCTTAAAGAAGCAAGTAAAGTATATTTGTTAAAGCACTCTGATGATAAGGATGTAGTTGAATCTCGATTATATGAAATTAAACGAAAGTTTAAAATTGTATAAGTAGTAGGGGCTACCTAGTGCCGAATAAACCCAACATTACCCATGTAATATTTTTACCCTGAATAATGCTACTCCGTTACATTTAACAGGTCGATTATGGTGAGATACCACCATGACAGGCCTGTTTTATCAGTGATATTAGATATAAAGGTCTATACTTTATAAGTTCTTTTCAAAGGCATCACGGCACTGGACGGCATGACCATCACAGTGAAGGGCCTCTATGTTCGACGACTTGAATAACTAGACGGCGGATTTGTACTCAGGAGGTGAATCATGCAACAGCAGGTGGATGTAAGCCGGATGCTGGAACTGGAGCAGGGAATGAAGCGCTTGAATCGTATACTGGAGGAGCAGGTCACCGGTATGGACAGAAACGTTGGTGGTTTGGTCCGTTCGGTGCAGGCTGCTTACCCGGAAAGTTATGTGCAGTCTCCCTCCCGCGAGGCGATCCGGTTGCTACAGGAGTTGGGACGGGAGGCGCAATCGCTTAGTGACCGGTTAGAACGGAAGCAATCGGCCTTGAGCTGGGCAGCCGGGCAATATCAATCGGCAGAATCGAAAGCGCAGAGTCTGTTAAAGTCTACACCGGCCTTCACTTGGAAGCAGGCAGGCAGCCTGTTCAGCCGATGGCTGCAAGGGATACGAGACCGGGCAGCGCGTGGTGTTCAGGATGTCCTTCGTCATCCGCCGAAGCTTAGTCGCATGATTCAGGATCTCCTGCGAAACGTCAGGGATGCTTCGGTGGACAGACAATTGCAGGCTTTTGCAGCAGATGCAGTCATCTCCGAACTATTCCAGCAGAGAGAATCCGGAAGTCCCGCCGAACAGCAGCAGGCGCGGGAACAATTGTCCAAGATTGCGGAGGCGTTGCGGGAGATCGGACGGAGTCAAGCGGCGTACTCTGTCTATGAGAAGTACGGGAACAAAGCCTATATGAAGTCTGCGAATGAACATGCGGAGCGCCAGCGGGAGCTGCTGCAGAAGCTGGGCGTGGACCCGGGCTTCTATGTGAATACCGACCTGCGGACGCAATACAAAGGTTCTCCCTTATCAGCCTGCACGTATAACCCGCTGCTGACGGACGGATCGGCGGTGCCAGCCAGTGATGAACTGCGGTTCGCCATCGCCTTGGGGCTGGTGAATGAGAAATACCGCGCGTGGTCGAAGAGTAATTATAAGGACATTGAAGCAGCGGTGATTAGATCGGAACAGATTCGCGAGTTGGAACGTCAGGTGGCAGAGTATAAGCGGCTCCATGGACCGCCGATGACGTTGCCGGACGGCACGCCGATCACAGCGAAGAACAAAGAGAATGAGACAACCTTCACCTATTTTAAGGACAAGGTCTATGATCCCAGTAAACATTCCGAAGTCGTGTACACCGCCTATTACGGTTGGCTGGAAGACACGTACGGCATGACCGAATGGCGCAAAAAAGTGGTGCAGGCCGATCAGGTCACCCGGGCCTTTGTCGGCGGTCTGATCGAATCTACAGTAATGGGGGTGGTGGACACCGCCAAGTTCGCATTCGACTTCGTCATTGACCCGGAGAAGACGACCCAGGAGACGATCGACAAGGTGAACTATCTCGTCAATCACCCCGAAGTTCTGGTGGATGCAGCCAAAGCCATGTATCATAATTTCAATGAAGGCACCCCGGAGCAAAAAGCCGAAATGCTCGGCAACGCCGCTTCCATCCTCGTCCCGGGCGTACCTATCGCCAAGAGCGGCGTGGTCGGCAAGCTGGCTGACGCGGTAATGGACCCGCTGACCGATGCGTTGAAGAAAGTGCCGGATGCTTTGGAAAACTGGAATTTTCCAGGGATGAACCCTTACCCGAACCGGTTGATCCCAGCAACGCCGGGCGGCCCGGGCCCGGTGGAAGTGCCGGGGCAGGTGTGGCGGAGTGAGGGTATGGGGAAACCTAAGGTCCAACTTGGCAAAGAAGATTTGGGTGATTTAAGAAAAAAATGGAATGTCCCAGAGACTGAAACCATCGCCATTGGTAAGACGGATGTAAAAGGTCTTGAAGATTTGATTTTCGAAGGTGGCTCGCCTATGGTTAGAAAGGAAGCAGGGCTATCAGATTTAGATGAAATCATGCCAGACAGACCGATACAAGCTCCGAGGAAAAGTCCACAATTTACGAGGCATGCCGAAGAAGGAGTAATAAATGATTTCGTTGGCGCAGTTGAAAAAGCTGGGCTTAAGCCAGAAGAAGTTAGAGGGACCTTCTATATCCATCAATCCAACAGTAAAGGTGTATGTACAGCTTGTATACAGGGGATTTCAAATCCTAATGTTAAGCCGGGAATATTTATGCAGTTGTCGCAGAAGTATCCAAATCTTATTATTAAAGTGACCTCAGAGGTTGAAGAAGGCATAAAATTGGCTGGTAAATTAAAGTTCACCCTTAAAGGTGGAAAACTAATCGATTAAAGGGAGGTACTTACTTTGAATAATTGGTCTATATTACCGATTGATAAGAAAATAGTATTTTACTTAGGACTAAGTGAGTTTATTGTTCAATCGTTAAGTGACAACAGTTTTTTTGAGGATGCTCGAAATGCTTTAGATATTTGTTGGAGATGGTTTGAATCAAAAATACCTACTGGGGATGAAATATACACGTTATTAGATGATGGAACAGAGTTCGGGGGATTGTTTATAGACATGCAAATGGATGAAAATGAAGAAAATGAAGCGAAATGGGATTGCATTGTAGATGCTGTCTCTTTTGTGAACAAACAAGCATATATTCTTGAAGGTGCAAGATACTTACCTGCCCCGATTGAAAATGTAGATGATGAATTAATTATTCACTTCATAGACCGATTCCATAGTATTAATCCAGAGAATAAGGATATTGCGGAAGACTTTTTTGGACATGTACTGAATACGGATAATTACACTAAAGAAGGTATGGTGACTTATTTTAATAAGTGATGGAAGTAAGCGAGAATACTCAATGATCTGTGGAGCGGACGGCAGGTATGTGGGCTGACGCTCCGAGATAATATTTTTTAGGAGGTAGAGACATGGAAGTTAAGGATGAAACTATAATATATCCATTGCCGGATGATGTTCTGCTGACTGAAAAAGAAAATAAGTGGAGAATTAAATTGCCGGATGAATATAAAGAATTTATTAAAAAATTTAATGGTGCTTCTCCTGTAAAAGATAGTTTTAAGTGTAACAACCATAGTTATGCCATTGATAGGTTTTTATGTATCTTGAAGGTAACCGGGGAGAGAGATGATGAATTCTACGATATAGGAGTAGTTAGAACCCAGTTAGATGAGAGAATTGTTGCAGACGAAAACTTAGTAGGTACTGAGTTATTACCAATAGCTGTTCTATTTGCAGGTGATTTTGTATGTTTAGACTATAGAAATACTGATAAAACAGAGCCATCTGTTTGCGTTTGGAATCATGAAGAATCTTCAGATTTAGACCCTGTAACTTATTTTACAAGTAATAGCTTTGATGAGTTTTTAAATATATTAACCGAATAATGAACCCAATATTTAACCAATAACAAAATAACCTATGTAATCCATTTCATTGAACAGGTTGATTATGGTAAGATACCACCGTAATTGACCTGTTCTTTTGTTATTTTGTTTACTTACCGATTTTTCAAAATTTTTTGTAACTCTAATATACATCGCTTATCTATAAATTGTCCGCAAAAAAAATTCGAAAGGGGCGTGGACTTGAAGGAATGGGAATTTAACGAATTGACTGAATATGTTGCCGAGGTCTTTAATCATTCAATTGACGATGGCCTAAAAGCTGTGCAAGCAGGAGGACGATGTTTGTATGAGGTAGTTGATAAGATCATTAAGTCTTTTGATTTTGATAATTTTGTTGATGAGCTAGGAATTACCGATGCTAAGGACTTAAGTCTTCGTATAGATTCACTAAAAACAAAAATGCAAAATGTTCAGGTTATTGGTTGAAATATATGACCAAGGTTGCGGGCTACCCAGGTGTATAAATGAAACAACTCATTCAACGTGCTTTGGATTATGATTGTGTATTGGAATCTAACGAGGATACACCTATAAGGATGCGTAGAGATAAGATGATTATGGTTAATGGCAAAAAACTAATGGGGACGCAGCGGTTTTCTTTTCAGCGAGCAAGTTGAGTGTGCAGGAGGGGAACATAGGTTTATGATGATCAAAAATCAATTGGAGTTTCCAACATGCATCACAACGGAGATCTACTGTCTTGATATTGTTTTAACTATGATGGATATTGCAAATATATCTGAAGATGAAGCTTTTCAAAGAATTAACTTGTACTGGAAAGGAATGGATCACACTTCTGAAGATCATATTGTATTTCATGAAGGTCCAGAGTACTGGGCCAAAACGATTTATTATGAACAAAGTAATTGGTGGAACTATAAACCAGAAGAGCTTACCCCAAAGAAAATAAAATAGTTGATGTAAAGAAGCAGCACAGAATTGATGATCTGGGGGCTGTTTTTTACTTTAATGAGAGAAAAAATAAATTTATAAATAGGAGGAGAACCCTATTTCGATATCGGCTTCAATAAGCATACGTTTGGGTGAGCGCTCTAGCTCCATTCTATCGCTAACCGATTTGTTCCAGAAATTCGAAAACGAAGGTTGGAGTTACATAAACAACAAAGGCGAGGTTGTCGTGCTGCCATTAGGAGATGATGGTGAATACAATTGGACTTCCTTTACGATAAATAAAGGCAACCTTTTTGAACTGTTCAAGGAAAAGCGGACAAGAAATGAGATTATCGGAATTGAGTTAATGCGGACAGATTCTGAGGTTGGCTGTGAGCTGCTTATTTTAATAAGAAGCAATTCATGTTTAGTCTATCGATAGCAAGAAAGAAAATGATAATAAAAGATGATACCGACATCACTGATTTTAGCTGGTATCTGGACAGAATATTACCCGTCTTCAGAGGTCTGCAGGTTGAACAGATAAGCTGTGAGCAATTGCTCTGATAAACTTCATTTTTCAATGGGGGAAAGACGAGGAAGAGGATCTTAAGAAAGCTTTTCAAACCTTTGGTATTCGTCTGGAGAATTTGCAAGATAACAGGTGGTGAGCTATGTGAAAGGAAGTTTCTCGTTCATCGTTCGTGGTGATAACTTAGATTTTGACGGGATCAGTACCAAGTTACACTTGTCACCAACTTCTACTATTAGAAAAGGGCAACCTGTCAGAATAGGAGGGAGTTCGATAGCTCATTATGACATATGGAAATTAGAGATAGAGCTATCAGAGCAAAGTGAACCGGAAGATATTCTTGAACTTCTTCTTCAGCAATTAACTCCGAACTTAAAAACAATTACTGAAATGATAGATGAGTATGACGAAGTAAGGATCAATTGTTTTATGAGATCAGATTATGGTCAGATGGGTTTTGCACTTTCAAATGAAATGCTTACAAAGTTAACAGTTTTAGGAGTCGGTATGGCTTTTCATATATTATCATTTGGTATGGTAGAGTAACTTGTCGAAACCCATAACAAAGGTAACCAATTCTCAACCGCAACTGAGCCACTCTCAGTGCGGTTTTTTTTGTTTTCAGACATTTGCTCATAAAAATTCAGGACTTTTTTCGTTTTTCGAGTATATTAACCCTATTTCGGGGCATTTGACGCAGCTTTTGTCGAGAATTGTTAAGAGTTTGTTTAGAGCGGCCTGATAGAATAAATGCAGATATGAAAAAATAGGTAGTTTATAACTAGTATTTTTTGTCCACGGGAGGGCAGGGCGAAAGGAGAATGCGGAAGCATAGGGAGTGAATCTTAGACTACAGCGAAGCTTGCTGCATGCCGGACAGGAAATGATGAACGAATAAGGGGGAGCACCAATTGTTAATGAGCAGGAGATTGAAGAGATATACCTCGCTAAGTTTAATTCTTAGTATGTTGCTATCGTTAATACCCAGTTCCTTTAGCGGCCTGGCAGAGGCAGCGGGGAATGATTATGAGGTTACGTTCAAGAGTGGAGCCCATGTAGGAAATCTGTCCTACCCCGCAGATAATACGTTTATTAACTTTTACAATAATCAGGTGGAAGGCTTCAAGCAGACAGAGACAAGTGCAAATGCCCAATATGATTGGGCCAAGGGTGATATTTTTGCTGGTGTCAATGATAAAAAGACCACGGTTCGATTCCAGGTTAAGGTAGCAGACAATCCGATTCTAAAAAATATGGCTGAGAGCGGGCATGCCGAGATGCTTACAGGGTTTGCCGTGCTACGGCGTCACTCCGGCTTCATATGGACACGCCATTCTGAAATTACAGTAAACATTGACGGAAAAGATATTATTAATGAACGAACCGGCAGCAGCCAGCGGTATAACAAATCTGCCAAGGCCATCATCAAACCTGATTCTGTTATTAACATTAGGGTCTGGGGCGAAGGCGATGACGACGGTGAAGCAGCCGGTGTACGCGGATTCTACCTCAAGTTCCAGGACCTCAAGCGTCCGGTGATTGATAACTATACCTTTACCGGCAATGGTGCAGAACGGCTCAATGAGAATATTAACCAGAAAGAGCTGTATGTCAAAAGAGACGAGAACATCACGCTCAGCTACAACTTCAGCGAGCCGGTCAGACCGAGCACGGTGGTGGAGGCAAATTCTGATTATTTCCTGCGGCATAAGCTGTTCATTAATGATCCGGATACTGGATTGCCAGCGGCCGGACAGCAGCAGTATCTGCAGAATATATCTTTTAATGCAAAGACTCTTAATTCCTACCAGAAAAAAATTGCCTACAGATATACGGGAGTTCCTTTCCATAACAGCAGCAATCTTCCGCTGAGACCGTTAATTACCGGGGGAACCACCGGCGGTGCGCAGATGGATCTGTCGCTGGAGAATAAATTGAAAGAAGCCGTGCTCAGTGATGCAGCGGGCAATAAAGCGGTTTTCAATCTCAACGCTGTGCCAAGCAGCGGCAGCAATTCCTGGGTGGAGCGCAAAGCCGGGAACCCGTTTGACTTCGACCGGGGCGGATACCGCGTCATTGTCGATGCTGTGCGTCCGAAGTATTCCAAGACCGCGAACGGCATTCAGCCGGAGATTCTGACCGGGGTTACGCTCAACAAGGGAGATGTCATTGACTTCACCCTGCAGATGACCGAAGAGGCGATTGCCAAAACCGGCTGGGATGAGAAGAAAACCTTCATCCTCTTCAATAACGGAATGAAAGCCTATTATGTTATAGGCAGGAATACAAAAAATTGGACCTTCCGCATGACCGTGCCTGACGGCAAAACGGTGGAAACCCCATTGCTTAAGGCCGTAGCCATATCTAATGATGCCAAGGGCGGCAGCGAGCCGATCCAGATGGATACCGATGTCATTCAGGATTACGCAGGCAACCTGATGATTCAGCCTGCTAACTTCGATGGAGTACACGAAGAAAAAATTAATCCTTACGGCAGTGACTTTTCACTCGCCAACTCCAAGATTGACTGGGCGAACCTGTTCATCGACAACACAGAGCCGGTGATCGGGTACCGGTTCGAGACAGGCGGAGCAACCGATACAACCTATGCCAAAAAAGGAAAAGTTACGATTGACGCCAACGATCCTTCCATTAAAGTACCGCATCTTGATCCTACTGTAGCTGACCGTGGAACAGAGCGGCCGAGCCGCGGGATCTACCGCCCTTCCAATATGAGTGCGGAAGCCTCACCTTCGGTAGGTCTGGTGTACTACTGGTGGAGCCAGGATAAGGCTGATCCGTTCGCCGGTGTAGCCGGAGACCATTACGCAGCCCTTAAGCGTTATGCACTCTCCGCCAAGCAGCCGTCGGATGAGCTGTATCCCGGAGAATTCGAGAATATAGAGCTGTCGGTAGTGAATAACAAGACGAACCTGCTTGCTCCTCCGGCGGAAGCCTTCGAGGAAGGGAACAGCGGCGAGTGGTATCTGCACACCTGGACTGCCGATATGTCTTGGGATTCTGCCAGAGAATTGATGCAGCATAAGAAGAAAGACATTTACAAGAATACCCATCAGGCGCAGTATGACGCTTGGATAGAAGAAGCACCGGGTTCCAAGGCAGATAAAATCTTCTATGCCGATAATCAGGCGCTCGCGGCTGTTGGACAATACGGTGATCTGAGTGTCTGGCCGCTTGAAGATTTCAAGAATGACGATTCCAACTGGACGCATGAAGTAGGTGTGCTGAAGCTGGATAACCAGGGACCTGCCATTACCTTGGCCGGAGAGGATACCGCTACGGTACAGGCTCTGGTGAATGACCCTCATAGTGGAGTCAGCAGCGTGCAGTACCAATGGGTGAAGGACGGGGATTTCCCGGCCAGCGGGAAGTGGGCGGATGCGCCATATACCGGTTCGACCGTAACCCGGTCTACCTATGAGGATATTGATGAGGACGGCTCGTACTGGCTCTATCTGAAGGCACTGGATAAAGCGGGCAATGAGACGATCAAGACACCGCAGGAAAGAGCGGTGGTTGTAAGTTCTGAGGCGGCTATTCCGACAGAGTTCACACCGGAAGCCAATCCTAACTATGTGAAAAGTCATGATGTTACGTTCCGGATCAGCGGTGTGCATCCGGATTATGTGGGCTATGCCATCAGCGACAGCTCTCTTCGTCCAGATAATGATAGTAAATTTACCGGACTGGAGGTCTCCAAGTCATCCGGCATGTCCCCACTGTCTGAGAAAAGCTTAATTGAAGACGGATCGGAACCGGAAGCGTCTGGTGCTCCTACAGAGCCAAGTCCTCCGGCCACACCGGAAGTTACAGCAAGCATCGGGCCGGTGGCCCTTATGAAATTCCTGTCCTCCGGGCCAGAAGCGCCTTCACTGACGCCGCTTGAACCGGAAGAGACACCGGCACCGGATAACAGTGCTGAGCCTTCAGTGACACCAGAAGTCAGCCCCGATGCCAAGCTGGCAGCCAAGGGCCTTGGCGCTTCTGTAAGTGAAGCCACTTACAGCTATGACATTCCTGCTGCTAAAACAGTATTGAACGGAACGCAATACATTCATCTGATGGTGAAGCACAGCGACAAAACGTACTACTATTCGAAGGCTTATTATTTTGACAATGAAGCACCGGTAGTGTATTTCAGCCCTGATAGTGTTGCATACCCGCTGCCGCTGCAGAAGACGAAGATTAGTGTGTCAGAGTTCTACAGCAAAACAGGACTGGTCAGCAAGTATCAATGGGTCAGACAAGATGCAGGTGCAAAAGTGCCTGACGAGTCTTCCACAGAATGGAAAGACGTCCCGGCAGGCGGCTCGGTATCCATTGACGACAACTCGCTGAAATCGGGAGAAATCTCTGAGTTCCGCTTATATGTACTCGCGGTTGACGGAGCTGGCAACAGCACGATCAAGGCAAGTGCAGGAACCTTCAAGGTCTCGGCAACGACCAAGCCGGATGCGCCGGTGTCGGATGCCAAGTCTTCTCTAATCTATCTGTCCGGTGATACAGTGGACGGCTACACGGCCATTGTGAAGCTTAGCCTCGAAACAGAGGACAAGACCGGTTATGAATATTCAGTGTCACCGGATAACGGTGTGAGCTGGCTGAACTGGAAGCCTTACACCAACTTCGTAGCCGTGAAGGTTCCGACGAGTAAGCCTGAGGAGGTTCAGGTATGGGTCAAGTACAGAACGCCTGGCGGTCTCATCAGCAAAGCGGCCAAGCTTGATATCGATGGAGCGTCCACCAGCCTGCAGCCGGTCTATGCGCTTGCTTCACTCAGCGTGAACAGCCCAGTCAATGCCAAGGTGGGTGCAGACATTGAGATCACGGTCCCGCCGGGTATCCGCGTCATGCCATCGAAGATTAATCCCTCGGTACCTGTGCGGACAGGGAATTCATTCAAGATCTATGAGAATGGCTACTACAGCTTCGATCTGACCGATCTTAGTGATCCGGACCGGACAGATATT
Organism: Paenibacillus sp. FSL H3-0469; assembly: GCF_038051945.1. Taxonomy (NCBI): domain Bacteria; kingdom Bacillati; phylum Bacillota; class Bacilli; order Caryophanales; family Paenibacillaceae; genus Paenibacillus; species Paenibacillus sp. FSL H3-0469. Next base: position 7,186,550 of record NZ_CP150302.1, read on the forward strand.
CTGTATCTGGTCGTGAAGAATATTGACGGTACTGCTCCCGAAGGGACCATTGAATATTCATACATGGAGAGCACGAACGGTAATGTGGTTGCCCTTCTTCAGAGCACCTCTGAGCCGGTGACGGTTGTGAACAATGGCGGCAAGACGGCCTACACCTTCACGGAGAATGGCGAATTCGAATTTGAAATTAAGGATGCAGCCGGAAATATCAATAAGGTTAAAGCTACGGTTGCGAACATTAACAAGGAAGTGCCAAGGGTAAAAGTAGTCCGTTCCTACCAATATGGCGAGAATGGAAGCCAAACCTTCGGCACCCTGAAGGATAACAGCGGCAATGTGCTTTTCTCTACCGGGGTTACGGTTACGGTAGAAAAAGCAGATGCTTCGGCTAAAGCGTTCAACATTATCAGTGCCGATAAGAGCATTACACTCATGGAGAATGGAACGGCTTCATTCACTGTGACGGATGTGTACGGCAATACAACAGTTATTAAAGAGAAGGTAACCAATATCCTCTCTGCGCCGCCGGTACCGGACAAAGTGTCCTATACCTTTGTAGATGCCGAAGGCAAAGCGGTTCCGGCCGATCAGATTGTGACCATCAGCGGACAGAAAGTTGCCAAAGGCAAATTGAAGGTTACGCTTAGCGGCACAGTTGCTGCCCCTAACCACATGTTCTCAGGCGTAAGACCTATTTCAGACGGAGCCGCCTATACGAACCAGATCAGTAAAGCGGATGGAACGTACAGCTACTCGCGTGCTTTTGAGAGCAGCGGTTCAGCGGTCATTGCCATCTCAGATCTGCTGGGCAATGTGAACAAGGTTCCGGTAACCATTGCCGGACTTGATAACACGGCACCTGAGCTGACACTGAACAAGGAAACCGTAGGGATTGTCCAGAACAAGAAGGACTTTAACTTCCGCACCGATCTCGGGGGCTTCACCGTTTCCGATAATGTGTCGGCTGAAGCTAACGTGAAAGTATCGGTCAGCGGACTGGATCTGAGCAAGCTTGGACGTCAGCGCGTTACGTATACAGCGGTTGACCAGGTAGGCAATAAGACGGTGGTCTATCAGGATGTGGTAGTCGTGAAGGACGGCGGATTGCTGGTGTTCGGTAACGATACCTTAATCTCGGCTTCATCCGGCGAATCCGCATTGTTCAATACCAACACCATTACCTTCAAGGTATCCGGCTTCAACCTGATGAAGGTAGGCGGAGTAGACAAGGTCAATCAGGCAGGAACGTTCGACATTCTGTATTACCCTGGTCTGTACCGCGAAGGACAGCTGAAGCTGGTGAAGCAGAAGCTGACTTATGCTGAGCTGGTGAGCAGTAATTTCAAGGTCACCTTCCCGAAAACAGGCTGGTACACCATTGTGGTGAGAACCCAGGAGCGGGACCGCGAATTTGCTACCTTCTTTGTCGGCAATCTGAAATAGTTGAAACAAGAACAGGGGGAATACTTGGTGAAGTTGTTGAAACGCACAGTAGCGGTAATGCTCACCTTAATTATGGTATTTCTGTCCACCTCCGAGAGCTTCCATGCTCTCGTTGAGGCGGCCAGCAGTACCAAGACAACCATGATCCAGAATGAGTTTATTAAGGTCACTGTGGATAACGAAACAGGCCGCTACGGTATTCGCACTGTAGAGGGTCAACCGATCCGCAAGAACGACAATAATGTTAATCTGCTGTTCCAGGGGGATGACCCGGAGACGTCGTTCACGACGTTCCGGATCGACGGAACGGATTATATTTACGGCAATAAATACAAGTTCGACAGCAGCCATTATTCAGAGACTACTGCACCTAAAGTGGTGGAGAATTCTAACGGCACCAAGCAGCTGGAGATGATCTGGAAGATGAAGGGCGTAGAGATCAAACAGATTCTGATGCTCTACACCGACAGTAAGGATGCCGTGAATTCAGGTAATGTCAATATCCGCTATGAAGTGAATAACAAGAGCGGGGCGCAGGTGCAGATCGGCAGCCGGATTCTGCTGGATACGATGGTCGGCGGTAACGACGGACCACAGTTCCAGATTGGCACAGCCTACAAGTCACCGCTGCAGGTAGAGCGGAAGCTGGTGCATAATCCGGAGGACGATCCGGGCATTCCTTTTGAGGATAGAGCTTACTTCAAGATTCCTGCTTATTGGGTCATGCGCGACAAGCTGGATCTGACGAATCCTCAGGCAACCAATGTGGTAGCCTATGGTTTTAATAACTTTGCTGAACAGAATATTAATATTGTGGATGAGATGATCGTCGGGCACTGGAATGGCCTGGCGAATACGAAATGGGATTATAAAATACATCCCAACCTCGACTTCACCAGAGATACCAATGATTTCGGTACGGCGGATTCCGCCGTTGCCTTCTATTGGAACCCGGAGAAGCTGGCTCCTGGAGGCTTCCAGAGCTTCGAGACTGTATATGGGCTCGGTGAACTTACTGCACCGGATAAAGTGTTCTCGATCCGCTATGTGGATCAGGTTCAGCAGTTAGCCACGGCTCCGCTGGAGCCAGGCGAGTCGGTGGCATCGAAGTATGAGGACAACGGAGTCTTCACGATTACAGCCGAAGTAGAGAACCTGCAGGCCTACAATATGGAGCACTCCAAGATTGAAGTGGAGATGACACTGGAGAGTGGCCTCAGCTTCGTCAGGCAGGATGAGCTGGGCCAGGATGTTAAGGATGCCAGTGGCAATCCGGTCCTGGAGAATTCCCGCAGCAAAATGCTGGAGTTCAAAAAATCAGCCACACCTGATGAAGCGGCGATGGGCATTGAGCCGAAGTACAAGCCGGGTGACGCGATTACCGCGACCTTCCGTGTTCAAGCCAAAGGCAGACCTTGGCCGGTTACCCGGGAGTATATGATCTCCGCGAGAAGCCCGGAAACACAAGGCAAAATCGAAGGTGTCAAGGATGAGGGCATCAAAGCCCAGTATGAATCGACCCGCACCAACTTCATTCTCCTGCCTCCGGTGGGGGAAGCAACAGCTACGTATTCCTATGCACTCGCTCCAGCAGAGCTGTATAGCACAGATGTGAAATATCTGACGGTCAATCTGTCGAATATTGAAGCTTACAATACGGGCAATGCAACGACTGCTCCGAACTTTGACCTGTACCTCAAGAATAAGGCAGACGGTAACCGGTACAAAGTCAATGTTCAGGATGCAGTAGTGATGCAGCCGACCGATGACGGATTCTCCGGCGCCATGCGGATTACATACCGCGGCGGTGACCAGGTGGATTCAGGCGGCAATGTGCTGGAAGCCGGGCTTGGACCGGAATTGCCGCTCGGTGAATACCAGGTGGAGATTGATTACAAAGGCGATGCCGGCGGGGATGAGGAAGTCGCGGCTCTCTATGATATGACGACTCCGCAATCCTTCCTGGTCACCGATAATAATGACACGCGTATCCGTGAAGCCGGAGTAATGGCGGTATACAAGGAAGCTGTGGATATCAGCGGCCTTGCGAACGGTGCTTCTGTAAAGGATGAGCTGGTGGATCAGCTGAACTCTCTGTTCCCGAACAAGCCTTTCAAGGACGGTTCGTTCCTGTACAAGGCTGTTACCGAATATAAGAAAACCAAGGCATTGTTCGGCGCAGCGAGCAAAGCAGTTGATCCGAAATTCGATATCAGCGAATTCATGGATGATGAAGCGCTGAAGGAGACTCCAATGTATGCTTACAAGCTGTTTGCAACAGAAGAGGACTTTGAGGAATTCAAGGAAGAAGCGGAAGCCAAGGACCCGGAATTCGACCGTGAGATTCTGGTTACTGTCCGCGGTATGATCAAGCAGGTGGGCACAGGTGACGAAGAGCAGGTCATCGTGGATACCAAGACAGAACCGGCAATTATTAATGATGCTGTAGCTTATAAAGGTAAGGACCTGTCTTTTGTACGCGGTAAGCTGGATATCTTCGGAAACACCCTTCCTGGCGATCTGCCTTTCCTGGATACCCTGTTCATTAAGGGTGAAGGAACGCTGAGCGTAGCGAGCAGCGGGTTTGTGTTCCATAAGGGCGAATGGACGCTCGACTTCTTCAACGGCTTCAACAAGTCGCTTGGAGAAGAGGACTTCGATCCTAAGGAGAAGGAAGACGATGATGATAAAGGCAAAGATGATGATAAAAAGGAAGAGAAAGGCAATGACGGCAATCCGGAAGACGACAGCCAGAACGGCAGTCTGAAATGGGCCGTCGGCGGCGTGGGCGACAGATTGAATCCGCTGCGCCAGGTTATGATTGAGGATGTGTACTTCAACAAGCAGTCTCTGTTCGGAGCACCAAGCTTCTCCATTGACGGCTTTGGCTTCTCCTTCAATGACTTTATTCTTAGAGAGAATGGGATTTCCTTCGGCGGCTCGTTGTCCCTGAAGATCATTAACTCCGAGATCAAGAATGTCATTTTCAACAGTGCCGGCTTCTATGGCATCGATGCCTCTCTGGGCTTCGATCTCAATCAGGAGATGGGCTTGTTCGGACCGGATAAGAAGAAGGACGCGGACAAGAAAAAAGGTCCGGATGCTCCAAGCGGCAAGGTTACAATCAAGCACGCTGTGCAGGGCGGAGGCGTAGGCAATGAATACGGCCTTGAGTTCGCCGCACAGCTGAAGAATATGATGGGTGTAGAAATTGAATTCTCGCTCAAGAAGGTAAAAGACGGCCGGATTCTTCCGGATGTCATCGCCTTCGGGGCAGAGCTTCCGCAGCCGGGTATTCTGGTCACGGGTGCAACGTACCTGACAGCAATACGGGGTGCTGTACGTGAACTGGCGGACACTATTGCCGGCGGCACGGCAGAAGATCCGTTCCCGCTGACGATTCAAGCAGGTGTGGGCATGCGGTTCGGGATCGCTCCGGCGTATTTCTTCGGGGATGTAGATCTTACGGTGAAGCGTACCGGGCTTAAGGTGGAAGGCAGGCTGGATTTCGCTGCCAAAGCCGATGCGGAGAAAGATGACCGGCTTCCGATGCTGACCAAAGCGCTGCTCGAAGCACAATGGGTAACCCCATGGTTCGTGCGCGTGGAAGCAGAGATGGATATCGGCGGCTGGGATATCATCATCGGGAAGGCGGGTATCTTCGTCGGACAGAATCTGGAGAAGAACCGCACGGATTTTGAAGGCTATATCAGCTCCAAGGTGCAGATTCCGAACGATGTGCCGGTTGTCGGCGGCATGCCGCTGTCCAGTATGTTCCTTGGCGTCAACAATGACAAGGTCTGGGGCAGCATCGGTATTCTGTTAATCTCCTTAGGCATCACCTATTACTGGAGTGGAGGCATCGAATTCGGCACTTCGACCGATCAGCTGCCGGAAGGCATGATCCATCTGGTGGTGGATGATCCTGAGCTTGGACCGCGCCTGATGGTGATTGGTGCAGGGGTGCAGACGCTGGCCACATCCAAGGTAGCTACCGAGGATGAGAATCAGGAAATTATCTACCGTGAGGTAGAAGAGGGCGTCAAATATGTAGAGAACGGATCCATCAATGTCGGCGTAGGCGGCATTACGGTCAAGAACGGCGGCAGAATCCATGAGATTCCAATGGACGGCGTAGCCGGCAATGCCATCATTGAGATGGAGTACAGCAGCAAGGACATGCCGGAATTCAAGCTGCAGGATGCATCAGGTAAACTTTATCCGGTGAAATTCGATAACACGAACACTGATCCTACGGCAAATGCTTTTACACAATATATTCCTGCAAGCTATAAAACGGACAATGGTTCCAAACTCAGCAGTGAAGTGGACATTCGCAGAGCATATATCATTATTCCTGAGAATGAAGCCACAAAGGGCGGCACTTGGAAGCTGACAGCCGTCTCGGCTGTTGATACCAAGCTGCTCAACGTTCCTACTCTGCCAACTCTGGGTGAAGTCAACCTGGCGAAGGACAGCTCGAATGCGAATATGTTCACAGCCTCCTGGAAAGTGGCTAACGCAGCTGAAGGCGATACAGTCAATCTGTATCTGGCTGAGGATGCGGTGACGAACCGCAAGGAAATGCTGAATGGTCAAGAGATTCTGCAGACGGGTGATCCGGGTATGCTGATCGCCAAGGATGTACCGGTCGCCTCTGGCGGCTCGGTTAGCGGTGGAATCACAAGCGGCAGCAAAGTGATCGATGTCACCAATGTAACACTGATGGGCAATCCCGAGGATATCCGCGGGCTGCTCAGACAAGGCAACTACTACCTGCGTGCCGAACTGAAATCCAGCTCGAACTTCGGGACGAAGACTTCTCCGCAGCGTTTTGAGATCATTGATCCGCTGGCACCGCAGAGTGTCAGTGATGTCATTGTTGAGCCTGCCGGCAACGGATTGTTCTCACTCTCCTTCAAGCCGGGAGCGAAGAAATCGGGACACAGCGGCTACGAGCACAGCTACGTGGTCGATGCGAAACTGGATGCTGAAGGCAAAGTGAGTGAATATGCTCCGTTTGGAGAGCTTTTGTATACCGAACAGGAGCTTAAGCCTTACTGGAATGCATCCACAGGCAAATACGAAGGTCTGTTGATCGGCGGCTGGAAGGCTGTCTCTACAACAGATGAAGTCTACAAGGGCAGCCTTGAAGGCTCAGTGATTGATTTGAGCAAGGTGAAATACGTCGGCTTGCAGGTGGATAAGAAGTACGTCATCGGCGTTACTTCCGCAACGGTTCCAACCGAGGATGCCGACAAGCATCAGAACTATCATTATGCCGAGCGGCGGGACAGCAGCAGCACCTTGCTGCCGACTCCGAAACTGCCGGATCTGACGGTATTGAGTTCATCGGGGACGGTAGATGCCTCCTCCGGGAACTACGTGAACCTGTTAACGAATGAAACGAAGCAGAAGCTGACGCTCTCTTCCAAACAGTCCAATGTGACGGTGGAAGCCTTCTATGCTGACAAATCTATCGCTACATTGGCCTTGACGAACAAGGCTGGCGGCGGAAGCGAAGGCATACTGAATCTCGACCAGTTCCAGACGGACGGGCCGTATGCGATTGAACTCAGGGCCAGAAATACGGCAACTAAGGATATTTCAGTAACCATGCTGTATCTGACGGTAGATACAATCGCACCGGTGCTGTATCTCACAGAGCCGGTAACGGGTGAACGGACGGCGAATGGTGAGATTCGTGTAGCAGGAACTACGACTACAGGAACCAAGCTGAGCGCAGTGTATACTGTGAGCCAGTTACAGCCGGACGGGAAATCCAAGGATGTTGAGATTTCTGCTCCGCTTACCGTGGACTCGTTAAACGGTGATTTCAACGGAACTGTGAAGATTAACTCGGCTGACCCTTCCGTAGCCCTCAGCATTGTGGCTAAGGACGAAGCGGGCAATCAGAACACAGCGGTTGTGGATATTACGAATGCCGGCTTCAAAGTACCGGTTGCTCTTGTTCTCAAGAGATCGGCTAAGAATCTTGAGCCAGGAGATATGGACAAGATCCAGGCTTATCTCAAGGTCTCGGATGGCAAGGATGACAATGGCAAGCCGAAATTCAAGGAAGAGCCGGTAACCGGTAAGGATCTGGATAACCTGACTTATCAAGTTGCTGTAGGTGATGCGGTATCCCTGTCAGCCAAAGGCAATGTCACGGCACTTACTACCGGCTCCAGTCTGATTGAGGCAGAGTATAAGGTGTCCGAGGGTGTAACGCTTAAGGGCATGCTTGCGGCAACCGTAGCTGTTCCGGATTCGAATGAATTGGGTACTGTGCAAGCCGTATCCTCTCCAATCAGCGGAGACAGCAACCACACGAAGATCACAGTGACTGCCGCCGGAGATATGACTGGACAGCAGATCGCTTACAAGGTCTTCTCGTCAAGTCCTGAAGTACTGAAGTATAAAGATAATGTAAGCTCATGGAGTCTGCTTCCGCTCGATGGTATCGTATCCGCTCATCCGGGTGCTACCATTGTGCTGGCTAAGCGTACCTCAGTGGACAAGCTGGTTAAAGCTTCCGGCACTGTAGCAGCATCGGTCTGGACCAGCAGCGGTTCAGGCGGTGGTGGTGGCGCTGGCGGTGGCGGCGGAGGTGCCGTACCGGGAGTTGTTGAAGAACAAGCACCGGAACAGGCAGCCCAGATTACCGTCAACGGCCAGGCCGTAACAGCGGAGTGGGATGGACTTACAGCTATCGTCCGGATTACGGATAAAGAAGCTGTAGCAGGCAGTGACCTCACAGTAAGCTCCACCGATCCGAATGCCAAAGCATTCAGTATCCGTGTAGACCAGAGTGTGGTTCAGCAGCAGCTGACTGCGAAGAAGAAGATTGTGATTGAAGTTCCTATGGGCCAACTGGTCATTGCTCCTGAGAATCTTGCAGGTGTAACCGCCGGACTTACTATCGGCATTGGCGGTAATAGCACGGCTGACCAGCAGGCGATGAAGGCTATTGCCGATCAGCAAGGCTTCACGCTGATGGCGGCAGGCCAAGGTGTAACGGTGAACGTTAATCTGCCGAAGAGCAGCTGGACACCGGCGCTTGCAGCCAAGATCGCGATACCTGCGCCGCTTGCGGCCAAGGAAATTACGGCTATGGTGCTTAAGGATAAAGACGGCAACTGGACAACGGTACCGTGGAAGCTGGACGCAAGCGGCACCGCCGTGAATGTACAGCTGACCGGCGAAGGCAGCCTTTTCTTCATCCGCAACCAGAAGGCCTTCAAGGACATGCCTTCAGGCTGGGGTAAGGAAGGTATCGTTGCTGCTTCTTCCAAGCTGTTCGTGCTAGGGAAATCTGCGGAACTGTTCGATCCGGCAGGCAAAGTGACCCGGGCAGAATATCCAACCATTCTGCTGCGCGTTGCAGGTCTCATGAACAAGCAGGCAGCTTCGGCAGGCTTCAGTGATGTCAGCGCCAGCAGCTGGTATAACCGCAGCGTCTCCATTGCCACAGAACTGGGTATTGTTACCGGACTTGAAGGCGGCAAATATGCGCCTAAGGATACGCTGACAAGAGTTGAAGCAATGACGATGCTCGGCAGATTGCTGAATCAGGTCAATCCGGGCAGTGAACTCAGCGAGGCCGAAGTCACTTCGATCCTCAGCGGCTTCACTGACAAGGGCAAGGTTCCGGCATGGGCAAGACAAGCCGTGGCAATGAGCATTAAGAACGGCATTATTCTCGGGGAAGGCAACCAGGTGAACCCGTCAAGTCCGCTTACGCGTGAACAGGCGGCAGCCATTGCCATCCGGCTTGATCAGTTCATTACAGCCAAGCAATAACAAGGATGTGCCCGTTCGCTCGCAAGCGGGCGGGCACACTTCTCTGGGAAATCCTTAAGTCACAATACTATTCAGGTGGTGTCAATATGGCTTTGAAGCGAAAATCATGGATAGGTTATCTAATAGCACTGGCGGTAGTTGTCGTTGCCGCAGTTGCCGGAGGCATCATGGCCAAGGCTGATCCGCAGACCTGGGACAGCGCGGCTAGGACCGAGTGGTACGTGCCAACGAATGATACCTTCAAAATAAAGACTGCTGCAGAGCTGGCAGGTGTAGCCAAGCTCGTCAATGAAGGTACCGTAAACGGTCTAAGCGGTAAAATTATGGAGATTACCGACAACCTGGATCTCTCCGCTTACCAGTGGGTGCCAATCGGTACAGCCGAGCATCCTTTCCGGGGAACATTAATCACGGAAGGCGGATTAATCAAGAAGATTAACGGTTTGAATGTAGTTTCGAACCGTTCTTACCAAGGCTTGGTAGGGAACATGGTAGGCGGTACAGTAGGCGGCCTGATTTTTGAATCAGGCACCATCTCTGTGACCGGAGTAACCTATGATGTCTATGCCGGCTCTGCCGTAGGTAAAATGAGCGGCAGCAGCATTGTGTTTGACATAACCAACCAGATCAATATCACCACGGACGCTTCTCCGTACCACTCCTACGCGGGCGGTATTGTCGGGATGGGCGAAGGGATGATCTCGAACTCTGTCAATAACGCAGCGGTGTCAGCGTTTGGTTCAGCCGATGTTGGCGGAATGTTGGGCTATGGCGATTCCAGAGGCATTATCATCAAAAAAGTGGTCAATAATGGATCGGTTCTTGCCCAAGGGACGGATAGCTCCGTGCTTACCGCAGGCGGGATTGCAGGTCATACCACAGGACCGCTTAGTCTAAATGACGAAGATACGCCAATCATTAATACGGCTCCTGTCACCATTGATGGCGGAAGTCAGGTTGCGGCAGGCGGGATTGTCGGTAAAGTAGACAACACCGTCGTGTTCTCCAACATGACTACCAATAACGGTGCAATTACCGTTAATGCAGCAGCGGCGGTGAACTCGGCGGCCGGTGCGCTGGTTGGCGCGACAGGCACAGTAGCCAGCCGTGAGGTTTCCATTACGTTTGTGAACACAGCGCCGGTTACCAATAACGGCGGCAAGAACGTATATACGGGAGGGTTTGCCGGATATACCGGAAGCACATTCACTTGGACGCATCCTTATGTGAATACACAGGAGATTACAGCATCAGGCTCAGAGAATGTAGCTACCGGCGGATTCGTCGGATATGCCGCAGGCGGGCTGGTGACCAGCAATGCTACGGCTGGAGTATTCCAGAATAGCAAGCTGATCTCAGTTAACGGCGTCACAGGAGTCTACACCGGCGGGATTGCCGGTTATGATGCAGGCGGGAACATCACCCAGACCTCTTCCACAGGCGAACTGAAGGTTAAAGGTACTACGGATGTATATACCGGCGGTACCGTCGGTTACGAAATCGGCGGAACCATTGCATCGGCAGTAACCGGCAAGACTACAGCGGGTCATCTGAATATCACTTCCGATGGTACCATCGGCGGAATCGCCGGTTATCTGGAAGGAACCGTGACTAATTCTTCTATTAAATATGCAACGCTTCAAGTGACTTCGGCTGGCGGCGTTGTCGGCGGGATTGCCGGTAATGCACAGGGAACGGTAAGCGGAGTTACTGCCGGGGATGCTGCTTCGGCAGGCTACAGCACCTTGGTGCTCCAGGCTGCGGTAGCGGGGGCGGCAGACGGACAGTATAATGTCACGTTTGGCGGACTCGTAGGCGTGAATACCAAAGCTTTGACGCTGACCGGCGGCAAGGCTGCACGGATCAGCTTCCTGAATGAAGCCGGAACCAGCGTGTATACAATCGGCGGGGCAGCAGGCAAGCTGACGTCCGAGGCGGTAATCGGTACTGTAGCTGTGCCTGTAGATGTCCAGGATATCGTTACAGAGCTGAAGGCCGACAAGGTAAGCTTCGGCGGCGGCGCAGGGCATAACTCGGCTGCCCAGTTCAACGGGCACACGAATCGTATTGAGATTAAGGCTACAGGCGCTTCGGTAAAAGCCGGCGGTATGTTCGGCGAGAACCATTCGGCCGCAGCCACTCCTTACAATCATGCAGAGAATGTAGTTATCACTGCAAGTGGTGCGGATAACCAGCTTGGCGGGAATACCGGCTTCAATGCCGGACAGCTGGTTAACGCTACAGTGACTCAGTTGTCGATTGCAGCCAGCGGTGTCCGTGCGGAAGCGGGCGGAATCGCTGCACATTCGGAAGGGACAGAGACTCCTGCTGCACGTGCAGGAATTACTTCTGCTGTTCTGAATGTTCCCGGGTCTGACCCGATGATTACCCTGACAGCAACTGATGCTAAAGCGGGAGCGATCGTTGGAGCGGCTACAACGACAGATATTACAATGCCGGAAGTCAACGCTGAAGATGGCGCCTTGATGCTCATCCAGGCGCAAGCGGCGAAGCCGTCTGTCGGCGGCTTGGCAGGTACCCTTACGAACAGTAGCATCAGCAGTGACAGCAAAAAGGTCAATGTGGAGAATATGCTGATTCTGGCAGGGCCAGCGGCTGCAGATGCCTATATTGGCGGTATTGTAGGCTACAATGAGTCCTCCAGGCTGGAACGTCTGGCAGGATCAGCGGTGAGTCTGACCATTAACGCGCCGCGCGCTACTGCAGGCGGGGTGGCCGGATATAACCACGGCAGTGCTACAGGCATTATTGTAGACACATATATCAGCGGTCTGAATTTGAAGGCTAACAACGGAGCAGTGTCCTCTTATGTCGGAGGCATTGTGGGCCTCAATGCAGCCCAAAGTATTGATCCGGTGCTGAATTCTGTGACCTCAGTCAGCACGATTCAGAATACCCGTACACTGGGTACGGTCTCAGCTACCTCCGCAAATGCCATTGTGGGCGGTATGGCCGGCGAGAACCGTACGCTGATTGCCAATAACAGCATTACCGATAAAATTTCGGTGATCTCCAGAGGCAATTCCTCTATCATCGGCGGTCTGGCAGGTGTGAATACAGCATCAGGAACACTCTACTACACGTATTCCAATGCGAATCTGACGATTGAGGGTACAGGTACGCATGCCGGCGGCTTGGCAGGCAGCAATGCCGGTGCAGTCATTGGTTCTTATGTAGATATTGATGTTACTGGCAATGCCCAAGGAACATCAGGCGGTTCAGTTTACCTGGGCGGGCTGATCGGCAGAAATACAGCCGGTACAGTGGAGCAATCCTACTCCGTTTCCAAGGTTACGGCGAACAAAGTCTATACCATTGTCGGCGGTCTGATCGGCGAACTGTCCGGCGGAACGGTTAAGAATTCCTATGTGGCGAAAAGTGTTAACGCTGCGAACAACAATTCTTACGCAGGCGGCTTCGTTGGCCGAATTACTAACGGTAAAATAAGCAATGTTTACTCTGCGGCAGAGGTTAATGTAGCAGCTGATAAGACTGCTTATGCCGGCGGCTTCGCCGGACGTTACGATAATGCAAGTAAAGAACTGCTCTACAAGTCTTACTATATTAAAGACGAAGGACTGAATATCAACCGCGACCTGCCTGATTTCGCAGAGGGCAATCACCGCTGGCTGAATGTGCATGTCCGGCTGACCACGATTCTGTCGGAGACATTGAAGGACAGAACAGTATTCCCGGGCTTGTCGGGCTGGGACTTTGAGGGAGCCTGGAAATACGGCTCGCTGAGCGCAGCCTACCGTTATCCTGAAGTCAACCGCACTGCCAATACCGGTGGCGGAGACAACGGCAATAACGTAAATGCCAATATCAACTGGTACACGAAGGATAAGGATGCAATCGGCTTCGAGATCACCTCGGAGGCTGAGCTTGCCGGTCTGGCGGGAATTGTCAACGGCACCATTGCCGGTGTGGAGCAATTCGGCTTTAAGGACAGAACGGTGACCGTCATGAATCCGATTCATATCCAATCCAAGCAATGGGTGCCTATCGGCGATAAGGAAGCTAGTCCGTTTGAAGGAACGTTCGACGGGAAAAGCCTGCTAATTGACGGCCTGACCCTGCAGCCGGTATATACGCATTCCGGGCTGTTCGGAATCATTGGAGCGGATGCTACAGTGCAGAACATGAATCTTGAGCCGCTCACGGTTGCCGGCAACGGCTACACCGGTGTACTGGCCGGGACGAACCTGGGTACAGTCAAGAATGTGGACCTTAAGCTGCTTGACGGAGTGAAGGTCAGCGGCGGGGTTGTCGGCGGCATCATCGGCCAGAACTCAGGCAGTGTTGCCGGTCTGCAGCTTACGCTGGACGGCGGAAGCCGGATTGAGACAGTAGCTGAAGGCGGCATCGCCGGCGGTCTGATCGGAGACAACACAGCGGATATTACAGCTGACACTTATGTCATCCACGATAAGGACGGCAGCATCGGCAGCGCAGCTGACCATGCGGTTATCGGCGGAATTATCGGGGTTCAGAATGGAAATGTGACAGGTCTGACCCTTGAAGTGAATTCCAGATACCGGATTTCCTCCACGGGAATGGAAGCCACGGTTGGCGGACTGGTTGGACATTACCAGGGCGGTCAAGCTGAAGGGCTGACCGTGAGCTTTGCAGACGGTACGCTGGAAGCACGGGGCCTTGGCTCTATCCTTGGCGGTATGATCGGTCAATCCGATCAGGGGAACAGCATCCGCAATGTAACAGTAACCGGCTCCGGCAGCGGTGTGCAGCTGACAGCTAATGGTACGGCTGGCGGTGTTGTGGGCGCGAAGGAAGGCAGACTCGGCGGAATGCTGGCCCGTTCTGTGGATAACAGCAGCAGCTTCGATGTTGAACATGCAGCAGTGTCAGGCGTGAAGCTGGCTACGACCAGCGACAGCTTGAAGGCTGTGCTAGGCGGGATTGCCGGATCGGCTTCCCGGACGGCAATCAATGACGCCAAGTTCAAGGCTTCTTTGCAGGCCGCCGGTGAAGTGATCACTGCCGGAGGTATCGTGGGAGAGAGTGATAACTCCATCATCTACAACGCAGATTCGTCACCTGAGCTTCAAGCTGCGGCGAAGAGCGGTGAGGTCACTGTCGGCGGGATCGCCGGAACGATCTCAGCGGACAATATCAATCAAGGCTTTGATTTTGGCAAGGCATATCCGCTGTATAAGGGGATCTACATCGCTAAGGTTCATGATGGACAGATCACAGTCACCGGAACAGACTATCTTGCTGACCTCTATGCGGGCGGTCTGACAGGCAAGAATACGGATGCTTCCATCTATAGCTCCGAGGTTGCCTCCGGTCTGAAGGTAACCGGCGGCAATACTGTGAGTGCAGGCGGAGTTGCCGGGTACAGCAATGGTATCATTGTGGACACTATTGTCAGAAGCGGTGTGAACGCAGATAACAGCAGAGTGATCAATGCCGGCGGGCTTGTCGGCTGGGGAGACGGCGGCGAGATTCATTACAGTAAGGTAATCTCCGGCTCCGGCCAGTCTATCACTATCGGATTGGCGGTTACCCTGGGTGAATCGGTGCCGAATACACGCGTCGGCGGGGTCATCGGAATGGCCGATCATATCCTGATTACGAATAGCCATACGGATATTCCGGTAGTCATTACAGATACGAATCAGGATAATACGATGTATGCAGGCGGCTTCGCCGGACTGCTGGGTGAGAACGGCACGCTTGCCGGACAAATTCAGAAGTCTTATGCTACAGGCAAGCTGACTGTCAGCGGCAGATTAGGCTCTTATGTCGGCGGCTTCGCCGGATCTGTAGATCATTACTCGATCACAGATTCCTATGCCTCCGGTGACATCAGCAATACCGGCTTCGACACACGCAGCGGCGGTTTCGCAGCCTCCGTGGAGAGAAGCGGCAGCATCAGCAAGTCTTATGCTTTGCAGAGCAAGATTGCTACTGTCGGAGTGAAGTCCTCGACCCGTTCCTACAACGGCGGCTTCGCCGGATATAATGACGGTGCGCTTACTAGTGTGTACGCGAATGTGCCGCAGATTAACGTTGCGGTTGCGGGGGACAATGTCTCCAAGGGTGCACTGGTCGGCTATAACTTCCGGGACGGCAAAATTATTAGTTCATCCTACACAGGCACACTGTCCGCTGTAGGCCGCAACACAGGTGCAGCCGCAGCTGCCGTAAATACAGCAGCTGTTGATCCGCTGGCTTCAGGACTATGGAGTATCGATTATGACACTACCTTCCTGAATGACCTGACGGACGGTGCCATTACAGTGCAGACTCCGCTGCAGCTTGCAGGGGCAGTTATGTTCTATAACGAGACTGGACTGAATTATTACAAGCTGTTCAACAGAACGGCAGAGAACAAGCCGGAGCTGGCAAC
This sequence comes from Paenibacillus sp. FSL H3-0469, assembly GCF_038051945.1. NCBI lineage: Bacteria > Bacillati > Bacillota > Bacilli > Caryophanales > Paenibacillaceae > Paenibacillus > Paenibacillus sp. FSL H3-0469. Next base: position 7,202,193 of record NZ_CP150302.1, read on the forward strand.
GATCCTGCTTGGGGCAGATATCGATCTTGCCGGACGCTACTGGACGGCATTCGACAGCTTCACGGGAGTGTTTAACGGCCAAGGCCATACGCTAAACGGACTTTCTCTGAAAGCCTCCGGCCAGCAGACAGCCGGATTTATCAAGGATAACCGTGGACAGCTCCTGAATGTGAACTTTACCGGAGCAGAGCTCTCCGGCGCAGTGAATACAGGTATTGCTGCCGGGATCAACCACACAGGTGCAGTTATCCAGAATGTGAAGGTCAGCGGTTCCGTGGCTGGCAGTGCTGCCGCAGGCGGGGCTATAGGCGTGAATCAGGGAACTCTGGAGAAGGTCACAAATGAAGGAGTGAAGCTTGCCGGAGCGGGCCGGATTGGCGGCATTGCCGGAAGCAACGCTGGTGTGATTCACCAAGCTGTATCGAAGGGTAGCATTGATGGTTCATCTGTACTGGCCGCAGGCGGAATTGCCGGTGAGAACAGTGCGGAAGGCTCCATCACTGAATCGCTTGTCTATGGCGATATCCGTGTAGCTTCGGCTCAGGCAATCGCTGGCGGGATCAGCGGCCTGAATGCTGGAGAGATCAAGAACAGCTATTCTGCCGCCACGGTTCTCGCCGAAGGCATGTCTACTGCTTGGGCTGGCGGAATTGCCGGTCTGGCAGAGAGCGGCTCCATTACTTCTTCCCTGAATACCGGAGAAGTAAAGGCTGGAGTGAAGGGCAAGATTCAACCGCTGCAGGCCTTCTTCGGAGGAATTGCCGGACAGAAGTCTGAGCATGCCACGATCAGCGGCTCCTTGTTCAACAGACAAATGCTGAAGAACAATATTGCCTATTACAATTTGGATGGTCAGGCAGTGGCCGGCAATAACAGCAGTGCCATGGGGCTGCCGGGTGCAGAGCTTACCACTGCGAATCTGCCCGCAGGCCTGGATGCCGGAGTCTGGACAGCCCAGAACACCTTCTATCCAGTGCTTGCAGCCTTTAACGGAACAGACGAAGGGACTCTGGCTTCAGCCGCTGTTATCCTGGACCCGCAGGATCTGATTAACCGCGTGGGTTCGGCATTCCACATGAGCAGCGGCGGAGCACTCTCCTGGAGCGCTGATCCGTCCAAGGCTGTAGTGAACGGTACAACCGGCAGCCTGATATCAGGCGGCAGTGCAGTGCTGAAGGCAACCGCTGGAGGACAGAGCAGAAGTATTGCTATTAATACAGCAGCTCTCCAGTATCCGAGCGCAGCAGTTGCGCCAACTGCAACTCCTGCAGATAAGAATTTCACCACTGAAGTGAAGGTGGAGCTGGCAACAGGTGAGCAGGGAGGAAGCATCTACTATACACTCGACGGTACGACACCTACAGAGTCTTCCCGGGTGTACAGCGGCCCCATCGCTCTGAACAGCACAACAACGGTTAAAGCCGTTACCATTACTTCCGGCAAAGAGTACAGCCCGGTTGCAGCCTGGACCTGGACGCTTGTAGTCCCTAATCCGAGCCCTAATCCAAACCCTGGTACCGGCAATGGAGGCGGTGGCCCTGGTCCGGCAGCTCCGCTTCCAAGCCCGACACCTGCACCGGCAGCTCCCGCGATTACTGCGGTTGCCGGAACATCAACAGTAACGGGTGACAGCGAAGCTCCAGTCAAGGTTGCTAAGAACAGCAAGCTTGCACTGACGGCTCCAGAAGGGCAGACGATCTATTACACAACGGACGGCAGCATTCCGACTACCAAGAGCACGAAATACACTGGTGAGCTGCTGATTACCAAGAGTATGACGATCAAAGCGATTACGGACAAAGATGATAAAGTTATTACCATTGAGTATGTGGTAGAGAATGCAAAGTACAGCTTGAAGAGTAACAGCGGCGAGATCAAGTATATGGCAGCCTATCCGAACGGCCTGTTCATGCCGAACGCTGCCATTACCCGGTATGAGCTGATTCAGTCCCTTGCACCGCTGCTTGATATGGAAGAAGTAAATGTAGGTAACCTGTTCAAGGATGTCAATGCCGAGAATGAAGGCTTGACCGGATTCTTCGCATCGGCCGGCATTATTGAAGGCTTCCCGGATGGCGGATTCGGCGGAACCAAGGGCTTGACCCGTGCGGAATTCTCCAAAATCATGACAACCGTGCTGAAGCTCGATGTAACTCAGAACGGCGTGACCAAGCAGAAGGATCTGCAGGGCCACTGGGCAGAGAAGTACGTGAATGCCCTGTCGCAGGCAGGATACGTTCAAGGCTTCCCTGACGGAACCTTCAAGCCGGGAACACCGGTTACCCGTGCGCAGGCCGTAGTGCTGATCAACCGGATTGCCGGCACGAAGAAGCTGACGGTAACCGCTGTACAGTTCAAGGATCTTCCGGCTACCCACTGGGCTTACAAAGACATCATGTCGGTTGTGAAATAACAGAAATTCATAAGTGAAGGAGCTCGGCGGATGAAAACAAAGCTGCTTGCCGTAAGCCTGGTCCTCTCATTGATCTCGGCGATACTTTTCTATTCGGACACCACCAGTGCGGATACACCTGAGGCGTATAACGCTGAACAAAGCTATGGAATAGCGGGTAAGGCGATCTTTTATCTGCGTGTGCTGAAAAGCGACGGTACTGCAAGCTCCACCGGAACAGGAATAATCCTGTCTCCGGCCGGTACCGCAGCAACGGCGTATCATGTGGTCAAAAACGCACAGCGCATTGAAGGAGTCATGGCGGATGGGACGGTGATTAGTCCGATTAAAGTCACGAAGTCCGACGAGCTGAAGGATGTGGCCATCCTTGAATTGCCAAGTCCTGCTGCGATGAAGCAAAAGGATAATACCTATGCTTATCTGCCGCTACGCAAGGATAAGCTGAGACATGGTGAAGCGGTGTATGCCCTGGGCTATCCGCTCAAGAATACAGCGATCATCACGGAGGGGATCGTCAACACTCCGGCAGCCGACATTAACGGCCGAAGCCGGATTCTAACCTCGGCCCAGGTGGCAAGCGGAATGTCCGGGGGGCCTCTGCTGGATACGCACGGCGAGCTGGCGGGTATCATCTCCGGTTCCCTGCGGACGATGAATAACATTCATTTGATTGTGAATATGGAGGATCTGCGCAGCCTGCTGCCAGCTTCCTTCAACTAAAAGCATTACCAGAAGCAGCTTACACTTGAGGCTGCAATATAATACCGACTAGGGCTGTCCTCAGGCGTTTCTTGGCAAACGCGGGGACAGCACTTTTTTTAAAAATATAAGAACTTATAGGTTTCACACGATAACTTATCCTTCTATTTCTCGCTGAAACGGTACCGTCCTTTACAAGGACGGCAAAGCCGTTTCCACTTGAATATAGAATGTATAAGCTGCTTGATAATCGTAATGCATCCCTATGGAAGGAGGAGGAGCCCGGGTGATTAAGGCCTATTTGCTGGATGTGAATCAGAAGGATCTCTATAAGCTGTCATCGATGCTTCAGCATACAGGCAAGGTAAATGTGATCGGTATGTCTGCTTATCCCGAGAATGTTGTGGACCGGATTGTTCTGTTGCAGCCCGACGTGCTGTTTCTGGATCTTCAGCTGCCCGGTCACCAAGGAGTCGTAGTAGCCGAGCTCGTGAAGAAAAAGCTGCCGGATATTCAGATTGTGGTGGTCACAGAGACGAAGCAGCATGCCCTGTGGGCCTTCGACCAGGACATAGTGGATTATGTGCTGAAGCCGCTGGAGGAGGTCCGGCTGGGCCAGTCTCTGGAACGGCTGCGTAAGGGAAGCTGAAGCAGGCGGGCGTCTGGAATCAGGATGCCGGATGTCTCTGCCCATGGTACAATATACGGACAAGCAGAAAGGATGGGTGATTTTAGTTGAAGTACGATTTTAACCGTATCATTGACCGCCGCAATACCCGTTCCTACAAATGGGACCAATCGGAGAAGCTGTTCGGAGACAAGGAGATTCTTCCGCTGTGGGTAGCGGATATGGACTTTGCAAGCCCTCCTGCGGTACAGGAAGCGATTCTTCGCCGTGTACAGGCAGGCGTATATGGCTATAGCGTGACGGGTGACTCCTACAAAGCGGCGATTACCGGCTGGTACCGCAGACGCCATGACTGGGAGATTCAGGAGGAGTGGATCTCGGATTCTCCGGGGATCGTTACCTCACTCAGCCTGTCTGTGGAGCTGTACAGCAAGCCGGGAGATCAGGTGATTCTGCAATCGCCGGTCTACTATCCTTTTTATGATGTCATCCAGATGAATGACCGCAAGGTGGCGGTGAATCCGCTGAAGCTGGAAGCAGGCCGTTATGTCATGGATTATGTCCAGCTGGAAGAGCTGATGGCCGGTGGCGCGAAGCTGCTGCTGCTGTGTAATCCGCATAATCCGGGCGGCAGAGTATGGGAACGGGAGGAATTGCTGCGCCTGGGCGAGCTATGCCTGCGCTACGGGGTAACGGTGATCTCGGATGAGATTCATTGCGATATGATCATGCCCGGACACAAGCATATTCCGTTCGCGTCCCTGTCCCCGGAGCTGTCGGACATTACGCTGACCACACTGGCGGCGACCAAAACCTTCAATCTGCCGGGGCTCCAGACCTCGTATATTGTCACCTCCAACCCGGAGCTGAAGCGGAAGTTCGATTATAAGATGAAGACGCTCAGCCTGCATATGTCGGCCTTCTTCTCACCGGAGGCGGTAGAGGCTGCCTATAATGAAGGCGGAGAATGGCTGGATGAGCTGATCCTGCACATTAACGGCAATGCGGAATATGCCATCAGCTATCTCGCGGAGCATCTCCCGCAGGTGAAGCCGATGCAGCCGGAGGCCACCTATCTGCTGTGGATCGACTGCCGTGCCCTCGGACTTGATGCGGACGGGCTCAAGCAGCTAATGTACCGTGAGGCCAAGGTAGCGTTCAACGAAGGCTCCGTCTTCGGACCGGAAGGCCAAGGACATCTGCGCATCAACCTCGCTTGTCCGCGCTCCGTGCTGGCTGAAGCGCTGGAGCGGTTCGTGAAGGCTGCGGCCGCTTATGTAACCCGATAATCTGTAATGAAGAATCCGTCGCCTGATGAGGCTGGCGGATTCTTTGTTTAAATATAAGAATTTATATGTTTCACACGATACATTATCCTTCTAATTCTCGCTGAAACGGATACCGTCCTCTTAAGGATGGCGTAGCCGTTTCTGCTTGTGTGCAAACCATATTGAGCAACAGGTAACCCCATGTTAAGATGAGCAGTGCGAATAAGCCGAGAGAGCAAAGTGAATATAGGGAGTGGAGAGATAGAGATGAGTAACAGTACAACTAGAATCATCATCGATTGTGACACAGGAATAGACGATGCACTGGCGATATTGTATGCGCTCCGGGCGCCGGGGGTAGTGGTTGAGGGGATTACGACGGTGTTCGGCAACATTGATGTGCAGCAGGCGGCGGATAACACGCTGCGGCTACTTGAGCTTGCGGCTCCGGGCTATGAAATCCCGGTAGCGCTCGGGGCTTCCCGGGCGCTGGTGCGCGAGCTAACCGGCTTCTCCACCCATGTTCACGGGGAGAACGGCATTGGCGGCGTTCAGCTGCCGCCCTCCCGGCAGGTGCCGGTACAAGAGACGGCAGCGGAGTTCATCACGCGGATGGCGGATGAGCATCTGGGAGAGCTGGTCCTGGTGACGCTCGGACGGCTGACGAACCTGTCGCTGGCCCTGGATCTGGACCCGCAGCTGACCTCTAAGCTGAAGAAGGTAGTGGTTATGGGCGGTACGGTCTTTAAGCCGGGCAACGTTACGCCGGTAGCCGAGGCCAATCTGTGGGGCGACCCGGAAGCGGCTGACCGCGTGTTTACTTCCGGGCTGCCTGTAATGATGATCGGACTGGATGTGACACTCCAGACGCGGATTACATCTGAGCATGTTGAGCTGCTGAAGCGGCATGGACGGGAAGAGAATAAGGCGGTTATCGACTTCATGGAAGAGTCGCTGGCGTATTATTTTAAATTTTACCGCGAGGCGAACTATCTCATTAACAGCGCTCCGCTGCATGATCCGCTGGCCCTGATGGCCGCCTTGCAGCCGGATCTCGTAACCTGCCGCCGGATGAAGGTCCGTGTAGAGCATCAGGGAGTGTTCACCTCCGGTATGGTCGTAGCAGATTTACGGGCACAGCCCAAAGAAGGCGAATTCATTGAAGTGGCTGTAGATGTGGACGCTGAACGGGCGGTCGGTGTCTTTTTGAGCGTATTTATGTAGGTGTAAGGGGAACCCCGGACAGGTGAATCTGCAATGGTTACAATCTCTTCATTTGCTATATTTATCTAGTTTGCTAGAATAGTAGGGAATGTAAGGTTGAGAGATTCACAATCTATCTAAGAGAATGGGGAACTTATTCATATGAAGAAGCATTTGGCCAAAATAGTATTATGCGCAGCGATCTCACTAGGCAGCCTTACGGCACTCCCGGCAAGTGCGGTCCATGCGGCGCCTGCGGGTGTGAGTATTATGCTGGACGGTTATCCGCTGCCGTTCCCGGTAGAGCCGGTGATGATGAATGGAACGACTATGGTGCCTTTCCGCGCCATCTCAGAAGCCCTGGGAATTCAGGTGGAATGGAATCAGAAGGCCCGCAAAATCACGGCCACCCGGAAGGACGCAGCTGGCGCTGCTCCAACCGTAGTGGTCCTGACACTCGGCAGCAAAGATGCAGTCGTGAACGGGACAGTGGTGAAGCTTGCGGCAGCGCCGCAGGATATCCGCGGAACGACGATGCTGCCGCTCAAATTCTTCAGCCAGCAGTTCGGGGCGGCAGCCTCCTGGGATCAGGCGTCCAAGACCGTGTCCATCACCTCCCCGAAGCGGGACATGTACACCTTAGGCTTTTACGCACAGAAGGCGTACAGTGAGGTCTCGCTGATTCCGAGCTTTGATGCGGTTGCTTTTGGCTGGGCGCGGATTGACAAGGACGGCCAGTTCACCACCACGGGCAAGGATTTCTGGTGGCCGGAGGCGGCAGGCGAGGTTACGCCGGAATCGATTGTGCAGAATGCCGCAGCGGGTGGGACGGCACCCTACCTGATGGTCTATTCGAGTGACTCGTCGCTGGAGCTGAGCAAGAATCTGGAGGATACGCAGCTCAAGCAGCAGACGATCGCCAGTATTGTTGAACTTGCTTCCAGCAAGGGATTCAAGGGTATCGGACTGGATCTGGAAGGACTGGGACTGACCGGGGATAAGGCGCTGGTGCAGAGCCAATATAACGCTTTTGTCAAAAATCTCTCCACAGCCGCCCGTGCCGCCAGCCTCAAGCTGACCGTCATTCTGCATCCGCTGAACAGCTCCTACAAGGGGTATGACTACAAGACGCTGGGGACACTTGCGGACGATCTGGTTATCATGGCTTATGCCTATGAAGGGGAGACCGGGCCGGAGCCGATGAATAAGGTCGATGAGAGCATCCGGCTGGCGCTTGATCAGGTCAGCAAGGACAAGCTGATTCTCGGGATATCGGTCTACAGTGAGAACGAAGCCTCCGTCAATGCTAAGATCGGTCTGGCTAAGCGTTACGGCCTTAAGGGAATTGCGGTCTGGCGTCTGGGGATCATCGGCCAGCCGGTGCTGAACCGGATGGGCGAAGCTATCGAGCTGTAGCAGGTACTATCTATCTTAATGAAGACTGCTGTATGGTGAGCCTAAAACCGTGCAGCAGTCTTTTTGCAAAGAACAAATATCAAATGTCACATTAACCTCGCGGGCTAACCTGTATAATTCTATAGTTAACTTTATTGCGAATGTGCCAACATCCAAGGAGGACTATAGAAGATGAGTACGAAATATAAAGCACTGGAACTGGATAAGCCGATGACTTACGAGCTGGAAGGGCTGGAAGTCGGCGTGACCTCGAACTGCAATTTCCGCTGTGATTACTGCTGCGCTTATAATAGAAACGATGGTCAGACACTGGACGGTAAGGAGGTCATCCGCATTCTGGAGGAGCTGCCTAATCTGAAGCGTGTGCGTCTGTCGGGCGGAGAGGTTACACTGAAGTTTCAGGATTGTGTGGAGATCGTTGCCTATTGCACCTCCCGGGGCATTCAGACCCAGCTCAACTCGAACGGCAGCCTGCTGAATGAAGAGCGAATTGCACAGCTGGTCGAGGCAGGTCTGACCACGATACATATCTCTTTCAACTTCACCACCGCCGAGGGCTTCTCGCGTTATTACAACATTCACACCAGCGTATATCACAAAATCAGAGAGAACATCACCATGTTCGCCAAAACAAACGTGAATGTCGTCCTGGAGACGCTGCTGTTCAATGAAACACAGGATCATATGCAGGAAATCAGCGAGCATGTCTATTCTATGGGCGTAAGAACGCATGAAATCCAGAATAGTATTATCATGGGACATACCGGCTGGAAGGCGATTGCCGCCCGGGAACAGCTGAAGAATGCCGTCAATGAGCTGATTGCGCGGAAGCCGGAGGATACCACCCTCTACTTCACCTGTATGGACCGGTTCATGGACGCAATGGGCTTCGAGGAGCAGCCGGGCGTCTATTTCCCGCATTGCATTGAAGGGATGAAGCAGCTTCATCTGCACGGCAACGGCGATATTCTGATCTCCGAGCTGTGCCACCCGGTCATTATCGGCAATATCTATAACGGAACGTCACTGAAGGACTTGTACAGCAACATGCCGGCACCGCTGTCGGACTATCTGGAGAAACGGCCTTGCCCGGCGCTGGACGCTTTGTTCCCGCAAGGAGTATAGCTCATTTACCGGATCTGGCAGCAGAGAGAGTCAGTGCAGCGGTGTATGATGGCATAGTTAACATGGAGGGATGAGAACCATGCTTGGTGCAGTAAGACGCGGATTAATATCATCCAACCGTGTGCTGGAGCGGATCATGCCGCTGCTAACACCCGCAGCCATCGTAGTTGGCGTGCTCAATGAGGTGTCCCTGCTTCCGTTAACGTGGCTGGTGCCTTGGATCTTCGCCGGTATGACGCTGATCGGCAGTTTGAAATCGAATTTCCGGGATCTGCTAGCCGTGCTGGTCAAGCCGCAGAAGCTGATTATTCTGCTGGTTATCCTGCACGTTGTAATGCCGCTGATCGGCTGGCTGGCCGCGATGCTGTTCTTCCCGGGCGATCCTTATACGGTTACAGGGTATGTGCTGCTGTTCGCGATTCCAACCGGGGTGGTCAGTGTAGTCTGGGTATCCATGCATGGCGGGAATATTGCGCTTACGCTGGCGCTGATCCTGATTGATACGCTGTTATCGCCATTGATTGTGCCAGCTACCTTATATGTCCTGATGGGGGCGAGCGTACAGATGGACGCCGGTGAGATGATGCGGGGCCTGCTCTGGATGGTGGTGCTCCCCTCCGTAGCGGGAATGCTGCTGAATCAATTCAGCAAAGGCAAGATCAGTGCTGCCTGCGGGCCGCCGCTGGCCCCGTTCGTCAAGGTGGGCTTGTTCACGGTGGTGTCAATCAACGGTGCCAGCATTGCCCGGTACCTGAAGCATCCGGACGGCAAACTCGTTCTAATTATTGCGGTTACCTTCGTTACGGTTGCGCTCGGCTATGTTATTGGAGCATTCGTCTCGCGCCGCCTCCATTATGACCATGAGAGCTCCGTGGCCGTGCAGTTCAACTCCGGCATGCGTAATCTCAGTGCAGGCGCAGTATTGGCTGTGAGCTACTTCCCGCCAGCCGTGGCGCTGCCTGTGATCTCCGGTATGCTGTTCCAGCAGATTCTGGCTGCCTGCTCCGGCTTGTTCATCCGCAGCAGGGTGAGACGGCGGCAGGTGGCTGATCAGCGGACAGATCGGCCGGGTGCCCCAGCCCCGGCAGACAGCCGCAGCCCGATGTAGAATAGCCCCCGTTATATGAACCCGTTTTTCCTGATCATGCCGCTGTCAGTGGCAGAAAGGAAGAGCGGGTTTTGTAGTGTGTGTGGGATAAAAATGTATAATTAATGCCTTGTTTCGACAAAATTCGATATTATTTCTGAAAATACTACAAGGAATATTCATTATTTTCGAGGAAAATCCGATAATTATTGTAATAATGTAACCATTTTGGCGGTTTGGAAGCTATATAAGCAGCACTCAAGAAATAAACGAAAAGCAAAAAGAAGCGGAGGGGAAATTTGGAACTGTAGGAGTGATAGCGTCCGCCTTTGTCAACGGATTTCTACCACGAAGAGCGGATTAAATCTGAGAAATCCGTTGACAACAGCGGCCGAAAGTCCAAATGTTCACCGCAGTGACGACCTAGCTTCGAGTTCAAAACAAAGTGCGCTTTATTAGTGGATTAGAAAAGGGCGGAAGGAAGTAGAAAATCATGAAGATTCGTATGAAGCTATCGGTTATGATGATTGTCGTTACACTTATTTCTACAGCATTAATGGGGATTTTTACGTACACCAAATCTACAGGAACCATCATGAATCTTACTGAATCTTCCATGGGACAGATGAGCACCAATAAAGCGCAGACCATTGCCGCCATGATTGATAAAGAGAAGCGTAGTATGCAGCTGGTAGCCGGGGATAGCGAGATTGTACAGCTTTTGACGCAGGCAGGAAATAACGGACTCAGCGCCGGAAATCCCCTGCAGAATCAAGTGAATGTGAAGCTTCAGGGTCTGGTGAAGGATGCAGGCAACCTGGAGCATATGTTTGTGGTTGATCTGAAGGGAACGGCGGTGGCGGATAGCGATACCAAGCTGGTCGGCGCCAACTTCAGCGACAGAAATTATACGAAGAATGTCTTGAAGACCGGGTTGCCTGTAATCAGCGAGACGCTGAAATCCAAGTCCACAGGGGCTTATATTCTGGCTTTTGTCCATCCGGTGATGAGCGGTGAGAATATGATCGGGTTCGTCGCTTCGGCAGTCCGGGCGGACAGTCTGGTGACTTATCTGGCAGATGCCAAGGTGGCGGGTGCACCTTCCTCTTATGCTTACCTGGTGGATGAAACGGGGAATACGCTGTATCATCCCGACGGGAAGAAAATAGGTTCACTGGTGGAGAACGAATCTATCAAAGCCGTGGTTGAGCGGGTGAAGGCGGGGGAGAGCGTTGCGGATGGCATTGTGGAATATACCTTCAACGGGGCTAAGAAAAAAGCTGCCTACACCGTGCTCCCGGAGACGAAATGGACTCTGGTGCTGACCGGAGATGTGGACGAGGTGCTGCAGCCGGTGAGCGAGATGACGAATTTCATTATGCTGCTCGGCCTGGGAAGCCTGCTGCTCACTCTGCTGATCGGGACTACAGTGGCTACCCGGATCTCCTCACCGATTATCAAGCTCACGGAGCTGGTTAACCGCACGGCGGAGCTGGATCTCAAGTATGATAATCAATATGAATATTTGACTAAAAGTAAAGACGAGACAGGAACCATCGCCAAGGCAATGTTCCATACCCGCGCGGCGCTGCGTGAGATGGCCGGCAGTCTGATTGCCATCTCCTCCAAGGTGCTGGACAATGCCGAGACGCTGGAGAAGCTGTCGAACGAAGTCAGAGAGAATGCGCATGATAACTCAGCCACTACCGAGCAGTTGTCGGCAGGTATGGAGGAGACAGCGGCTTCTACTGAGGAGATGACGGCGGCCATTCACGAGGTTCAGAACTTTGTCAGCATGATCACCAGCAAGGTAAAAGAAGGCTCCGGCTTATCCAGCCAGATTACGGAGCGGGCCCTGGCCCTTCAGCATGATGCGGTGACCTCCACCGGGAACGCGAAGCAGATCTATAGCTCGGTCCGCAGTGAAATGCAGAAGGCTATCGAGCAATCGGGAGCGATCCACGAGATCAACGTGCTGGCAGATACGATTCTCTCGATTACCAGCCAGACCAATCTGCTGGCCCTGAACGCAGCAATTGAAGCTGCACGTGCGGGTGAGGCAGGCCGGGGCTTCGCCGTGGTCGCCGGTGAGATCCGCAAGCTGGCCGAGAAGTCCTCCGAGACGGCGGCCGGCATTCAGGAGGTGGTTAAGAATGTCTATTCCTCCGTAGAGCAGATGAAGGAGCATTCTGAAGCCGTGCTGACGTTCATTGACCGCAATGTGCTGGGCGATTATGAGCGCCTGACCGAGGTCGGCCATAAGTATAACAGTGATGCTTCCACGATTAACGAGCTTATGAGCCAGTTCGAGGAGTCAGCCGATCATCTGAACGAGACCGTCTCCAGCATCGCTATCGCTGTCAATGAAGTGGCGGCTACTGTGAACGAGGGAGCTGTCGGCGTGCAGGATATTGCGGAGAAGACGGCCGATATTGTGGAGAAGACCTTCCATGAAGCCACCATGGCGGATGAGAATACGCAGAGTGCCAAGGAGATGCAGCAACTGGTAGAGAGATTCAAAATCTAAGCCGGTTTCAGCAGATCTTTACCTGGGCTTCATCTGTTTTTAAGCTTGAGGGGGTATAGTACTCACATACCCCCCTTTAATATAACTTTTGGCCCCGCCGGACGCTGGCGGGGCCCCTTTTTTTATTTCTCGCTGAAACGAATGCCATCCTTTAAAAGGACGGCAAGGCCGTTTCCACTTGTGTACACTATTTGCACAGAAGCCGGGGCATCCGGTATGCTATATGTAAGTATAATACTGGAAGGAGGACGCTTCATGAGAAGATTAATGCTCAGCTCTGCGCAGAGTCTATGGACCCACACACAGCGGTTAATGTGCAGAGCGGATAGCTATACTCCGCTGTAACGATTCCCCAGTTCCTCTGTGAATACCTGTCTGATAGACTCTGCTGCCTTGATAAGTTGAACTAACTTAAAAGGAGCGGAGCAAGATGAAATATATTAATGCAGATGTGATATTGCCGCAGCAGCTGCTGCAGGAGATTCAGAAATATATGCAGGGCGGGATGCTCTATATCCCGAAGTCCGAGGGACAGCGCAAGCGGTGGGGGGAGAATTCAGGCGGCAGATCCTACTTAAGCGCCCGGAACCAGTCCATCCGTGAGCATTATGCCAGCGGACTAAGCGTAACCGAACTGGCGGAGCAATTCTGCCTGTCAGCCGACAGCATCAAGAAGATTGTGTATGGAAACAAGCAGAGAGGATAGAGGTCTTAAAGGCACATAAGGTAGCCATTTCTGCTTATGGGGTTCACCCCGGGCTGGCTTCGATTGCACTATGTACATTCCACTCGCAAGTACTCAAGCTGATCCACCCTAAACAGTGAGGCTGTCCCAAGAAGTCGCGTCATGACTCTTGGAGCAGCCTCTTCTTTTTGTGCAAAAGTCAGGTTATACCTGTCTATTATCTATGTCCGCCGCCTCCGCCAACCCTATAATGAATGCAGACATCCATATGAGGGGGCAGGAAGATGAAATTAGAAACAGCAGCAAGGGATATAGTACTGCGGGCGCTCAAGGCGTATGAATTAGATTGGACGAAGATCGAATATATTGGACAATCCGATAACATTACCTTCAAGCTAGAGACGGAAACTGCGGGGAAGCTGCTGCTGCGGCTTCATGACGAACGGTGCAGCCGGGCAGAAATTCTGTCGGAGCTGGAGTGGCTTAGGCATCTCAGCGGTGCAGCGGAGCTGGTTGTCCCTGTGGGGCTGCCCGATTCAAGCGGCAGTTATATCCTTGAGACTGGCAATGAAGCTGGCAATGAAACTGGCGGTGAAGCGCAGCAGCTTAACTATGTTACCCTGATGCGCTGGGTCGAAGGGGAGCATTCAGCGGGCAATCTGCAAGATGAACAGCTCTACGCTGTAGGGGTGATGCTGGCTGGGATGCATGAAGCGGGCAAACAGTTTGTACCCTCCGCTGAGTTCACCCGGCCGGCTTGGGGAGCGGACAGCTTCCGCAAGGAATGGGATAAGCTGGAGAAGCATCATGAGGTTATGGTCCCGGAAGCTGGGTGGAAGCTCTATCAGGCTGCCGCCGCCAGAATCCCTAGTGAACTCAATGCTATGACGCCGGCCCCCGGAAGCTATGGCCTGATTCACGGTGATCTGCACTTTGGGAACGTGGTATTCGCTGAGGGTCAGCCCCGGGCAATTGATTTCGGCCGCTGCGGCTACGGCTATTACCTCTATGATCTGACCGCGGCTCTGCTGGAGCTGTCCGCGGAGCAGCGCAGGAGCCTGATTCGGGGCTACAGCAGCGTCCGTGCGCTGGAACCTGATTATGAACGGAAGCTGGAATGCTTCTTTGTCATGATCATGATCAGTAATTACAGCCATCACATCTCTAATCCGGATGAGCTCCCCGGCTTGCGCGAAGAACAGCCGTATGCGCTGGCTTACCTTAGAGAATACGTGAACGGCGCGAGCTTTTTGTTCAGGAGAATTGAACCCTTCGTGATAGCGTGAGGGGCCGTACTTCACTTGCTGTTCCCCGGAAGATGCCGGTGGAGCGGCTTTTTTGTGTGCGCCGGTGCCGCCGCCTAATTCCGACTCATCCCTATTGAGCCATCCGTCAGACCCTTTGTCCTCTGTCCGGCAATCTGTAAATATGTCCATTGATCCTAGAATGAGGACATTTTTTGCGCTCCCCCGTGGCGTTACCATAAAGATATCAAAGAGCAGCCAGCTTTGAATCACCGGTAAAAGGGGCGTATACAGATGAAAAGATCCATGCAAAAATCAGCATCTATCCTAATGACGGTCATGATGTCGGCCATGGTTGTAACCGCTTGCGGCGGAAACAATGCGAACAGCGGCAGCGGCGGCAATACCGCAAGCGGCGGGAACAGCGGCACCGAAGCGCAGGGCAGCAACAGCAGTGGCAGCAGCGGCGGCAAGAAGACAGAGCTTCTGTTCTGGTCACCGTTCTCCGGCTCGGATGGCCCGTTCATGAAGAAAATCGTGGATAAATACAACAGCTCCCAGGATCAATACAAAGTGAATTTTGTGATCCAGCCGAATGGGGAGTATTACAAGCAGCTTGATGTTGCGCTCAGCACCGGCAAGGAACGGCCGGACCTGATGATCATGCACGTCGATCAGGTGCCGACCTATCAGAGCAAGGACCAGCTCCAGCCTGTCGATGAACTGGCGGCGGCAGCCGGAATCAATCCGGCTGATTTTGCCGAAGCCCCGGTTAAATATGCCACCATCGACAGCAAGCTGTACACGATTCCGCTCGATATTCATCCGGTCGTGATGTATTACAACAAGGATCTGTTTGAGAAAGCAGGGATCACCGCACCTCCGGCAAACCGTGCCGAATTCGACGCCGCCGCAGAGAAGCTGACGGACAAAGCCAAAGGCGTATACGGATATGTAGTCCCTACCCTCTGGCCGCAGCAGTTCATCTTCCCGTCGCTCGTCTGGCAGAACGGCGGAGAGCTGTGGAACGGAACGGATGTAGCCTACAATTCTCCTGAAGCGGTTGAGATGGTACAGTGGCTGCGCGATATGGTCGACAAGGGCATCTCCCCGGCCAACGTACAACAGGACGGCGAGAACACCCTGTTCTTACAGGGAAAGAACGCGATCCAGTTCAACGGCCCATGGATGAAATCACAGTTCGATGAAGCCGGACTGAATTATGGCGTAGCCGTAATGCCGCAGATCGGCAAAGCGAAGCAGGCTATATATGCAGGCTCTCACGGTTTTGTGGTTCCTAAGGCTGTCACTGACAGCAATACGCTGGCCGGCATCGGGGATTTCCTGAAATACGTCTCCGGCAACTCGCTGGACTGGGCTGAATCCGGTCAGGCGGTCGCCTCCAAGACCGTGATGGACAGTGCGGAATTCAAGGCGATGGAGTTCCAGAGCACCGTATCCCAGAGCTTCTCCTCCGTACAGTTTGCACCGAATGTGCTGAACTGGGGCACGATTGTCGAGCCGGTATGGAGCGAGCTGAGCAATGCCATTCTCGGCAAAAAATCACCCCAGCAGGCGATGGATGATGCTGTAGCCAAATCCCGTCAGGCGATGAAATAGCACCCGAAATGAATGGTTCATTTCGGTAAGCAAAGCGGGGAGCGCTGCACAGCTTCCCGCTTTTCCCTATACGAGGAAATGGAGGAATCCCTTTTGAAAAGCACATGGACGTCCCGCTTCACCTCATTTCTGTTCATCCTGCCCTATCTTGCAGCCTTCGGACTGTTTCTGCTGTTTCCGATTCTGTACGGCTTTGTGATCAGCCTGCAGGACTTCGAGCTGCTGTCTGACACGCATCCCTTTGTGGGGCTGCGCAATTATATTACGATTTTCACCCCCGGAACGTATGAGAACAGCATTTTCTTCCGCGGCCTGTGGACCACCTTCCAGTTTGTCCTGTATTCCGTTCCGTTGCTAATCCTTGCGGGGCTGGGGATGGCGATGCTGGTTAATGCGCTGCCGGCGAAGCTCCGGGGGCTGTTCCGGACGTTCTATTTCCTGCCTTACGCACTGTCGGCCTCCGTAATGGCCGTGATCTGGCTGATGATGTTCGATACCAATGCCGGATTCATTAACAGCCTGCTGCAAAAGCTGGGCCTGACCGCTATCCCGTGGCTGACGGACACGCCCTGGGTCTGGATTTCACTGGTGCTCACCACGCTCTGGTGGACGATCGGGTTCAATATGATTATTTTTGTGAATGCGCTCAATGAAGTGCCGGAGGAGTATTACGAGGCGGCTGCCATTGATGGAGCAGGCGCCTGGAACCGGTTCGTGTCGATTACACTGCCTACGATCCGGCCGGTCATGCTGTTCGTGATGATTACCTCGACAATCGCTTCCTTCAACATTTATGCCCAGCCGTTCCTGCTGACGCGCGGAGGGCCGGGAGACACCACCAAGGTGCTGCTGATCAATGTACTGGACCAGGCATTTGCGCGCAAGGACATTGGCTCGGCTTCCGCAATGGCGATTCTGATGGCGCTGCTGATCATGATGGTGTCAATCGTACAGTTCCGTCTTACGAACCGGAAGGAGAACGTCTAAATGGGTAAAGCAAAAAAAACGGGCCTGCTGGTGCTGGCCGTCCTGATTGCGCTGTTCGTGCTGCTGCCGCTGGTCTGGATGCTGTCCACGGCCTTCAAGAATGACTTCGAAGCCCTCTCCGGGCGGATGAACTTCTTCCCGCAGAAGCCCACGCTTGATAATTTCGCTCAGGGGCTGGGTGGGGAGCTGATGAACACCCCTATTCTCCGCTGGATCATCAATTCCTTGTCAGTCGGGATAGCCGGTACAGCCATCGTGCTACTGATTGACTCCATGGCGGCGTTCGCTCTGGCCCGGCTGCCGGATCTGCCGCTGCGCCGCACGCTGCTGTCCATGTTCATCGCCTCGCTGATGATTCCGGGCGTGCTGACCTTTCTGCCGATGTACATGGAGTTCAATGCACTGGGGTTGATCAACACTTATCAGGCGCTGATTCTGCCGGCTACTGCCGGGGCGTTCGGAGTGTTCCTGCTGTACCAGTTCTTTGTCTATTTTCCCAAAGAGATTGAAGAGGCTGCCCGGATCGACGGAGTGAACAAGTGGAAGCTGTATACCCGGATTCTGCTGCCCTCGGCAGTCTCAATTATGATGACGCTGGGTATTTTCACCTTCATGGGAATCTACAATGACTTTGTCTGGCCGCTGTATGCCACCACCTCGCCGGAGATGCGGACGATCACTGCGGGGATTGCTATGATGGCTACAGGAAGCTACACCCAGAGTTACGGCAAGCTGATGGCCATGACTACCGTCGCCGCACTCCCGGTGCTGATTATCTTCATCGCCGGTCAGAAGTCATTCGTGAAGGCGATTACGAGTTCGGGAGTGAAGTAGGGTCACTGCGGTGAACATTTGGATTTCCGGTGACTGCTGATGCTGTAGAAAAGGTTCGATAACCCTTGGAGGAGTAGAAAATGCTAATAAAGCCAGAAAAACCGCAGAAGGCATGGGCAGGCAGGAAATCACGTAAAATAACCTACACCCTTGCGGCGGTTCTCTTAGTGATACTCGCAGGAGGTGCATATTTGTTGCTGCAGCAAGGGAATAGCGGAACAGATGAGGTCTACAAAGGGCATGGGGGAACGTTCAAGAACACGCTGGCCGAGATGGATACGCCTGATCCGAGCGTGATTTACAGGGAGGGGTATTATTACATGACCTTCACCCATAACGGAACGGATATTATGGTGATGAAGTCACGAACCCTGGATTTCCGCCAGGCAGAGCGGAAGGTGGTGTGGTACCCGCCGGCCGGGACGGCCTACTCGGCGAATCTCTGGGCACCCGAGCTGCAGTATATCCGGGGCAGCTGGTATATCTATTTTGCCGCAGATGACGGAAAGAACGAGAATCACCGGATGTATGTACTGCAGGGGGACAGCGTTGATCCGCTGGGCGATTATACCTTCAAGGGTCAAATAACTGACGATACCAATAAGTGGGCGATCGACGGGCTGGCGATGGAGGTGAATGAGGAGCTGTATTTCGTCTGGTCCGGCTGGGAAGGCGGGGTGAACGCTGCGCAGAATACCTATATCGCGCCGATGAGTGATCCGTTGACAATCAGCGGGCCGAGGGTACTGATTAGTGAACCGCTGCTTCCCTGGGAGCAGGCCGGAGGTCCGCCTTATATCAACGAAGGCCAATCTGTCCTTCATCATGACAACCGTGTCTTCATTGTCTACTCCGGGGCGGGCAGCTGGACCCCATATTATAGTCTGGGCCTGCTGGCGCTGAAGCCCGGCGGCAATCCGCTGGAAGCCGCAGACTGGACTAAGTCGGAGGAGCCGCTGCTGGCGATGGATGAAGCCGCCAGAGTGTACGGGCCGGGGCATAATTCATTCACGGTCTCGCCGGATGGCAGCGAGCAGTGGATTGTATATCATGCTACGGCTGGAGTGCATGACGGCTGGAACAACCGCAAGGCGCGGGCCCAGCCGGTCCGCTGGGACGATGCAGGGCTGCCGGTCTTCGGCAAGCCGCTGCCGCTAAGCACAGCGCTTGAAGTTCCAGCGGGAACGGGAGTATTCCTGGCGGAGAATGCCATCCGCAGCGGTACCTGGCTGGAGTTCCCGTCCCTGCCGTCCACAGTGGATAGCGCTACCCCGTTGCTGGTGCATTATTTCAATCCGGGGCAAGAGCCGGTTGAGGCGGCTGTAACAGTGAATGGTGGAGCGCCGTCAATGCTTCAGCTGACGCCGTCCGGGGAAGGGCAGACCGGATATGCCTATGTTCGCTTGCCGTTCGCAGCCGGAATGAATACGGTAGCTCTGGAGCTGCCGCAGGGGGTAAAGGCTGAACTGCGGGCGGTAGAAATACCGCGTTACGAAGGTGAAGCCCAGACGCTGGAGGGGGAGGCAACGGCTGAAGACAACCCGTATGCCTCTGGCGGTGCGGCGGCACTATTAAGCGGAAGCGGGGCAGCGCTGCGCTTCGGCAATATCGAGGTCCCGCACAGCGGAATCTACACGGAGACGGTGGCTGTCCTGAATGCTTCACCCGATGCGAAGCTGGAGGTATCTGTGAACGGGAGGCCGAAGGCCGCCTCTCTCCCTGAACGGCTGGAACGGAACCAGCCAGCATTCATGGAGCTGAAGCTCAAATTACAGGGCGGGGTTAATGAGATCATTCTTTTTGACAGACAAGGCAGCTTCGGTATAGATTATATGGATATATGGCAGAAACGTGAATGAGCCTGACAGATTCATAGACGGCAAGCAAGGCGGGGGCTTACTTATATGAGAGATACCAGATGCAATACCGGATATAGACGAAATAAACTGATTGCGCTTTCAATCCCGCTGCTGGTTTTGCTGCTGGTGCTGGGCGGCTGCGGTGCTGAGGATGCGGCGGAACCTCCACAGGCTGCTGCCGAGCCGGTAACTCTGGAGTACTGGACCCCGTTCAGCGGAGGAGACAACATCTTCATGACCGAGCTGGTGGAGCAGTTCAACAAGGAACACCAGGATATCCGGATCGATCAGATCAACTCCCGGCTGGATGATTATTATTCCCGGCTGCGTACAGCCATTCTGTCCGGCAATGCGCCGGATCTGGCCATTATCCACGCCACCAATCTGCCGCAGTTCGTGCAGAACAGTTATATCGAGCCGCTTGACGGACTGGCTGCGGATACCGGGCTGGACTGGGGCCAGTTTAATGCCAAAATCGCTGAATCCACAGTCTACGGCGGCACCCATTACGCGGTACCTCTGGATACGCATACGCTGGTGCTCTATTACAACAAGAAGTATTTGCGGGAAGCCGGGCTGCTGGACGCTGAAGACAAGCCGTTGATCAGCCGGGGAGAGCAGGGATTTACCGCATTTCTGCAAAAGCTGAAGCAGTCTGTTCCGTCCGGTGTCGCACCGCTGGCTCTGCCCAGCACACGTATTGATTCTGTGTGGTTATGGTGGAGCCTGTACAATCAGATGCCGGGCGGCGGTGTCTTCTACAATCCGGAAGGTACGCGGGCGGTCTTTAACAACAAGGCCTCACTTCAGGCGTTGGAGTTCGTAAACCGTCTGTATCAGCAGGAGCTTATTCCTCCGAATATCAATGATGCCTTTAAGCTGTTCTATGACGGTGAGGCGGCTACGCTGATTACCGGGGTGTGGGGGACCGGCGCTTTTGAGAAGGATGAGCAGCTGGAGCTGGGGGTCGTGCCGATTCCGGTCATTTATGACCATCCTGCGGTCTGGGGAGATTCGCATACCCTGGCTATTCCGGCCAAAAGTGAGATGAGCGCAGAGAAGCGCCGGGCAGCGATGATCTTTGCCCGCTGGGCGGTGGAGCATGGGGTGATGTGGGCGGAAGCAGGGCATGTGCCGAGTTCCCGGAAGGTCGTGGAGAGCGGGGCGTATGCTGCGTTGAAATTCCGCAGTGATTATGCCAACACCGCCAATTCCGTAGCCTATTGGCCGAGAAATGTGAAGCAGTGGAGTATTAATGAAGAGATTATCCGGCAGTTTGAGCGGATGATCTATAAGGAGCAAAGTCCGCAGCAGGCTCTGCAGAGGGCGGTGGACAGCATTAACCTTCAGCTGAAGAAATGACGGTAAGGGGATCGAAGGAGAGAATGCGGTTGAAATCATTTCGCGGCTGGTTCAGGAACCTCGCGCTTGCGCGCAAGCTTATTCTTATCAATGTCGTGTTCATCGTATTGCCGCTGGGGCTGATGGGCTATTTCGCCTTTGCCCGCTTTACCGAAACGACGGAGCGCAAGGTGGGCGATTATCAGCTTCAGACGCTGAAGCAGCTTACCCTGAATATTGATACTTATATGAATGAGCTGAACCGGCTGACCGTAATGCCGTACCAATATCCCAAGGTTACCGAATATCTGGCAACGAAGCGCTCCCCCGGAGAACCTTTAACGCTTGATGAGATCAGCGGCTTGAACAGCTTCGTTACCCAGGTGTTCCTGAACGGCCGGGTGGATATTCTGGGCGTCTCGCTATACGGCACCGGAGGTGCCTCGTATGTGGTCATGCCGGAGAGCCAATATGTGACAACCTACAAGCTGGATGAGAATGTAAGCTGGCTGAACAAGTTCAAAGGGCATTACGGACAGCCGGTCTATGTTGCCACGCATGACATAAGCGCAAGCGGCGGTAAGGTGTACCAGGCCTTCTCCATTGTGCGGGAGCTGCGCAGCTTCGATGACGGGGTGACGCTCGGTTATATCGTCATAGATGTGGACCCCAAATTCATCCGCGAGATTCTGTCCAAAGTAAAGCTGGATGCCAGGGAGCAACTGTACATTACGGATGATTCGGGCAATCTGGTGATCGGCAAGGATCACGGAGTGCCGCAGGCTGCGCCTTCCCGCTTACCGGGTAAACCCGCCGAAGGGGTAAGCCATGTGAAGTCGGAGGGAGAGGGCCAGCTGATGGCCCGCGTAACTTCCGAAGTGACAGGCTGGACAACGGTAGGTGTCGTTCCTGTATCCAGCCTGATGAAAGATACCGAGGTGCTGCGCACCTACATTATTCTGATTGGCATCCTCTGTGTGGGCCTGGCCCTGCTGCTGTACGTGTTCATTGCCTATCGCATTACCCAGCCGCTGCGCAAGCTGAGCCGGTTGATGCGCAGTGTTGAGCGCGGGGATCTCAGTATGGCTTTTCCGGTAAGCGGCACGGATGAGGTAGGGATGCTGGGCCATTCGTTCAATGGCATGCTGGCCAAGCTCAGCGAGCTGGGGTATCTGCTCTATGAGACGGAGATCCGGGAGAAGGATGCGCAGATTGCCGCGCTGCAGAGCAAGATTAATCCGCATTTTCTGTACAATACACTGGGTTCGATCAGCATGTACGCCGAGCTCGAGGGCAGTCCGGAGATTATTGCCATGTCCAACAATCTCAGCAAGCTGCTGCGGTATAGTCTGAGCGGACGCAAGGAGCATGTGACGCTTCAGGATGAACTGGATCATGTCGGCGGGTATATGACCATCCAGCAGATGCGTTATGAAGAGCGGATTCAGTTCAGCATGAGTATCGAACCTTCGCTGCTGGGCTGCGAGGTCATCCCGCTGATGATCCAGCCGCTGGTGGAGAACGCCATCAACCATGCGCTGGACCAGGGGGTGGGGCGGGGCGTGATTTCACTGACCGCAGGCAGCAGCAATCAAGTGCTTACAATTACGGTTGAGGATGACGGAATCGGTATGAATGCGGAGGCGCTGGAGGCGCTCCGGCTGCATCTGCGGAATACGCAGGAGCTCGGCGGACGCTCGGGTAACGGGCTGCTGAATGTTCACCGCCGGATTGTGCTGCATTACGGGGAGGAATATGGTCTTTCCCTGGAGAGCATGCCGTATCAGGGCTTCAAGGCGGTGCTTAAGCTACCGGTCATTCACCAGCAGGGCAGAGCAGAGGAGGATGACGGAGTTGCCTAGAATACTGATTGTTGACGATGAATCGGTCTTCCGCAAAGGTCTGCGCAAAATGATCACCAGCCTGGACGGTAACTGGGAGGTGGTCGGTGAAGCCGCTGACGGCTATGATGCGCTCGACAAGCTGGCCGAGCTGTCGCCCGAAGTACTGCTCACCGATATCCGCATGCCGCGGATGGACGGCATTCAACTGCAGCAGGTGGCCGGGGGGCGCTTCAAGGATCTGATGACCGTCGTGGTCAGCGGGTATGACGAGTTCGCCTATGTGCAGCAGTCGATGCGCCAGGGAGCGAAGGATTATCTGATGAAGCCGGTCGAACGCCAGGAGCTAAGCCGTGTGCTGGAGAGGCTGGGCCGCGAGCTGGCCGAGCGTAAGGCAACGCCGGTGCTGAAGAATGAGCCGTGGCAGGTGCAGCCTGTGCTGAAGCGGCATGTGGCCGGCCATCTGATCGAGAGTCTGCTGAAAGGCAAGACAGAAGAGAGCGACCTCCAGCTGCTGCGGGAGATGGGTTTTGCCTTCGGGCATCCCTATTTCATCTGTATTGTGATCAAGCTGGATAAGCACTCCGTGGAGAAGGAACGTTACCAGCGGGGCGATGCCTCCCTGTTCCTTCTGTATATCCAGCAGGTTGTGCAGGAAATGTTGAACCGTCATGCTACAGGATTAAGCTTTGTACTGTCGGATACTGAAGTGGTGGCCTTGCTCAATACGGCGGACCCGCAGCATTCCTTATCGGCACCGGGCAATCTGGGCGACCAGATCCGCAGGCAGATCCGCTCATTGTCCAACCTGACGGTGACAATCGGGGTCAGTAATCCGGCGGAAGGACTGCCGGGAATTCCCAGGGCGTACAATGAGGCCGGAATCGCGCTCCTGTACCGGTTGATTGAGGGCGGTGACAAGCTGCTCGATTATGCCAAAATGAAGAGGCGTCCCCACACAGGAAACGGACCCCTGAAGTGGTCTTGGGAGCTGCTGGAGAAGTCGATTACCGGCGGCAGAGTGACGGGCATTGGCCCGATTGTTGAGCGTATGATTGATGAGCTGTGCAGTACGGCCGAATCACCGGAGAGCATCCACCAGCAGATCTGCAAGCTGCTGCTGTACTACTACGAGCTGGCCGAGGAGCTTAATGTTACCGAATCCTGGCTGGGCTCCAAGGATATCCGCAAAGTTCTGTTCGATGTGTGCAGCCTGTCCTCACGGGAGGAACTGGCTGAGAAATGCCGGGGGCTGCTGCTGGGCCTGACGGGAAGTATCGCGAAATCCAGGGAGACAAAGGATATCGATCCGGTAACCGCTGCCCAGCGCTATATTTCGCAGCATTATGACCATCCGCTGAGCCTTAAGGAAGTGGCGGATGCGGTTTATTTGAACCCGGCGTATTTCAGCAACCTGTTCAAGCAGAGAACTGGCGTCACCTTTATCGAATTCCTGACGCAGATCCGGATGGAAGAAGCCCGCAAGAAACTGGCCTTCACCGATGAGAAAATCAGCAGAATCGCAGAGGAGACGGGCTTCGCCAACGTGCGCCACTTCAACCGCGTGTTCAAGAACTGCAGCGGTGTTTCTCCTAAAGCATACAGGGACGGCACTCGCAGAGCGCAGGCGGCATCTATGAATAGCCAGGACAGATAACCCGGACCGAAATCCGGACTGAAGTCCGGTTCAGTAGAATAGTACCTTACCATGAGCAGCCCCAGCGTGACGGAAATCCTGCACAAATTGCAACAATCGGAGCTCAACAGGCCCCAGCGTGACGGAAATCCTGCACAACGTGCAACATTCGGCATTGAGCAGCCCCAGCGTGACCGAAATCCTGCACAAGTTGCAACCTTCGGAGCTCAACAGCCCCAGCGTGACCGAAATCCTGCATAAGTTGCAACAATTTGCTGTTGGTAGCTACAATCCGAGACTGGCAAGGTGGTGTGAACTCACTCGTCTGTCTGGCGGAGAATATGTGTCTGGAATTCACAGTGCAGTCGCCCGAATCGCCTCCTCTACTGTAACCAGCTGCTCGCTCCCCAGCTCCATATCCTTCAGCCGCAGCTTCTGCTCCGCGGCTTCGCTCTCTCCGACCATAATCACGTAGCGGACGCCTTTGACTGAAGCTGCGGCCAGCGTTTTTTTGAGCCTGCGCGTGCCGGTGTCCACGCTCGTGCGGATACCGGCGGACCGCAGCGCAGCGGCAGCAACCAGAGCCTGCGGCAGGTATCCGCCGCCGATCGGAATGATCAACACGCCGGAACGGTCCGCCGTATCTGCCGGGCGCTCGCCCAGCAGGGCCATAATCGACTCCATCCCGAAGGAGATGCCGACGGTAGGATATTCTATATCCTCACGCCCGACAAGCTTGCCGATGATGGCATCATACCGCCCGCCGCCACCCAGACTGGACGAGTAGCCGCCTGTGGCATCGAAGATTTCGTATACAGTCCCCGTGTAGAATGACAACCCGCGTGACAGAAAAGGATCAAAGGCGCACACCTCCGCAAGGCCAATCGCGTCAATCAGCTGCTGCAAGGCAAGCACTTCGAGCGCCCCGGGCTGCCCGTCGAGCGAATATTTCTCCACCAGTTGTCCGAACTCAAGGTTCCCCAGCTCCAGCAGCTCGGCAATCCGCTGAATCGTATCTGCCGTCAGCGCTTTGTCCGTAAGCTCAGCCAGCACCCCGGCGCTGCCGATCTTGGCCAGCTTGTCGAGGGTCAGCATCACGGAGAGCTGCTCCTGCTGCGGAACACCGACCGCACCCAGAATCTCGCCGAGGAAGCGGCGGTTGTTCCACTTCAATGCCACCGGAATCTCCAGGCTGCGGAACACCTCTGCCGCGAGCTGCATCAACTCAGCCTCCGCCTGCGGACCGGCAATGCCGACGACATCGGCGTCACATTGCAGGAATTCGCGCAGGCGGCCTTTTTTGACCGGACCATCCCGGAACACCTTGCCGATCTCATACCGCCGGAAGGGGAATTCAATCCCCGGATTTAAGGCAATCACCTTGGCAAAAGGAATCGTCAAATCGTACCGCAGCCCCACCCTGCGCCCGCCCTGATCTGTAAGCTGGTACATCTCGCGCAGAATTTCATCGCCCCCCGCGTATTTGGAGGTTAGCAGCTCCAGCTCATTCAGCATGGTCGTAGCCATAGACGCGAAGCCGTACAGCTCGAACAGCTCCTGCAGCGTAGTCCGCACCTTCTGGCGGATGGCCTGTTCCCGGCCGAAGTAATCATAGGTTCCTTTAATATTTTGCATAATTAGCAGCTCCCTTGAATGTGAATTCGGTGAAAATAAAAAACGCGCCGGACCCCGTGGTCCCGCGCGCTTATCTATGCCGCAGGGAGGTCAAACGCGAAATGCGTTAGCCCTCCCTGAATGAATTCAGGTGTGCTAACGCTGCTTGTGATGATGAAGCTGATTCGTTATGATGGACAAGCGGTTCATAGGAATCAATTCCCTTCCGGCTGGATTACAGCACATTATAGCGGATGGGGAGCAGCGGCGCAAGAGTAACATTTTTTATCGTGAAGGAGCAATCATAATGAATGACAAAGAGCTGATCACAGCAGCGGAGCATTTTGCGCAGGAGCAATTGGGCCAGGATACCACCGGCCATGACTGGTTCCATGTGAGCCGGGTGCGGAATACGGCCGCCCTGATTGCCGGAATGGAAGGGGCCAATGTGGTGATCTGTACCATAGCCGCCCTGCTGCATGATGTAGCAGACGAGAAGCTGAATCCCTCCAAGGAAGCGGGCCTGCTCAAGGTGAGTGACTGGCTGGACGGACATCTGCCGGATGAAGCGGCGCGTAAGCATATTATGGAGATTATTGCCACGATGTCCTTCAGCGGCGGCGGGGGCGAGCCCATGTCAACGCTGGAAGGGCAGGTGGTCCAGGATGCGGACCGTCTGGATGCGCTTGGAGCTATCGGGATAACGCGGACCATGGTCTTTTCGGGAGCCAAGGGCCGTCCGGTCTATGATCCGCAGCTCCCACCGCGTGACGAATCGCTGCAGAAGGAATACCGGGACTATTCCAAGGGGACGGCGGTCAATCATTTTTATGAGAAGCTGCTGAAGCTGAAGGATCTGATGAACACCCCGTACGGCAAGCAGCTTGCGGAGGAGCGGCATCAGTTCATGCTCAGTTTTTTGGAGCAATTCTATAAGGAATGGAATCAAGGGGCAGAGTAGCTGTTATAATGAAGGTATGCGCAAGATGGATGGAACGCGGGAGATCCCGCCTGAACCGGAACAATCGGCATAGAAGAGGTAGAATATAATATGAGTGAAGTACAAGTACAGTTTAGTGATTATGGTCTGAATGAGGAGATTCTCCGCGCGCTGGAGGTTCTGAAGTACACGGACCCTACAGAGGTGCAGCGGAAGGTCATTCCTGTAGCGTTGAAGGGACAGGATCTGATCGTCAAGTCGCAGACCGGCAGCGGCAAAACCGCAGCCTTCGCCATCCCGCTCTGCGAGCTGGCCGATTGGGCGGAGAACAAACCCCAGGCGCTGGTGCTGACCCCCACCCGGGAGCTGGCCCAACAGGTGCGCGAGGACATTACGAACATCGGCCGCTTCAAGCGGATTAAGGCGGTAGCCCTGTTCGGCAAGCAGCCGTTTGCCCCGCAGAAGATTGAGCTGACCCAGAAGACGCATGTGGTTGTAGGTACGCCGGGCCGCGTATTCGACCATATTGAGCGCGGTACGCTGAACCTGAGCCGCATACAATATCTAGTGATCGACGAAGCGGACGAGATGCTCAGTATGGGCTTCATCGAGCAGATCGAGAAGATCATTAAGCAGCTGCCCAAGGAACGGGTAACGATGCTGTTCTCGGCGACACTGCCGGAAGTAATCAAGAATCTGTGCCGGAAGTATATGAAGGACCCGGCGGATATTGAGATTGAAGCCAGCGGAATGACGACAGCATCGATTGAGCATGCACTGATTGAGGTTGTACAAGCTGCCAAATTCGGGCTGCTCAGCGATCTGCTGACGGTGGAGAACCCGGATAGCTGCATTATTTTTTGCCGGACCCAGGAGCAGGTGAACGCCCTCTTCCGCGGGTTGGCTGACCTCGAATATCCGGTGGACAAGATCCACGGCGGCATGGAGCAGGACGAGCGGTTTGAGGTAATGAATGCCTTCAAGCGGGGCCAATTCCGCTATCTGATCGCCACCGACGTTGCGGCCAGAGGGATTGATATCGAGAACATCACCCATGTCATTAACTACGATATCCCGCTGGAAAAAGAGAGCTACGTCCACCGCACCGGCCGCACCGCGCGCGCAGGCAAAAGCGGCAAAGCGATCACCTTCGTGACGCCGAACGAGCACAAATGGGTCAGGGAAATTGAGGGCTATATCGGCTTCAGCCTGCCCGTCATGAAGGCTCCTTCAGACGATGCTGTGGCCTATGCCAAACCTGCCTTCGACCAGAAGCTGGGCAAGCAGCAGGTCCGCAAAGCGGGCAAAACCGAGGTCATGAACCAGGATATCATGAAGCTGTATTTCAATGGCGGCAAGAAAAAGAAGCTCCGCGCGGTGGACTTTGTCGGCACCATTGCAAAGCTTGAGGGTATCACCGCTGAGGACATCGGGATCATCACGATTCAGGATAACGTGACCTACGTCGATATTCTGAACGGTAAGGGACCGCTTGTACTCCAGACAATGAAGGAGACCACGGTCAAGGGCAAGCTGCTGAAATGTCATATTGCCAAGAAATAAGCCGGAGCTGCTGCTATTGCAGCCGGGTATCGAACGCTGTCACACTGGGCAATAAGGCCGGGGTGACAGCGTTTTTTTGAAATAGTGATGTATGATACAATAATATGAACTCTTATTAAAGGATGGGCTTCTAATGAAGAAAGCAGACAAGTCAGCCTCCTAAATTCAGTTTACACAAACATTTAGGAGGCATAGCCAATGATTTTTAATCTGATTGATAGGGATAACTGGAAGAGACAAGAGATCTTTAATCATTATCTGAACCAGGGTACGACCTTTAGCCTGACAGCAGAAATCGAGATTAGCGTTTTATACCGAATAATAAAACAACAAGAATATAA
The DNA here is from genome assembly GCF_038051945.1 of Paenibacillus sp. FSL H3-0469. NCBI lineage: Bacteria > Bacillati > Bacillota > Bacilli > Caryophanales > Paenibacillaceae > Paenibacillus > Paenibacillus sp. FSL H3-0469. Next base: position 7,231,064 of record NZ_CP150302.1, read on the forward strand.
GCTGTATCCTGCCCTTCTATTCTTGTTGACCCGTGTGGTTAACTCCAATATTGCGTTCAGAATGGGATACAATTGTACGGGGGAATTAGGGTATTGGGACAAGGTAGACCCGCTGTATACCATTGCCGACAGTATCTCGGAATCCTTTTCGGCGATTTGGACGGCGGGCACGAATGATTTCAAAGCGTTCCATGATGCTTATGTTTCAGATGTGGAGAATTATAAGGATTCCGGGAGATTGTTCCCTAAGACACCTATACCTGAGCATACCTTTTCTGTATCTATGATTCCGTGGACTTCCTTTACGGGCTTTAACCTGAATATCAGCAATAACGGGAATTACCTTCTGCCCATTATTACCGCAGGTAAATTCACGACCACAGGCGATTCAATATACCTGCCACTGTCGTTGCAAGTCCATCATGCAGTCTGTGACGGCTATCATGCAGGATGGTTCATGAACGAGGTCCGGGCCATGGCAGATCGTGCTGAGGAATGGATTGACGGAGGTTATTCATTTGGCTAAATAACAAGACCATTCTTGAGGAAATTAATTATGCACCACATTTTGATTCAAAATAAAGAAACCTTCCGGTATACGGCTTAAGCCGCATTTCGGAAGGTTTTTAATTTGAGTCCGCATCAATAGAAATGTCTACGCATTATACTGCGCCTGATATAACCGGCTATAAGTGCCTCCGGCATTCACCAGCTCCTCGTGGCGGCCTTCCTCGGAGATGCCGTCCTCATTCACCACAATAATGCGGTCGGCATTCTTGATCGTCGTCAGGCGGTGGGCAATAACCAGTGTGGTGCGGCCCACCGACAGGTCGGCCAGCGACTGCTGGATCGCTGCTTCGGTCTCAGTATCGAGTGCCGAGGTAGCCTCATCCAGAATCAGAATCGGCGGATTCTTCAGGAACATCCGGGCGATGGCCAGCCGCTGCTTCTGTCCGCCGGACAGCTTCACGCCGCGTTCGCCGATTACAGTCTCCATCCCATTCGGGAGGCTGTTAATCAGCTCCTCCAGGTGAGCCTGGCGGGCCGCCTGCCAGATGTCCTCCATCCCCGCATCCAGCCGGCCGTAGGCAATATTCTCGCGGATGGTGCCGGAGAAGAGGAAGACATCCTGCTGCACGATTCCGATCTGCTTGCGCAGCGAGTTCAGCTTCATATCACGGATGTCGATCCCGTCAATGGAGATTGCGCCGCCGGTTACATCGTAGAAGCGGGGGAGCAGGCTGCAGATCGTGGTTTTCCCGGCACCGGAAGGGCCAACGAATGCGATGGTCTCCCCGGCATTTACCTTCAGACTGATCTCCTTCAGCACGGTCCGGTCTGCTTCATACCCGAAGCTGACATTGCTGAAGGAGATATCCCCGCGAAGCGAATCCACCTCTACCGCATCCGGCTTGTCAGCGATATCCGGTTCAGTGTCGATGACTTCAAGATACCGTTTGAATCCGGCAATCCCCTTAGGATAACTCTCAATAACTGCATTGATCTTCTCAATCGGCCGGAAGAAGACATTGGCCAGCAGAATGAAGGCGACGAATTCGCCGATCTCAAGTTGGCCCTGAATGAAGAACCACGCCCCGCAGACCATCACCACAACAGTAATCAGGCGGGTCATCATATAGCTGACCGAGAAGCTTTTGGCCATCAGCTTGTACGCCATCAGCTTGGTCTCGCGGAACTTCTGGTTGTCCACAGCGAACAGCTCTTTCTCGAATTCTTCATTGGCAAAAGACTGGACTACGCGGATTCCGCCGACATTATCCTCAATCCGGGCGTTGAAATTCCCGACGTTGCCGAATAAGCGGTGATAAGTGTCTGTCATGTTGCGTCCGAAATAAATAATGACCCAGGCCATAATCGGCACGATGATGAACGTGATTACGGCCAGCTGGAGATTGATATCGGCCATCAGTATAAATGCGCCGACCAGCGTCATGACCGCAATGAACACATCCTCCGGCCCGTGATGCGCGACTTCGCCGATATCGTTGAGATCATTGGTTATTCTGCCGAGCAGATGACCGGTTTTGTTGTTGTCGAAGAAGCGGAAGCTGAGCTTTTGAATATGGTTGAACATTTTTTTGCGCATATCGGTCTCAATATTGATCCCCAGCATATGGCCCCAATAGGTGACAATATAGTTCATTGCCGTGTTCAAGGCGTAGATGGCGAGCAGGGCGACACAGGCAATCAGAATCAGCGACCAGTTCTGGCCCGGCAGCAGGTCATCAATGAATTTATTGACAGCCACCGGAAAAGCAAGCTCCAGCAGTCCCGCACCCACCGCACAGGTGAAGTCAAGGACAAACAGCTTCTTATACGGACGGTAGTAGGAGAAAAAACGACGCAGCATCTCTTGTTCACTCTTTTCTGTAATATGTTATGTATCTGGTTACTGAGAGTGATTCTCAATTAAACCTTCTGCTTAGGATACTAAAGATGGTTACATGTTTTGTCAACGGTGAGAATCGTAATAATTGAAATATACTGCGGAATTGATTGCCGTTTAACCCATACCAAGGACATGGTTTATACATATTTTAACAGTATTCAGGCGTAAAGGAGGAGTTAACATGGGCGAAAATGTTGGAGGATACGGCGGAGCATTCACTTCCACTGGCGCAATCCTGGTTCTGTTCATCCTGCTCGTAATTATCTCTAAATCCCTCTGGGTGTAATCCGGGTTCACCTGCTCTGCTGGCCGCTGGTCGTTTGACCGGCGGTTTTTTTAACAATTGGGGCCCCAGCAAAGTACTGAGCTAAAGCCCTACTTTGAAGGATCATTTTTTGGCCCCGTGAGGCTGCTCCGGCAAGTGATATGATATAATGAAATAATGCGCCTGGGTTGAAGGGCGTAATACATATAGCGGCTATTCCCTGACAAGCTCCGGGCTTGACGGGTGTTTTGCTGCGACCCTGGAGGTACAACATGAAGCCTGGCCGTGAAAATAACATGAGGACAAGCCCGGCCTTGTCCTCATCTGCTGCGGATATCCGCAGCCGCTGGATGCTCGTCACTGGAATCATCTGTGTGGCCGCTGCTCTGCGTGCCCCGTTCACTTCCGTCGGACCTCTGCTGGAGATGATCCGGGATGACTTGGGATTGTCTAATACGCTGGCGGGGGCGATTACGACTTTGCCTTTACTGGCTTTTGCCCTGCTGTCACCGTTCGCGCCCCGGCTTGCCCGCAAGCTGGGACTGCCCAATATCCTGGTGCTGGCCATGCTCACGCTGTCCATGGGAATTCTGGTCCGTTCGGCTTCCGGCACGGTAACCTTCTTCGCAGGTACGGCGATGATCGGTCTGTCGATTGCCGTCTGCAATGTGCTGCTGCCTGGACTGATCAAGGGAAAATTCCCGCACCGCATCGGTCTGATGACCGGAATCTATACCGTGTCCATGAACATCTGTGCAGCGGCTGCTTCGGGGCTGAGTGTTCCCTTGGCCACCCGTGCGGGGCTGGGGTGGAGAGGGACCCTGGCGCTCTGGTTCATGATTGCTGCACTGGCTACGATCTTCTGGATTCCGCAGCTGAAGAGTCTGGGCGCGGGACAGGCAGGCACTGCATCCTCTTCAGCGGCACGGGTCTGGCGCTCCCCGCTCGCCTGGCAGGTTACGCTGTTCATGGGACTGCAATCTCTGCTCTATTATGTGCTGATCGCCTGGTTCTCGGTGATCCTCGGGGAGCGGGGGATGTCTGCCAGCCATGCCGGCTGGATTCTCTCGCTGATGCAGCTGGCCCAGCTGCCGTTCACGTTCTTCGTGCCGCTTTGGGCCGGAAGGATGAAGAGCCAGCGGCTGCCGGTGGTGATTACTTCAGTTCTGTTTATCACTGGCATCCTTGGCGTCTGGCTGGGCAGTACTGCGCTGATGGCGTTATGGGCTATCTGCATAGGGATTGCCGGGGGCTTCGCCTTCGGTCTGGCGATGATGTTCTTCAGCCTGCGCACCCGGACCACACAGGAGGCCAGCGAGCTGTCCGGCATGGCCCAATCGGCGGGCTATCTGCTGGCCGCGATGGGTCCCGCACTGTTCGGCCTGCTGCATGATGCTGCGGGAAGCTGGAATGTACCGCTTGCGCTGCTTGTCTTAGCAAGTGTGCTGCTGTTCGCTGCCGGTATGGGGGCGGGACGCGACAAGTTTGTATAAGATTTTCGCTGAGAAAGTGCATTGTAAGCTGATCTCGGCGTGCTACTATTGTGTTTAAGATCATCTGAGAATGATTATCAATGAAATTAGACACAGGAGTGAAGAGAGAGATGAAGAATTGGGGCCGAAAATTCATTTGGACCGCTGTACTTATCCTGGCAATGTCCGCTATCGCGGCTTGCGGAACGAATAATAAAGCTGCGGACAGCAAGGATGTCCAGACAGGGAATGCGGCTGCTGCCAGCGCAGCTCCTGCGGAGACTGGCGGAGCGGCCGCTTCAGAAGGGGCAACACGGACGGTAACCGGAGAATTCGGGGAGGTAGAGATTCCGGCGAACCCTAAGCGGGTAGCGGGAATCTATGTGGAGGATTACCTGAAGGCGCTCGGCGTCACCCCGGTGGTGCAGTGGTACCATCCCAGCTGGGGCAAGCAGGATTATCTGAATCTGGATGTGCCGGAATTTGATATCAGCGGCAGCATAGAAGCGCTGCTCGATAAGAATCCCGATCTGATTATTACCGATGGCGGTGTAGATGCCGCTAAGTATGAACAGTATTCCCAGATAGCCCCAACCTACCGCCTGCCGGAGAGCGTATTGCAGGATTCAAGACTAATCCTTACAGCAGTCGCAGACGCGCTGGGTATTCCTGAGAAGGGGAAGGCTGTGCTGGCCGAATATGACCAGAAGGTGGCAGAGGGCAAAGCCGCGTTGCAGCAGGCCCTGGGACAGGAGAAGGTGGCTGTGATCCGGCTTAATGTGGCAGACAAAACGGTTGCTCTTTTTGGAATCAAAAACCGCTTTACCGGTGTGCTCTATAATCAATTCGGTTTGACACCTGTTCCTTTGGCCGCTGAGATGACGGAATTCCAGTCGATCATCTCAGAAGAAGTGATCCCGGAGCTTGAGGCGGATCATATCATTGTATTTCCTGACAACGGGGGTTGGGATACTGCAGCTAATCAAGAGGCGATTAAAATACTTGATGGCCCCCTCTGGAAGAACCTTCCTGCGGTAAAGAACGGCAATATCTACCGGATGGAGCGTTCCCACTGGCAATCCGGGGGAATTACCGCCAACCAGATGAAGCTGGATGATCTGCTTAAGGCGATGGTGAAGTAATCCGGCGTGAAGTGATAGTTAGGCTATAAGCAAAAAGAAGGTCTATCCGCAAGGTTGATAGATCTTCTTTTTTGTTTTACACTTGAGTATATGATAATGATTCTCAGTCAGGAGGGGCGGCAGTGACAGAACAGTTGCAGGAACACACCAAGAGAAGGCTGCTCCACAGCCTGATGAATATAGAAGTAGTTACACGCTCCCCATCCGGGAAGGATCAGACCGCAGTCTATCAGGAACATACTCTTATCATTGTGTCCGAAGGTCAGGGATGGCTCAAGGCAGAGGACAGGCAGTATTCCTTGGAAAAAGGGGCCGGGTTCCTGATCGAAGCCGGATCGCTGAACCGGATTCAGGCCGGGGAGCAGGGGATCAGCTGGTACCAGCTGGAGTTCGCGCTGATTCGGGCAGGGCACGTTAAGCTTGGCACCGGGGATAAGAGCCAGGAGGGACAAGGCGAATACATGATCCGCCAGGGATATCTGGACTGCCGGCCGTTCTCACAGTGTGCACTGCTGCTGGACTCCATCTATTATAGCTTCCGGCGCCCGGAGGATATCGAATGGTTCGCGGCCCAGACCCGGTTCCAGGAGCTGCTGCTCTTGCTGATGCGGGCGAATGCTCCTGTACAGAAGGCTAAAGATGAGCGTGAGGCCGTGGAGGATTCAATCCGCTATATGGAAGAGCATTGCAGTGAACCGTTATCGGTCGATCAGCTGGCTGAGATTGCCGGGATCGGACGGGCGCGGTATACACAGATCTTCAAAGAGATTACCGGACGGATGCCCCTGGAGCACCTGAACGGGCTGCGTATTGAGCGGGCCCAGCAGCAGCTTCTGCTGACCAGGGACCGGCTGCACGAGGTTGCCCTGGCTGCGGGATACAGCAATGAGTACTATTTCAACCGGCGCTTTAAAAGAACGGTAGGGGTGACTCCCGGACAATATAGAAACCTCCATCAGGAGGGCGTCCGGGTATTTGCCCCTTTTCTGGAGGATTATCTGCTGGCGCTCGGCATTACTCCGGTCGTACAGTATTGCCATGCCAAGTGGGGCAAGCAGGAATACCTCGGGCTGGATCAGGTTCCGGCGTTCGATATCTCAAGCGGAGACTGGCACGGGCTCAGCCGTTACTCGCCGGAGCTGATCATGCTGGATGACGGCTTCCAGCGCTGGCAGCTCGGGGAATGCAGCCGGGTCGCCCCGCTGTTCCGGCTTCCGTTCCACCAGGAAGACTGGCGTGCCACACTCCGCAGCGCAGCGGCCGTCTTCGGGAGAACGGGGCTGGTGCAGGAGGTAATCAGCGGATATGAACAGCAGGCCGGCCAGGCCAGACGGCTGCTCAGCCGCAGCGTCCAGGGGCAGACAGTAGCTTTGCTGCGGATTTCCGCCTGCGGGATTACCCTGTATGGGAGCGAGCATCTGGGCTATGCAGCGGGGGTACTATACGATGATCTGGGACTAGAGCGGCATCCCCTGGTCCGGCAGCTAACCCGCGGACAGAAACGTGTAATTCTCAGCAGTGAAGAGCTGTCCCGCCTGACGGCAGATCACCTGTTCATTACCTTTGACCTCCAGGAGGGCGGAGGCAGGGAACTGCTCGATACCCCGCTCTGGAGAAGCCTGCCTGCGGTGCGCAACCGCTGTGTGTACGAGGTGGATTTCATGGCCTGGATGAATTACGGTGTGTTGTCGCATCAGCGGAAGATCGCGGATGTGCTCAAGGTATTGGCTTGAAGATGATCATCCCTCAGAAATAATATAAAAAGAGCTTGCAATTCCCCGCCAAAGAGAGTATATTCTTAATTACGGTGATTGGATCACTGAATTACATAATATGCGGTCATGGCGGAATTGGCAGACGCGCTGGCTTCAGGTGCCAGTGATAGCAATATCGTGGAGGTTCGAGTCCTCTTGACCGCATCCGCATTACTCAATAGCCCTTCTTCGGAAGGGTTATTTTTTGCGTTTCTGATGTACAATTAATTTTCGACAAGAAAAAGACATATTCCCCTCCCTGACAAGTAAAAATATGTCGTTTTATTGGGAAAATTAGTGAATCATACAAAATACCGTGTTACTATAGTCGTAGATGAAGGATAATATGTAATTATCCTTTCTCTGCCCACCTAAATAATAATCAATGAATGCAGGAGCAGAAAATGGACAAATATGAGACTTATAAAGAAGATTTGAACAGAATTAAAGGAAAAACTATTGCAATCGTCTATATCTTTGAAGGGGAGGATGCTCCAGGATTTCAACATTATCATGTCTGGCAAAGCGATGTTATATCCAAGTGGATGAATGCAGTACAAGGATTATACTGTCTGCCTTTAATTCTGGATGTGCGTACCTTTGTGGAAAAAGCTATTGGCCGTACGTTACCACATATTGATTTTGTACTTAATCTTAATTGCGGAAGTTGTCAATTATCCTCTATGGCCCTTGTTCCGGCAATGTGCAGCTTTCTAGCTGTGCCTTGTATCCCTTGTGATGCCGTAAGCATTGTAACAGGTGAAAACAAGCGCTTATCGAACCTGATTGCAGAAGGCATAGGAATGAACGTTCCCAAAGAATTAATGCAGAGCAGCCCCAACGGAATTTACCGGCCGTTAAACTTTGGCAGCAGTTTTGGAGTCATACGCGGCCATTACGAAAGAGGCACAAATGATAACGGACTCTACCAGGAGTTTATTCCAGGGTATGATATAACAACTCCCGGCCTATATAATCCGCTTTCCGGTCAGATAGAGTTGCTGCCTACCGTTGTATATCTACCGGAATCTGACGATCCGAACTGGTTTTTTGGTGAGAACGAAAAAGAAGTTAAACGCGGGTACACCCAGGATATCCACCGTCTAATCTCTCCCGAATTAGGTCAACAGTTTATGGATATGGCTAAGGCCCTTTCTATTAATACGTTCTTCCGTATTGATGCGCGCGTCTCCATTCAGGATGTAACCTCTCAGGAAGAGCTGCTTCACACCACATTAACACCAAACAATACCTATTTTGTTGAAATCAATCCCATGCCTACTGTCAAGCAAGATAATGCGTATGGTTTCTCTTATGGTGCTTTATCTGAAGGAGATTCCTTCTTTGTCTGCATGGAAGAACACACCCGACTGAACAGATCAGCGGATGTGCATTCTTTCGTTTTGGCCAACTCGATGATTGCCTATCTCAGAGCCAAGTATTGAAAATAAAGGGATTAAGGCCATACTGTTCGATTTGCTTTTTACGTAAACCCGTCACTTCTAGGACAGTGTTCGGTATATTGCAATAATCCAAAATATCAAAATCATCATATTTGGCTTCAAGCCAATGTAATTGTTGAGCAAGCTGACCTGAACCTAATTGATTCGATTCAAATCCTTTACAGGCTAATTCTGAAATATGGTAATCATGCAGAAGATCTTTCCCCATTGAATTTGACTGCTTGAAGGCCACTGAAATAATATTCATGACAAGCCTAGCCGAAATAAACGGAAGCTTTTCAAAACCCATACTATCGAATATTTTATTCAAGAATTTTCTTAACTCATTTTCTTCAACGAGCTCAAATGATTTTGCTCTAGCAATAAACATATTGCACTTCAAAGCCATTTTTTGTACGTCCCGTCCTGGTTTCCCGGCGTAGTCCAGCCCTTTATTAAAGAAAGGGATTGCTTCCTCCGGGTCTCCATTCACAAGATGGGCAACCCCTGTATTGTTTAGAATATGCGACATTCCAACCAAGCCGGGCACATTATGAAGTGCTTTTTCTTGAAGATAGCCAAAATCACGAATATTTAAATGTTCCATATCAAATTGTTTCACAAGAGCGTTATTCCTGCAATAAATCGAATGATCTTCCATATTGTGATCTGAGAATATCTGACCAGCCTTGCTTAATAGATCTAGTTGGTGAGTTCGTGAAATTCCCGGGAAAAAATAGGCGTACCTATAGACATGGCCTAGAAGAATTTCGTTCTGAAGCTCCTTGGCTAGCTCATATGCATCCTTAATATCCTGTCCTCCAAAGTCATTACAGTATACCCGGAATAGCTTTGTCATGCACTCGAAGCTCTGCAACAACGTTCGCTCTTCTGTCGTGATGCCTTGAGCAGAGGTGATTTGATTAACAATATCTGTTAGCTCCGCTTGAATTTCATTTTTTTCGTCAAACAGCAAATTAGTACGTATCTTGAGAATGGATGGACTATAACGTTTGATAATTGACTTCTCTGCCCATTCCTCATTAAGCAGAACACCTCTTTTAGTGTGTGAACAGGTGCTGAAGCATTGTTGGGCAAATGCATTTAGAAATTCTTCAAGTGAATTCGCACCTTCATTGATAACTTTATACAGCTCGGAATCCCCCTCGTTACGAATCATCTTGAGATTCATCCCGTGAGGGCAATTCGCGAGCAATGATTTGGCACGTTCAAAATCATTATCTTTCAACAATATAATTATCGTCGGTTTTAAAATACTTTCTTTATGTAAGGCGATAAGTTGGTTTAGATATTTGGGTAGAACTTTTCCCTCCTGAATGATGATTGGATCAACAACGTCAGGCCCTGCTGCTTGATGCTCATGAACAGAAAACAGCTGGTGCAACGATGTAACTACTTCAATAATGTCAAGGGGATTTTTGTACTGGAAGCATTTTTTTATCAAATCTCCTATGTTGGGGACATGTTTGGCAATCCACTTTTGTATTTTTGATATTTTCTCGTGAGCCATGTCATTTGAATCAATGAAATTAACTTTACCACGATAAGATTTGAAAAAGTCCACACCACGGTTAACAGCAAAACGCTGTTCAGCAAGATAAATAGTAAATGCTTCATCACTTTCTTTAAAAAGTCCCCGTATATCTTCTTCCAACCCGCCTGCCTCCTCAATTCTTCTTGCATAACACACTTGAGCATCAGATAATTACATATTATCCTTCATAAAAGGCAATAAGAGCAGGGTGAACCTGGCATAACCCTGTAGTTCCTATGAATTAATTGAAACACGATTCCGCGGATGTTTAAGACTGAGTATATCATTCTGTTTTTTGGTTGAGACATGTGTATAAATTTGGGTTGTTGTTATTGAACTATGCCCTAATATCTGCTGAATGTAGCGAATATCCACATCTTCCTCCAATAATAGCGTTGCAAAGGAATGCCGAAACATGTGTGGCGTTAGGTGCTGCTGCACCTTGGCCTTTAATGCGAGTTTTTTAATCATGAAGCGGACGGATTGCTCTGAAAGGCGATGGTTAAGTCTATTCACAAAGAGAAATCCGACATTTTCAATTTGCTCGCTAAAAGCCACTTTATATCTATGTAATGCTGTGAGTACGTCAGAATTGCTGATGGTAATCATCCGCTCTTTTGAGCCTTTGCCATAGATCCGGATTTGTTTGTCGGGCAGATTCAGGTTATCCGATTGTAATGAACAAAGCTCGGAAACCCGCATACCTGTTGCGAATAAAAGCTCTAAAACGGCAATATTACGCAAGCAGGTAGCCATCTTATTAGGAGATTTATAATTCATTTCATACTCTTGATACGCTGACTGAAGTATAGTTTTTATTACATCCAGTGGTATGGTTTTGGGCAGAATGTGTGGCTCATGAAATTTCAGATTCATTTTTGAAAAAGGATTGCTTGTAATGAATTCCTCATACTCCATCCAGTTGCAAAAAGCCTTGATACTGGCGATTTTCCGTTTTACGGTTTTGGGTTTGAAAATATTGTGAAGGCTAATCACGTAATTTGACAGATTTATTTTACTTAAACAGCCATCGCTCCCTTTGATATACTGTAATAACTGCGCAATATCAATTCTATATGCCTTCAGTGTTTTGGAATCTAATCTTTTCTGATATTGACAATAATCTAAATAACCTTCAGATAAGTGGACAAAATTCTGCATTAATGAATCCTCCATTTTGTATGTATTGAATCATTATGCCTTCAAATGAAGATATTTGTCGAATATTCTGCGAGTTTTATGAAACGGTATAGCCAGTAAGGATGGCTGAACCGTTTTTTATTATTTAGTAGATTATGATTTTCTTTTGCTGCAGATAAAGTGTGTATGGATTTGGGCTTAGTAGCCTTTGAATCATCTAAATGAGGAGCAGATAAAATGTATGCGAAAAATCGAATGTAGTTTTCTGGGCGAAGGTACATGGGCCTGATTGTATATGAAAAGCCGAATAAGATGTATAGCCGCGAAGAGGGATGGGGCCCCATGCTCCGCAGTCCGTAACACTGGAGAGAAATCCTGCAAGAAGTGCAGGATTCTCTCCAATAGAACCGACCGATGCTGAATCCTGCATGAAATGCAACAAAGCCAGCGTTAACTTGCTATAAACTCCGGAATTTCTTGCAAATAATGCAACAATGTACACTTAGCCCATAACATTTTTAGAAGAATTCTGCAAAATGTACAACAATTCGATCCATACAAGCGGTCCGTGAAAGAATACTCTCAGAATTGGCGAGAGATAGGCGGAGCACCGCCAGGAAAGGAAGAAACACTTCAGAACATATTCGAAAAATGGCTACAAGGTGTAGCCAAAAAGGAATATGGGCTGAATGTGTGTCACCAGAAAGCGATGAGCTACCGGCATCATTCACCCGTTGGGGTGATTTTTATTTTTTCACGGACAAACTGTAACCTTTTCCCTTACTTGAACGAATAAGCAGTAGATGGCTGGGCAGGAGAGGAGGCGTGTGAGACGAACGGGAGCGAAAGTGAGCGAGGAGAAGGCATTGGGGCAGTGGACCAGGTGACGGCGGATGAGGCGGCGGCTTCTCGGCTGGATGAAGAGGCGGTGCTAATCAGGTTCACAGAAGGGAGCCGGGACGCGTTTGAATGGCTGGTCCGGCAATACCGTGAGCCTGCTGTGCGGTTTGCCTACCACTTGACCGGGGATTATCATACCGCCGAGGATCTGGCGCAGGACTGCTTCGCCTATCTGCTGGTGTACCCGGAGAAATATGATTACCGGGCGTCCTTCAAAACCTATCTGTTTACCATTCTCCGCAACAAAAGCATAGACTCGGTCCGTAAGCGTGCAAGGCAGCAGAGCTTGCCGTATACGGCGGAGAGCAGCAGCGTACATAACCCGGATGAGGGGAATCCTGAACAGCTGGCCATCATCCGGGAAGAGGATGTAGAATGGCGCAGGAGATTGCATCAGATGAAGCCCGATTACGGGCAGGCGGTCTATCTGGTGGATGTGGGACAGATGTCTTATGAACAGGCGGCCGCAGTGATGGGCCGGAATCAAATGAGCTTCAAGGTACTGCTGCACCGGGCGCGCAAGAAGCTGAGGCAGATCTATGAGAAGGAGGAGTGGGATTGTGAAGTCAACGGAACAGGAGCAGTTATTTCTGGATGAGGTCTACCGCAAGGCCCGGCTGCTGGAATACGACAAGCGTGAAGCGCAGAAAGTGCTGTATAACCGCAGAGTGCTGGCCAGACGCAAGATTCTGACAGTCTCATGCTTCACAATCGTTACAGCCGTATTCGCCCTGATGATTTGGATCGGCAAGGTGGACCGGGAGCTTTGTGTTGCGCTGTCGCTCCTTCTGATTACAGGAGGTCTGCTGATCGAGAAGCTTGAATTGCTGTGGGGTCTGGAGAACGAAGGATGAACGGGAGTTGCAGGAAAGGGAGAGAACTGAAATGGAGCTAATCATTAATCATTTGACCAAGACTTACGGAAGCAAGACGGCACTGCAGGACATCAGCTTCCGGGTGGGCGAGGGCATTCACGGCCTGCTGGGGCCGAACGGGGCAGGCAAAACTACGCTGATGCGGCTGCTAGCCACTCTGCTGACGCCCAGTTCAGGAACGGTAGAGATAGGCGGGGTACCCTTGCAGGATAAAGCCCGGGTGCGCGAGCTGGTCGGTTATCTGCCGCAGGAGTTCGCCTTCTATCCCGGAATGACCGTCTATGAGGCTATGGATTATCTTGCGCTGCTGTCCGGGATAGGCGGCCGTTCCGGGCGGAAGCGGAGAATAGATGATCTGCTGGAGCAAGTGAACCTTACGGAGCAGCGCCGGACGAAGGTCAAGGCGCTGTCCGGCGGGATGAAGCGGCGGCTGGGCGTGGCCCAGGCCATGGTGCATGAGCCGAAGCTGCTGATTGTCGATGAGCCGACAGCGGGGCTGGACCCCGAGGAGCGCATCCGCTTCCGGCGGCTGCTGGGACGGTTCGCGGAAGGGCGGGTTGTCCTCCTGTCCACGCATGTCGTTGAAGATGTGGAGTCCACCTGCGAGCAAATGACTGTACTGCAGAAGGGGAGTCTGCGGTATCACGGCAGAATAGGCGATCTCACCGCCGCTGCGGCCGGCCGTGTCTGGATCGCCGAGTTGGACCGGACGCAGTGGGAGCGGGACCGCGACCGCTTCCCGGTACTGTCGGCCGTGCCGGAGGGCGCAGGCATGCGGGTCCGGGTGCTGGCCGGGGAGCAGCCCTTTGCCGGGGCGCAGCAGACTGCACCGTCCATCGAAGATGCATACCTGCACCTGATGCGCAGGGAGGAATCCTACGTATGATGGCATTGATCGGCAAGGAGATGCGCATGACGCTGCGCAGTCTGGTATTCTATCTGTTTGTGATTGCCAGCGTATTCTTCTATTTCACTTCTTATGCTACGGAGGAGACCTGGGGAGAGCTCGGTCCTCCTGTAATAAGTCAGCCACAGAATATGGGAACTGCGGAACAGCCTTATTACGGTTGGGCGACCGCGGGGGATACCCGCAGCTTGGCTAAGCGGATGAAAATCCATATGCAGCGGGATCTGAATGCGGGAGCCAGCCAGAAGCTCAGGCTGGGCTTCCCGATGGAGGTGGAACTGGATACCGGAGAGAAGGCGGCTTTCACCGCTGCCATCTCACAGCTGGATAAGATCCTGAAGGACCCCAGCCAATATACCATGGATGAGGTTAACCAGGTCGCCGAGGCATTGAACAGCGAATTGGGCGGAAACAGCATCTACCAACAAGGACTGGGTAGTTACGGCTATGCTATAACTTCTGTGGACGAAGCAATGAAGGCACAGGAAGCGCAGCTTGCGGAGTATAATGCGAAGGTAGACGCAGGGGAACTGCTGCCCGGAGCCGCTCGCTATTTCAGTGATTATCTGTCGTTGCCGGCAGGGATCTTCCCGGTCTTTCTGTCCGCCTTCCTGCTGCTGCGGGACCGCTCCAGCCGGATGAATGAATTGATCTACAGCCGCAGGGTCTCTCCGTGGGTGTATGTCGGGTCAAAGTTTATCGCCCAAGGGATTATGCTCTCTGTGGTCTACCTCATTCTGGCTGTCATCGGGGGCTGGCAGACGGTGGATACGCTTGGGCTTACTGGTCAGACGGGACAGGCTATATCAGTCTTTCTCAGCTATACGGCCTGGTGGCTGCTGCCCACCTTGTGGATCTCGGTCGCCTTCGGGATGTTCGGCTCCATGCTGTTCCGCCGGGGCATTGTGCCTATCGCCTTGCAGATCATCTGGTGGTTCGTATCCGTACTGCCGCTTATGGGCTCCTATGGGCTGAATCGGCTGTTCATCCGCTTCAATTCGCCTAATGACTATAATCTGTACCGAGGCTGGGCAGATGAGATTGCCCTTAACCGCAGCTTTTACCTGCTGCTGGCAATTCTTCTGACCGCCGGGGCAGCCTGGCTCTGGGAGCGAAACCGCAGCCGTCTGGATTCTGCCCAGTCACTTGGCAGGAAGAAGACGAAGCGGACTCCGGCAGTGCCCGCACCGGGGGCGCTGAGATGAGCAGGCAGATCATCGCTCCGCTCGCCCGTTACAACCTCAAGCTGACAGTGCATTATTCCTGGTTGCTGTCAGCGGTACTTTTGGCAGCCGTACCGGTATTCATAGACCCTGTATTAATGGACAGGCTCCAGGTTGCGAAGCTGGGTGAACTGCTCGTCAGCCTGCTGGGACTGATAGTCTATCCGCATCTAGGTCTGTTGGAGGATGGCGGCATCCAGGAGGTGCTTTATGCCAAGCGGGTGCGTCATCTTCCGTTATTTCTGTTCCGATGGGTGCTTACCGCCCTCTATATCTTCCTTGCTGTTGCTGCTTTGTTCAGCTGGGTACATGGAAGCGGCGCAGATTTCGAGCTATGGCCGATGGTGGGAGGGACGGCAATTACCGCCATTGTGATGGGGTCAGCCGGTCTGACGGCAACTCTTCTGGCCGGTAATCTCTCGGCTGGATATATTGCCGGATTCTCCTGGTATCTGCTGGATTTCACCACCAAGGGAAGACTGACCGGGCCCTTTTACCTGTTCGGCCTGCTTAATGAGCCATGGGATAAAGGCAAGTGGCTGCTTGCCGGTCTATCGCTGACACTGGTACTCTTCTGTGCCTTCTGGCTGCCGCGCAGGAGACTGGACTAACCTATAACCACCGCCTTGACGTCATGCAAGTGACCAGGGCGGTTTTTTTGAAAATATAAGACTTTATATGTTGCACACGATAAAGTATCCTTCTATTTCTCGCTGAAACGATACCGTCCTTAAAAGGACGGCAAAGCCGTTTCCACTTGTAGAATTTATATGTTTTGGGGTCCCCGCTCTTAACTAACTTATTTGCTCTTGTTTTCGGCTCGTCCAGACCCAATAACGGCCACTCAGTCCGCAATCAGCAGAATAGGTGTCTTTTTGGCAATATAAGAGACTCCCAGTCCGGCAATCACCCAAATTATTTATTTCATGTACCAAAATACTGCGAAGCCTACCCTGGAAATAACTTTACTTCCCCATTTCCATTTTCTGTGGTGCCGCGCCAGCGGCATGGATGGCTTGTGGGGTTATTTTGTGTGTGAATATGCACCTTTTCCAGCGGCAAGCTTGCCCGGAGTATCTTCATTAGCGGGACTTTAGGTCTGGAGCATAAATTCCGAAAAAAAGGTATAATGTTACTAAATTATGTCCCCCATTTTCTCAGAGGAGGCTCCAGCTTTGTCCGACACACTATTTAAGCACTTGTACATGCGGTCCTCAATAGGATATGCGGCAGTATCCATTACGGATGGAACTATGCTCATGGCCAACCCTGCGCTTTGCGGGATGTTTGGATACACCGAGACCGAACTCAAGGAGCTGCGTTACCAGGATATCGTCTATCCGGGTGAAGGGGATACCCTGGATCACGGGCAGATTATGAATGACTTAATAAGCAGACCCGATATGGCTGTAGATACCGAAAAGCGGTTCGTACATAAGAATGGTGAGATGCTCTGGGTTGCCCTGCATCTTTTTCTGATCATTGATGAACAGAGCGGAAGTCCCTCCCATCTGGTTGCAGAGATGACTGATATCACCGCGCGTAAGCTGGCGGAGAAGAAGATAGAGGAGGACCACCAGCTCTACGAGCTGGTTACGGAACACACCCCGGATATGATTTCATTCGCCGATCCCGACGGGACGCTGCGCTATGTCTCCCCGTCGGTCGAAGCGCTGCTGGGTTATCCGCCCAGCGACATGATCGGCCGCAACAAAACGGATTTTTACCATGAAGCGGATGCGCTGGAAATGACCGGGCCGGGTAAGCTCTACTCTGACAGTGATACCTTCACACGCAGAGTCAGGCATAAGGACGGCCATTATCTTTGGATCCAAAGCTCCTTTCAGGTGGTGCGGAACCGTGAAGGTGAAGTACGGCAGATCCTGACGATTGCCCGTGACATCACCGAGCGGAAGAAGGTTGAAGATATGCTGGCTGCCGCGCAGGAGCTTGGACAAATGGGCTCCTGGGAGTGGAATTCCGTATATGAGCAGCTGATCGTCTCCGGCCAGCTGATGGCCATCTTTGAATTAGGCGGGAATTGCGGAAATCATACCGTGGTCCATTATACTCAGTTGCTTGACTGTGTAGTGCCGGAGGACCTGGATAGATTGCGCGAAGAGCTGCATTATACGCTGAAGTCCGGGGCTAAGGGTGAGGCGATTTTCAGAGTGAAGGGTAGTGAGGATCGTAAATCTCTCTACGCACACTGGGAAGTGATCCTGGATGCCTCCGGCAAGGTTCAGCAGATCCGTGGTATGGTGCAGGATGTGACCGAGCGCGAACGGATGGAGGAGCAGCTGCGTGAGAGCGAGAACCGCTACAAATCACTTTTCGAATACAATCCGTCTGCCATCAGTGCCATGGATCTGCAGGGATACATTCAGTCAATGAATGCCAGTCTGGAGCAGCTGACCGGATACAGCAGAGAGACCCTGATGCATTCCAGTTACAGTGAGATTATTGAAGAGGATGAGCTGGAGCATGTGAATATGCGGTTTCTGGCGGCAGCCGGAGGCAGGGCCCAGACCTTCGATACCCGGGTGATCCGTCACGACGGCGAGCGGGTGGAGGTGGGGATGATTTATGTCCCTATGCTGATTGATCATGAGGTGGTCGGCGTATTTGCCATTACCAGTGATATTACAGAGCCTAAGCGGTATTTGGAGCAGATTGAGAAGCTTAGCTATGAGCATGCGCTGATCCTGAACTCTGTGTCTGAGGGGATTTTTGGCATGAATCTGGAGGGGGAGACCGTATTTATCAATCCCGCTGCCTCTGTCATGCTCGGGTATAATCCGGGGGAGCTGGCCGGCAATATCAAGCTGCATACGATCGCGCAGACCTGGATGGACGGTGAGCTGTATCCCGGGGGACACCGGACGCTGGCGGAGCTGCTCAAGACCAAGCTCTCTTATGAGCAGGAGCAGGAAGGGATTTTCTGGCGTCAGGACGGCTCCAGCTTCCTGGTCAAATACCGGATGACGGCACTATATGATAACGGAGAGCATAAAGGGGCGGTGGTGGTCTTCAGGGATATCACCGAGGAGAAGGCTGTGGAGCGTGCCAAGGAATCTGCGGAGAAGGCTGACCGGGCCAAGTCGGAGTTCCTGGCGATTATGAGCCACGAGCTGCGTACACCGATGAATGGAATTATCGGGATGGCTGATCTTCTGTCTGGAACGGAGCTTACGGAGGAACAGCAGTATTACACCCAGATTATCAATAAAAGCGGCGCCGCGCTCGTACATATTCTTAACGAGGTGCTGGATTTCAGTAAAATTGAATCCGGCATGATGACGCTGGATCTCCAGCCGGTCGATATCCGGCAGGTTGTTCAGAATGTCTGTGAGCTATTCTATCCGCGTATCCAGGAGAAAGGGCTCATTCTGCGCAGCCATATTGAGCCGGATATTCCGGCAGTTGTCATTACCGACGAAACCAGGCTGAGGCAGGTGCTGGTAAATCTCGTCGGCAATGCGGTTAAGTTCACGGAAGAAGGCGAGGTCGGCGTCTCAGTGAAGCTGGAGGCTGCCGGGGAGCCGGGCTCGCTGATTCTGCGGTTCACGGTAACTGATACCGGTATAGGCATTCCGCAGGGCAGCCAGAACCTGTTATTCCAGTCCTTTTCCCAGCTCGACCCTTCGATCAACCGTAAGTACGGCGGGACGGGACTGGGTCTGGCGATCAGCAAGAAGCTGGTCGAGCTGCTGGACGGAGCTATCGGTGTGAACAGCGTCGAAGGAGAGGGCTCGGAATTCTACTTCACCATCGGCGTGATGTATTCGGTGGAGGAGCCGGGCCAAGCGCTGCTGGCAGGAGTTGCTGCCACTCAGGAGTATAAGGGCGGGATCTTCAACCTGGATCATCCCGAGGGCCAGTACGGCCCGTTGTCTATCCTAGTCGCAGAGGATCATCAGGTGAATCAGCAGATCCTGCAGACTTTTCTCAAAAAGCGCGGCTACTCCTCAGACCTGGCAGTGAACGGGGCGCAGGCGGTAGAAGCTGTACGTTCCCGGCATTATGATCTGGTGTTCATGGATATTCAAATGCCGGGTATGGACGGGATTGAGGCAACCCGGCAGATCCGTGAGGCGATGGGGCTGTCCCCGGTGATTATTGCCGCCACGGCCTTTGCCCGCAAGGAAGATGAAGAGATGTGCCTCCGGGCAGGGATGCAGGACTTTATCCCCAAGCCAATCCGTGGGGAAGAGCTGGACAGAGTGCTGAGGGAATGGTCGGGCAGCATCCGCAGGTAGTCTTGTAAGGGTTCAGGCGCTATTCATATTGACAGTTTTCCTTTGTCTGCATTACTATTATATAAATCGTAAACATTACGAATATATAACGGTAATCGAAAGGATCAACAGAGTGAAAATCATGAAGCGCGGAGATTTCCTGCTGATTATCATTGTATTGCTGGCCGCCGGTTCCATCTACGGCTACAAGTGGTTCTCTAACCATAATCATCCGTATAAGCAAGGGGAGCTGGCGGCAGTAATCACAGTGAACGGCAAAGCCTACAAGACTGTGCAGCTGACCAAGGAAGAGCAGATTATTGATATCCGCACCAGGTATGGCCATAACACGCTGAAGGTATACGATTATGGTATTCAAATGACCTATTCCGATGCTCCGCTGACCATTGCGCTGGACATGGGATTCATCTCCCGGCCGAAGCAGCAGATTATCTGCATTCCGGCCCGTCTCCTGGTGGAGATCTCGAACCCGGGGGCTTCGCTGGAGGATGACGATGCGCTGGACGCAGTCATCTAGTTATGGCTGCAGCTCTTTCCAAGCCGCTGCGGCATCGGCGCTTGTGTACACATAAGGTGTGGACGGTGCTGCCACTGCGGTTATGCTCTGTGGAGCGATCTGCAGAGCCTCTACGCCCTCATAGAGCGTCACATGAAGCTTGCCCCGAACCTCAATCCAGGTATCGGCGGGCAGGCTTATTTGTGTTCCAGGCGCAAGGAGAATGCCGAAAGGAGTGGCATCTGCCGTACAACACTGAACCAGGAAGCGGCTGACGGCGTAGCCGGATTGGCCGGACCCCAGCGGCTCACGGTACAGGAAGCCGGATACGGCGATCTCCTTGCCCTCGAACTGCGATTTGTAGAGATTAAGGGCGCCCAGCGTTTCCGAGAAAATCTCAGGGAACACAGGGATGACAGGCTGCCTGTAGAGCTGTCCTGCCAGCTCTGCAAATTCGGCCTCATAGGGGTTGGCCGGCGTGAAGCTTGCCCCGGTGCCGGACTCTACGGCAGTGTAGGACAGGGCAAGGCCCTTCTTGGCTGCTGCGGCGCTGCCGAGTGCCCGGTCGGGCAGCAGGAAGCCGAGCAGCAGCGGAAGCAGGAACAGGCTGTACAGTGCAGAGCTGCCCAAGAGTGAGCGGGGCAGGCGGTGCTCGCAGTCGCAGAGGGCGGAGCTTCGGCCAAGCACAGCTTGGAGCCCGAGGCTGAGCGCCATCAGGGAGAGCGGAACCGGGCATAGCCTGATCCAGCGGGCCAGCTTAGGTGCAACATAATAATGGAGGGCGTCCTGCTGGACCAGATGTCCGATATAGAGGGCGAAGGCGAGCAGAATAACCGCCCTGAGTATATAGTGAAGCCGGATGCTCCCGGAGCTATTCATGCAGATCCTCCTCCAGATATTCGGGATTTCAGGGCAGCTACAGCCAGAATGAAGCGAGCACGGAGCCGGTGAAGACGGCCGCGGCAATGAGGAAGAACAGGTACAGGGCGAATCGGGTCTTGAACAGCGAGAGCAGCATCAGTGCGTTCTTGAAATCGAGCATCGGTCCCAGCACCATGAAGGCGAGCAGCGCTCCTGCCGGGAAGGTATGCAGGAAGGTGGAAGCAACGAAGGCATCGGAGGTGGAGCAGAGCGAGAGTGCGAAGGCCAGCCCCATCATGAACACGTAGGAGCCGAGCGGACGGTCTCCAATCGCGGACAGGCTGCTCTGATTCATGAAGGTCTGGATGCCCGCAGTCAGCAGACAGCCGATGATCAGGAATTTGCCCATCTCAAAAAATTCATCCGACGTATGCACCAGGACCGCTGCCGCCCGGCCTCCGCGTAGTGTGCCATGCTGCTCTTCGCTTCCCTCCCGGCGGATGGACAGGCGCAGCGGCGATCTGCGGACGGTGCCATAAATGAGCAGGCCAATACATGCCGCTACGGCAAAAGCCAGTCCCATCCGGGTGTAGGCCAGCTCCGGATGGGAGCGGAAGGCCGTCAGGGTGGCCCCGTAGACGACCGGATTGAGGATCGGGCCGGACAGAATGAAGACGATAGCAACATAGAGCGGCATCCCCTTATGCATGAGGCGGCGGACCAGCGGAATCATCCCGCATTCGCAGACGGGGAAGAGGATTCCGAGCAGACAGCCGAAGAGAATTGCCGGAACCGCGCGGCGCGGAATCCAGCGTGAGATCAGCTCGTCCGGCACGAAGACGCGGAGCAGGGAGGAGAGCAGCGCGCCCAGCAGGACAAACGGCAAGGCCTCCAGCAGAATGCCGAGGAATGCAGTTTTGAACGTGTCGACATAGCCGTTGTCCAGCAGGCTCAGATGCCCGGGCAGCCACGAGCTGCCCGCTGTGAGCAGAAAAGCGGCGGAAAAGAGCAGCGGCAATATTTTAATCGGAGTAAGGGTTGTCATGGGTTCATCGGCTCCTTCCCGCACAGGGGCTTAGCTGAATAAGGCCGCCCAGCTGCGGCTGATTGCCTTCTCGTCCAGATTCAGGCCAATGCAGACGATATAAGGCTGGCCCGGGTAGCTTGAAGCCTCCCAGGAGATGCGGTTCCCCGCGAGCTGCACCAGCTGCACGGAATCCCGGCCTGCAAGCCGTACATGGCCCTTGGCCCGGAGCAGACTGTAGCCCCATTGCCGCAAAAATTGCTCCAGCTCCTCCGGCCGGAGGCTTCCGGTCCATGCCGGGGGAACGGTTAACGTCACCGCTGCCACTTGGGAAAAAGAGCCGTCCGTCCCGGATTCAGGCTCATGTACTGCCGTTGCACTGCCGCCGCTGCTGCTGCTGTCCGTATTCATCCGCTGGAGGGTGGCGCCGCTGATATTGCCGGGGCCTCGCCGGGGAGCAGAGCCCTTGAATCCGCGTGCTGCGATGCCTGTCAACAGCGGAGCGAGATTAATCTGGCTGTAGTGGGTGAAGACGATCTCGGATTCCGAATTTTGCTTGTAGACCATCTTCTCAATCTTCCACAGGGTCTCCGGTTCTACCAGATCGCTTTTGTTGACGATGATGAGATCAGCGGTGGTGATCTGCTTGCGCAGGGTGCGGACGAGCAGTTTGTCGGACGAGAAGCGGCTGCTGTACTCAAGTGCATTCTCGGCATCCAGCAGCGTAATGGCGTGGTGCAGCTGCAGCCGGTCTGCCAGCGCCGGAGCCAGAAGCGACTTCACGATCTCATCCGGGTCAGCTACCCCTGTAAGCTCAATGTAGATGATGTCAGGGCGGCGTGCCAGCAGGGCGCCCAGGCTGCGCGGCAGCTCCTCCTTACGGCTGCAGCAGATGCAGCCGTCCAGCAGCTTTTCCACATTTGTGCCGGTACTCTCCTGAAGGATATAGCCGTCCACATCCTTGGCGCCCAGCTCATTCATGATCACCCCCGGGTTCAGCCCTCTCCGCTTGCTCTCCTTCAGCAGACTCAGCAGCAGGGTCGTCTTTCCGCTCCCCAGAAATCCGCTCAGTATAATCACAGGTATCTTCATGGCTCACTCTCCCGCTCCAATAGTACCGTCCCCATAAGAAGGCGGCCAAGCCGCTTCCGCTTGTAATTCCATCTATACGTCAAGCTTATTCAGGAAAGAACACTAATCTAAGCGAGCCGAAATGTTCGGGGACAGCTGTTGACAGCGGAGGGCTGGAGCGTGTAGAATGTGTAAATCGTAATAATTACGATTAAATAGAAGGGAGCTTGATTAAGATGAGAGTAATCGTTACCTTGGCCTGTACGGAGACGGGCGACCGCAACTATACCACCACGAAGAATAAGAGAACGACACCGGAGCGCCTGGAGATGAGAAAATATTGCCCGCGCCTGAAGCGTGTCACGCTGCACCGGGAGACCCGCTAAGCTCTGCAATGTCTTAGTAGCCCATCTGATTTCAAATTACATCTTTTCCAAGCGGGGGTTGTTCTTTAGGGATAAAAAATATAATTTACAAGGAGACTACAATGGACAAAATTCCTGTAACAGTGCTAAGCGGATATCTTGGCTCCGGCAAGACTACACTGCTCAATCATATTCTGCATAACCGTGAGGGCCTGAAGGTGGCCGTTATCGTCAATGATATGAGTGAAGTGAATGTGGATGCGAATCTGGTGAAATCCGGCAGCAGCCTCTCCCGCACAGAGGAGAAGCTGGTGGAGATGTCCAATGGCTGCATCTGCTGCACCCTCCGTGATGACCTGCTGCGCGAAGTGAATCATCTCGCCTCGGAGGGGCGTTTTGATTACATACTGATTGAATCCTCCGGCATCAGCGAGCCGGTCCCGGTGGCCCAGACCTTCACTTACCCGAACCCTGAGCTGGATATCGACCTGACCGAGCTGGCCCGGCTGGATACGATGGTGACGGTGGTCGATGCTAACCGCTTCTGGCATGATTTCGCCTCGGGCGACAGTCTGCTGGACCGCAATATGACGGCGGGTGAAGGCGACTTCCGGGATATCGTTGACCTGCTGATCGATCAGATTGAGACCTGTGATGTGCTGCTGCTTAACAAGTGCGATCTGGTGGAGGAGGCGGAGCTGAACAAGCTGGAGGCGGTTCTGCGCAGACTTCAGCCTCGGGCGAAGATCATCCTCACGGTGAACGCACAAGTAGAGCTATCTGAGATTCTGAATACGGGATTATTCGATTTCGAACAGACCAGCCAGTCATCCGGCTGGATCGCTGAGCTTGCCAAGGAGGAACACACCCCGGAGACTGAGGAATACGGCATTACCTCCTTCGTCTACCGCCGGAGAGCGCCGTTCCACCCGCAGCGGCTGAGCTTCTTCTTCAGTAACTGGCCCTCTGAGGTCGTCCGGGCAAAAGGACTGGTCTGGCTGGCGGCCAGCGGTGATCTGGCAGCGACCATCAGCCAGGCGGGGCCGTCCATCCAGTTCGGTCCCGCCGGTTATTGGCTGGCTACCCTGCCGGAGGAGCAGCAGCAGGAGGTGCTGGCTGCGGAACCGGATGTGCTGGCGAAGTGGGACGGGCAGTGGGGAGACCGGCTGAACGAGATCGTCTTCATCGGAGTCCAGATGAACCGTGAGGATATCGAAGCCCGCCTGGACCGCTGCCTGCTGACCGCAGAGGAGATGAAGCAGGACTGGACGGCCTTCAACAACCCGCTTCCTTGGCCCGTCGAGGAGCTGCTTGCGGCGGGGCAGGAATAACTGCTTCTGTAAATGATAATCTGGAAAGCCGGAATCCTTTCTGCGGATTCCGGCTTTGTGCTGTATGGCGATCAGGTGCCGCGCAGGGTAGATGGGGCAAAAGCGAATGTATGCGGAAAGCCGAACAATGGCTTGGATTTAACTACATTAATCAGTACGATTACGATTAATTTGTAGTTTTGGGTTTACAAATCGTAATCATTACGATAATATCAATGGAGTTGAATAATAATCGTAAATATTACGAATAAAAACATGCCTAATTTGTTTGTTGAGAGGGGGAGGAACGATGATTTTGTCATCCATCAGGGATGTGGTGTTCGGTTACGGGGATGAGCCGGTCATTGACCGCTTGTCGCTGGATCTGGAGGCTGGACAGTTCATTGGCATTACCGGGCCGAACGGGGCAGCGAAGACAACGCTGCTTAAGCTGATGCTGGGCCTGCTGAAGCCCTGGAGCGGAACGGTTACTCTGAACCGGGAAATTACCGGAGGAGGCAAGCTGGAGGTCGGCTATGTGCCACAGCAGGTAGCTTCCTTCAATGCCGGATTTCCGAGCAAGGTGATTGAGCTGGTCCGTTCCGGCTGTTATTCGGGGCTGGGCTTGTTCCGCCGGTTCACTAAGGAGCAGGAGGCGCTTGTAGAGAGCAGCCTGCGGCAGGTGGAGATGTGGGAGTACCGTAACCGGAGAATCGGCGAGCTGTCCGGCGGACAGAAGCAGCGGATCTGCATCGCCCGCGCGCTGGCCCAGCAGCCGCAGGTACTGGTGCTGGATGAGCCGGTAACGGGGATGGATGCTGCCAGCCGCACCGGGTTCTATGAGCTGATGCGGCATTATGTCAGCCGCCATGGCCGGACCGTCATCATGGTTACACACGGCCTGGAAGAGACAAGCTCTTATCTGGATACCGTGATTACGCTGGAACGCAAGGAGCAGGAGGGCTGGACATGTTTGGTTACGAATTCATGCAACGCGCATTTTGGGCAGGAGGCCTGATCGGACTGATCGGACCCTTGCTTGGAGTCTACTTGATGCTTCGCAGGCAGGTGCTGATGGCCGATACATTGTCTCACGTCTCCCTTGCCGGAGTTGCCCTGGGTTCTGTGCTGGGCTGGAATCCGGCTCTGAGCGGCTTCGCTGTAGCTGTAGCAGGAGGGCTGGTTATTGAGCAGCTGCGCCGCTCTTACCGTACCTACAGCGAGCTTCCGGTAGCCATTATTATGACCTCCGGTCTGGCGCTGGCCGTTGTGCTGATGAGCCTGAAGCAGAATCTGACCAAGAGCTTCAGCTCCTATCTGTTCGGCTCCATCGTTGCTGTAAGTGATACCCAGCTTAAGCTGATTGCCCTGGTGGCCGCAGCCGGTCTTCTCTACTTCATCATTCTGCGCCGCCCGCTGTACAGCCTGACCTTCGACGAAGAGACCGCCGCTATCAGCGGTGTCCATACCGGGTGGTTGTCCTTCTCGTTCGCTGTCCTAACCGGCATGACCGTTGCCGCAGCCATGCCGGTGGTGGGTGTGCTGCTTGTATCGGCTCTGATTGTGCTGCCCGCTTCCATTGCGCTGCGGATGGCCTCAGGCTTCACGGCAGCTATAATAATCTCCGTCAGTGTGGGGCTGACCGGTGTGTTCAGCGGGCTTACAGCTTCCTACTATATCAACACGCCTCCAGGAGGCACGATTGCACTTATTTTGCTGGTATTTCTCCTGCTGGCCATTGCCGTGCAGAAGCTGATCAGGCTGCGCAGCCGCAGCCAGTATTCATCTCAAGCTAATGAAGAAAAGGGGTCTCATAACATATGATGAAATTCAAATCCATAGCAAAGTCCAATTCGTCCGCACCGTCCACATTCAGAATCCGTCAGCTTGCAGCCTTGTCCCTGACTGCCATGCTGGTGATCTCCGGCTGCGGCAACAACACTGCGACCAAAGCTGCTTCTACCAATAGTCCGGCGGCAACACCCTCAGCTGCGGCCGCAGCTTCATCTGTACCTCCAGCGGATAAATTGAACATTAAGGTTAGCTTTTACCCGATGTATGAATTCACAAAAAGCATTACCGGTGACCTTGCCGATGTGGAGGTGCTGGTCCCGCCCGGTGTCGAGCCGCATGACTGGGAACCGACTGCGAAGGATATGGCCGATATTTCGGATGCAGATGTGCTTGTCTACAATGGGGCAGGCATGGAAAGCTGGGCGCAGCAGATTGTGGACGGTGCGGCCGGAAGTGATCTCATTACAATAGAGGCAAGTAAAGGACTCCAGATTATTGAAGGAGCAGAGCATGAACACGATCATGAGCACAACCATGAAGAGGAAGCAGCGGGTGAAGCGGACCATGATCATGAGCACGAACATCAGCAGGATGAATCCACGGCTGAAGAAAGTGATCACGATCACTACCATAATGATTCCGCAGCCGGCGGAGCAGAGCACGAACATGACCATGACCACGACCACGATCATGGCGGGCTTGATCCCCATGTATGGCTGGACCCTGTGATGGCTATCCGGGAGGTTAAGACCATTGAAGCAGCACTATCCGCAGCTTTTCCCGGAAATGCAGCAGCCTTCCACGCTAACAGCGATGCTTATATCGCCAAGCTGGAGAAGCTGGATCAGGATTTCAGAGCCGGGCTTCAGAACACGAAGCGCAAGGACTTTATTACCCAGCATGCCGCCTTTGGTTATCTGGCACAGCAATATGGCTTGACGCAGGTGCCGATTGCAGGACTGTCGCCGGAGCAGGAGCCGTCTGCTGCACAGATGGCCAAAATCGTGGAGTTCGCCAAGGCGAATAAGGTGACTACGATCTTTTTTGAAACCTTGGTCTCCTCCAGTGTCGCCGATACTATTGCCCAGGAAATAGGAGCCAAGACCGCCGTGCTGAACCCAATTGAAGGATTAACAGAGGAAGACGCTGCCCATAATCAAGATTACCTGAGTCTGATGCGGCAGAATCTTGAAGCGCTGATCCAGGCATTGAACGAATAAGAACGAAGGAGCTGATCTATAGTGGCCAAGAAATCCAAGGTTGTGAAGGAACAGAAGCGGCAGGAGCTGGTGGCGAAGTACGCTGACAAGCGCAGAGAGCTGAAGGCGGCAGGCGATGTGATGGCACTGCAGAAGCTGCCCCGGGATTCCTCAGCCACCCGCCAAAAGAACAGATGCAGCGTGTCCGGCAGACCGCGGGGCTATCTGAGTACATTCAAGATATCCCGGATCGTCTTCCGTGAGCTGGCGCATAAGGGGCAAATTCCGGGCGTTACCAAGTCCAGCTGGTAGGCTGTCAACTTCATAGATGCTATAACGGCAAGACGGCTGATCTCTCTGTGCTACAGGAGCCAGCCGTTTTGCTGTGTCCATAGACTTTGCCGGATCGGGCAGAGTGGACTATGATAGGAGGATAGTATTGTCCTACAGAAGGAGGCTTACCTGTGAGCTATACCGATACTTTTATCCGGATTGCAGAAGATTGCCCGGTGGAGACCGGAACCATCCCTGTCTCTGATCGTCCGCTCCCGCCTGCTCATGTTATCCAGTATCATCTGCTGGCCGGCTCACCTTACCGTTATAACCATGAAGAACTGCTGTACCAGGTGTATGTGCGGCACAAGGCCATTCCCGAAGAAGAGCATGAATCGCGCCGGGAGGAGATCTGGGCAGCGCTGTTCTCGAAGAATCATCCGTGCCTGCGGGCCTCCATGCTGCCCAAGAAATACGGCTGGGGTGTCCACTACGATGCTGAGGGGAAGATTGCACTCTATGCCAAAGAGTCTCCAGAGTATGATTATTACACTACCGGGGATGAAGCTGGAGTGAAGCTGCTGAATGCCATGCGGAATAAGCGGCGTTAATCTTTAGACCACGCAGGATCATATTCTGAACACAGAAAGAAGGAGCAGCATGACAGAGTACTGGAGTAAAAGATTTGCGCAGGAGGGGATGATCTGGGGGAGTGAGCCAAGCCCGTCGGCAGAATGGGCGAAGCGGAAATTCAAGGAGGCAGGAGTATCCACTGTGCTTGTTCCAGGTGCCGGCTATGGGCGGAATACCAAGGTGTTCTCTGCTGATTTTACAGTATACGGCATAGAATTAAGTGAACCAGCGCTTGCGCTGGGGGCAGCCTGGGACCTGGGAACTAGCTTTATTGCAGGCTCGGCACTGGAGCCGCAGCTGGGGCAGCCTGTGGATGCCGTATACTGCTATGATGTTCTGCATTTATTCCTCGCCGGGGACCGCCGCAGGCTGATTGAGACCAGTCTCAGTCAGGTCAGGACCGGAGGACTGCTCTACTTCACCAGCTTCTCTGATGAAGACCCCCATAACGGCTGCGGGAGAGAGCTGGAGCCGGGCACTTTTGAAGACAAAGAGGATAAGTATGCCCACTTCTTCAGCGATGCCGATTTGCGGGAGCATTTTGCCGGGACAGAGATTGTGGAGACAGGTTCGTTTACCGAATCACTACAGAGCCCGCAGGGCGGGATTCATCAATACATACTAAGAACGATCCTTGCGCTTAAAAGGTAGCTGCCTTCTGAGACAGAAACGCCAACATGGCCCCTCCCTGCGGCGAGAAGGACCTTACTGTGAACCTGATGCTGTGTGTGATCCCTCTTCTTCCTGCGGCTTCCTAATTAATGAAGTTAATGCAGCTCGCAGTCTGCGAACAGGATATGCCGGGGAATGCGGAAGAAGTTCTCGGCTTTCTCCTGAAGCGCCAGGGTAGGCAGATGACAATGGTGCAGCCACTTGCGGAAGGTGCCGGGATGGACGCCGATCCAGATGCTGACATCGGTTACAGAGAAATCATAAACCATGCAGAGTCCGGTCAGAATCGCGTTGTGCTGCGGTGAATGGGCGAGCGTTCTTTTCATGAAACGGGATGGGGTCGGCTGGCACACAATCGGACTTTGCCGCAGAAGAGCTTCATTGAACAGGATATGGGGCGGATAGCCTAAATGGCGGCAGACCTTGTCCAGATTGGTTCTGGAGGGAATGCGTCCTTCATAGACCCATGCGCTTACGCTGCGTGAGGAGACGGAGAGCTCTTCTGCGAGCCGGGAGAGCTTCATGTCCTTGGCCATCAGGATGGCCAGCAGAACGCGGTTGCGGATCTGGCTGCGTTTGGGGCGGCGAAATCTTTTGACCCGTACGCCTTGTCCAAGATATTTGCGGTTGATCAGAGACCAGGCCTGAATTTTATGTGTTTCTTGCTGATTTTTAGCCATAATACCTCCGGGTGTACTGATTTAATGAAGTGACGGATCATCTAGTTTAACTGTTATGACTTTACCATTTCATCACGGCATTCGTCCAGAGTGCAAAGCTCCTGTTTTGGTCATGAACCAAGATTGTTTCAGTAATGCTGCGGTTTATGATATATTTTGAGTAATCCATTTCACATTAATCAGGCTGGGAGCGGGATAGATGATCAAGCATATTGTTTTCTTCAAATTAAAGGACCGGTCCCGAGGCAAGGTCGCAGAGACGGTTGCAGTCCTCCGTAATATGGAAGGAAGAATTCCGCAGCTGCTGTCCATTGAAGTCGGGGCCGATCTGATTCACTCGGAGCGTTCGTTCGATATCGCCCTGGTCACGGTTGTTGCCTCGATGGAGGATTTGCAGGCGTATCAGGTGCATCCGGCCCACAAGGAAGTCATTGCCCATATCAACGAGGTCAAGGAGCTGTCGGTAGCGGTCGATTACGAGATCTGAGACTGCACGTACTTGCAAGGCTGGAACTCATTAATCACGGAAAGCGGTGAGCGGAATGCGCGAGCTTGAGTATCCGATGGAAGCTTTGACGTATCTGATTGTTTTTATGGCGGCATGTGTCGTGATGGTGTTCTGGCTGAAGCGCCGGGGCAGGCGGGGGAAATAACGGCAGTTCATGTTAGGTAAGGTCAATAAATACCGCAGGGTGGAGGGTCAGCTGTGTATTATGTCAACCGGAAGCAAATAGAAGTTATTCTTGAACAGATTCCTGATCTTAAGCTAGGTCTAACACATGCAGCTTCTTCCTGGGACGGCAGTACGCTGCTGGGTCTGGTGCAGGAACGGTGCTTGCATCTGGCCGTTGAAGTCGTGACGGATGTGGGCAGCTGTCTGATTGACGGGTTCATTATGCGTGATGCCGGAAGCTACGAGGATATTATATCCATTATTCATGAGGAAAAGGTGCTGGGAGACAGCGGGATCTACGAGGATCTGACTTCACTTGTAGCCTTGCGCAAGCCGCTGGTTCAGGATTATTTCGTGTGGGAACGTAAGAAGCTGCACCCTATGACCCTGACGCTGCCGGATATTCTGGAGAAGTTCGCCTGTGAGGTGCGCAGGTATCTGGATCAGGAGCTGGGCAGCGGGGTCACGGGCTAGCTGAAGCCGGAGCCGTGTGCATATAGACAGAAAGGAGGTCCTTTATGGCGAAGAAGAGTCAGGAGAGCGGTTCAACCCGGCGGATGATTATGACGCTGCTGAAGATGAGAGGTCCGCTGACGATCAGCGCTCTTGCTGAGGAATTGGGAATTACCGAGATGGGTGTCCGCCGCCATGTACTTCAGCTGGAGCAGGAGTCGCTTGTAAGAACCAAGGTCGTGCGCCAGGCCATGGGACGTCCGATGCATGTATATTCGCTTACCGAGCGGGCGGAGGATCATTTTCCCAAAAGCTATCACAATCTGGCGCTGGAGCTGCTGCGGGAGCTGGACCACGGGAGCGGAGTGGATGCGGTCAATATGCTGTTTGAAGGCCGTAAGCGGCGGATGCTTGCCCAGTACAGCCCTATGATGCAGAGCCGTGAGCTGGAGGAACGGGTTGCGGAGCTGTCAACGATTCAGAATGCCGGGGGCTATATGGCGGAGTGGAGCAAGGAAGAGGACGGCTCGTACACACTGCGGGAGTATAATTGTCCCATCCGTCAGGTAGCTGCCCAGTACCGCAAGGCCTGCCAGTGCGAGCAGCATTTGTTCGAGGAGCTGCTGGAGGCGAAGGTGACCCGCAGTGAGTGTATGGCGGAGGGCGGCCAATGCTGCCGGTATGCTATCACGCCGAATCCCAAGCAGAAAACTTCCGAAATCAAGGGCTGAGCAGTCACAGGACATCCTCTCTATGCTTATGATATAGCAGAAATAGGCGATCGCCCGGGTGGCCGGGCAGAGGCACAATAGAATCCAAAGGAGAGATTGATGATGAAAAAAGATAGCAAAAGCTTGCTCTGGGGCGTACTTGCCGGCAGTATTGTAGGATCGGTGACAGCGCTGCTGTTCGCCCCTAAGCCGGGTAAGGAGCTGCGTAAGGATATTGCCGAAGGCACAACGGAAGCGGTGGATAAGGTTCAGGTGATTGCCGGCCAGGCCAGCGAGAAGACTACAGAAATCTATGGTAAGGCTAAAGAAGCGGTAGTCTCGGTGGCGCATGAGGTGAAGGAATGGAGCAAGTCCGCTAAATGTGCGGTGGAAGAAGCCGATGTAGCCACAGTAAGCGGTATTGCTGAGCAGGCTGTAGAGGTCACAGATGCAGTGGAAGCTGTAAAAGATGAGATCGCTGCTTATGAAGCTGCGGAGCAAGCTGCCGTGGCTGACGCTGAGATCGAAGCTGTGACTGGTACAGATACGGCTGTAGCTGAAGCTATCGAGGATGGCAAGACCGCAGGGAAGCTATCCTAAGCTTGATGTAAAAGATATGGAGCCGTTTTCCGCTGAACAGGCGGGAGGCGGCTTTTGCGTGTTACGGCAGGCTTCGGGTGGGTCTGTATTATGGCTCCTCTAGCTCCCTACTTGAACTGAACCCGTAAATGGAGTATTATCTGCAATTGGGGCTGAAATCCTGGTACACATTATTCCAGCCTTACATAAGCTACACAAAACGAGTTAAAGGATGCGGTGTGTTCGTGCAGCAGGCAATAGCAATATTAGACTCAGGCGTCGGAGGATTGACCGTTGTCAAGGAAGTGATGCGACAGCTCCCCCGGGAGAAAATCATCTATTTCGGCGATACGGCAAGAGCCCCGTACGGACCCCGTTCCACTGAGGAAGTGAAATTGTTCACTGAACAAATCGTGGACTACTTAATTCAATTTAATCCTAAAATGATCGTCATTGCTTGCAACACAGCAACAGCAGCAGCTCTTGATTATATCTCCGCCAAGGTAGCCATTCCTGTGATCGGAGTCATTCACCCCGGTGCCCGCGCTGCCATCAGCGCCTCCAAGAGCGGACAGGTCGGCGTGATCGGGACTATCGGTACGATTACAAGCGGTGCCTATACGGCGGCACTGAAGCAGCTGTCTCCCTTTGTTCAGGTGGTCAGCCAGGCTTGCCCGGCGCTTGTGCCCTTCGTGGAGCAGGGGTTATTCCGCTCGGAGGAGAGCCATCTGGCGGTGGCTGAATCACTGAACGGCATCAAATACGAGCCGATTGACACACTGATTCTAGGCTGCACTCATTATCCTTTCCTGGTCGAGCCGATCGGCAAGGTGATGGGACCCGGCGTCAAGCTGATCAGCTCGGCGGATGAGACGGCGCGGGAAATCAGCACTATCCTTTACGATAAAGGCCAGCTGGCACGCGGGGATGAGAGTCCGATTCACCAGTTCTTCTGCAGCGGAGATGCGGAGATCTTCCAGCGGATCGCCCGGGACTGGCTGGGCGAGCAGATCAGCCGGACGCCCGTTGTATGGCAAGTATCCACTCTGTAGGATGAGAGCATTACAGCGGCGAACTGAATAGGGACAAACCCCTTGCAGGGAATGTCCGGAAGATGAGACCGGGAGGGCTTCCCGGTCTTTTGCTGTTACATTTCCACATGACCCGCTGCTGTTGCTCATATACTAGGCGTGAGGGCCGGGTCTCGTATATCTTCACTGAGGATGTAAAGGACGCCGGCACAAGAGGGCCGGGAGGATGAGACCTATGCAGCAATACATTGCCCGCAGGGGAGACACCGTAAGCCGTATCGCCGCAAGACACGGATTGACACCGGAGCATGTCATTCAAGGAAATCCATGGGCTGGAAGCCAGCCCTACTTATATCCGGGCCAGGTGCTGTTTCTGCCGTCTGCACCGCGCAAGCGGTATGCGGTGCAGACGGGGGACGATGCGCAGAGCATCGCGTCCTTGTTCGGGGTGGGCGCAGATGAGCTGGAGATGCTGAATCCCGGGGTAAGCTCGGGACGTATCTGTCTGCCGGGTAAGGTGCTGGTGATTCCGGCGCTCACACGGGGGACGGAGGTCTATCTGCGCGGAGAATACGGACCGGCTGAGATAGAAGCGGATGCTGCAAGGCTTGCGGTCCGCTATTCTTGTGTCAGCAGCGAAGTTATAGGCCACAGTGTACTCGGCAAGCCGCTCCGCCTGCTGCGGATCGGCAGCGGCCCGCGCCACCTGCATGTGAATGCCGCGCTGCATGCCAACGAATGGCTGACGGCCCCATGTCTGATGCGCTTCATAGAAGAATATGCTGCCGCATATGAATCAGGCAAGGACTGGCACGGACGTCAGCCTGCGGACTGGCACCGGGACTGGACGCTCTGGGCCGTGCCGATGGCAAATCCCGACGGCGTCGAACTGGTGCAGGAAGGGGCGATGCCGGACCATCCTCATTATGCGCAGCTGATGAGGTGGAACTGCGGCAGGCGCAGCTTCCGGCACTGGAAGGCGAACATCCGCGGCGTCGATCTGGGGGACCAATTCCCCGCACACTGGGAGGAGGAACGTGCCCGGCGGCAGGTGCCCGGCCCGGCTCCGCGCGATTACAGTGGCCTTGCACCGCTTAGTGAGCCGGAGGCGGCGGCGCTGGCGGCGCTGGCTGAGCGTGTTCCGGGCGATGCGGCCGTCTCGCTGCACAGCCAGGGGGCTGAGATCTACTGGAACTACCGGGGCTATGAGCCGCCGGAGAGTAAGGATTGGTCAGTTAAGCTGGCAGCGGCCAGCGGCTACCGGGCGGTGGAATTGACCGGCAGCGACGCCGGATACAAGGACTGGTTCATCGAGCGCTTCCGCAAGCCGGGCTTCACCGTCGAGCTGGGAGTGGGGAAGAATCCGCTGCCCCTGGCTGATTTTGAGGATATGGCGCTGGACACAGGCCTAATTCTCAGTGCGATTCTGTCAAATTTGAAATAAAAATGAAACAATCTCTGCAAATTTGCGTAAGATAACAGCAAAGGGCACGGCCGCAATCCTGACCAACTGATGCTTTGCGGCTGTATCCTTTTTTTGCGTGGGAATAAAGAGCACAAATGCTCCTGATTTCAGCAAAAGTCGGTGCGACCCCCTTATCCCGGAGTCCTCCGTATCAAATCAGTACTTATCGTAGATATGCTCTTTATTTCGCTTTTTCTCTCGGCCAGAAGAAGCGGGAGCGGTCTTCTTGGGTCAGGACCCACTCCGCAAACGTAGCTGGCGGCATGTTCCGAAGGCTCGTATGCATTCTGCGGTTGTTGTAAAAGTCCATGTACCGGTCCACCGCTTCATAGGCCTCTTCGAACGTGTCGAATGCCTCTTTGCGGAACAAATCCCGGTCAATATTACTGTGGAACGATTCAATAAAAGCGTTTAAATCCGGCGTTCGAGGCGGAATGCGTTCATGGGTCATTTCCCAGCTTTCACACATGTCGCCAAACAGGTGGCTGACGAACTGTGGGCCGTTGTCGGTGCGGATCACCGGGCGTACGCTGCCAGGGGCGCAGTGTTGCTCCATGGCGCGTCCCAGCGTCTGGCAGGCGTGCTTGGCCTCACACGACGATCCGCGGTGGTAGCCGACGATGACACGGGTAAACACATCGATAATGCTCAGGACAAAGAAATGCCGGTCCCGGCCCGCCACGTACCCGTACTTAATGTCCATCTGCCAGAGCTGGCCTGCTCCGGTAATGACCCGGTTCTCCGGCAGCTTCCGGGGATGCTTAAAACGCTTGTGACGCTGCGGCTGCAGGATATCCAGCGCCTGACACAGCCGGTAACTTTTCTTGTGATTGAGCTTTAAACGGTGCTGGTTCCACAAGCACTTGGCCAGCAGTTTGTATCCGTACACGTGCTCTTCTCCAGCGATTAATTCCAGCAGCCATTCCTGGATTTCCTCGTCGCTAATTTTCGCTCCAGACTCGGTCAGAGAGTAGCCGGGTACGGGTCTTCCGCGCCCCTGGAGTACGGCCTGTGCATCCTGTGACTTGCGTTTCTTACGGTCGTAGTACGTGGACTCTGCGAGCCCGATGAGACGTAGTACCAACGCTGCGGAATATCCCTGCTTAATGAACATCTCGGCTACCTCGATTTTTTCGGATAAGCAGGGGTTGGCTTTTTTAGCAGTTCACGCAGAATCTCAATCTCTAACTCCTTTTCACCGAGCATCTTGACCGCCTTCTCATATTTCTGCTCGACCTCTACCAGGCGCTTCAGTTCCTCTACCTGCTCCTGGGGGTACGGATGATCTTGTTCTCCATGGGCTTCCCGGTAATCCCTCACCCACTGATTCACCGTGGACGGAGTCACCCCATACTTTCGGGCAACCACCGCCGCCTTAATGCCAGATAACACCTCTTGCGCTGCCTTCTCTCTTGTTCCTGTTAAGTGTCCCATACCGTTCATCCTCCTCCTATCTCTAGTCTACATTTTTGTGGGGGAGGACTCCAACTTCATTAGGGGGCTGTGGAGAAGTGGGCTAGGTAAGCAAATGAAGTGTATAAATCCCTTTGAATTCCTCAAAAGTGAGCTAGGTAAGCAAATGAAGTGTATAAATCCCTTTGAATTCCTCAAAAGTGAGCTAGGCGAGCAAATGAAGTGTATAAATCCCTTTGAATTCCTCAAAAGTGAGCTAGGCGAGCAAATGAAGTGTATAAATCCCTTTGAATTCCTCAAAAGTGAGCCAGGCGAGCAAATGAAGTGTATAAATCCCTCTGATTTCCCTAAAAGTGGGCTAGTTGAGCAAATGTAATGTACAAATCCCTCAGGATCGGCTGATCATCCAACCCAGCCCCATCAGCCCGCCCACATCACCCCCAAAGAGTCAAAATAATACACATCAACCCGTATGAAAGCTATACCGTACTCACAAAAGTCTCTTGCTAAAATTAGTACATAGAAGAGTGGCAGACGGCTTCAGCACAAGAGGGATGTCTGCCGGGAAAGTGAGGGCCTTATGGAGAACGGAACATATACACTTAAAAGTAAACCCATCCCGCTGAATACCGCCTACGACGTCATTGTTGTCGGAGGCGGTCCGGCGGGCTGTACCGCCGCAGCGGCGGCGGCAAGAGAAGGGGCGCGGACCCTGCTGGTTGAAGCGACCGGCAGCCTGGGCGGAATGGGAACCTCAGGCCTGGTACCGGCCTGGTGCCCCTTCTCAGATAAAGAGAAGATGGTCTACCGGGGTCTGGCGGCCAAGGTGTTCAATAATCTGAAAGCACAAATGCCGCACGTGCCGGAGGAAGCGATGGACTGGGTGCCGATCGAGCCGGAGAAGCTCAAGCGGGTCTATGACGATCTCGTAACGGAGTCCGGTGCGCATATCCTGTTCCTGACCACCCTTGCGGATGTGGACAGAGACGACAACGGCAACATCACCACCCTCCTCCTCCTGAACAAAGGAGGTCTGCAGGCCTTCCGTGCGGCTGTCTATGTCGATTGCACGGGGGACGGTGATGTCGCCGCATGGGCCGGAGCCGAGTACCAGATGGGGGACGAAGCGACCGGCGAGCTTCAGCCGGCGACCCACTGCTTCATCCTTGGCAACGTGGATGATTACGCTTATCAGAATGGGCCGAAGCTGCATGCGGAGAACCCGCACAGCCCGATCCATGAGGCTGTCCGGTCGGGGGAATATCCGGCAATTCCGGACACCCATTTGTGCAACAACCTGGTTGCTCCGCGTGCCGTAGGCTTCAATGCCGGGCATCTCTGGGGAGTCGATAATACGAATCCCTTCTCCGTATCCGGGGCACTGGTAGAGGGGCGTAAGCTGGCAGCTGCCTACCGGGATATGCTGGCCGCTGTGCACCCCGCAGCCTTCAGCAATGCGGTTGTCATGAGCACGGGTACACTGATCGGAACACGGGAATCCCGGCGGATTACTGGCGATTACGTTCTGACGGCGGAGGATTACATCTCCCGCCGGAGCTTTGAAGATGAGATCTGCCGTAACAGCTACTTCATCGATGTGCACGGCACACAGAAGGAGCAGCAGAGCGGCGTCGGGTCGAGCCAAGCCATTACGCTCTACGGGCCCGGAGAATCACACGGCATACCGTACCGTTGCCTTACGCCGCGCGGGCTGCGCAATGTGCTGGTCGCCGGCCGCTCGATCTCCTGCGACCGCAGGGTGCTCGGCAGCGTCCGGGTGATGCCAGTCTGTCTGGCGATGGGCGAAGCTGCCGGACTCGCTGCAGCCCTGGCTGCCGCTCATGGCGGCGGCGATGTGCATGCCGTGGATGTCTCCCGGCTGCGCAGCCGTCTGAGGGAAGAGGGCGGCTATCTGCCGGATATGGAAGCAGAAACTGCAGGGGAGAGAATACGATGAGTGAATCTGCGGTTACGCGAAAAACGGCCAAGCCCGCAGCCGGCACGTATTGGACGCGCAAGAGACGGGAGCAGCTCGCCGGATGGCTGTTCATTGCGCCGGAGGTCATCGGGATGCTGGTCATCGCGGTGTTCCCGCTGCTGTTCAGCCTGTTCCTCAGTCTGACGGAGTGGAATCTGGTCGGCGGGTTGTCGGCAATCAACTTTGTGGGCCTCGATAACTTTATCGAGCTGTTCAGAGACAACCGCTTCCTGCTGGCCCTGAAGAATAACGTACTGTTTACCGTGGGCACCGTGCCGGTCACGATGCTGTTGGGTGTAGTGCTCTCAGCGCTGATTCATAAGAAGCTGTATGCCAAGACGTTTTTCAAGGTCGCTTTTTTTGTACCGTATATCTGTTCCACGGTAGCCATCGCCGCAGTTTGGCAGGCACTCTACCATCCGTCCAAAGGGCCGGTCAATCAGATTCTGATGCAGCTTGGGGTCTCCGAACCGCCGCGCTGGCTGGTCGATACCAGCTTCTCGCTGATTGCTATTATGATTATCTATGTCTGGCAGCTGCTGGGCTATCAGATGATTATTTTCCTGGCGGGAATGACGAATATTCCCGAGGAACTGTATGAGGCGGCGACAATTGACGGGGCCAGCGGGATCGGACAGTTCCGGCGGATTACGCTGCCGCTGCTGGGGCCGACTACCTTTTTCCTGGCGATCACGAGCACGATCTCTTCCTTCAAAATCTTCGATATGATCAAGTTCCTGACCAGCGGCGGTCCCAACTATTCCAGTACTGTTATCGTGTACCAGATCTATGAGGAAGGCTTCGAGCGCTTCAAAATGGGCTACGCCTCGGCGATGTCCTGGGTGCTGTTCCTGATCATTATGCTGGTGACCTCCATTACCTGGATGACCCAGAACCGTAAAGTCCATTACTAGCCCAAGGCGAAAGGAACGAAAGGCAATGACAATGAAAAAACTTAAGCCCGGCAATCTGATCTTCACGGTCCTGTTCGCTCTGTGCTCGGTATTCTTCCTGATGCCGCTGGTGTGGATGCTGTCGGCCGCCTCGAAGACGGAGAAGGAGGTCTGGACCTTCCCGATTCAGTGGATTCCTACGGACTGGAATCTAATCGCCAACTTCAAGGCAGTCTGGATGGGTGATGTGGCATTTGGATTATTCTATATGAATTCGCTCAAAATCGCCCTGATCTCCACCCTGGCGACCATCGTCATCTCGGCCATGGCCGGGTATGCGCTCGCCAAGCTGAATTTCAAAGGCCGGGCGCTGATCTTCACTCTGATGCTGGCATTCATGATGATTCCCGAGCAGGCCACGCTTGTTCCGCGCTATATTATGATTAAGGAACTCGGCCTCTACGACTCTCATGCCGCGCTGATTCTGATGGGGATGTTCTCCAGCTACTTCACCTTCCTGCTGCGCCAGTTCATGATCGGCATTCATAATGATATGCTGGAAGCGGCCGAGCTGGACGGCGCCGGGTTCTTGCGCATCTTCTGGAGTGTCGTGCTGCCGCTGAGCCGCCCGATTCTGGCGACCGTAGGGATCATTAAGTTCATCTGGACCTGGAATGATTACCAGGGGCCGCTGATCATGCTGAATTCGACCAAGCTGTATACGATTCCGCTGGGGATGCAATTTTTCAAAGAGGAATTCGGCACGCAGATCTCCGTCATGATGATGGCCTCCGTGGCTGCAATTCTGCCGCTGCTGGTCCTGTTCCTGATCCTCCAGAAGCAGGTCATTAACGGAATTGCCATCGGCGGGGTCAAAGGATAAAGGTCAAAAAAGTGTACGCGCACACCGCATAGCTGTACACGGTGTGCGCGGGGCTTCAATTGTATAATGAGCTTGCAAAACATAAAACTAGGGGGAATTGCTGTGAAGAAACTATCAATCATGCTCGCCAGTGTGATGCTTATGCTCTCGGTCACTGCGTGCGGCGGAAATGGCGGGAACGGGGCGGGCAGCTCAGCGGCCACCGATGCGCCGGGGTCTGCGTCAGCTGAACCGGGTACTGGAAGCAGCGGCACAGACGGGACGGCTGGCAAAGCCAAGATCAAATTCTACACCTTCAAAGCCGATAAGCCGGAGGAGCCCATCTACCAGGCCGTTCAGGCATATAACGAAGCTCAGGATAAAGTGGAAGTGGAATATGAATCCCTGGTCCAGAACAGCGACAGCACGGATTTCATGAAGAAGCTGGATATTCTGGTCGCAGGCGGTGAAGTGGTCGATGTGTTCATGACCGGGAACGAGGATGAGCTGCTGGAGCGTGCTTCGCGGGGAGTTGTGGAACCGCTTAACTCCTTTTTTGAACAGGAGAGTATTAAACCCGAGGATGAATATTCCAAGCTGCTGAAGCTGGAGGATAAGGTCTACGGCATTCTGCCCAGCTCCACGCAGTGGCTGACGGTCTTCAACAAGGATCACCTGGAAGCCGCAGGGCTGACCCTGCCTGAGATGGGCTGGACCTGGGATGATTTCCGCGACTATGCCAAGAAGCTGACCACTCCGGAGCATTACGGAACGTACTTCCACACCTGGGGCGAATATCCGAACATTATCGCATACACCGAGAAGCCGCATCCGCAGCTTAGCGCCGACTTGAAGCCGATTTTTGACGATCCGTCCTTCGAATACTTCTTCAACCTCCGCCGCACGATGGAGAAGGAAGATAAGAGCGCGGAGCCGTATGCCGATGTACTGGCCTCGAACTATCATGTGCTGCAGCAATTTTTTGCCGGTAATGCCAGTATGCTTGCGGTGCCAAGCTATGCTGTCCGGGCGGCGCTGAACCTGGAGAAATTCCCGCATGAGTTCCAGAGCATGTACGCCCCGCTGCCGCGTTCGGTGGACAGTAAGGAGCTGGGCATGACGAATATTTCCGGCGGAGGCCTGGCCATGGGCGCGAAATCAGCGAACAAGGAAGCCTCGTACGACTTCATCCGCTGGATGTCGAAGGAATCCTACAAGTTCACCAAGGAGATTCCTTCGTTCAAGGGAGTGGACGGAGCGGAGCTGATCAACAGCTTTTTCGGGGAAAATACAGACCTGATCGATACCGCCTCCCTCACCAAGACGCTGTTCGATCCGAATATTAAAATGCCTGACTCCTTCAGCGTGCCGTACGGCAGCGAACTGAAAGCGATTGTGGAGAACGGCTTCGCCAGCTTCATTCTGGATAACCGCAGCTTCGATGAGGTCAAGAATGAGATGACAGCGGAAGTCGAGAAGGTAGTTTCTGCCAATCAGAAATAACGGATGAAGTGCAAGGGCAGCAGTGATTTTGGATTATAATAGGGACGTTGAAGCTTTCATTACAGTGCGGGGTGGAATTCTTATGAAATGGTTAAGCCGTTTTTCCTTCCATCGCAGACTGCAATACACGTTCCTGATCCTGATCCTGCTGCCTTTTGTTGTCGTTACGTTCTGGTCCTATACCTCTGTGCGGGAGAATGTGAGCGAGAAGATCACGCGTTCCAATGAGGAGACCCTGAAGGTCATCGGCAGTCAAATGGAAAAAACGGTGGACAGCATCTCGTTTGTCTCGGTGTATTTCTCTGAGGCATATGATCCGGCCGTGCTGGAGAGTCTGCGTTATCTCAAAAATACCGGGAACTTCGGAAATTACGGAGTGTATACCCATTACAACAAGCTTAAGACCACGGCCAATATCCTGTCAGTGCAGTCGCTGGATGCCGATCTGCAGATCATGCTGGTCAACCGGGAGAACCGGATACTGATCGGCAATCAGAATATTCCAGTGTTCTCTGTGCTGCCGGAGACTCTTCTTCAGGAGAGCAGCAGGCTGGATGAGCGGGAAAAAGTGTCGCTGCAATGGTTCCCCTACGGCGGCACCCCCGCTGCACCGGATTATTATTATGCTGTACGCTTCATTACCGACCCGCTGAATCAGGACAAGCTGGCCACGCTGTACGTGGGCATTCCGAGCCATTACTTCCGCAGCCTGCTGGACACGGGCAATGCGGTGAGCAGGCTCACGCTGATTGATCAGAAGGGGCGGAGCATTGCTGTCACCGGAGAAGCGGCTAATGCGGATGAAGGCCCGCTGCTGGTCAGTGAGGTCCGTATTCCCAAGGTCGGCTGGCTGCTGACCAGCAAGACGCCCCGCAGCTCCATCGACAGCCATATCAACCGGGAGTTTCTGGTGTCAATCTCGCTGATTGGACTGTTCTTCCTGGCGTTTCTGGTCCTGTCAATGCTGTGGGCCGGATATATGAACAAGCCGATCAGCCTGCTGCGGGCCAGCGTCAAGCAGTATGTCGGCGGCAACCGCGCGGTGCGGATACCCGTCAAGGGCAAGGATGAGGTGGCGGTGCTGTCGGCAGCCTTCAATCAGATGCTGGAGGATATGAACGGGCTGCTGCAGCAGGTCGAGAGTGAGCAGGAGGAGAAAAGGCGGCTGGAGCTTCAGGCGCTGGCGGCGCAGATCCGGCCTCATTTTCTGCTGAATACGCTCAATTCGATCAAGGTGGATCTGCTCTTAAGCGGTGATCCTGGGCACGGGGCCATGATCGATGCGCTGATGAAGCTGCTGCGGGTGTATGTGCATGTGGATAAGCCGTTGGAGCTGGCGGAGGAATGCAGGGTGCTGGGCAGCTATGTCCAGGTGATGCAGATCCGCAACCGTCTGGATATCGCTTGGGAATGCGAGGTGGGCGAGGAGGAAGGTGCGGTGATGCTGCCCCGGCTGCTGCTCCAGCCCATTGTTGAGAATGCGATCAGCCACGGCTTCTCCGCCCGTCCGGACCATCCGGCGATCCGGCTCGAAGCAGCGTTCGAGTCAGATCTGC
The DNA here is from genome assembly GCF_038051945.1 of Paenibacillus sp. FSL H3-0469. Taxonomy (NCBI): domain Bacteria; kingdom Bacillati; phylum Bacillota; class Bacilli; order Caryophanales; family Paenibacillaceae; genus Paenibacillus; species Paenibacillus sp. FSL H3-0469. The sequence continues at coordinate 7,273,902 of NZ_CP150302.1, forward strand.
TGCGGATCAGCATCAGCGATAACGGCCGCGGAATGCCGGAGGACAAGCTCCAGCGCCTGAACCGGCGTCTGCAAGGAAGTGAAGACCTTGCGCTCTGGCCGGAAAAAGGAGTCGGGCTGGTCAACACAGCACGCCGTCTACAGGTGTTGTACGGATATCGCGCACGGCTGAGCGCACAGGCAAGAGAAGACGAAGATGGCATGACGTTCACCCTATATATCCCCGTGACCCGGGAGAAGGAGGCGGTTCCCCTTGATGACCCTGATGCTGATTGACGATGATGTCCCGATGCTGGAATATGTGGAATATCTGCTCGGGTCCTTGGGGCTGGATCTGAAGCTGGTGGCTTCGGCGTTTAGCAGTGAAGACGCGCTGGAGCAGTTCCATACAGCACTGCCGGATATAGTGATTGTGGATATCGGCCTGCCGGGGATGGACGGGCTGGAGCTGGCGGATGCCTTCAGGATCACGAAGCCGGAGGTGCGCCTGATTTTCCTGACCTGCTATGAGGATTTCCATTACTCGAAGCGGGCAATCCAATTGGAGGCCGATGATTATCTGATCAAGGATGAGCTGTCGCCTGAGCAGCTTAAGAGCAGTCTCGCCAAAGCGATGAGCCGCTTCAAGAGCCGGGAGGAACTGCTGGAGCGCTACTCTTTCCGTCAGACGATTGAGCGCAACAAGGAAGTGCTGAAGCAGAGCTTCCTGAAACAACTGTTGTCGGGTGCAGCGGGCCAGGAGAACACGCTGGAGTTCGGCGAACGGTTGGGTATCTCCTGGAAGCACCCCTTTCTGCGTCATGGATTCCTTCATATGGATGCCGCATCTGTCACCGAGCGTTACCGGTACAAGGATATCCCGCTGATCCATTCAGCCGTGAACAATATTGCACTGGAGCTGTCTGCTGCTGCTGAGGCTTCCATTACACCGATTATGAGCCGGAACGCCGATATTTATCTGGTCTGGAATGTGGCGGACCCCCGCCTTACAGAGAACAAGCTGGCTGAATTCATGCAGGCGGTACAGGATAAGGTGGAGCAGTATCTGAAGATTACCCTGCTGGGGTTCTATTCGGAGTCCTGCGCACCGGTCCGCAGCTTCGATGTGTTATACAAGACACTGACGGATTGCCGTGAAAATAACTTCTATCAGTCAGTGACGCCTGTATCTCTGCTTGAGGAGCATGCGGATTTCGGGCAGACATTAGAACGGCGCGGGGAAAAGGAACGCGGCATGCTGTCCTTGGCACTTCTTGATCAACAGGCCGCCTGGATTGATCTGGCCGTGAATCAGTGGACACAGCAGGCTATGGCGGAGCGGCTGCTGCCGCGGCTGGTGAAGGAGACCTGCGGGGATCTGGTGCGCCAGCTGGCCTTCGAAGCCGGAGGGCTGGCCGAGGAGGACTTCTTCACGCAGCTGGAGCAGACGGTGCATATCGGGGAGGCTGCCAGCTTGACCAAGCGGGAGCTGCGGAGTCTGTGGCGGCAGCATACTCTGGCCCCCGCAGCTGCTGAGGAGAAGGATGTCCGGCTTCAGGCGGTGGATAAGTATCTGGAGGAGCATGTGGACCGGATGGTCACCTCTACCGATATGGCAGAGCATCTGCATCTGAATGCCAGCTACTTCTCCCGCTATTTCAAGAAGCTGTCCGGCGTGAACTTCACCGATTACGTGAACCAGTACAAAATGAATATGGCCATCACCATGCTGGCCCGCCCGCACGAGACCGTCGAGAATGTCGCCTACACCCTCGGCTTCTCGGACCGGGCTTATTTCTCCAAGGTGTTCAAGAAATACAGCGGCCGGAATCCCAGCGAGTATAAGGCCGGGCCGGTGGAGGAGGACGGCAGAGAGCCGTAATCGAACGAAACTTCATACATGATCTAATAGAACGGCACGAAGCCCTATAAGTCAAAACTGTCCACCGTAACAGGCAATCAGTCTGCACGCTGTTGCAGCCTCCGTCTCACTATAATGGTGAGGAGTCTAAGTATAGCTTCAAGGAGGAACAACGATGAATAGAACTGTATTTACCTTGCCTGCGGAGGAGATCACGGTATCCCGTGAGGTGGATGTGCTGGTTGCGGGCGGCGGGCCTGCGGGCGTCGCAGCGGCAATAGCAGCTGCCCGCAGCGGGGCACGGACGCTGCTGATTGAGCAGCGCGGCTTCCTGGGCGGCATGGGCACGGTTGCCCTTGTCCCCGCCTTCTGCCCTTACAGCGACGGGGAGAAGGCCGTGGTACGCGGCATCGGCCTGGAGCTGCTTGACCGGATGAAGGCCGGATGTGAGCCGGAGTTCCGCGAGCGCTTCGGGGCGGAGCTGGACTGGGTGCCGATCGACCCGGAGGTGTTGAAGCGTGTCTACGATGAGGCGGCTCTGGAGAGCGGGGCGGAAGTATTGCTCCATACCGTGGCAAGCCAGACGGTGATGGATGAGACCGGCCGAAGCATTGAGGGCGTGGTGATCGTCAACAAGTCAGGCCGGAGTCTGGTCCGCGCCCGAACGGTTATTGATACGACTGGCGACGCCGATCTGGCCGCCCTGGCGGGTGCACCGTTCCATAAGGGCGGAGAATCCGGCGAGCTTCAGGCCGCGACCATGTGCTACCTGCTGGCGAATGTGGACCGGCAGCGTTTTGAAGAATACCGGAATGAAAGCGGTGACACCGATCAGATTCACCAAGCGGTCCAGCAGGCGCAGGCGGACGGGAAGCTGCCGCAGGGCCGGGACTCCGTCTCGGGCCTCGCTTGGATTGCCGATTATCTGGTCGGTGTGAATTTCGGCCACGTGTTCGGCATTGACGGCTCCCGCGCAGAGGATCTGACCCGGGGCGCCATAGAGGGACGCCAGCTGGTTCACCGCCAGCTGGAATTCTTCAAGGCTTACGTGCCCGGATTCGAACAGGCCCATCTGGTATCCACCGGCGAACAGATCGGTATCCGCGAGACGCGCCGGATTGTCGGCGATTACGTGCTGACCCAGGAGGACTTCATGAATATGGCTTCCTTCCCGGATGATATTGCCCGTAACAGCTACTTCATCGATATCCATATGGCCCGCAGCAGCGGGGCGATGCATATCCACCATCTTCCGCCCGGGAAGTCGCACGGTGTCCCTTACCGCTGTATGCTGCCGGTGGGCCTGGACAATGTGTGGGTGGCGGGGCGCGCCGCCTCCTCGGACCGTGTCGTGCAAGGCTCCCTGCGGGTGATGCCCAACTGCTTCGCCATGGGGCAGGCAGCGGGTATGGCGGCGGCGATGGCAGCCGGAGCGGAGGGGCAGAGCCGGAGCGTGGATCTTGCTAAGCTGCAGAAGGAGCTGGTGCAGGAGGGAGCCTGGCTTGGCGAGGCGCTAGCTGCTTTATAGCTATAATAAATTGAACTTGAACATACAAAGAGTGGGAAAAGTGACGGAAGGGAATTTTCAAGTACAATTTATATTCTGCGGGAGCGTGATCCGAATGACAACAAGAGGGTATCGCAGTGGAGCTATGAATCCGGCACAAGGCAAGCCGCGCAGGTGGCTATACCGTTTCAGTATGCCGGGGCTAATTGGCTTGCTGCTGTTCAGTTTGCTTGCAGGCATGTCAGCTCCGGTGGCTGACGCGGCTGGAACCACCTATTACGTCGATGCTGCCCAGGGCAGCGACACCAACCCGGGCACTGGAGAAACGGCAGCCTGGAAGTCGCTGGGCAAGGTGAACAGCGTGACCTTCAGTCCGGGGGACCGGATTCTTTTAAAGGCAGGCAGCGTATGGAATGATCAGTATCTGGACCTGCATGGCTCCGGGACGGAGGGGAATCCGATAACCGTGGACCGCTATGGTAGCGGGGACAAGCCGTTGATCAACTTCGGCAACACAGCGGTGGGCGGGGAGGGCTTCGGTGTCCGGCTGCGCAATGTCTCCTATTGGGAGATTAATAATCTGGAGATCACGAGCGGGCAGCATGCCACAGATATGCGCAGAAGTGGAGTGCTGGTGGTCGGTGAAGGCTCAGGAGCCGGGGATTTCCGGCATATCACCATCCGCAATCTCGATATTCATGATATTTTCGGCACGGACCGCCGTACAGGGGGCATTAACTTTCATGCGCGCGGGGCGGGTTCCGCACCAGAGAGTACCTGGGATGGCATCCTGATCGAGAATAACACTATTACGAATGTGGCGGATACGGGGATACAGACGATGACGGATGCTTTTCTGAATAGTGCCTGGACCCATAAGTTCGACGCCTTCCGGGGTGTGGTCATCCGGGGGAATACCGTGGAGCGAATCCACCGGGACGGCATCTTGGTGAGAGCCGGGGTGTCGCCGCTGATCGAATACAACAAAACGAAGTCCATCGGCGAAGCCTGTGATATTGACACGGCTGTGGTGAACTATCTGGACAATATCGCTGTCGTGGCGGCGCAGTGGGCCTATTATACAACCGGTGCGGTCTTCCAGTACAATGAGGCCTCAGATACCCGGATGCTGGAGGGGGACGGTCAGCCCTGGGACTTCGACGTTGAAGTGCATGACAGCATCTACCAGTACAATTACAGCTATAATAATCAGGGCGGCACGCTGCTCGTTATGAATAACACGAACAATAATATTTTCCGCTATAACATCAGTCAGGATGATCTGGACGGCAACGGGGCGTTCCATCTGGTGAGCGGCGGGGGCAACCTGCAAATCTACAACAATATCATCTACCGTTCCGGTACGCAGAACCGGGCGCTGACTCATGCAAGCAATACGGGAATGGTCAATTACACGAATAATATTTTCTATAATGCTGCCAGCGGACAATATACGAACAGCCCAAGAATGACGTATAGCCATAACAGCTTCTACGGCGCGAATGCCAATGTCCCAAGCGATCCCTACAAAATCACCGGCAACCCCGGGCTCGTCAGCCCCGGCACCGCAACCGGACGCGATTCGGCAGACGGGTATAAGCTGCTCCCGTCCTCTCCGCTGATCCATGCAGGTATAGCTGTGCCGGACAATGGGGGTCTCGACTACTTCGGGAATCCGCTCTATAACGGTGCGCCGGATGTCGGGGTGTTCGAATTCCAGGGTACGGTTACACCGCCTGCGGTGCTGTTCCAGGAGGATTTCGAGGATAATGATTACGCCGGCTGGACTACCTCCGGGGGAGCATGGAGCGTGACCCAAGACGGAACAATGGCGTTGTCACAGAACTCCGGGACAGGTGAAGCACTTGCCTACACAGGCGATGCTTCCTGGAGAAATTACACCTATTCGGCCAGAGTCAAGCTGCTGAATGCTTTTGGCAACGTGGGCTTGCTGTTCCGTTATGCGGACGCTTCCAATTACTATATGTTCCGGCTGAATGATTCAGGCGACAAGGCGGAGCTGTTTAAAAAAACTGCCGGCACGCTCACCATGGTCAGCAGCACGACTACTTCCGTTACGCCCGGCCAGTGGACGGAGCTGAAGGTAACGGTCAGCGGCAGCACGGTTACCGCCTACGCTGGAGGTGTCCAGCTGCTTCAGTGGACGGATACGGCGGCACAGCCGGCCGGAGGGAAGATCGGTCTACGGATGCATTCCAGCACCGCACGGATCGACGATATTAAGGTGACGGAGTAAACATAGGGTATGGTTCGGGAGGATTCGATTAAATTTTACTTAAAAGTGAAACGAATCCTGCGCATTCGCGTAAGATAACAGCAAAGGGCACAGCCGCAATCCTTTTACAGGTGATTAGCGGCGGTGCCCTTTTCTAAAGGAGGCATAACTCATGAAATTCAGAAAACTGTTGTCGCTCAAACAATGGTCTCATATATTCCGCAGCTCCTGGCATTATATCGTTTCGCCTAATGTGGCTATGGCTGACAAGCTGCTGTTCACTATTCCGGCATTGCTGTACTGGGTACTGCCCGATTTCATGCCGTTTGTACCAATTGACGATATTGGCGTAACGATGCTGCTGATGGGCTGGTTCGTCTCGCGGATGGACCGTAAATACGCGGCGCTGCACAGCGGAAGATGACATTTTAGCGACGATTGCACCTTTAACTGTGGATGTCCATCTCCTAATGGTTGCTTTATCCTCCCATATTCCTTAAAATGAATTATTGAGTATTTAAAATATAGAGGCCTGGGAGATGGAATCGAATGAACGTCAAAATTACCCGCAACGCGGCTAAAGTGATAAAGAAGACCATGGAACTTGAAGGCAACAGCGAGCTTAAACTTCGTGTAGCGATTACACATGCCCATGGCGACCATGCCCACTACGGACTGGATCTGGACACGCCTAAGGAGAACGATGTAGTAGTTTCCACTGACAAGGATATCGATGTGATTCTTGATCCGAACCAGCCGCTGCTGGACGGTGTGAAGATTGATTATCTCTACCTGCCGGAAGAAGGCTTTGTGATTACTAATCCGTCTAAAGGAAATCATGGCGATCACTAATTGATCCGCCCGTATTTTACGGACATAAAGAAGGGTTGCTTCATGGCTAACGATATAAGATTATGTGACGAGTGCAATCATATCAAAATGAAAAGCATCGTGCCCAAGCTGCTGAAGATGGCACCGGATGCCGAGATCAAGACAGGCTGCATCTCCTACTGCGGACCGTGCGGAAAACGCCCGTTCGTCTACATTAACGGCCGCTACATCAGCGGCCCGACGGAAGACGAGGTGCTGGCCAAAGCGGAAGCCTTCGTCAAACGGCCGGTGGAAAAGAAGTAATTCAGATCTGCTGCGCCTGCAGCATCGTGCAGCCCCCGCGTGATTTGCGGGGGTTGTTTTGGTGTGCGCGGGGGTATGCGAAAACTGAACACAATCGGCGGGGCGTGGGGTGGGGTGAGGTGAGCAAGGCGAATGTAGTCGGAAACCGATTACAATGCTGAGACGCAGGGTGCACGAGCAAAATGTATGCCGAAAACAACATGCAATGTGCAACTGCGGGGGTGAGCGGAGGAAATGTATGTGGAAAACAACATACAATCTCCACAGCCCCCTAATGAAGTTGGAGTCCTCCCCCACAAAAATGTAGACTAGAGATAGGAGGAGGATGAACGGTATGGGACACTTAACAGGAACAAGAGAGAAGGCAGCGCAAGAGGTGTTATCTGGCATTAAGGCGGCGGTGGTTGCCCGAAAGTATGGGGTGACTCCGTCCACGGTGAATCAGTGGGTGAGGGATTACCGGGAAGCCCATGGAGAACAAGATCATCCGTACCCCCAGGAGCAGGTAGAGGAACTGAAGCGCCTGGTAGAGGTCGAGCAGAAATATGAGAAGGCGGTCAAGATGCTCGGTGAAAAGGAGTTAGAGATTGAGATTCTGCGTGAACTGCTAAAAAAGCCAACCCCTGCTTATCCGAAAAAATCGAGGTAGCCGAGATGTTCATTAAGCAGGGATATTCCGCAGCGTTGGTACTACGTCTCATCGGGCTCGCAGAGTCCACGTACTACGACCGTAAGAAACGCAAGTCACAGGATGCACAGGCCGTACTCCAGGGGCGCGGAAGACCCGTACCCGGCTACTCTCTGACCGAGTCTGGAGCGAAAATTAGCGACGAGGAAATCCAGGAATGGCTGCTGGAATTAATCGCTGGAGAAGAGCACGTGTACGGATACAAACTGCTGGCCAAGTGCTTGTGGAACCAGCACCGTTTAAAGCTCAATCACAAGAAAAGTTACCGGCTGTGTCAGGCGCTGGATATCCTGCAGCCGCAGCGTCACAAGCGTTTTAAGCATCCCCGGAAGCTGCCGGAGAACCGGGTCATTACCGGAGCAGGCCAGCTCTGGCAGATGGACATTAAGTACGGGTACGTGGCGGGCCGGGACCGGCATTTCTTTGTCCTGAGCATTATCGATGTGTTTACCCGTGTCATCGTCGGCTACCACCGCGGATCGTCGTGTGAGGCCAAGCACGCCTGCCAGACGCTGGGACGCGCCATGGAGCAACACTGCGCCCCTGGCAGCGTACGCCCGGTGATCCGCACCGACAACGGCCCACAGTTCGTCAGCCACCTGTTTGGCGACATGTGTGAAAGCTGGGAAATGACCCATGAACGCATTCCGCCTCGAACGCCGGATTTAAACGCTTTTATTGAATCGTTCCACAGTAATATTGACCGGGATTTGTTCCGCAAAGAGGCATTCGACACGTTCGAAGAGGCCTATGAAGCGGTGGACCGGTACATGGACTTTTACAACAACCGCAGAATGCATACGAGCCTTCGGAACATGCCGCCAGCTACGTTTGCGGAGTGGGTCCTGACCCAAGAAGACCGCTCCCGCTTCTTCTGGCCGAGAGAAAAAGCGAAATAAAGAGCATATCTACGATAAGTACTGATTTGATACGGAGGACTCCGGGATAAGGGGGTCGCACCGCATTGTGCAGCTGCGGGGGTATGCGGGGCAAATGTATGTGGAAAACAATATACAATGTGTAGCTGCGGGGGTATGCGGGGCAAATGTATGTGGAAAACAATATACAATGTGCAACTGCGGGGGTGAGCGGGGCAAATGTATGTGGAAAACAATATACAATGTGCAACTGCCGGGTGAGCGGGGCGAATGTATGTGGAAAACAACATACAATGTGTAGCTGCGAGGGTGAGCGGGGCGAATGTAGGTGGAAAACAACATACATTCTTTATAGCCGCGAGGGATGGAAGTGAATATTTGGGTTTTCCAAATACCAACAAGCTCTTGCAGATACTTATACCTGAGGAAATTGTAACTCTATATTACTACCTTTATCTTGCATTCGTTGCCCAAAAGTGGGACACTAATTTTAGGTACAAATTAACGCGGCAAAGAATGCCCCGCTCCTTTCCATTCAGAAGGAGGCGGGGCATTGTGCGTTCTGAGATTAATTTCAATGCTAAGTGGAGGGACTAAAATGGGCTTTGCTGGAGAGCATGATCAATGGTTAAGCTATCATCTCAAACGAAGAAAGGGGGAGCGTCTAGATGCGCTTAAGCGGGGACATGGCTACGGGAACCGCTTATTCGTCGAAAGTGTATGGTGGCCGCTTGCCGGACATTTTCACGGACTGCATCCAGAATACGAAGTAAAGGATTGGCGCGGCAGATCCTATTTTGTCGATTTACTATGGAAGGTTAGATCTTCGCGGATTGCGTTTGAGATTATGGATTTTGGGTCGCATGGCACGGACCGGAGCAAATACCGGATGGACCTGAATCGGGGCCTCTTCCTGCAATCACAAGATTGCGTGGTGCTCTACATCTCTTTAGACGAGATGAAAGATAATCCATCTTTTATCCTTTCCTCACTGCGGAACCTTTTGTTTCCTTATTTGTCGGCAGAAACTACAAATCGGAGTAAAGAGAAAGCATATTCCAGAATTGAACGGGATTTAATGCAATTAGCTATCCGTTACAATCGTGTTCTTCGTCCGGGGAATGCTGCGAGAGAGCTTGAACTGCAAACTGCGACAGTCATTAAGTACAGCCGCATGTTGGTGGATAAAGGTAAATTTCGTCCTGTAGCTCGAGGAGTATCGCAACGGATTATTTACTATGAGTATGTAGGTTCGCTGCAAAGTCCAGATCTGGTCTAAGGTCTGATTTCACCCGCAAATGTATGTGGAAAACAACATACAATGTGCATCTGGGGAGGGTGAGTGGGCGAATGTATGTGGAAAACAACATACAATGGGCAACTGCGGGGATGAGCGGGGCGAATGTATGCGGAAAACAACATACAATGTGCAATTGCGGGGGTGAGCGGGCGAATGTATGCCGAAAACAACATACAATGTGCAATTGGGGGGGGGCGGGGCAAATATATGTGGGAAACAACATACAAACGTGCAGCTGCTAACGTGAGCCGGAGCAACTGTGTGCGAAATTGATTCAGCATCAGCGGCTTAATGAGAACAAAAAGCCTTAAGTTCATAGCACAGCGTGCATCATGTGACTTAAGGCTTTTCAGGGATGGTTACTTAACTGCAAAACTGCTTAACTCCCGCCGGCGTCCTATTTCCGTGGAGGCAGCGGCCCCAGGTATTGATAGTATTGGCATTCGATCCGGCCGTTGTAGAGCTTGCGGCGCTTGTCCGCCTTGCGGCCGTAGTATTGCTCGAACTCCTTGTACGGGCTGATGGCGAAGAAGGACCAGGTCGGCAGATAGAGCATCATCTCGCCGAACTGGCGGGTCAGCTTCTCCACTTCCTTGTCATTACTGATCCGCTCGCCGTAAGGCGGGTTGGTGATGATGCAGCCGTATTCCCCTTCCGGACGGGCCTTCGCAGCCGCCATATGCTTGAACGTGATCTCACCGGAGAGTCCGGCGCTCTTCGCCGCCGCTTCGGCGATCTCAATCGCTGCCGGATCGATATCTGTTCCGGTCAGCTGCAGCGGGTAATCGTCACGCACCGCATCGAAGGCTTCTTCGCGGGCTTCTTCCCACAGGCGCTGAGGAATCTCCGGCCAGTGCTCGGACGGGAAGGAGCGGCGCAGGCCCGGCGCGATATTCCAGGCGATCATCGCCGCCTCGATCAGAATCGTGCCTGATCCGCAGCAAGGATCATAGAGCGGACGATGGCCGTTCCAGCGGCTGAGCTGGATCAGAGCCGCAGCCATGGTCTCCTTCAGCGGCGCTTCCGTAGCCTGGCGGCGGTAGCCGCGCTTGTGCAGGGCCGGGCCGGTAGTATCCAGGGTGATCAGCGCGATATCATTCAGCAGAATCACTTCTACCACATACCGGGGCCCGTTCTCCGGGAACCATTCCGTGCGGTACGACAGCTTCAGCTTCTCGACAATGGCCTTCTTGACGATCCCTTGGCAGGCAGGTACACTGGTCAGCTGAGATTTATGCGAGCGGCCCTCTACCGGGAATTCGCCGTTCTCGGGAATCCAGTCCTCCCAATTTATCGCTTTCACTCCTTCGAACAGCTCATCGAAGGTCCGGGCCGGGAACTGGCCCATCTTCACCAGTACACGGTCCGAGGTACGCAGCCACAGATTGCAGCGGCAGATGTCGATGTAATCCCCCCTGAACAGGACCCGTCCGTTCTCGATCGTGGTCTCATAACCCAGCTCGTTTAATTCGCGTGCTACTACAGCCTCCAGCCCCATGGGGGCGGTGGCGATCAATTGTAATTTGCCCAAGTGCGCTCAACTCCGTTTAACTTGTGGATAAATACGTATAGCCAGTACAATAAGAGTAACTGGTTTGTCATCTGAACCTGCAGAACGTTCAGCTTACAGTATAGGGTAAGGAAGAGTTCTGCACAATGCCTGTCCGCAGGCACACACACCCATCCAAGAGGAGAATACATATGCAGAATCAGGAAGAGTACAGCGAACAGCTATATACAGAAGATGAATTATTGCTCCAAGTCAAAGCAGCCATCGCTGCGGCGGGCATGCCGGAGGTGTCCATTGCCCCGGGCTACGGCAGATTGCTGACGATGCTGGTGACCCTCTCCCGCTCGGCGAACCTGCTGGAGATCGGAGCGCTTGGCGGCTACAGCGGAATCTGTCTGTGCCGGGGACTCATGCAGGAAGGCCGTCTGACGTCTCTGGAGCTTAAGGCTGAATATGCAGAGCTGGCACAGAGCCATCTGCAGCAGGCGGGCTTCGGGGACCGGGTGGAATACCGGATCGGCCCTGCACTGGACAGCCTGAAGCTGCTCGAAGCACAGGGGAGCAGGTATGATTTCTTCTTCATCGATGCCGATAAGGAGAATTATCCGAATTATCTGGAATATGCGATCCGGCTTGCTTCGCCGGGGGCGATTATTGCCGGGGACAATATTTTTCTGCGCGGCCGCACACTCAATACGGAGAAGAACGGACCGGCAGTCCAGGCCATGCGCCGCTTCAATGAGATGATTGCGGGCGATCCCCGCCTGACCAGCACGCTGCTGCCTGCCTATGACGGACTGGCACTGGCGATGGTGAAATAGCTTTTGCCACACCAGCCCTATCGCTCATAGGGGAATATTCCGTTAACGGAATAGCCGGGGTTCCGTCTTCTTGTACAGCTTAATCCGCACCCAGACCGTATTGATCAGCAGGAACGCACCGGAGACAATGAATAAGCCCTCAATCCCGATATAACCGGATAAAAATCCGCCGATCACCGCACCCAGCATATTGCCGAGCGCGAGTGTACTGCTGTTGAAGCCAAACGCCCGGCTCTCCTTGCCGTCAGGCGTATAGGAGCGAATCAGGGCATTGACGCTCGGCAGCAGGCCGCCCATGAAGACGCCCATCAGGAAGCGGACGAGAATCAGCTGCCAGACACTGGTCACGAACGCCTGCGGAATCAGGAACAGAGCAGCGCCGATCAGCGCAAAGGTCAGTATGCGGTGCGCCCCCACCCTGTCGCTGAGCTTGCCGAGCAGCGGCGAAGCGAGCATATTCGAGATACCGGTCACTGCGCTGACCATTCCTGCCCAGAAGGCTAGGTCAACGGTGGTGCCGTGCAGCTTCTCAACATAAAGCGGCAGCAGCGACATTGGGCTGACCATGGCGAACTGCAGCAGGAAGGTCACGCCGAACAGGGCGGGAAGCTGCGGCACCTTCGCCAGTTCCTTTAAGCCTTCCAGCACGGATACTTGAGGAACTTGTGCTGCTTCTACGCGGTCGAATTTCTCTTTGACCAGGAATAAGGCCAGCAGTGAAGCAACGAACAGAAGCGCACCGACCACATAGAAAATCGGGCGGAACCCTATCCAGTCCGCCAGTAAGCCGCCCATCAGCGGCCCGAGAATCGTCCCGGCTACCGCGCCGGACTGCATCAGGCCCATCGCGAAGCCCATCTTTGGTTTCGGTGTGGTGCCTGAGACCAGTGCGACAGAGGCGGGATTGAAGCCGGAGATGGTTCCGTTCAGCAGCCGGAGCAGCAGCAACTGCATCGGGGACTGGGCGAAGCCCATCAGGACAATAACAATCGCCATGCCGAAGCTGGAGCGCAGGAGCATAATTTTGCGTCCGTATTTGTCGGCAAGCTTGCCCCAGAGCGGCTGAAAGATGAACGAGGTCAGGAAGTTGGCGGCAAAAATAAGCCCGGCCCACATCCCGATCGCCCGGTCACCGGTCACCCCCAAATCTTTGGCGAGATAAAGCGATAGAAACGGGGTAATCATAGTCATCCCGGCATTTACCAGGAATTGGCCAAACCAAAGCACCATGAGGTTGATTTTCCAGGTCTCCCAATTCTTCAAAGTGCTTTCACTTCCTTTCTGAAATTTCTTGCAACAACGATCACGAAAAGACGACATTATATCAGTATATCACATTTTTTCAGCAGGTTAATGCAACACTCGTCATAGTTATGTCATTGGATTGTCATTCCCGGCTGCGCCCGGGAGTTGTTAGCCGCTTACAAAAGGGGCATAATAATGATATGTGTTTAATCACAGTATTCTATCAAATCTAATGGAGATCTTATCATGACCTACAACGACACTTTTATCCGTGCCTGCAGACAGCAGACCACGGAGTACACCCCGGTATGGTACATGCGGCAGGCTGGCCGGTATGATCCCGACTACCGTACAATCAAGGAGAAATATTCGCTGCTTGAGATCTGCAGGCAGCCCGAGCTTGCGGCTGAGGTAACCCTGATGCCTGTGCGTAAGCTGGGCGTGGACGCAGCGATTCTGTATTCTGACATCATGAATCCGGTGGCCTCCCTCGGTGTGGATTTTGACATTGTGAAGAACATCGGGCCGGTTATCGAGCATCCGATCCGCTCTGCAAGCGATGTGGACAGGCTGAAGCCGATTGATGTGGAAGGCGATCTGGGCCATATTCTGGAGACCATCGCCATACTGGACAAGGAGCTGGACGTTCCGCTGATTACCTTTGCCGGAGCTCCGTTCACCATCGCCAGTTATCTGATCGAAGGCAGACCGTCCAAGACCTATCACCGCACCAAGGAGCTGATGTTCAGCCAGCCTCAGGTATGGGAGAAGCTGATGGAGAAGCTGGGCGATATGGTTATCGCCTATCTGCGCGCCCATGTCGCCAGTGGCGGGAAGGCGTTCCAGCTGTTCGACAGCTGGGTCGGGGCGCTGGCTCCGCGTGATTTCGGGCAGTATGTGCTGCCTACGATCACCCGAATTTTTGCCGAGTTGTCCGATCTGGAGGTTCCGAAGATTTACTTCCCCGGTGTCAGCTCAGGGGAGCTGCTCCCCAGCTTGACCAAGCTGCAGGCCGATGTGATCGGACTGGACTGGCGGGTAAGCATCACCGAAGGACGGCGCAGACTGGGCGGAGGCTATGCGGTTCAAGGCAATCTTGATCCATACCTGCTGACCGCGCCGTTGGATATGCTCAAAGCCCGGGCCAAGGACCTGATCGATGAAGGCATCATGCAGCCGGGGTATATTTTTAATCTGGGACATGGATTATTCCCTGAAGCTTCACTCGATACGCTCAAGGAATTAACGGATTATGTGCATGAGTATTCAGCAGCGGCAATGAAACAGAAACAGGCGGCACCGCCGCTGGCATAGTTGAAGAAATAGCATCTGATGGCAGCAGCCTTTGCTGCTCTCTTTGCTGTATAGGACGTTAATTATTCGTAAAAGGGGATGGAATTCGTGGCCAACAAAATTGGAGTACTTGTGATGTCGTACGGCACGCCTGAGAGTCTTGAGGATGTAGAGGCTTATTATACGCATATCCGCCGGGGGAACGCTCCTTCTGCTGAGCAGCTCAAAGAATTGACCGACCGCTATAAGGCGATTGTCGGCGGGGTTTTTCCGCTTAGAGAGAATACCGACCGTCAGGTGGAAGCCTTGCAGGCCAAGCTGAACAGCGGGCAGATCCAGTATGTCTGCTACCAGGGGCTCAAGCATGCCAGACCGTTCATCGAGGATGGTGTCGAGGCCATGGTCCGGGACGGAATTACCCAGGCGATAGGCATCGTGCTGGCTCCGCATTACTCTGTAATGAGTGTAGGGACCTATATTAAGCGCGCCAAGGAAAAAGCCGAAGTCTGCGGTATTCAAATGGAGTTCGTTGAGAGCTACCATATGCACCCCGAGCTGATCGATGTGCTAAGCCGGAGAGTGACTGCCAAGCTGGATGAGTTCGAAGAAACGGGCGCATCGCGCGAGGAAGTGCGCGTGCTGTTCAGTGCACATAGTCTTCCAGAACGCATTCTGGCGATGGGTGATCCTTACCGTGACCAGCTGCTGGAGACTTCTAAGGCGATTGCCGCACAGGCAGGGGTAGAATCCTGGCAGTTCACTTGGCAGAGTGCGGGCCGGACAGCGGAGCCTTGGCTGGGACCGGATATTCTCGATACGCTGCGTGAGCTGGCCGAGAGCCAGGTGAAGTACGTGCTGTCAGCCCCGATCGGCTTCGTCTCCGACCATCTGGAGGTGCTGTACGATCTGGATATTGAAGCGCAGCAGCTTGCCTCAGAGCTGGATATGCGTCTTTTGCGGATTGACTCGCTGAACAGTGATCCGGCCTATATGTCGGTGCTCAGTGATGTGGTACGTACGAAGGCGAACCAGTTGAAGGTGAATCTGTCATGACAGATTCACCTCGCAAGGTGGTCATCATCGGCGGAGGGCTTAGCGGCCTCAGCGCCGCGTTCTATATCCGCAAGTTCTACCGTGAGGCCGGAACCCGGCTGGAGATTACATTAATTGAGAAGGACAAGGTCCTCGGCGGCAAAATCGAAACGCTGCACCGTGACGGCTTCGTAATTGAGAAGGGCCCGGATTCCTTCCTCGCCCGTAAGACGGCGATGGTCGATCTGGCCAGGGAGCTGGAGCTGGACCATGAGCTGGTAAGCACGAATCCGAACGCCAAGAAGACCTACATTCTGCAGCGGGGCAAGCTTCATCCGATGCCTGCCGGTCTTGTGCTGGGCATTCCGACAGAGCTGAAGCCCTTCCTGAAGAGCGGACTGGTCTCCTTCGGCGGCAAAATGCGGGCGATGATGGATTTCGTACTCCCGCCTCGCCGCAGCGCTGAGGATGAGTCGCTTGGCGATCTGATTGAGCGCCGTCTGGGTACAGAGGTACTGGAGAATATGACGGAGCCGCTGCTGGCAGGAATCTATGCAGGGGATATGCGCAAGATCAGCCTTCAGGCGACCTTTCCGCAGTTCGGTGAGGTCGAGCGCCAGTACGGCAGCCTGATCCGTGGAATGACGACCGGCAGGAAGCCGGTGGAGACTCATACCGGGACGAAGAAAAGTGCCTTCCTCACCTTCCGGCAAGGATTGCAAAGTCTTGTGCATGCGCTCATCCATGATCTGCAGGATGTCCGGCAAATCACGGGGAAAGGAGCGAAGTCCATCCGGGTGCTGGGAGACGCCGGTTCTTCCGGCGCTGCCCGTTATGAGGTGGAGCTCGAGACCGGTGAACTGCTGGAAGCAGACGACATCTATGTTACGGTGCAGAACTTCGCAGCCGCAGAGCTGCTGCGTCCACATGTGGATGTCTCGGCGCTGGATGCAGTGAACTATGTGTCAGTAGCTAATGTTGTTCTGGCGTTCAGCCGGCAAGACATTGTTACCGAATACGACGGATCGGGCTTCCTTGTTCCGCGTAAGGAAGGGCGGAACATCACCGCCTGCACCTGGACCTCTACCAAATGGCTGCATACCAGCCCTGACGATAAGGTATTGCTGCGCTGTTATGTGGGGCGGTCGGGGGATGAACAGAATGTGGAGCTGCCGGATGATGCGCTGGCGGAGCTGGTACGCAAGGATCTGAAGGAGATTATGGGAATCACTGCAGCGCCGCTGTTCACAGAGATCACCCGGCTGAGGTCGTCCATGCCGCAGTATCCGGTCGGCCATCCCGGCCGGGTTGCCGGCCTGCGCAGTGAGCTGGCGCAGAAGCTGCCCGGCATCTACGCCTTTGGCGCAGGCTATGACGGCATCGGGATGCCGGACTGTATCAAGCAGGCGAAGCTTACGGCTGAGACTGCCGCAGCCAGCCTCCCGAAGCTGCCGGAACCGGCGGGAGCTACAATCTAAAAGAAGCGGTGGAGCGGAGCAGTGGCGCTCCACCTTTTTTAGATATGGGCCCCCGCAAAGTACCTGAGTCATCACCCGAAGCTAAAGCCCCACTTTGCGGGGTTATTTATGAAAGGCTCCGTTCCCGGCTTGGAGCGGCAGCTGATAGATATGCTATAATAGAAACACTTTAAGGGTAAAGGAGATTACTTGCACTCATGTATCCGCCGAGATCAGGCAATAGACAAGGCAAGCGACAACATAGCAGGCGGCGGCGCAGAAGGGTATGGGCGTGGGTCAATGTGGCGTTGCTGCTGCTGATTACCGCTGCGCTCGCTTATTCATTCATGGACGACAAGGACCAGCAGGGCTCTGCTGCTCCGCCGGCGGCGCTCGTTACCTCGCCTTCGCCGGAAGCTGCTGCAACGGCGGCAGTTCCTACGGAAGCCGTCTCTACAGAAGAAGCTCCAGGGTCAGAGGCTACAGCCACTGCTGAGCCTGCTCCGGAGGAGACACCGGAGGCTTCACCAATGCCTGCGGCAACAGCTGTACCTACGGCAACCACTGCACCTTCTCCAGCACCGGCAGATCAGGCGGAAGCTACGGATGCACCGCAGGCCACACCTTCCGCAGCGGGCAACACCGGCGGACTGGTCTCCGGCTTACCGGAGAACACCACCGGCAAGATGGTGAAGCTGAGCTTTGCCGGAGATATCATCTTCAGCGGAAAAGCAGGCGCGCTGCTGGAGCAGAAGGGCTACGATTATTCCTACAGCGCGCTGGATGGAATGTTCAAGAAGGATGACCTGACGGTAGTCAATCTGGAAACTCCGATTACTACACGCGGGGTTGGGGCCAAGAACAAGCAGTTTGTGTTCAAGGGTCCGCCGAAAGCACTCGATGCGCTCAAAGCCGCCGGTGTGGATGCTGTCAATCTGGCTAACAACCACACGCTGGATCAGGGGGAGGAAGGTCTGCTCGACACCCTGAAGCATTTGGGCGAACGCGGAATCCCTCATGTAGGGGCAGGGCGGAACAGCCAGGAGGCGTATTCGGCGCAGTATTTTGAACGTAATGGAATTAAGATTGCCCTGCTGGGCTTCACACGGGTGATGCCGGTGATTGAATGGAAGGCAGAAGCGGGCAAGCCTGGCCTTGCTTCAGTGTATGACAGTGCGGAAGCGCTCAAGGTGATTGCCGCAGCCAAGCAAAAGGCCGATGTTGTCGTCGTCGTCGTCCACTGGGGGCGCGAGCGGATGGAGCAGTATGATAAGACCCAGCAGGCGCTAGGGCATAGCTTCATCGATGCCGGAGCGGATCTTGTGATGGGCGGTCATCCGCATGTGCTGCAGGGCATTGAGCCGTACAAAGGCAAGTGGATCGCCTACAGCACAGGCAACTTTATTTTCACACGCGGTTCCATCCCGGCTACTTGGGAGACGGCGGTATTCCAGGCGGAATGCAGCAAGCAGGGGCAATGCTCGCTTAAGCTGAAGCCGATGGATGCCGAGCTGGCGCAGCCGGTGCCGATGAATGATGCCGACGGGCAGCTGCTGCTGCACAGAATACAGTCTATTTCTTCCGGCCTGATCAAGGTCCGCAATGACGGCACTGTGATCCAAGCGGTGAAATAGCCGGAGGTGCGTACAATGATGAATAATATGTGTGTAGCCCACCGCGGTTTTTCCGGCAAAGCACCTGAGAATACACTGGCTGCCGTGCGGATGGCGATTGCGCTGCCTTTTGTACGCTGGATAGAGATTGATGTGCAGCTGACGAAGGACGGGGTGCCTGTAGTCATCCATGATTATTCCCTGGACCGCACGACCAACGGACACGGCAAGGTGAAGAATATGGAGTATGAACACATTCGGCGGCTGGATGCGGGGAGCTGGAGGGGGCGTGCTTTTCGCGGAGAGCGGGTGCCCTCCCTGGAAGAGGTGCTCGCACTGGCGTCAGGCAGGCTGCGGCTGAACATTGAACTGAAGACGGTGGGGGAGATGTATCCCGGCCTGGAGCAGAAGGTCATTGACCTGGTGAATGCCAGGGGAATGCGCGAGGAAGTGGTGCTGACCTCGTTCGATGCCGGTGTATTGCGGCGGATCAAGGAGCTGGACGCGCGGTTCCATACGGGGCTCATCTATGACTCCAGGTCCGGCAATCCGGCAGGCAAGATGAATGAGCTGGGCTGCTCCTTCCTGTCCATCAGCTTCGACCGGCTGAGCCCGGTGCTGGCGCAATCCCTGATTGAACGGGGGGTTCGGATTATGGCCTGGACTGTGAACAAAGGCAAGGACATGCGCCGCCTGTCAGAGATGCATTCCGATATTATGATCTGTACCAACCGTCCGGATATTTGGGGCGAACTCTTTTTGAAGGCTTGAACAGGCTGCTGTAAGCACACAAATTTATAGAGGAAGAGAGCTGAAGGAACAATGAGCAGTTCGGTCAATAATGTATACTGTGTAGGACGCAACTATCAATTACATGCGGAGGAGCTGGGCAACAAGGTGCCTGCCGAGCCGCTGATTTTCCTGAAGCCGTCTCATGCTGCCGTGGCCCTGGATAAAGCGATCATCCACCTGCCCAAGGACGCCGGACTGATTCATTACGAGGGGGAACTGGTGCTGCGCATTGCGCGTGATTACGTGCCGGGGATGAGTGTGCAGGAGCTGGTGGATGTGATGGCGCTGGGCCTCGACTTCACGCTCCGTGATGTGCACAATGATCTGCAGAAGAAGGGGCTGCCGTGGACAGCCGCCAAGGGCTTCAAGAACGCGGCTCCGCTGTCCCCGTACATGGCATTGCCTGAAGAAGAGGAACTGGAGGCCACCGACTTCAGCGTCCGCAAGAACGGAATTGAGGTTCAACGCGGGAACGTGAAGAACATGATTTTCTCCCTGCAAAAAATCGTTGAATTCATTGCCGCCCGCTACGGGCTGGGCAAGGACGATATTATTTTCACTGGAACCCCCGCCGGGGTAGGTCCGGTAGTGACGGGCGATTCGTTCGAGCTGTTCTGGGGCGAACGCCTCATGGGCACTTGCCTGATCGGTTAAGGCGATGCTCTCAGGACTTGAAGTGCTGCAATGGCTGATCGGAGCCTGCGGTGCGCTGCTGGTCGCCGGGGCCGCTTACTGGAAGCAGTCGCTTAGCTTCTCAGGGATGGTGGCGGCGGTGGTCATGGGGACGATCTACTTTGGGGCGGGGAATCTGTTCTGGTTCGGTATCCTGCTGGTGTTCTTCATCTCCTCGACGGTGCTGTCGAAGCTGCATCATGAGAATAAGGCTGAGCTGGAGGCCACGTATGATAAAACCGGACGCCGCGACGCGGGCCAGGTCTTCGCCAACGGCGGACTCGGGATGCTGGCCGTTCTGCTGAACGCGATCTATCCGCTGGAGCTCTGGAGCTTCCTGTTCATCGGGGTGATGGCTACCGTGACCTCGGATACATGGGCGACAGAGATCGGCACGCTGGCCCGGAAGCCTCCCCGGTCGGTGCTGACCGGGAAAGTGCTCCAGGCAGGCACCTCCGGCGGTGTTTCCCTGCCCGGGACGCTGGCCGCAGCGGCAGGAGGGGCGCTCATCGGCGCGGCCTCCTGGGTGCTGCGGGCGGCCTCCGGCATGACGCCCCATGCCTTCTGGCTGCTGGTGCTGGCCGGACTGCTGGGCGGGCTTGCGGGAGCTTTTGCCGACTCGGTCTTGGGTGCTACCGTGCAACGGATGAACCGCTGTACGGTCTGCGGCCGCGAGGTCGAAGCCTCTACGCACTGCAGTAAGCCTACGGAATACGCCAGGGGCTGGCGCTGGATGGACAATGATACTGTAAATGCTGTAAGTTCTATAATAGGCGGTGCTGTTGCGCTGCTGGTCAGTTATATCAGTTACATAGGATAAGGACGGGCCTGAGAATTAAGCTGGCCGTTGCACTATCCGGTAACATGCTGGATTCTATGGGTTGGGAGGTGAACCGTTGAGCAGTGCATCCGTAGACAAACATGCAGCTATTCTGGATGCCGCTTATGAGCTTTTCGGTTCAGGCGGCTTTTATGAGACGAAGATGTCGGAAGTGGCCGAACGTGCGGGGATTGCCAAGGGTACGGTCTATTTATATTTTAAAAGCAAAGAGGAGCTCTTCATGGCGGTTACCCGCCGCGATTGTGAAGGCTTCCTTGAACAGCTTGAGAGCAAGCTGAGGAACCGCTCTACATTGACAGACAAGCTCTCCGTTATTGCAGAGCATCATCTGTTCTATTACTATGAGCGCAAGCAACATACGAAGCTGTTCTTCCGTGCGCCTAACAATAATCCTGAGCTGGTGGCTTATATGGCACAGTTCATGGAAGCCTATATGCAGGCTGTGGTGAAGGTGCTGCTGGAAGGCGGGGCTACCGAGCCGGAGCTGATGGCGCAGTCGTATATCGGGATTCTGGACCGTCTGAAGATGGACATCCTGTTCGACCCTGAGTTTGCCGAGGCAGATGCGGATAAGCGGGCGAAGTTTGCGGCCAGGCTCTTTATCACAGGGGCACTGGGCAGCCTGGATTCGGCGCCGGGGGATTTCCCTGCCGAAGCTGAATCTTAAGGGAGTACAGCTAAGTTCCGGTTTCAAAATATAAGGCAAGCGAGGACAACTGATGAATATTATGACAGTGGAACACCTCTCCAAGAGCTACGGGGAGAAAACCCTGTTCCGTGATGCCTCCTTCGGCATGGACGACAGGGATAAGATAGGCGTAATTGGCGTCAACGGCACGGGAAAATCAACCTTTTTGAAGATTATCGCCGGGCTTGATACAGCAGATGAAGGGCAGATTAGTATCGGCAATGATGTGCGGGTGCAGTTTCTGGCCCAGAATCCGCCTTACGAGCCTGGAAATACAGTCCTGCAGCAGGTATTTGCCGGAGAGGACCCGGAGCTTGCGACCATGCGGGAATATATGGAGGTTATGTCTCTTCTCGAGCAGAATCCGGGAGATTCAGGGCTGGAGAGCAGGCTTGTCCGGATTGGGCAGGCCATCGACGCCGCCGGCACCTGGCAGCTGGAGAGTGAGGCCAAGACTGTCCTCACGAAGCTGGGGATTACCCGGTTCGATGCCCGGATGGAGAGCCTCTCCGGTGGACAGCGCAAGCGCGTAGCGCTGGCAGCGGCACTGATTACACCGTCGGAGCTGCTGATTCTGGATGAGCCTACCAACCATATTGACACGGATTCCGTAGCCTGGCTGGAGCAGTATCTGCAGAAGCGGCGCGGGGCGCTCCTGATGGTAACGCATGACCGTTATTTCCTGGAACGCGTAGCCAGTGTAATGCTTGAGCTGGACGGCGGGAATCTGTACCGGTATGAAGCGAACTATTCGCGGTTCCTGGAGCTGAAGGCAGACCGTGAAGAACGGGAGGCTTCGGCCGAGCAGAAGCGCAAGAATCTGCTGCGCACCGAGCTGGCCTGGATTCGCCGCGGGGCTAAGGCCCGTTCCACGAAGCAGAAGGCGCGGATCGACCGCTTCGAGAAGCTCAAGGAGAGCACGGGAGGCGCATCGGCGTCATCTATGGATATCTCTGTGGCCTCCACAAGACTGGGCCGCAAAATCATTGAGATTCAGGATCTCACCAAATCGCTGGACGGCCGGACCTTAATCAAGGATCTGAATTATATTGCTGTACCGCAGGACCGTGTGGGGATTGTCGGCAAGAACGGCAGCGGTAAATCTACGCTGCTTAACCTGATTGCCGGTAAGCTTACACCGGACAGCGGCGAGGTACAGCTCGGTACGACCGTGAAGCTGGGTTATTTCACCCAGGAGCATCAGGACATGGATCTCAGCCTGCGGGCGATCGAGTATGTGAAGGAAGAAGCCGAGATCATCAAGACCGCAGACGGCAGTGTCATCACCGCCGGGCAAATGCTGGAGCGCTTCCTGTTCCCGCCCGCGATGCAGTGGACGCCAATCTCCAAGCTGTCCGGAGGCGAGAAAAGACGACTGTATCTGCTGCGTGTCCTCATGGGAGCGCCGAACGTGCTGCTGCTCGATGAGCCGACGAATGATCTGGATATCGGCACACTCGCTGTACTGGAGGATTACCTCGATGAATTCCCCGGCGTAGTCTTCACCGTATCGCATGACCGCTACTTCCTGGATCGTACCGTGGATAAGCTGATTGCCTTCGAGGATGGGGGCATCCGCCTGCATGTCGGGGACTATAGCGAATATGAAGAGTGGCTGGCGAAGAACGTCCCGTCCGGCAGCGGGAACTCCGGCAAGGCAGAAGGCGGCTCCGGCCGCAGCGCCAGCGGGGCTAATTCTGCGGCTGCTGAGCAGGGCGGGAATGCACAGGCCGGGTCAGCGCCGCGCGAGAAGCTGAAATTCACCTTCAAGGAGCAGCGCGAGTACGAGGGTATCGACGAGGCCATTGAACAGGCGGAGCAGCATCTGACAGACATCTCGGCACAGATGGAAGCGGCCTTTGCCGACTCCGGCAGACTCCAGGAGCTGGTGGAGAAGCAGCGTCAGGCCGAGGCAGAGCTGGAGCGCCTGATGGAGCGCTGGACCTATCTCAATGAGCTGGCGGAGAAGATTGCCGGTAAGTAACCGTGCAGAAGGAGGGACAGTGCTGTAACCCATCCGATGGAGCGCTGGACATATCTTAATGAGCTGGCGGAGAAAATTGCCGGTAAGTAACCGTGCAGAAGGAGGGGACGGTTACTGTGACTCATACAATAGAAGCTGCTGTACAGCTCCGTTCCTCTGGCCGGGCTGAACAAGCAAGAACCATGCTGCTAGAGCTATTGTCAGCAGACGATAGCAACGCCGGGCTGCTTTATCAGCTGGCATGGACGCATGATGTGCTGGGCTTGGAGCGCGAGGCGGTATCCTATTACGAGCAGAGTCTTCTTAATGAGCTGAGGGAGAAGATGGCGGGTAGTAACAACGTGTAGAAGGAGGGGACGGTTACTGTGACTCATACAATAGAAGCTGCTGTACAGCTCCGTTCCTCTGGCCGGGCTGAACAAGCAAGAACCATGCTGCTAGAGCTATTGTCAGCAGACGATAGCAACGCCGGGCTGCTTTATCAGCTGGCATGGACGCATGATGTGCTGGGCTTGGAGCGCGAGGCGGTATCCTATTACGAGCAGAGTCTTGCCCTGGGGCTTCCAGATGCGGAGCAGAAGGCAGGCGCGATGCTGGGCCTGGGCAGCACGTACCGGACGCTGGGGCAGTATACAGAGTCCCGTGCGCTGCTGGAGCAGGGTGCGCTTGAATTCCCGCAGCGTGCTGAGTTCAAGGCTTTTCTGGCCATGACGCTGCATAATCTCGGTGCTCACACCGAAGCCATGGAGCTGCTGCTTACGCTGCTTGTGGATACATCCGCTGATCCCGGTATCCAGGATTACCGCAAGGCTATTAAGTACTATGCGGACAAGCTGGAGCAGGTATGGCCTTAACCGGGTAATCCTGGAAGGAAGAAGGAGCTGGGCGGAGAAAATCGCGGGTAAGTAACACCACGCAGAATCAGCTGCAAAGTCAGAGGGTTATGCAGAAATCCTGCCCAAAATGCAATTTCTCACTCGTCATCGCAGCCCTAATCCGCTATTGTTGTACAAAAAGCAGCATTACCCGATTCCAGAGCGGATTGGCAGGATAATTGTTGTATTTCATGCAGGAATCTACTCTAATGTGCAAGTGTTCGGACGGCAGGGTTGCAATAATTGCAACATTTCGGCCTGGTCAAGTAATTTTTGACTCATTTTATCACCATGATCAACTAAAAAGGCAGCACCAGTTATCTAAACGAGCTGGTGCTGCCTTTTTGGTACTCTGTATCTCGCTGTTATGAGAATAAGTGAGTGACTGTCCCCGTCCAACTTCAGCGATTCACTCCAGCGGCTACTGCTGTAGAGCATGACCCGCCATGGCTATTTGCCGCCCGCCACGGCAATCATCTGCACGACTGGCCGTGAATCGCCGGTCAGTACCGCCTCGTCTGCATTCATCTGCGATGAGCCGTCTCCGTCGAGGAAGATCCCTTCCCGCCCCTCGCCCGGGACGGTCACCTGCACGGCGGCGCGGAATTCCGCCGCCGTGCAGAGCGAATTCGTGACGAGCAGCCAGAGCTTCCCCGACTGGTCATAGACCAGCCCGGAGCGCAGGCGCCGCTCACCCTCATAGGGCAAATGCTCTGCGTTCGCAGCCGCCTCCCACAGCTCTTCATGCTGCAGGTTCATGCTGATCCCGCCCTGCGCCCAGTAATTGCTGCGGTCGCTCACGGCCAGGTCGCCGCCAGAGGCGGCAACCTGTACGCTGAGCACTCCCGCAGCACCGTCCCAGACCAGCGTTCCACGCGCATACTTCGCGTTGAACCAGCCAGAACCGTAGCTGCGGGCTTCGCTGTTCACGGGCTGGTCGTTCATGATGGCGATGGACAACAGGTCATCGCCGTAAAAGAAGCCGCCATTGATCCCATAGGCGGCA
This sequence comes from Paenibacillus sp. FSL H3-0469, assembly GCF_038051945.1. Classification (NCBI taxonomy): domain Bacteria; kingdom Bacillati; phylum Bacillota; class Bacilli; order Caryophanales; family Paenibacillaceae; genus Paenibacillus; species Paenibacillus sp. FSL H3-0469. The sequence continues at coordinate 7,299,313 of NZ_CP150302.1, forward strand.
ATCTGACGCAGCGGCAAGCCTGCGCGCCGTAGTATTACATCCTCCGGGTTCAGCGACAGCATATGCAGCTGAACCCCGCCTGGACCTTCGGCTTCCCGATAGGTATAGTTATGCGGGAGGCCAGAGAAGACCTCCCGCTTGCTTGTACCTGTAAGCGGGAACACAGCAAAGAGGAGCGCGCTTACCATCAGCAGCGCTCCTATAGCCAGAATCCTTAACTGCGACGCCCTATCAATTCGCCCCAACATAAGCCGCCAGCAGCTTAGCCGTATTAAGCACAGCTTGCTTGTGGGTACGTTCCATGGAGTGGGAGGCGTGTACGCCCGGTCCGATCAGTGCGGCCCGGATGTTGTTCCCGCCGCGCAGGGCAGCAGAGGCGTCGGAGCCGTATTGCGGATAGATATCGACCGCGAATGGAATCGCCAGACCGTTCGCCAGCTCGATCATGCGGCTGGTCATGGCGTAATCATACGGGCCGGAGGAGTCCTTGGCACAGATGGAGACATCCGTCTCCTTGCAGCTGAGGTCATCGCCCATCGCGCCCATGTCCACAGCGATCATCTCATTGATCTCACCCGGAATCCAGGCAGCGCCGTGACCAACTTCTTCATAGTTGGAGATGAGCAGGGACAGGTTGTGCAGCGGCTTCCAGCCTTCGCGCCGGATGCTCTCCAGCAGTCCGAATAAGGCAGCAACGCTGGCTTTGTCGTCCAGATGACGGGATTTGATATATCCGCTGGGGGTAAGCACTGCCCTTGCATCGAACGAAATATAGTCACCGACCGAAATCCCCAGCTTCAGCACATCATCCTTGGTGGAGACCAGCTCATCAATCCGGATCTCCATATTCTCTTCCGAACGCTTGAAATCACGGGCATCGGCATACACATGCACAGAAGGATGACTGGTCAGGATCGTACCGGTATAAGTTAATCCGCTGCGGGTATGGATGATACAATATTCATTCTCAATGCTGTTCATGCTGAATCCGCCTACAGAGGTTAAGCGGAGGGTACCGTTTGACTTAATGGAGCGGACCATGGCACCGAGTGTATCCACATGGGCACTGATGCCGATCGTACGCGAAGGATCGAGTCCGGGTACGCCCAGCATCGCGCCGCCTTTTTCATTCCAGGTAAGCGGAATACCCAGCGCTGCCGCTTCTTCGGCCACCAGAGCCATAACCTGGGTGGTGAAGCCGCTGGGGCTTGGGGTGTCGAGCAGTTTTTTGAGCAGATTCAGGATATATTCTTCATTGGGCTGGATGTTAAGCAAGGATAGTTCCTCCTATTCGTCTATGAATTACAGCTGGGATGATCCTTCTGGAGTAAAAGGGGCACTCTCAGCAGGGATAGGCTCCATATTAATACTTCCCGCGTCACGCAGCTTGGCAAGCTCGGCATTCAGGCTCTTGATCTGCTTCTGCAGCTTATACTGGCGGAAAATCCCGTACGAACCCACCACCACACCGCCAATCAGCGCACAGCCAAGGATGACGAGAATTAGCGGGATGCTGACCACGTCAAAGCCGAAATTCACCGGAACCGTATCGACATTCATTACTGCGAATACAGCTGTCAGCAGTGCAAAAAATAAACCTAATATAAGTGACCATTGAAATTTCATATATTTTCCTCCTCAGGATCAATGACAATACAAATCCCCTGCCCGCAGAGGGCAAGGGATTACTGTAATACTAAGCTTTCTGCCTCATTTGGTCAACTGCTCCATCTGCTCAATGACGCTCTCAAATACGCTCATGGCTTCACGGATCGGTTCAGGAGACGACATATCCACCCCGGCCTTGCTCAGAATGTTAATGGAATAATCGCTGCCGCCGCTCTTCAGGAAGCCGAGGTAACGGTCAACCGCCGGTTTGCCTTCCTCTAGGATCTGTTTGGCGAAGCTCGTCGCCGCCGAGAAGCCGGTAGCATATTTATAGACATAGAAGCTGTTATAGAAATGCGGAATCCGTGCCCACTCCATCTCAATATCCTGATCGATCACCATATCCTTGCCGTAATACTTGACATTCAGATCGTAGTAGATGGAAGAGAGATCCTGCGGTGTGAGCGATTCGCCTTCTTCGGCGCGCTGGTGAATGATTTTCTCGAATTCAGCGAACATCGTCTGCCGGAATACGGTAGTGCGGAACTGGTCGGCATAGTAGGTGAGCAGGTACATTTTTTCCTTCGGGTCTGTGGATTTGTTCAGCAGGTAATCCATCAGCAGCGCCTCATTGGTAGTAGAAGCAACCTCCGCCAGGAAAATAGTGTACTGCGCGTCCCGGTATTTCAGCGCCGTGTCCGAATAGTAGGAATGCAGGGCGTGACCCATCTCATGCGCCAGTGTGAACATGCTGTTCAGATTATCATTATGGTTCAGCAGCACGAAAGGATGGGTGCCGTAAGCCCCCCAGCTGTATGCGCCGGAGCGTTTGTTCTCGTTCTCGTAGACATCGATCCAGCCTTTGTCATAGCCTTCCTGCAGAACACTCAGGTAGTCCTCGCCAAGCGGCTTCAGGCCTTCCTTGGTAATCTTCTTAGCCTCGTCAAAAGTAATATCCAGCTTATATTCGTCCACAAGCGGAGCGAACAAGTCATACATATGTAACTCATCTACCCCGAGCAGCTTCTGGCGCAGCTTCATATAACGGTGCATCAGCGGCAGACTCTCGTGAATCGTATCGATCAGATTCGTGTAGACTTCCTTCGGAATATTGTCGCCGTAGAGCGACATTTCCAGCACGGAAGGGTATTTGCGCACACGGGAGTAAAAGACATTCTTATTCACATTCGCGCTCAGCGTGGCGGCAATCGTGTTCTTTTGCTTGCTGTAAGTTTCGTAGACCGCTTTGAAGGCGTTCTTGCGGACCTCACGGTCCGGGCTTTCGAGGAATTGAATATAGCTTCCGTGCGTCAGCTCGACTTCCTTGCCTTCTTCGTTCTTAATCTTCGGGAACTTCAGATCCGCATTATTCAGCATGCTGAATACAGTCTGCGGGGCCTGGGCGATCGTGCTGACCTGAGCCAGCAGGGCCTCTTCCGCTTTGGACAGGACATGGGCCTTCTCACGTTTCATCTCAGTCAAGGTGAAGGTGTAGTCGGAGAGCGAAGGGTCGGCGATGAACTGGTCCAGCGTTGCGTCAGGCAGGGCCAGAATCTCAGGTGTGACAAAAGAAAGAGCTTCACCCGCTTCAACGCCAAGCTTCTTGGCCTTAGAGGAGAGAGCCTGGTACTTCGGAGCCGCTGTATCCTCATCCTGGCGCATATGCGCATAGACATAGAGACGTTCAGTCAGCAGGGACAGCTTGTCGTCCAGCTCAAAGCATTTCTTCAGGGCATCGGGAGAATCCAGCTTCCCTTGGAAGGAGGCAGCGCTTGTAATGAGCGCCTTCACTTCCTTATATTCGGCATCCCACTGCTCCTCTGAAGCAAACATATCTTCAAGCTTCCAGCGGTTCTCGGCGGGCACTTCACTTCTCTTAGGTAATTGTTCCATAGAAATCCTCCTCGGTAGATGGGATGCGGCTGGGCTGCTCACCGCCTGCGGGAGCGCTGAGGACAGAGTTCCTTGCAGCAGGCTGAGCGCAAGCAGGAGCGGGAGAGATTTGGCGGTAACGGACATGACGGCAGCCTCCTGATTCTCAAAGTCTGCTTAGTATGCCCTGCCAATTCATGTTTATTAAATCATAAGTGTGCTTACAGATGAAGTTATGTGAGCAGGCTATAAATAATGAAGACAAAAGCCAGCGCAATCATAATCACTGCGGTCAATGCCATCCCGCGCTTCATGCGCGGGGGCATTTTGTCCTTGCTCATAATCAGTACGGCACCCAGACACAGGACTACTATTACATAGATGACCAGACTCTCGTTATCCATGCCCGACTACACCTGTTTGAAGGCGGCGATGATATTCTTGTACTCTTCTTCATTATCCTTGTAGGATTCTTTATTGAAGCGGTTGTTCACCCACTGCATCATAGCCGGACGGCTCATGAAGGTATGCGTTTCTTCCCCCCATTGGTCGGAGATTTCACGAAGGATAATATAGCGTCCCTGAACCTCCACCGTCATCATGTTCCATTTGTCTGTTTTGTATATTTCATGTTTTTTGATCATTATCATTACCACCCTGGCGATTTTTGGCTTTTGGGTCAATGATAACGCACCGGAGAAGAGAAAAGCAAATTAAATCATGAAATCAGGGAAAAGATGGATTGCTTTACAAGTATAGAAAGAGTATAATGTAAGCATACGCCATATATGGCGGTATTTTTAGGAGGTTGTTCATTTGAAAGGTACAGTAAAATGGTTTAACGCAGAAAAAGGTTATGGTTTCCTTCAAGTTGAAGGCGGCGAAGATGTATTCGTTCACTTCTCTGCAATTCAAGGCGACGGATTCAAGACTTTGGACGAAGGCCAAGCGGTAGAGTTCGATGTTACTGACGGTAACCGTGGTCCACAGGCAGCGAACGTAGTTAAATTATAAAATACGGCCAAGGCAGAGCTTCTGTCAGCCGCAATATATATATTTGATCTAGCACGCACTGGCATAAGTAGCATCAGGCAGCTTGAGCAGCACAGTTCCTTCGGGGGCTGTGTTTTTTTATTATATTAGGAAACTATAGTTTCCTGCAGCTGAGGTGTGAGTAAATTGCTTTAAACCGAATACAATCGGCTGGTACAGCGGCACACGACTCAAATGTATATCAAAAACAGCATACATTGTGCTCGCGCGAAGGTAATCTTATCCTTTTTTTCGATCTCCCGCCCTTAATCACTCAGAGCGGGGTCCTACTTTTGTTTCTTAGCGGGCGGTCTGCGCCGCCCCCGAGGTCCATCAGATGCTTGGACAGGAAGCCGATGAAGGCCAGAACCGAGAAGCCGGCAGCGACCAGATAGAATACAATCCGGCCCGCATCCTGGTAGATCAGCCCTCCGAAGGTGCCGCTGAGCAGACCTGCGCCGCTGGACCATACGACGGTGAAGAGGGCCATTCCGGTTGCCCGCAGATGATCAGGGATGATCCGTGTGATGTAGCGGACGGCGGTTACATAATAGATGCCGAACGAAATACTGTGCATGGCTTGAATCGCAACCACGGTACCCGGCTCCTGAGCCAGCGACATGAACAAAAAGCGCAGCGTGAACATCAGGCTGGCAAAAGCGAGCAGCGGCAGCTCCTTGAACTTGTCGCCATATCTGCTGAGCAGGAAGAAGATGGGGATCTCACTGAGCGCAGAAGCCAGCAGTGCCCAGCCCACGATTTCATCCCCTGCATTCATGCCCTTGAGGCTGATCGTCAGAAAGGCCTCGTTCATCCGGTAGCCGATGGCAAGCAGGAAGACAGAGCCGAAGAACCACAGCACTTCCTTTTGCAGCAGAATCTCCCGGAGTCCGGAGCCCTTCAGCGGTTTGTCCGTAGATTCCTTGTCTACAGAGAGCGGTGCCGCTTCGGTTCGCTTCACATCCTTCAGCCCAATCGTAATCAGCAGCGCGGTTACGACAATGACAATACAAATCGCTACGCTGTACTGAGGTCCCAGCGTTCTGAGTACATAGCCGATTGTAAGGGCGAAGAAGGAGTATCCGAGTGAGCCGAATACACGGATGGCGATGAAATTCCGACCGTGGCGCTGGGCTATTTTGATAGCCATCGTATCTGCCAGCGGAAAGACAGGGTAATAGAAGAAATAGAAAAAGGACAAAATAAGCATGACACTAGAAAAATCGTTGGCTCTGGCCAGAATAATGGCGGTAATCAGCTGGCCTCCAAGCAGGAGGGCCATAATCTTACGGACGGTACCCAGCCGGTCACTCATCATACTCCAGAACAGGTTAGAGAGAATTGAGATTAACGGGCCTACAGAGTAGAGCAGACCCATTTGCGGACTGCTGAAGCCCAGGTGGGCATAAAATAACGGGAAATAAGAAACAACCAGCACACTGGTGCCGTACAGCGTAAACATAAAGGATCGCAGCCAGTTTTGATCACTGTATTGGCCGCCGCTCCGCCTCGCATTCATGATTGTGCACTCCTTCGGGATATAGAAAAGTATAGTATAGCATAAAGCGGAGAAGCCGGGGGTTCCGTAAAATATCGATTTTCTGAATCTTTCAAGAGTTTGCGAAAGTGATTTTGTTGTTTGTACAAATCCGCTCTGCATATTATAATAATCATGATTTGGATAAGGAGACAACAATGTGGAGGCACTGTCATTGAATGAATTTGAGCAAGGCCGTAACCGTAGTCCGCGCGGTCCTATTGGACTCATGAAGAGGGTCTATAAGTACGTGCTGCCGGAAGTGCGATCATGTCTCGATTTCTGGCGCAAGGATGCAGAAGGAATTCCCGATCCCGAGCTCCGCAAGCAAGCGCTTGCCAGCATTGAAACGAAGCAGTTTCATTGCGAAGGCGGCGGAATCTATGCCGCCGGCAATTTGTCGATGAGACATATACTGATTCCGCTAATTGTTGCCTATCAGACGATCAGTGATTATTTGGACAACCTGTGTGACCGCAGTACTTCGCTTGACCCGGCTGATTTCCGGCTGCTGCATAAGTCTATGCTGGATGCGGTTACCCCCGGCGCAGAGCCTGTGAACTATTACGCGCTGCGCACGGAACAGAATGACGGCGGATACCTGCACAGACTGGTCCGCAAATGCCAGGAGATGACCTCCCGGCTACCCGGATACGGTGCTGCTGCTGAAGAGGTCTATAATCTGGCCGTATTGTATACCGATCTTCAGGTCTATAAGCACATTCACCCGGAGCTTAGAGAAGCTGCCCTCAAGGAATGGTGGGAGAAGGAGGGGCACCGGGCGCCTCATCTCCAGTGGAATGAATTTGCGGCCGCAACCGGTTCAACCCTAGGCGTATTTATGCTTTTTCTGGCATCCTGTGATCCTAAGCTAAGTACAGTGGCATCCTCATCCATTCGTGCTGCTTATTTTCCGAATGTGTGCGGTCTGCATATCATGCTGGATTATCTGATTGACCAGGATGAAGACCGGGCCGGCGGTGATCTCAATTTCTGCAATTATTATGAGAATACGGATATGATGCTGAACCGGATCGCTTCCATTGTGGAGTGGGCCCGCAAGGATGTCCGTAGTCTTCCCGAGAACTCCATGCACCGTATGATCATCGAAGGACTGCTGGCCCTCTATTTATCCGATCCCAAGGTTAGTGAGCAGCGGGAGGTCCGCTCGGTATCCCGTAGGCTGATGAAGAATAGTCCGCTGACCAGGCTCTTCTTCTTCGTCAACAGCCGCTGGATACGCAAACACATGTATTAGATGCTGCTGTGTTTTCTTCAGGTAAGGGGAGAGACCGGCACAAATTTAAGGAGGAACTAACAGAATGTCAAACGTAAAAAAAATCGCAGTATTAACCAGCGGTGGAGACTCCCAAGGGATGAACGCCGCAGTGCGTGCGGTTGTCCGCAGCGCGATCTACTTCGGAATTGAGGTATTCGGCATTCAGCGTGGATATCAGGGCCTGCTGAACCGCGACATTTTCCCGATGGATCTGCGCAGTGTCGGAGATATCATCCAGCGCGGAGGAACCGTTCTGCAGTCTGCACGCTGTCTGGAGTTCATGAAGCCGGAAGGCCAGCAGAAGGGTGCTGACATTCTGAATGAGCTCGGCATCGACGGTCTGGTTGTTATCGGCGGAGACGGTTCTTATCATGGCGCCAACAAGCTCAGCAAGCTGGGAATCAAGACGATGGCTCTTCCGGGAACCATAGATAATGATATCTCTTTCACGGATTACACAATTGGATTCGATACGGCCGTAGGCGTGGTCGTGGATGCGATCAATAAACTGCGCGACACTATGTCTTCCCATGAACGTTCATCCATTGTGGAGGTTATGGGCCGTCACTGCGGGGACATCGCTCTGCATGCGGGTCTTGCTTCCGGGGCGGAGACGATTCTGGTGCCGGAAATGCCTTATGATCTGAATGAGGTAGCGGACCGGATGAAGGATAACTTCGCACGCGGCAAACGTCACAGTATTGTCATTGTAGCTGAAGGCGTCGGCAAAGGTGAGGATGTGGCTCAGGCGCTCAAAGACCGCCATGCTTCCCTGGATGCCCGTGTTACGGTTCTGGGACATATTCAGCGGGGGGGTACTCCAACTCCGGGAGACCGTAACCTTGCCAGCCGTCTGGCTGATTTCGCGGTCCGCAAGCTGATCGAAGGCGAATCAGACAAGGCATGCGGGATTATTAAAGGGGAACTGGTTCTTACTGATATCGACAAGGTAGTGAACACGAAGAAAGATTTCAATATCGAGCTGTATGAATTGGCTTCCCGTCTATCCCAGTAACAACTACAAGAATTCATCCAATCTCCAATCCTTAGCGGAGCAGTCATCCTTCCATTACCGGAAGAGGCTGCTCCGTTTTTTGGCTTGACTATATACCCCTACCCGTATATTATAATACCCATATGGGTATACAAATAGGAGGGAAACAATATGAGCAGAACTATAGTCATTATCGGCGGAGTTGCCGGAGGGGCATCCGCTGCAGCACGATTAAGAAGATTGAACGAAGAAGATAACATTATAATTATAGAGCGGGGAGAGCATGTTTCTTTTGCCAACTGCGGCTTGCCTTATTATATTGGGGAGACTATTGATTCAAGAGATAAGCTGTTCCTGCAGACACCGGCTGGTATACAGGCGCGCTTTAATATCGATGTGAGAATCTTCACCGAGGCAACGGCGATTGACCGTGAACGCAAGCAGGTACATTGCCGCAATGTTACGACAGGTGAAACGCTGCACATTCCGTATGATATTGTAGTGCTCTCTCCAGGCGCGAAGCCTATCGTTCCGCCGTTTCCCGGAATCGCTGAGGCGGATAACCTGTTTACACTAAGGAATATTCCGGATACAGACCGTATCAAGGCATATGTGGACAACCGTCACCCCCGGCATGCCACTGTAATTGGAGCAGGTTTTATCGGCCTTGAAATGGCTGAGAATCTCCGGGAGCGGGGACTTGACGTAACCGTAATTGACCGGGGGGAGCAGATTCTGAACCCGCTTGACCTGGAGATGGTTCGTCCGCTGGAGGAGCATATGCGTCTGCATGGGGTAGAGCTGCGGCTGAATGAGGGCGTAGAGGCTTTTGAACAACAAGGCCGTCTGGTTCGTCTCTCATCAGGCGGGGAGCTCAGCACGGATATGGTTATTCTGGCGATCGGGGTCAGTCCTGAGAATGACCTGGCCCGAAGCTGCGGGCTTGAGCTGGGCATCCGCGGGGCGGTAAAGGTGAATGCTTCGCTGCAGACAAGTGATCCGGCTATCTATGCTGTTGGAGATGTCATTGAAGTGAAGGACCGTGTTCAGGGGTTCGATACCATGGTGTCCCTTGCCTGGGGTGCCAACCGTCAGGGGCGTCTGGCCGCTGATCATATCAATGGCCGGAAAGCCTCGTATACAGGAGCATTAGGTACTGCGATTATCAAGCTCTTCGATATGACAGCTGCGCTGACCGGAAACAATGAGAAGACGCTTCGTTCACTGGGCGTTCCCTTTGAAGCTGTGCATATCCATCCGAATTCCCACGCCGGCTACTACCCCGGTGCTGCACCGATAGCGCTCAAGCTGCTGTTCAACCCGCAGACAGGTGAGATTTATGGAGCGCAAGCAGCCGGAAGTGCCGGTGTCGACAAAAGAATAGATGTCATTGCCACCGCTATCCGCAGCAAGCTTAAGGCTGATAAGCTGGCGGATCTGGAGCTGGCCTATGCGCCGCCGTATTCCTCGGCCAAAGATCCGGTCAATATGGCGGGCTATGTGGCCTCCAATCTGATGGAGGGACTCGTCCGTAATCTGCAATGGCATGAAGTGGACGAATTCGCCCGCAATGGCGGTTTTATTATTGATGTCCGAGATGAAGCAGAGCGGTTAGCCGGTTATATCCCGGGTTCCATCAATATTCCTCTGGCTGAGCTGAGAGAGCGGCTTACAGCGATTCCGGGGGATAAGGAGATCGCTGTATCCTGTCAGGTAGGGCTGCGCGGCTACATTGCTGCCCGGATGTTAACCCAATACGGATATGCAGTACGAAACGTTGACGGAGGCTACAAAACATACGCAGCAATGGCAAGAGGGAATAGCACTGGAGATTCCGGGAAGTCAGGGGCACTGGTTTTGAAAAAAGATGCCCCGTCTCCCGCCAGTATCGTTCATATCCAGGAACAGCTTAGCAGTAAGCCTCAGCTCTTACTGGATGCTTGCGGATTACAGTGCCCCGGCCCTATACTCAAAGTATATGAGACAATAAATTCTATGGAGGAAGGACAGCGGGTAGAGATCACTGCAACGGATTTCGGGTTTGCCGCTGACATCAGGCAGTGGTGCAGCAAGACGGGGAATACGCTGGAAGCTGTGGATGTATCCGGAGGCAAGGTTCAGGCACTGGTGCGCAAGGGACAAGACCCGGCAGACAGAACCGGGGGAGCGGCGGAACAGGCAGCAGTCTCAGAAGGGACAACAATGATTGTATTCAGCGGAGATCTGGACAAAACGATCGCTTCCTTCATTATTGCAACAGGCGCTGCAGCGATGGGCAAGCAGGTCACCATGTTCTTTACCTTCTGGGGGCTTAATGTTCTGCGCCGGGGGCAGTCACCGCAGGTGAAGAAGAATACACTCGACCGGATATTTGGCCTGATGATGCCGAAGGGAACGCGGAAGCTTCCTTTATCCAGAATGAACATGGGCGGGCTTGGCGCCAAAATGATCCGTTATACGATGCGCCGCAAGAATGTGGAGTCCCTGGAGAATCTGATGCAGGGCGCTCTGAATGCGGGAGTTAAGTTGATGGCCTGCACAATGAGTATGGATATCATGGGCATCAAGCAGGAGGAATTAATTGAAGGTGTAGACTTCGGCGGTGTTGCCAGCTATCTCGGAGCTGCCGAGGACTCAGGCGTGAACCTATTCATCTAGAGGGGGCTGATTGAGAGTGGAATATGATAAAGCTATTACCAACCGTTTGAAACGTATTGAAGGTCAGGTAAGAGGCGTGTTAGGGATGCTGGAGGAAGGCAAGGACTGCCGTGAGATTGTGACTCAGCTGACTGCGATCCGAACAGCGGTAGACCGCTCTATCGGTGCAGTGATCGGAGATAACCTGGAACATTGTATCCAGGAAGAGCTGACGAAGGGGAATTCCCCTGAGCAAGTGATTAAGGAAGCGGTGGATCTGCTGGTAAAAAGCCGGTGATGAAAAACAGCCACAGACGAAGGGGAGCTCCCGAATGTCTGTGGCTGTTTTTGGTTCTGCATCGAAGCTATAGCTGCACTTTGTGGCGTTAATTCACGCCTTCTCCGGGGCGAATCTGCGCTGCACCCTGACGAGCCGGGCCAGGAGCAGAATTGCGCCGATTCCAAGTCCCGTAATGAGGCCAATCCAGTAGCCGTAGGCCCCAAGCTCAGTATAGGTGGCGAGCAGGTATCCGACAGGCAGGCCGATCACCCAATAGGCAATGAAGCAGATGACGAACGCAGGATTAACATCCTTATATCCGCGCAGCACACCTTGTGTCGGGGTTGCGATAGCATCGGAGATCTGGAAGAAGATTGCGTAGATCAGGAAATGCTGGATCAGCGAGATCACCTCATGGTCATCCGAATACAGCCCGGCCACATGATTCCCGGCGAAGAGCAGCACCAGTGCTGTGAGCAGGGAGAGAACAGCCGCCGTACCAATGCCCATAATGCCATACTGGCGTGCGTCCTTCAGCCGGCCGGAGCCGCTCTCGAAGCCGACGAGAATCGTCAGACTCATGCAGATGCTCAGCGGAATCATATAGAGGGTGGAAGCGAAGTTAATGGCCGCCTGATGGGCAGCGATTGTAATGGTATCGAAGCGGCTCATCAGCAGGGTTACAGCCGAGAACACCGCCGTCTCGAAAAAGATCGAAAAGCCGATAGGCACACCAATCTTCAGCAGCTCCTTGAGGCTTACCAGGGACATCGCGTGAAATTTACGGAAAATCTGCAGGCTCCGGAAAGGCTCGGCCTGGTAGACGAAGATTAGGGCAATCAGGAAGATGACCCAATACGTGATCGCAGAGGCAACGCCTGCGCCCACTCCGCCAAGGCGGGGGAAGCCGAAGTTGCCGAAGATCAGCAGATAGTTAAGCCCCACATTGACCGGCAAGGCAATCAGGGTGATGAACATGGAGACGCGGGTCTGGCCCAGGGCATCAATACAGCTGCGGACAACGGTATAGCCAAACAGCGGGATAACGCCGAAGGAGATGGCACCGAGGAAGCGGAAGGCAATATCGCGTACCGCAGGCTCCAGATTCATGAAATTCAGGATCGGTGTGAGAGCGAGGCTGCCAAGAATCAGCACGAGCACCGATACGATCAGGGAGAGCCAAATGCCCTGCATCACCTGGTTGGCCACCTCCTTGTCACGCTTGCTGCCGAGGAGATGAGACACAATGGGTGTGATCCCCATAAGAATACCGCTGAGGCCAGTCTGGATCGGAATCCACAGGCTTGTGCCGATGGCTACGCCGGCCAGATCATTCGTGCCGAATTTGCCGGACATATTGGTGTCGAAGAAGGTAATGGCCGACAATGCAATCTGAGTAATCAGAATCGGAAGCAATATATGCAGGAATTGCCCGGCCTTTTGCTTAATGGAAGAAGTCTGTTTCATAATCATCAATGCCCCGTTATCTTTATTTTGAATACTTATATTCCCAGTAAAAAGCCCGGCAGCTGCCGGGCTCTGGATATCGTGCGGCTATGGATACATCCGGATAATTGCAGAAAGCTTATTGGTCGTACTTCACATCGGCGGTATAGCGGTTATTGGCATTCCAGAGCAGGAATTCGTCGATATTCTGATCCTTCAAGGCACGGATCTGATCTTCAACCTGCTTCTTGCCGTATTTGACATAATGCCCGCTGCCCAGCCAGCTGGCGGTGAAATCCTGAATCCATGGGCGGATCACCGGTTTGTAGCTGCCTAGCGGATTCAGCTTCTTGTGCGTATCAACCATTGAGCCCTTAATGGTAGCATAAGGGTCTTTGTCCGGGTCCTTCACATCGAACCAGCCGGTGGAATAATGGCTCGGATAGACCATCGGGCTGATAACATCGACATTCTTGGAGATCTTCACGAAATCCTGGCCGATGCCTTCTGCGGCAGGTACCGAGGCGGCATAACCGAAGATATCTACAGAGATTCGAACTCCCAGCGGTGCCAGCTCAGCTTTGGCATACTTGACAAAGTCGGCGATGATTTCGACGCGCGGTCTGTCGCTCTTCGTGTATTTCAGAGTGTCCGCACGCTTCTCGAAGCCTTCAGGGAAGCGTACATAGTCAAACTGGATTTCCTTGAACCCGAGCTTAACGGCCTCCTTGGCAATATCTACGTTATACTTCCACACATTTTCATTATAAGGATTGACGAAGCTGTCTCCGCCTTTGTTGGCCCAGACAGAGCCGTCTTTGTTGACGAAGGATAATTCCTTGTTCTTCTTGGCGAGCACAGAATCCTTGAATACTACAATCCGCGCAATCGGGTAGACATTATGCTCCTTCAGGCGGGTCATCAGCTTGCTGATATCACCTATGAACGGCTGGGGATGTCCCATTTGCTGAAGCTCAGCATTGTCCGTCTTGTAGGTGATGTATCCGGCATCATCCTTAATGTCGATGACCATGGAGTTGAGCTCAGTCTTGTCCAGCAGGGCAAGCAGGGTCTCCATCCGTGCGCCTCCGGCGCTATAGGCAGTCACGTATATCCCTTTAACCTTGGGAGCATCCGGCTGCGGATCAGCAATACGAGCTGTCTCCGGCGATGCGCTTGGTGAAGGTGCAGGAGAGGCAGTGCCGCCTCCGTTCGGTGAGGCTGAGTCCGGATTCGTTGTGTTTTCTGTGACGATGGGGGGATTCATGGCGCCCTGCAGTACTGCTGCCACATCGGCTTCATGTCCTTGATTAGGGACACCCACGCCTCCCAGTGCCATCATCAGTAAAGCCCAGGTGATATTCATTTCTTATTCGCTCCCTTTATGTACATTCCTTATAAAGTATAAGGTAACGGATGCACCCAAAAAGAACAGACTTGTAACAATACCCGTAATTTTTTGATGTCATCTTTCCGCTCTTGTTGTTTATAAACGGGATGTACAGATTTTGAACCGCTGAATATAAAAGTAAATGCCGCCCCGGACTGGCACGAAGGCCAACGACCAGGGCGGCAACTATTACAACTTGCTCTTTAGGGCAGCTTGCTCAATGAAGATACGCAGAATTCTGATGCTCGCAAATGCTGTAATGGATGATATCCATGGCATCTGCCGGTTCCAGAATACTCAGACCGTCACGCAGTACGATTACAGAATTGAGTTCGTCCTGCTTCAGGAACGGTATCATATCCGGATACCACCTCATGACGATTGCTGACAGTTTTACCGTTTCCATTTCCACAAAAATCACCCTTTCCTTTTTCGAATCGAACTGAATCAGAATTCAGGGTCCACCCGGAAAAACGAAGTGCCTGGAAAAAAGAGGGTAAATCACAATCTTCATGAAATTGTTAAGGTCCTGCGTAGCTATAATATAACATAATTTGAACGGATAAGCATTTTCTTATAAATTACCGTTTGCGGAAAGAGCCCATCACACCGACAGTCTCGACAATATTAACAAAAGCCTGCGGGTCACTTGTTTTGATAATGCGTTTCAGCTCTGCAAGCTCATACCGAGTGGTCACTGTCATTAGCATGTCCCGTTCTACATGAGAATAAGCACCTTCTGTCTTAAATTTTGTAACTCCGCGCTGAAGGCCCAGCAATTGCTGCAGCAGCTCGTCAGTCCGGTTGGTGATGATGTACACGGTAACTTTGATATGGCTGATATGAATCAAGTCGACCACCTTACCGGTGACGTAAATGGACACCATAGATGCCAGCGCCAGATTCCAGTTGTCGTCAAAATAAGCCGCCGCAAGAATGACGAGGCCGTTAAGGCCGACCAGTACACTGCCTACCGGGAAGTCCCGGTACCGTGTTATAATGGAACCCAGAATATCGAAGCCGCCCGAAGAGCCTCCTACGCGGAAGGATATACCGGCCCCCACACCTACAAGCACCCCTCCGAATACAGAGGCGAGCAGCATATCCGAGGATACCTGAACGACAGGCACGACTGTCATCAACCAGGTTGTTGCCCCTACAGAGACAATGCTCAGAATGATAAATCTCCGGCCCAGCTGGAACCATCCGGCAGCAAGCAGCGGGATGTTGAAGAGTAAATACAGTAAGCTGATGTTAAAAGGAGTGAAATAACCGGCCAGCATGGCAAGGCCGGATACGCCTCCGCTGAGCAGTCTGTGGGGGATCAGGAACAGATTAAAGCCGCTTGCGATCATCGCTGACCCGAAGAGAACGGCAAGAAAGCTCCCGAATAGTCTTAATTTAACCAAGCAAATTCACCTCTGAGTGTAGTGTGAGTGTCATGTAAGTAATGAAAGTAAGGAATACACTGGTATTCCTGATTGGGTTTGTGATATAATGTATAGGATATTCTTGAGTAGGACGTTACAATGGTATTTTTGCATTGCTTAGAATGCGAAGCTGCAATTGTCAGGTGTAAGTAGTGGCCTGATCATAGGACATTTTTTTGTCCCAATACGCGCTAAACCATGCAGGAAATACGGCATGATTGGACAGCCTATAAATGTGTTTACCGCTACTTAAGAATACAGACAAGCATGTGGAATGTCCACTGTATAGAAGGAGCATGAATAATTTGAAAACATTCGCAGAATTCGGCTTGGAGCCAAAAGTACTTCAAGCAATCACAGAGCTAGGATTTGAGGAAGCAACACCCATTCAGGAGCAGGCTATCCCGCTTGCTATGGCCGGATCGGATCTTATCGGACAGGCACAGACGGGTACAGGTAAGACCGCAGCCTTCGGGATCCCCCTCATCTCCAAGATCGCAAGAGAAGAAGAGAAGATTCTGGCACTGATAATGACGCCAACACGTGAGCTTGCCATCCAGGTTGCTGAAGAGATCGGTAAGTTGACCCGCTTCAAAGGACTTCGTTCACTGGCCATCTACGGCGGGCAGGATATCGGCCGCCAGATCCGCGGACTGAAGAGAAAACCACAGATTATCATTGGTACACCGGGACGCCTCCTGGACCATATCAACCGCAAGACCATCCGCCTGGATGATGTTCAGACGATCGTACTGGATGAAGCCGATGAAATGCTTGACATGGGCTTCATGGAGGATATCCAGACTATCCTCAAGCTCGTTCCTGAAGAACGTCAGACCATGCTCTTCTCGGCTACTATGCCTCCTAACATCCAACGCCTTGCCCAGCAGTTCCTGAAGAACCCGCAGCATGTATCCGTAATTCCTAAGCAGATTAGCGCACCGCTTATCGACCAGGCTTACATTGAAGTGCCTGAACGCCAGAAGTTCGAAGCGCTTAGCCGCTTGATTGACATGGAATCGCCTGATCTGGCGATTGTATTCGGCCGTACGAAGCGCCGGGTAGACGAGCTTGCTGAAGGCTTGCAGAAGCGCGGCTATTCCGCTGACGGCCTGCATGGCGACTTGTCGCAGAATCAGCGTGACGCTGTAATGCGCAAATTCCGCGATGGCAGCATTGATGTACTGGTAGCTACAGACGTAGCTGCACGCGGCCTGGACGTATCCGGCGTAACGCATGTAATCAACTTTGACCTTCCGCAGGACCCTGAGAGCTATGTACACCGTATCGGCCGTACTGGCCGCGCCGGCAAAGAAGGAACGGCATGGTCCTTCGTAACTCCGCGTGAGATTGACCATTTGCACCTGATCGAACGTGTTACCCGTCACCGCATTACCCGCAAACCGCTTCCTACAATGGCTGAGGCTATTGAAGGCAAACAGCGCATTACTGCTGAACGTTTGCTGGCTATGGTTGAGACTGGTGAACTTAATGAATACAAAGGTATTGCCATTCAATTGCTGGAGCAATATGATTCTGTACAGCTGCTGTCCGCAGCGATGAAGCTTCTTACCGGCGACAACAAGGATGCGCAAATTGAATTGACTCCTGAAGATCCGATCCGTGCCAAGCGCCGCGGCGGCAAGAACGATATCCGCAGCGGGCGTAAGCCTAACGGCGGCTATGGCGGCAACCGTTCCGGTTCCGGTTCTAGCTCCGGTGGCGGCTATCGCGGTAACCGGGACAATGCAAGCGGCGGCGGATATCGCGGAAATCGTGACAATGCCAGCAGCGGCGGAAGCACCCGTGGCGGCTATAGCAGCGGCTATGGCGGCAACAGCGGAAGCAGCAGCAGCTACGGCGGCGGCTACAAAGGCAACCGTGATGGAGCGAGCCGTAACACAGACGGAAGATCATCCTCGCGTCCGAGCAGCACAAGCACCCGTCCGGCCAAGCAGGATTTTGACGCTTAAGCCATAACAGAACACCTTGAAGAAGACGAGCAACCGTTACCGGTTCCCCGTCTTCTTTTTTACTGCGGATTCGCTTAGATGAAAGTGCGGCTGATAATGACCAGCAGGATGAAGAGTACGAGAATTGTTCCAGTGGAAGTCCAGGGATTGCAGCAGCCAGGTGCGGACATGAGGTCAACCTCCTTTGAGCATGGGGGATTTGTTGTGGTTACAATGTAATATATGGACGTATTGCAGAGCTTGCTTAGACCCTTACCTAGAACTTGTAAACTTGGGCGCTGGAAAAGTCCAGTACAAACAGGTATAGTTAAGATACGCAGTATGCACAAGATAGACAGGAGGAAGGGAATTGGAGTTTAAAGGAGCAATGGGCGGTATATACCGCATCACGGAATGGATCTCACGCATCGCCTTCAGCAATATTTTATGGGCATTGTGTTCGATACCGTTCCTGTTCGCAGGAATTATGAAGATCCTCATGCTGGGTTCAGGAGCAGGCGGACCAAATGAGCAGATTATGCTGAACTGGGTACTTGGTGTATTCGCGCCATTCACTGTATTTCCGGCGACGTCGGCGTTATTTACAGTGGTGCGCAAATGGGTAATGGGCAATACCGATGTAAGTACATTCCGCACTTTTTTTCAGGGGTACAAAGAGAATTATCTGAAAAGCATGCTGGGAGGGCTTATCTACACCCTGCTGTTTGTCGTGATGTACGTTGATGTGACCGTATACATGACACAAATGCCGAATTTCAAGATCGTTGGTATCCTGATGCTGGTGCTGATGATTATTTTGTTCGTATCGATGTTTAACTTCTTCTCCATCGTGGTTCACTACCAGATGACGTTCAAGGAAGTGGTAACCAATTCGATTCTGCTCACGATCGCCCGGCCGATCCGTGTGTTCTCGACTTTGATTGGTTCAGGCGTTCTTCTCTATATAGGTCTGCGGTATCCGGTTCTCTACGTGATTTGTATTCCTACGCTGATTGCTATGCTTGCCTTCTTTAATTTCTTCGCTACATACAATAAGCTGCAGCTACAGGTGGAGAAAAAGAAGCTGGCTGAAGAACAGGCCGCACTGGAAGCGGCTGAGAATGAAGGTCTTGCTTCCGATGACGACGATGACGACGATGATGATGAAGACGAGGATGAAGACGACAGAGATAAGGACACCGGTAAGGATTTCAAGCGGACTTAACATTCCTTTGATCATCCGGGCGGTATTGTCAACGGAAAATGATCCCGGTGTTAAATAAAGCGTATACAGGTTTACTTTTTCGTCAAAACGCACTATAATGTTTATAAATCCTGCGATGTACGTTATGGTTGCTCGTTGTTTTGAACCAATGATAATGTCTTGGGAGATCTACATGAAGCGCGGCTGAACAGCCCTGTCTATATGACCTGGGGAATTCAAAAACGACTTCTGCGGTCACCCACCTGCTCTAGCAGGTTCAGAAGACACTGCAGCCGGACGGCATAGGCGGGTTTTCTAATGGAATTGACAAGGCACCCTGTTACCTGCTCATTGCGGGTAGAGGGTGCCTTTTTCAAGGTTAAAGTGAGCAATGCCCTTTTGTTCCGCGGACAAGAGTGTTACACTTAAGGTAGTGAACTTGGGATTTGAAGAGGGGGAAGAATTTTGTCGTTGAAAAGAACCTTGGTCGGTTTATTTCGCAGTCATGACGGAACAAGCGACCGTGCCAAAGATCCGGCATTGAAAACGCGTTATTACAATCTTTCAAGAGACAAGGCGTGGGATGAAGTCTCCGCAACACTGAAGAAAATTCCTGGATATAAGGTCTTGCATGAAGTGCAGTCTGTAGGGGAGATTACCCTGGAGAAAAGAACGGCGTTAGGCCGCTCGCTGGATATTACCGTATCTGTGCTAAGCACCACGCCCGTACGCTGTGCCGTAGATATATATTCAGCATCCAGAGGGTCGCTTGGCGATCTGGGTGCCAATTACCGTGTCATTCAGCGTTTGTACCAGTCTCTGGATAAGAAGCTGGGCAAATATAAGGTGGATTAAGGACAAGTATCCGGGCATGTTTTGCCGGGATTGTATGCGGTTTCCGGGGCGGCGGGACAGCCTGCTCGTGGCGCGAATATCCTTATTGATCATCATACGCAAAAAGCGGAGAAGGATGACCTTCTGCCGCTTTTTTTCAAAAATGAACATTTATAGCTATGAATGCTGTAAAACATATCAGTGCTGTCCGTTCCAGCTTACAGTAGAGCTTTAACTGCGGAAACTGCCGCTTCGTAGTCCGGATGCTCAGCCATTTCACCGAGATACTCGACATAAGCCAAAGTGTCGTTCTTGTCTACAACGAAGATGGAGCGCATGTCGAGGCGGAATTCCTTGATCAGGACGCCGTAGGCTTGTCCGAAGGAAGTCTCCTTGTGGTCGGACAGGGTGATTACACTGTCGATGCCTGCGGCACCGCACCAGCGGGCTTGGGCAAAAGGGAGGTCAGTGCTGATGGTGAGGATGACTACATCATCGCCAAGACCGGCAGCCTCGCTGTTGAAGCGGCGGGTCTGCGCATCGCACACACCGGTATCCAGGGAAGGTACAACGCTGATCAGCTTGATTTTGCCAGCGTAATCTGTAAGAGTAACATCTTCCAGGAGATTCTTGCTAACCGTGAATTGCGGCGCGGGATCTCCGGCTTTCAGCTGCGGGCCTACCAGAGTGATGGGGTTGCCCTTAAATGTGGTTACGCCTGTTCTTTCTTGCGTCATGTCCTTGTTTCCTCCTTGAATTGCATTATTGGCATGTACCTGCCAGAATAAATTATAATCTTTTTAGAAGCTGGATGTCGAGCTTGGACAACATACATAAAAGGATGGGTGTTATGATTTTTATAAGGTATGAGAAGTGGAGAAGTTATCTCCGGTATTACCCTGTAACTTGTGCGCTGATTCTGGCCAACGTGGTTATGTTCATCGTGCTGTCCTTGAATGGCGGCTCTACCAACCTGTACACGCTTGTGAAGTATGGGGCTACGGTCAATGTGGGCGCTGAAACGGATGAGCTGTGGCGCTGCGTGACGGCGATGTTCCTGCACAACGGCTTCGCCCATTTGTTCTTCAACAGCTTCTCGCTGCTTGTGTTCGCCCCGCCGCTGGAGCGGCTGATGGGATGGTGGCGTTATGCGCTGCTGTATCTGGGCGGCGGCTTCATTGCTAATCTGCTGTGGGTTCTTATAAGCAGCCGCGGGAATGTGGAGATCGGAATTGTCTCTGTAGGGGCCTCGGGGGCGATCTACGCCGTCTATGGCGCATTCCTCTATATTGCGGTGCTTCAGAGAGCAATGATGGATGAGGGCTCGCGCAAGACGCTCTACGGACTTCTGGTGATGGGGATTATCATGTCCTTTGCTGCTCCAAGTATCAACTATATTGCTCATATCGGCGGCCTGATCGCCGGATTCTTCATCTATGGGCTAATCATCCGTGTATTCAAACGAAACCGGCGATAAGGAAGGGTGTAATCGTGGAGCTTAGACAGCTGCAGTATTTTCTGAAGGTTGCCCAGAAGGAACATGTCACCAGAGCGGCGGAGGAGCTGCATGTCGCACAATCTGCAGTGAGCCGCCAGATTCATCAGCTGGAGCAGGAGCTGGGGGTGGATCTGTTCATGCAGAAGGGGAGAAACCTGCAGCTTACGCCTGTCGGGCAGCTCTTTTGCAAAAGAGTGGAGTCGGTTCTGAATGAACTCGACCGGTCTGTGGCGGAGGTGCATGAATTCCTTGACCCGGAACGCGGTGAGATCCGCATCGGCTTCCCGCATAGCCTCGGGACCCATCTGATTCCTTCGATTGTGGCGGCATTCCGCCGGCATTATCCCCATGTGAAATTCCGCTTCAAGCAGGGGGCCTATCCTTCCTTAATCAAGGATGTTATCTCTGGAGAAGTGGATCTGGCATTCATCTCGCCGTTCCCTGAGAATGTGGGACATGTGGCCGGAGATATCGTCATGACCGAGGAATTGTTCGCCATTCTGCCGCAGAATCATCCGCTTGCCAGCGAAGAAGTAATCCGGCTGGAGCAGCTGCGGGACGAGAAGTTCGTATTATTCAGCCAAGGCTACTCGCTGCGGCCGATTGTGTGGCAGGCCTGCCTGGCGGCAGGGTTCAAGCCGCAGATTGCTTTTGAAGGCGGGGAGACCGATACGATCCGTGGTCTGGTAGCCGCCGGGATGGGGGTAAGCCTGCTGCCGGAGATGGCGCTCTACCAGACCAACCCGATGCAGCCTGCGCAGGTCCGGGTGGTGGAGCCTACGATTACCAGAACCGTGGGGCTGATTCACCGGGCAGAAGGTAAGCTCCCGCTGGTCGCCCAGTCCTTCCGTAACTTCCTGCTTACCTATTTCAAAGACAGACACACAGACAATACCCCGGTCGGCTCATAGCCTACCGGGGTATTGTCTGTCTAGTCATATAGATCTTAATCGCGGTTGCCGAGGAACATCAGGATCAGGCGGATCAGTTCGATCAGGGATACCAGCGCTGCTGCAACATAGGTTAGCGCTGCGGCATTCAGGACCTTGGCGACGCCGCGCTCTTCATCGTTGCGGATGAAGCCCTGCTGTAACATAATCGTGCGCGCACGGCTGCTGGCGTTGAATTCGACAGGCAGTGTGACCAGCTGGAAGGCAACTGCGGCAGAGAAGAAGATTATGCCGAGTCCAATAAGATTGAACGAGCTGAAGATGAAGCCTGCAAGCAGCATGAAGGGGGCGACCCCGGAGGCAAAGTTCACGACCGGGAACATCCGGTGGCGAAGCGCCAGCATCGGATAATGCTCCTTGTGCTGAATCGCATGGCCGATCTCGTGACAAGCGACGGAGACCGCTGCGATGGAGCTTTCATAATATACAGGCTCCGACAGCCGCACAACGCGGTTAATCGGGTCATAGTGGTCTGTGAGGGTTCCTGGAACCGGTTCAATGGGAACATCGTAGAGTCCATTGGCATCCAACATACGCCGGGCTGCTTCGTAACCCGTTAAGCCGTTCATGTTCGGTACCTTGGCCCATTTCTTGAAATTGCCCTTGACCCTGAACTGGGCCCATAGCGAGAAGATAAAAGCGACAGCTAACAATACATACATTAGTGGCATCATAGGTGCTCATTCCTCCATTATAAATTACAAGCTGTTACATTGGCGGCCCCTGGGTCAGCAGAAGCCGGATCGCTTCCATACAGGCGACGCCCTGAGGAATCAGTGCGGCCAGTGCACGGTTGGCCTGGCCAGGCTTCAAACCGCTTATCACGGGCTCCAGGGCCTTGACTTCCCGTTCAAGCTGCTGCATCTGAAGCTCAAGCTGGACCAGCTTGCCGGAGACCTCAGCCTCAGGTGTGGCTGCATTCCACTTGCCCATCAGGGATTTGATTTCTTCCAATGTATATTTCTCTTGCTTAAGCTGATTAATACGTTGCAGAATGACTAAGGTTTCATGACTGTAGAGCCGGTAATTCTTCATGCTCCTGGATTCAGGTGTAATCAGTCCAAGCTTCGTATAATAATCAATGGTACGTTCACTGATACCGGCCGCCTTGGCCAGCTCTCCGATCCGGTAAAGGGTCATATCTCCAAGTTATCTCACCTCACTATATGCTGCTTAAAATAATCATATCAAATTGGAAACCGTACAGTCAAACGTGATGCTTACTTTAAAGTATATGCTGACTTTTCATAAAGATACTTGGGAGATGAATGAACCGGAAGTGCCTTGGAGTGGATGAAGTTGTGATTAACATGACACGATATGTAATATATATATTCGGATAGTCCAGCAGGAAATCATCCGTATTGCAAAAGGCAGAGAGTGGTGCAGGGAGCAATCAAGGGATAATAAAAGGCATGTTTACTAATAGACGTTAATAAAAATACAATATGATGCTAAGGAAAAAGCTGTGTTGTCTGTATGCGTTTGCATAATTGGTGCGTAAGGAAGTGTGCTAATCTTGCGGGTTACCGGTAATCGCACTCGGGAGTGCTCCTTAAGTGAAGAATGGCACAGCTTCCAAAATTAAATTAAAACATTCGAAAAAATAGTCTTGTCAATTTACCTGACTTCTGATTATAATGACATTAAGAGTTTCACGCTTTGTTAGAAAATATAACATTGGGGAGTGGGGTACAATATGAAAAAAAAGATGTTGATGATGTTCCTGGGTATGATTACACTGATGATCTATCCGGTCAGCGCCTTCGCAGCTGAGGGTCCGGCAGCACCGGATCTGCAGATCGGACTAGACACTGCATTTACGTTCCTGGCATTTATCCTTGTATTCTTCATGCAATCAGGATTCGCATTACTTGAGGCCGGTTCGGTCCGGATGAAGAATGCCGGTCACGTGGCCGGTAAGACGGTACTGACACTGGCAATTGCAAGCTTGTGCTTCTGGGCACTGGGCTTTGGCCTTGGCTTCGGTAACGGCAACAGCTTCTTCGGAACTACAGGCTTCTTCTACGGCGGCGATTCAACAGCCTCTGCATTCGAATCCCTGGCCTTCTCCGATGTTACCTTAAATACGAAATTCCTGTTCCAAATGGCATTTGCAGCAGTCTCCCTGGCGATTGTATCCGGTGGTATGGCTGAACGTGCTAAGCTTAGCGTATATATTATCTTCGGAATTCTCTTCTCGGTTGTGATTTATCCGGTTGTAGCTCACTGGGTATGGGGCGGCGGCTGGTTGGCAGAGCTGAGCATGCAGGATTATGCAGGTTCTACAGTTGTCCATCTTACAGGTGCGACGGCGGCAGTAGTGGCGACCATTCTTCTCAAGCCACGTCTTGGCAAATTCAACAAAGAAGGCAAGCCGGTCATTATTCCGGGGCATAACCAGGTATTCACTGTCCTTGGTGTGATCATTCTCTGGTTCGGCTGGTTCGGCTTCAACCCAGGCAGCGCGTTGTCCCCTATGGGCGGATTCTTCGGACATGTAGCGCTGACTACTAACATTGCAGCGGCGGCAGGCGGTTTGGCAGCTCTGGCAGCTTCCTGGCTGTACTTCGGCAAATCTGATATTCCGGCAATGCTTAACGGCGTACTGGCAGCCCTGGTTGCCATCACAGGTGCCTGTGCCTTCGTAGAGCCTTGGGCAGCCATCGTTATCGGTCTCATTGCCGGTGCCTTCACCTTCATGACTTCGCAGTGGCTGGAGCGTGCAGGACTGGATGATCCGATCTATGCTTTCTCTGTACACGGTATCGCCGGTATGTGGGGTGCGTTGTCCACAGGTCTCTTCGCAGCACCAGATCTTATTGAACAAGGTGCACTTGTAGGTAAAGCAGGTCTCTTCTACGGCGGCGGCTTCCATCAGCTCGGCGTGCAGGCGCTGGGTGTAGTCGGAACCTTCGTATTCGTAGCCGTGATGTCCTTCGTCATCCTGTATGTGATGAAGATGGTTATGGGTATCCGTGTAACAGAAGAAGAAGAATTGATGGGTCTGGATATCAGTGAGCACGGTACTTACGGTTATCCTGAGCAAATGAAGCTGATCAGTGAATCAGAATCCAAAACCCTCAAACACTAATATCTATACTCAGGCAGGGAGGCGGACCGAGTGGCTTCGATGGAGGCAGCAGATTGGAACAAAGAAGAAAGTTACTTGTCCATCGTAACAGCCGGTTCGCCGGAGGAGCTCAAGAGGAGACGTACCGCTTGTCAACAAGTGCTGCTGGAGCAGCTCGGCGTGATTCCCGTTCAGGAATGGATGCACCGGGTCAATGCGATGCATGACCAGCTTGCCCGGACCGCGGTACGGATATGTGAGGCGCAGATGAAGGAGGCGGGCTACGGCCTGCCTCCCTGCGCCTATTCCTTTATTGTTTTCGGGAGTGCGGGCCGGCAGGAAGCTACACTGTGGAGCGATCAGGATAACGGCCTGATTGTCGAGGAAGCGCTGGAGGGTGAACGGAAAAGGTATTTCGAAGCTTTTGGCAGCATGCTGTCGGATGTGCTTGAGGCGATTGGCTATGAGAAGTGTGAGGGCAGGGTCATGTGCTCTGAGCCGCTCTGGCGGAAGTCACTGGCAGACTGGAGGCTCCAGCTGGCAGACTGGATGGAGCAACTCGAATGGGAGCCTGTGAGGTACCTGATTATAGCTTCGGATATGCGGCATGTAGCGGGAAGTGAGGCGCTGTCTGCGCAGTGGCGGGAAGCCCTGCATAACGGATTCACGGATAACAGTAAATTGACGTTGGCAGTACTGCGCAATACGGTGCGCCACAAGGCAACGCTGAATCTGCTGGGGCAGGTGCTCACGGAGCGGTTCGGTGATAATGCAGGCGGCTTCGATGTCAAATATGGCCTCTACATTCCGCTTGTCAATATTGTCAGGCACTTGTCGCTGCTGCATGGAATCGAAGCATCTTCGACACTGAAGCGGCTGGATGAGCTGGCTAAGCTGGAGCAGTATCAGCATCTGGAAGAAATCAGGCGGGCTTGTCTGACAGCGCTCAGGATGCGGGTGAACACGCCGTTTACGGTGACGGACGGCCTGCTCGTGAGCAGTGATTATTATGCGGAGAATGATTTGAAGAATAAGCAGCTCCGGGCGGAGCTGCGGGAAAGCCTGCTGCTGATCAGACGCCTGCATAAGGCGCTGCAGCGGCAGCTCCGGTCAGCGGAAAGGAGACAGCTATGAAGGAGCCGAGCAAAGGCGGAGGATTCTGGAATAATCTGCGGCAAGGCGGAATGCCCTCTGCCATCGCTTCCATGAGGGGCGGAGAATCGGCGCAGCAGACAGCCCAGCAAATGGCCTTTATCCGTTCTCTGATGCGCGAGAAGCGGCGTCCCGAGGTGTTGCATACTCCGCTGTCTGAACTGGAGACGGTAATATTCGATCTGGAGACTACAGGCTTCTCCCACCAGGGTGGGGACGAGATTATGTCCATTGGGGCGATCCGGGTAGTAGGCGAAGAGATCAAGGCAGAGGAATGCTTCTATACACTGGTGAACTGCGGGGCAACGATTCCTGACAATATTACGAGACTGACCGGAATCTCAGCCGAGATGACCTCCTCTGCTCCGCCGCTGATGGATGGCCTGCATAACTTCATGTCCTTCGTCGGGCAGCGGGTGCTGGTGGCGCACGGGAGCGCCCATGATAAGGCGTTCCTGAACGCTGCCTTATGGAAGACCTCCAAGGTCCAGTTAACCCACCGGGTGCTGGATACGATGATGCTGGCCCGTTGGCTGGAGCCGCACCGCAGCAATTACACGCTGGATGAGCTGCTGGCGATCCATGAGATTCCTATTGAGGGCCGCCATCATGCGCTGGAGGATGCCAAGATGACGGCGAAGCTGTGGGTAGCTTACATCCGCCAGATCTTACAAAAGAATCAGGTAGATACGCTAGGCGACTTGTACGCCTATCTAAGCAGGACCTGAGGGATATTGTGTAAGACTATCCGGATTGCAGTGCAAAGCGAGGAGTCATAAAGGTATTTCAGGAAGGCGGCGGGTCAGGCGCTACGTTGCGTATCGGCCTTAGGCCAATACACATGCCACCCGCTGCGGCAGCGCCAGCAGCTGTCCGCAGGTCTCCTGCGGCAGCCGGGCCGCAGAAGCTTCCCCAGCCTTTGCTGTACGGAAGAGTCCGGTCTGAACACCCGGGGGCTTCCCTGGCCGCTGTCAGCTTTACCCCTCTCTCTTCATGGGATTTCGTCTTTGACGGAATCCTCTTTTTTTATGATAACGTTTGAAACTGGAGCAAGTGGGGGTACAATAGAGAAAAATCCTCCATGTAAAGGATCTGAACTCTATGAAAGCAGTCCATAAACGGAATGTAACGATTCTGGCCTTGATTGTTTTTCTGGCCGTTCTTGCCATAGAACATAAAGTGAAATCGGAGCCAAAGGCGGTTGCAGTCCTGCAGCAGACGGCGGAACCGGAGACTGGTGCATCCGCCGGACTCAAAGCGCCTCCTTTTACAGTGCAGGAAGGGGATAAGCAATATGGGGTCGATGGGGCGAGGGAGAAGCCGGTCATTCTTAACTTCTGGGCCTCCTGGTGTGATCCTTGCCGGCAGGAAGCTCCTGAACTGAATAAGCTGGCTATGAAGTACAGCAAGGTGCTGGATGTATACGGAATTAACGTGACCAGCCAGGATTACAAGCCTAATGCGGAACGCTTCGTCAAGAAGTACATGCTGACCTTCCCGGTGATGTATGATCTGAAGGGCCAGATCTTCGACAAGTATAACGGGGCGGTGTTTCCGACCAACGTGTTGATTGATAAGAACGGGGTCATCAGCGAGATTATCCTGGGGGTCCTGAGCGCAGAGGAATTGGAGAAAAAGATTATTGCGCTGACCGGCTCCTAGCACAGGCAATCAGCTGCATGGTGAAAAGCCCTCCTGCGCGGAGAAAGTTCCGCATCGGAGGGCTTTTTGGAGTGCATCGAGCGAAGCCAAGGAGATCAGTGATTGACCAGACCTCTCGGTTCACTGCTGGCCGGAATGCCCTGGTCCAGTGAGATCTGTCCCAGAAGGGCATAGCGCATGGAATCGACCAGCGCCTCCCAGCTCGCTTCGATCACGTTGCTGGATACGCCTACGGTGTTCCAGGTGTCGCTGTAGTCCTTGGATTCAATCAGCACGCGTACCTTCGCGGCCGTCTGATCCTGCTCATCCAGCACACGGACCTTATAGTCGGAGAGGTGCATGTCTTTAAGCTGCGGGAAGTAGGTCTGCAGTGCCTTACGCAGCGCATTATCCAGTGCGTTGACCGGTCCGTTGCCTTCGGCGGCCGTGTACAGGCTCTCGCCGCCCACCTTCAGCTTGACGAAGGCTTCGGAGACGACAGGGCGGCCGGCGGTTTTCTCAACCAGCATCTTGAACGATTCGAAGGTGAACAGCTCGTTCATCTCGCCGGTTGCTTCCCGGAGCAGCAATTCAAGCGAAGCATCCGCGCCTTCGAACTGGTACCCCTGATGTTCAAGATTCTTGATCTTATCAATCACCTTGCGCGCCTGCTCGCTGCTTGGATCAAGGCTGAGTCCCATGTCCTGCGCCTTGGACAGCACATTGCTCTGACCGGCAAGCTCGGAGACCAGGACACGCTGCTTATTGCCTACCAGCTCAGGGGCGATATGCTCGTACGTCCGTGAATCGCGCAAAATGGCGGATACGTGGATGCCGCCCTTGTGGGCGAAAGCGGCTGTGCCGACATAAGGCTGATTCACCGGCATGTTCACGTTGGCGACCTCACTGATGAACCGGGCTGTATTGGTTAACTGCGGCAGAGAATCGCCAGGGATGCAGTGATAGCCCATCTTCAGCTGCAGTGTTGGAATGATGGAACACAGATTGGCATTGCCGCAGCGCTCGCCGTAGCCGTTAATGGTCCCCTGGACCTGCCGGGCACCGGCGCCGATTGCGCTTAGGGTGTTGGCAACCGCAAGCTCACAATCGTTGTGTGTATGAATACCGAGCGATGCTTCCGGGAGCATCACACCGATGCTTGTCACAATATCATGAATCTCATGCGGCAGGGTGCCGCCGTTCGTATCGCACATCACAAGCCAGTCTGCTCCGGCCTCGCGGGCACGGGTGAGAACGGCAGCGGCGTATTCAGGATTGTTCTTGAAGCCGTCGAAGAAATGCTCTGCATCGAAAATGACCTCAAGCCCCTTGCGCTTCAGATAAGAGATGGAATCGCCGATCATGGCCAGGTTCTCTTCCAGAGTGGTCTGCAGGGCAGTATGAACATGGAAATCCCACGATTTGCCCACCAGGGTAGCCGCCGGAACGCCAGCGTTAATCATCCGCTGCAGCCCCTCGTCCTGCTCAGTCACCGTGTTCTTGCGCCGGGTGCTGCCGAATGCGGTAATTTTGGCATTCAGATGAAGCTCCTGGACTCTTTTGAAAAACTCGATATCCTTGTTGTTGCTGCCCGGATTGCCGCCTTCAATATAATGGACACCCAGATCGTCGAGTTTCCTGGCAATCTTCAGCTTGTCATCCGCCGACAGACTGATCCCCTCGCCTTGTGTTCCGTCGCGCAGGGTAGTATCGAAGATGGAGATAGACTTAGACATGAGTGTCCTCCTAAAAGTGTTATTAGCCTTCGCATAGGAAATTAATTTTTATATTATAGCATTTTTACGCGGGAAAGTAACAAAGAACTTTTCACTGCGCTGTCACAAGCGGCTCTCTGGCAAGTTGACCTCCCGCCGGGGTAGAGGTATGCTGACAATAACAATGGAACCCCGAAAGATAAGAAGGTGGATACCATGCAGAGTGTGGATCAATATTATCCGGCAAGCGGCAGGGTTATTCTGCATGTGGATATGAATGCCTTTTATTGCTCTGTGCATGAGGCGGAAGATCCGGAGCAATATAAAGGTGAGGCGACAGCGGTGGCTGGCAGTGTGGAGGCTAGAAGGGGGATTATCGTCACCTGCTCCTACGCCGCGCGCAGGCTGGGCATCTCCACTGGTATGCAGGTGCAGAAGGCGCTGCGGATTTGTCCGTCTTTAATGCTTATTAAGCCGGATTTCCATCTATACCGCAAGTACTCGAATGCTTTTATGCAAATTGCCTACAGCTATACCCCCTTGCTCGAAGCGGTCTCTATAGATGAATGCTATCTCGATATCACCGGCTCCCGTCAATTCGGTACCCCGCTGGAGATTGCCGAGGCGCTGCAGCGGCGCATTATGGAGGAGCTGGGTCTGCCTTGCTCCATCGGGATTGCCCCCAACAAGCTGCTGGCGAAGATCGCTTCTGATCTGAAGAAGCCCAGCGGTATCTCCGTGCTGCGGCTGCGCGATGTGCCGTCCGTGCTGTGGGACAAGCCGTGCAATGAGATGTTCGGCATTGGCGGCAAGACGGCCGAGAAGCTGCGCAAGCTGGGCATCTACAGCATCGGACAGCTGGCGGCCGCAGACGAGGCGATGCTGGTCGGCCATTTCGGCGTCATGGGTGCCTGGCTGAAGCGGGCGGGGAACGGGATTGATCACGGGATCGTGAATCCGGAGCGGGAGCAGAGCAAATCCATCGGCCATACAACCACGCTGCCGCATGATGTAGTAGGCTTGGCTGAGGCGCGCCCGATTCTGCTGAACCTAAGCGATCAGGTCGCGCGGAGGCTGAGGAAGCAGGGGCTGGTTGCAGCGGGGGTACAGCTGACGATCCGCACGCCGGATATGAAGACGATTACCCGCTCCCGCCAGCTTGAGGCTCCCACGGAGAGCGCCGAGGACATCTATAAGGTGGCATGCGACCAGTTCGCGCGCCACTGGAAGGGTGACAAGCCGGTGCGGCTGCTGGGGGTAACGCTCCAGGGGCTGATACCCAAAGAGGAGTCGGCCATTCAGCTGGACCTGTTCGACTACGAACGGCAGCCGAAAAAGGAATCGCTCAATAAGGCGATGGATATGCTGCGCAACAAGTTCGGCGAGAATGCGGTGCTGACCGCAGGGATGCTGAGCGACAGCCACTCTGCGCGGCTGCGTAATCATAAGGAGCGGGGCACCTCGCTGCAGAAGGACAATCTGGGCGGCGCAGATAAGGATATAGACTGAGATAAGGGCCGTCATCACCTGCTGGGAGCCCCCCTGAGAATGAGGCAATAATGTCAACACATTGAAAATTCATTGAAATTGTATCCTATTTATATTAATATGAGAAAAATAACAGGCTGCGACTGCAGGCTGTATAGTTAAGCGGGAGGCAGAGAAAAAATGGCTAAGTACACTTGGGTCGAGAAGGACACATGCATCGCTTGTGGTGCTTGTGGCGCGACGGCCCCTGATATTTTTGATTACGATGATGAAGGTTTGGCAGAAGTGATCTATGAGAACGACGGCAACCACGGTAATGTAGTGATTCCGGACGACTTGTTCGATGACCTGCAGGATTCAGCTGACGGATGCCCTACAGACTCCATTAAGATTGCAGATGCACCTTTCAACAAAGAGGGCTAAGCTACTGCCGTCTAACATAAAGACATCTCCGGTCCGCAATAAATGCGGCTTGAGGTGTCTTTTTTTGCATCTTTTGCCGATATACAATAGAAGGCAGATACGAATACGTAACCATACCACCAATAGTGGAGGCCAACATGAAGAATGCTCAGCATCTAAAAGCCTATGTACAGATGCATCCGGATAATAAGATGGCATGGTACTTGCTTGGTAAGGAATACTATAAGAACGGCCAGTATGGAAAAGCGAATTACTGCTACAATCAGGCCGGGGAAGTGTATGAGGCATTTGAACGCAGCAAGGTGCCGGCGGAAATGCTGCAGCAGTACGAGGAAGGGCTGCTGGAATCGGCCCGGGAACGGCAGACCGCTAGACTCAAGAAGCGCCGGGTGCTGCTGGCTCTAATGCTGCTGCTGCTCATGCTTATTCCGGCTGCCGTCGCACCGGGAATTCAGCCGGAGAGAGCGGGCACCGCTGCGCCAGCCGCGAATATCTCAGCTGTGCTGCCGCCGGAGAGCGCCGAAGAGACACCGGTAAGTCCGCAAGAACCGGCAAGTCTGGATTTCACGGCGGTAGCGGCGGATGCTGCTGCGGGGGGCGGGGGCCTGGCAGCCATCCTGAAGTCGGCAAAGACGCCTTCCGCCACCGCATTGCTCGGTATGAAGCGCTCGGGCAAATGGCTGCTCTGGAAGAAAGGGTTGCCGCTGGAGGCTACCCTTGCCAAGAGCGGAGAAGGGCGTATAGTTTATCAGTCCTATAATCAGGCAGCGTGCGCATGCCAGCCGCCGGATCCGGCGGAGCTTAAGCAGCAGGGACTGAACTGGCAGAAGCAGCAGGAGGAGCTCGCTGTGCTCTGGAGTGCGCTGCGTACGTACAAGAACAGCAAAGGGGCTTATCCCGAAGCGGTACAGGAATTAGTGAAGCCGTTCCCGGCGAACGTGCTGGGCGGCATCACCCCGCTGATGAAGGAAGCCTTCGCACCGCTGCGCAGTGCCGCACGGGGAGAGGCGCCGCTGCTCTCTGCATCTCCACAGCCGTCAGGAGGCCAAGAAGCAGGTACTCCGGGGCAAGAGCAGACAGGCGGACGTCCGGCGGCGGGGCCGGGGGAGAAGCTTTTTTTCAAACAACCGCTTGCTATCATTGTTGATAAGCAAAACTACCGTCTGGCGGTCACCAGCGGCAATGTAATTCTGCGGAATTATCCTGTGGGACTCGGCGGAGATAAGACACCTGAAGGAGAGTTCTTCATTAAGGATAAGGTCGTGAACCCGAACGGGCGCGATAACGGGGAATTCGGCAGCCGGGGCATGCAGCTCTCGGACAGTAATTATGCAATTCACGGGACGAATGAGCCGGATAGCATCGGCAAGGATGAGTCGCTGGGGTGTATCCGGATGAGCCGGAAGGATGTGGAGGAGCTGTTCGCGATGGTGCCGATGGGCACGAAGGTTCAGATTAGTCAAGGGGTTCTGCCTGAGGAGCTGGTCGTACCGGAGGAACGTTTCCCTTCGGATTCGCCCCGTAATCAGACCAACCCCCATAAAGTGTACCATTGGCTGAACTAATTCCCGACAAAGATAAATAAAACGGCGATAAGCGCAATCAGCAGTATCAGACTGGCGCTGATCCACAGAATCGCTTTGCGGTTCACTTCTTCTTTTTTCTGCTGGAGTGTAGGAGGCTTACGTTTGGTTGACATTAGGTCGCCCTTCTTTCTCTCTTAGTCTGTGATAACCCTTACATGTGAGGATTGCCGGCGGTGCATTGAACTTGTGCCCGCTCCTCTATTCTAGTCTGGATGAAAAGACAAGTCTAGCTGCAATCTCTTGCGGCAGGACTGGATCAACGGAGCCATAGTCTATACAGAGGAATAACGGCTGGAGTATCATAAGGAAAGTTTCATGCTGGAGCGTGAAGAACACAGAAGCAGGAGTGATGCTGCCATGGCAAGCAGATCCAAAAGCGAAATTCCGGTGCTGCTATACCGCTATGCAGGTCCCCGGAGGAATATAGGATTCACCTTTTCCCGGTATAATTTGAACATGGAAGAGGGCGGGAGTGCACACGCAGAGATGCTGTTTATCTATGAAGAGGACTTTGAGTATCTTAAGCCTGCGATTAACAAGGTGTTCCCTGTAACCAATCCCTTTACTGGAGAAGAGCAGACATCGCTGGACCCTTGCTGGGAGAATCCTATTCCGAAGAGCTTGTGGGAGTCCATCTTGTCTGAGCTTGAGCAGCAGCGGGATAGTAACTCTGAACTACAAGATTTCCTGAACCCGTTCATAAGCTGGGCAAGGAATCACCTGCGGACTGCGGACGGAATTGAAATTACGGGGAATCTGTGAGAATTGGCGGCGGCGGCAAGGAAGTGCGGCAAGGCGGGGACAATCGCTGCGGCAAAAAACTTTTCTTTTCCCCCGGAAACGGATAAAATTAAGAAGAAACCTATAGATACGGGAGTCGTTATGTCAATTGTGGTTCCCTTGAAGGAGCGAGAACGGTGCTGTATCGACATTTTGGCAAGCCAATTTTCTTTAAAATGGACCCGGAGACGGCGCATCATCTCGTCATCGGCGGACTGAATAAAGCAGATCTAGTACCCGGCGGGAGCGCAGCCATGCGCCTGATGTACGGGGTTCCTGAGACGGCAGATCTTGCAGTAGACCTGTTCGGGGTACATTTCCCGACCCCTGTGGGCTTAGCGGCAGGGCTGGATAAGAATGCGGAAGCGGTAGGAGGGTTCTCTTCGATCGGCTTCGGATTCATGGAGGTAGGCACGGTAACTCCGGTAGGCCAGCCCGGCAATGACAGCCCCCGGCTGTTCCGGCTGCTGCCCGACAAGGCGCTTATTAACCGGATGGGCTTCAATAATGAAGGCGCTGAGGCTATGGCTGAACGTCTCAAGAAGCTGAAGAAGCGCAGAATTCCGGTGGCGGTCAATATCGGACGCAACAAGGCCACCCCGAATGAATTGGCGCATGAGGATTACCGCAAGTGTATCCGTACGCTGTATCCGTACGGTGATTTTTTTGTGGTCAATATCAGCTCGCCGAATACCCCGGATCTCCGGAGTCTTCAGCATGGCAGCGAGCTCTCGAACCTGCTTAGCGAGGTTAAGGAAGAGATGGAGCTGCAGCGGGTGAAGACGGGCACTACGAAGGGGCTGCTGGTCAAGATCGCTCCCGATGTCAGCGACGCTGAGCTGGAATATATGGTACATACCATCAGGGAAGCCGGAATGGACGGCATCATTGCCACCAATACGACACTCTCCCGTGAAGGGCTGCAGAGCGACAAAGCCGGAGAGACGGGCGGGCTGAGCGGTCAGCCGCTGCGTGAACGTTCTACAGAGATTATCCGCAGAATCTATAGCCAGACTGGCGGCAAGCTGCCGATTATCGGGTCGGGCGGGATTTTTACAGCCCAGGATGCTTACGATAAGATACGTGCGGGCGCCAGTCTGGTCGAAATTTATACAGCACTCATCTATGAAGGGCCGGAGGTTAACCGCAGAGTGCATGCCGGACTACGGCAGCTGCTGCGGCGGGACGGCTTCCAGAGGCTCCTTGATGCGGTAGGCGCTGATCATCACTGAAGGATGAATGGACAGGAGGACAAGGCGATGGACGTCAGGGACTGGGGAACTTTTCTGCTTCCTTATGAACAAACGGTGGAGGAATTGAAGGTTAAATTCAAGACGATGCGCTCCGAACTTAAGAAAAGGGAAGAATATACTCCGATTGAATTCGTTACCGGCCGTGTAAAGCGGCTGTCTAGCATACTTGAGAAGGCTAAACGCTTAAACGTAAAAATGGAGGATCTGGAAACGGGCATCGAGGATATCGCCGGCATTCGCATTATGTGCCAGTTCGTCGAGGATATCCGCAGAGTGGCGGAATACATCCGTGCCCGCAAAGACCTTGAAGTACTATATGAGAAGGACTACATTACCAATTATAAGGAAAGCGGCTACCGCAGCTTCCATATGATCATCCGGTATCCGGTACAGACTGCGCTGGGTCAAAAGATTGTACTCGCTGAAATTCAAATCCGTACACTGGCGATGAACTTCTGGGCAACCATTGAGCATTCGCTGAATTATAAATACCGGGAGAGCCTGCCTGATGAAATGCGGGTGCGCCTGAAAACGGCAGCAGAAGCGGCTTCCATTCTGGACAGCGAGATGTCGAGTATCCGGGAAGAGATTCTGGAGGCCCAGAAGACCTTCGAGGAGAACTCGAACATGACGACCCAACTGCTGAAGGCAATCCACCAGCTGTATTTCTATCATCTTGTGAATGAAGCGATTGAGAGTCAGGAACGGTTCAATGCGATCTGGCAGGCTCAGGATATGGATGCAATGAAGGAACTGCTGGACCATGTGCGCGAGCTGCTCTCGAATGCCAAGAAGGGCAGCGAGCCGGATGGCTTATGAGCCGCTGTATCTGGCCTACCTCATCTACTTCAACCGGGACAGGGATTATTTCGAATGTCATGAGGTGCTGGAGGAATTATGGCTGGAAAAGCAGCGTGATCCGTTATACAAAGCTCTGCTGCAGGTGGCAGTCGGGCTGTACCATTTCCGTAATGCCAATGTGCGCGGCGGCCTGATTCTGCTGAAGCAGTCTCATGAAGTACTGGGCAGATATCCGGCGGTGACGCTGGGGATTGATCTGGCGAAGCTGGTCCGGGAAGCCGGGGAGTATGTTGCCCGTCTGGAGGCTTACAACGATCAGCCCTTTGATTATTATGATCTCACAATCCGCATCGTAGACCCCGTGCTGGAGGAAGAGGTCAGGCTCGCTGCTGAGTCTACTCCGCCTGTGCTGCCTCAGCGGCGCGGGCCGCAGCGGCCGGACAGACCCAGGCACAGCCCGGGTGGCGCTTGACCATAGTAAGGTACAACAGGAGCACCCGCAGGGGTGTTCCTGATTATTTGAGCGGGAGGACGGCATCATGACAGCACAACTGCCCGGAGCTTTCGCGCAGCGTATGAAAGAGCTGCTGGGACCGGAATATGAGCAATTTACAGATACCTATCAGCAGTCACCTTACGGGGGAATCCGGGCCAATACACTGAAAATAACGGTGGACGGGCTGCGGGAGCACTCCCCCTTCCCCCTGGAGCCGATTCCCTGGTGCCCTTCGGGCTTCTATACCGGAGAGGGAGCCAGACCCGGAAAGCACCCCTATTATCATGCGGGGCTGTACTATATTCAGGAGCCGAGTGCCATGGCCCCGGTTGAACTGCTGGATGTTCAGCCGGGGGATCGGGTGCTCGATCTGTGCGCAGCCCCGGGCGGCAAGTCTACCCAGATTGCTGCCAAGCTGCAGGGTGAAGGCCTGCTAGTCTCGAATGACCTGCATCCTGAACGGACAAAGGCGCTCGCCAAGAATCTGGAGCTGTACGGGGTACGTAACGGCATTGTCCTGAATGAGCGCCCGGAGCGGATTGCGGCGGCCTTTCCCCGCTTCTTCGACCGGATTCTGATCGACGCGCCGTGTTCGGGTGAAGGCATGTTCCGCAAGGACGAGGATATGGTCAGACAGTGGGAGCCGGGAACCCCGGACAAATATGCGGAGATGCAGCGGGAGATTCTGCAGACGGCAGCCACGGCGCTGAAGCCGGGCGGAACGATGGTCTACTCGACGTGCACCTTCGCGCCGGAAGAGGACGAGGAGCTGGTGGCCGGATTCCTGGCTGGCCATCCGCACTTCTCGCTGGTTCCCATAGGCGGAACCGGTCCGTACGCTGCCGGACTCGGCCCATTGCCGGGTGCGGCGCGGCTGTGGCCGCATAAGGTCAAGGGGGAAGGGCATTTCATGGCGGTATTGCGTCATGAGGGAAGTGGCGGATCGGAGAGAGAGGCATTTGAAACCGGGGCAGCAGGAAATGGAACTACGGTGACAAACACTTTAGAGAACGTAAAAGCACGAAATGAGTCGAGAGAGAAAAGTCTGTCAGCCGCGCCCCGGAGCAAGCCTGGCAAAACAGACTCTCATAGTAAGGCAGTTCCCGGTAAGGCAGATTACGGCCGGGGCGGCAAGGGAGGACGCGGATCTGGACACGGCTCCGGCTCTGGCTTTGGTAGAGCCGGAACGGGTCCAGGTCCGCAGTCACAGCGAACTGGCGGGGAAGCGGTAGCGTTCGCGGTCTATGCGGACTTTATTCAAGAGCTGCTGGGGACACAGCCGCCCGGACATGCGATATGGTTCGGCGACCATCTTTATATCTCCCCGTTGCCGCGTGAAGCGCTGGACGGGCTGAAGACGGTCCGGCCGGGCTGGTATGTGGGGCAGATCAAGAGCGGCAGATTCGTTCCCGGTCATCCGCTCGCTACAGCACTTCGTCCTGAGGAATGCAGCCGCTCGGTATCGCTATCCAGCGCCAGCGGGGAAGCGGTCTCCTACCTGAAGGGGGAGACCTTGTCGATCCCCGCAGAACGCATGTCCATTAAGGATGGACATGCTTACAAAGGTTATACTCTCGTTTGCATTGACGGCTTCAGCGCAGGCTGGGGCAAATGGCAGGACGGACTACTGAAGAACGAATATCCCGCAGGCTGGAGGTGGACTTAGAGTATGGCTACAGGAGGAACGGCGAATAAGAAACAGCGGATTGATAAGGTGCTGTCCCACATGGGGATTGGCTCGCGCAGCGATATCCGCAAGCAGGCCAAGCAGGGCCTGATCACAGTCAATGGAGCTGTCGTCAAAGACAGCGGGTTCCATGTAGACCCGGAGCAGGACCGCATAGAGGTTGGCGGGGAGCCGGTTCTCTACCGGGAATTCATCTATCTGATGATGAATAAACCGCCGGGCGTATTATCCGCCACCGAAGACAAACGGGACCGTACGGTTCTGGATCTGCTGAAGCAGGAGTATGCG
Organism: Paenibacillus sp. FSL H3-0469; assembly: GCF_038051945.1. Taxonomy (NCBI): domain Bacteria; kingdom Bacillati; phylum Bacillota; class Bacilli; order Caryophanales; family Paenibacillaceae; genus Paenibacillus; species Paenibacillus sp. FSL H3-0469. Next base: position 7,337,639 of record NZ_CP150302.1, read on the forward strand.
CAGTTCGAGCCGTTCCCGGTCGGACGGCTGGATAAGGATACCGTGGGGCTTCTGCTGCTCACGAATGACGGCAAGCTGGCACATGAGCTGCTGTCCCCGCGCAAGCATGTCCCCAAAACCTACGAGGCTACCGTTGAGGGGGAGGTCGATGCAGCGGATGTGGCTGCTTTTGCCGAGGGTGTTACGCTTGAGGATGGTTATGTGACTCTGCCCGCGCAGCTTAGCATTCTAAGCAGAGAACGGGGCAGCCGCGTGCTGTCGTATATCTCACTCACCATTACGGAAGGCAAATTCCATCAGGTGAAGCGGATGTTCGTGGCTGTCGGGAAGAAGGTAGTGTTCCTGAAACGGGTGTCGATGGGCGAGCTCAAGCTGGATGAGACGCTGCCCGAGGGAGCTTGCCGGGAGCTCACGGCCCGTGAGCTTACGCTGCTGCGCGGCGGCGGGGCTGCGGAATCGTAAGGATTAGTTAAATAGAGACCAGGAGCGAACTGGCGGTATACTATACAGAGATAGGATGATGGGGTATGAAATACAAGCTGATTGCACTGGATGTAGACGGAACACTGCTGAATGATGATCATCAGCTCAGTGAAGAGAATAAAGCGGCGATTGCCGAGGTCACGCGCCAGGGTGGGCAAATTGTACTCTGCACAGGGCGCAGTCCGCAGAATTCGATTCCTTTTATGGAGGAGATGGGCTTGTCGGGCTATGTGCTTGGCCATAACGGGGCGGCAACGGTAAGCGTCAAGGACCGTAAGGTGCTGCACCAGTATGGGCTGGACGCCAGAGGGCTGGACCCGTATATCGCCTATTGCCGCGAGCGTGATATCCATTTCGATGTGAACACAGCGTTTGAGATGTATGTGGACAATGTGGAGAACCTGACGAAGGAAGCCCACTATATGTATGAGCATTTCCGGATTATGCCTGCATCTCTTCCCGCTTGGGAGGACTTCCGCGAACCGATTGTGAAATTCACTGTATTCACACAGTCCGATATTCTGGATGAAGCGCAGCGGGAGTGGGCTACTTGGGGAGAACAATACAACATTCTGCGCAGCGGAGAGTTCTTCGTCGATTTGATGCACCCGGAATCCTCCAAAGGCAATGCCCTGAAGCACCTGGCAGCCGAGCTAGGCATCCCGCAAGAGCAGGTGCTGTCGATCGGCAACTATTACAATGATATCTCCATGCTGACTTATGCCGGTCTGGGTGTGGCGATGGATAACTCTCCGGTGGAGGTCAAAGCAGCCGCAGATGTGATCACCGGCACCAATAATGACAACGGTGTGCGCGATGCGCTGGTGAAGTACTGTTTGTAAGTAGACTAATTCAATTTGCATAGTGATGAAAAAGCAGCCTGCTCCCATTAAGGGAGCGGGCTGCTTGAGGTCCGTGTGCTGTGCTGCTTATAGCGGAATTAGACGAACAACGAACGGGAAATGATTACGAGCAATATGAAGAGTACCAAAATCGCACCGGTCGAAGTGAAGCCTACACCTGCACCCATGTCTGATTCCTCCCTTGATTCATGTCTGTTCCCATTTGCCGGCGCTTAAGTCCGGCGGATCTCCATGGGATAATGACATCATATGCGTAGGGAGGCTTCATGAACTGGTCAACTGCCTAAACCTCGTCAAGATGGGCTTTTAGAATCCGCAGACCCTTGGGTAGATGATTCTTGAGCTGGCCGGAGCTGGCTTTGCCCCAGCCAACGGGCAAGCCGTCTACGGTGACCAGCGTCCAGCCATGCAGGCTTGGCGGAACCGGCAGACTCTCTCCGCGCAGCCAGGCCTGGATCTCCGGGCCGTCCGCAGGCATATCATAGCTGCGCGCCGCCTGATCCGGCCGGAGAGCCATAGCCAGCGCGTGGGCGGGCTCGATCCGGTTTTTCTTCAGATGGGCAATATGCAGTCCGGCACGCGGCACCTTGAGCCCGTCCAGTATACCGGTATGCAGCCGCTCCCTGAATGCCTCAGGCAGCAGATACAGGGATTCGCCGAAGAGAAGCGGCACGCCGTGTCCGGCGAATCCGGGCAATTCTGCCTCCGACCAGCTCATGAACTGTTGATGGGCCTCCCTAAGCGTAGCACTTGCCTTCTGACTATTACTGCCGCGTTCACCGCGTTTACTTTTGCTTGAACGTGAAGCAGATTCTGTCTGGTTAGCGGAAGCAGCCTTGTGCAGCAGGGCCACAAAATGCCCTTCACCCCGCTCCAGGTGGGGCCACAGCCGCTTCGTAACGATCAGCTCCATATCGGGATAGGTCTGCACGAAGCGCTCCATGGTCTCCTCATTCTCCTGGCGGTTGAAGGTACAGGTCGAATAGACCATATGACCGCCAGGCTTCAGCATCAGATACGCATCCTGCAGAATATCCCACTGTCTGGCTACACAGATCTCCACATGCTTCGGGGACCATTCGTCTATCGCCGCAGGGTCTTTGCGGAATATCCCTTCGCCGGAGCATGGCGCGTCCAGCATAATGCGGTCGAACACCTCAGGGAATCTTTTGGAGAGATCACCGGGAGCTGCGGAGGTAACCAGCGTGTTGCTTATGCCGAGCCGCTCGACGTTTTCGGCCAGGATTTTGGCCCGCTCCGGGTGGATTTCATTGGAAATAAGCAGCCCTTGCCCCTGCATCAGTGAGGCGATATGGGTGGTTTTGCCGCCGGGAGCGGCCGCCAGGTCGAGAACGATCTCACCGGGGAGCGGCTTCAGCAGCTCGGCTGCGGACATTGCGGAGGGCTCCTGAATATAATATAGTCCGGCGGTATGATACGGATGTCTTCCCGGCCGGACCGGGTCCTCATAGTAGAAGCCCGATGGGCACCATGCTACCTGTGACAGGCCGAATTGTGCGATTGCCTGCTCCGCTGCGGCGCGGCCGGAAGGTGCACTGCTTTTTAACGTATTGAACCGCAGACCCTGGGTCCGCTTAGCAAGATAGCTCTCCAGAAAAGCGTCCGCCGTATCCCCCAGCATCTCTCTAATGTTAGCGGTGTACGCGGCAGGCAGCCGTTCTTCATTCATCTTTCATTCTCCTCTAGTTCAAAATCCAAGATAAGTAAAGCTGTCATCTTAGTTGCTGTTTCGGGTGGATACCGATAAAATTAGGATATGGAACCTTAGCGTACCTATACCTGTAGCTATACCCGTATTTATTATTGTACATATACACAACTATATCATAATTGCCGGCTTTCACCGTAAATAGGGCAATTGTAAAGGGAGATGTACCAATATGAACTTGCTGCAAGCGCTATTCTTCCCGCCGGAGCAGCCCGGTGGTGTATCTTCTATGATCCCTTATCTGCAGGAACGCTTCCGCTCGAGCCGCTGGGAGATGGATTTGTTCTGGCTGCCCAAGCGCATCCGGGGCAAGGGACGCGAAGACATCGTCTTCGAGACCTTTGATTGGACCGTGTACGGCGAAAGTCCGGTTGTACAAAAATACATTCAGACCTACCGGGATTACATCTGGTGGACCAAGCTGCGCATGAGCAAAAATTATGATCTGATCCATGCCCATCATCCGATTGCAGGGCTGGCGATGAAGAGAATTTATCCTGATGTGCCCTTGATTCAGACGCTGCACTCCAGCTATGAGCGTGAATTGATTCTGAACGGGTTGATCCGCGAGGGGGGGATTGAGCATCAGTTCCTGGTCGCCATTTACCGGGAGCTGGAGCATGTGAGTGACCGGCTGATGACGGTTTCGCGTGCTTTTGCCGATTATATGACTCCTTATATTGAGCGGCCGGACAGCATCGGAGTGATCCCGAACGGGTTCGACGAGAAGCGGTTCAAGCCTGTCCCGCATGAGAATGACATCCCGCAGTTGGTCACGGTTACCCGCCTGGTGCCGGCCAAAGGCATCGATATTCTGTTCAAGGCCTGTGCCGAGCTGAAGAAGCGGGGGCATGAATATGTGCTGCATATTATCGGGGACGGACCGAGCCGGGCGGAGCTGGAGAAGCTTGCGCAGGAGCTGGGTATATATAATGAGACTATTTTTTACGGCTATACGCTGCATCCTGAGGAATTCATGCCGTTCTTCGATATCTTCGTATTGCCATCGCGGGCGGAGGCGTTCGGTTCGGTATTTGCCGAGGCTGCGCTGAGCTGTCTGGCGCTGGTCGGGACCAATGTGGGCGGCATTCCCGAGCAAATTGAGGACGGGGTGAACGGGCTGCTGGTGAATCCGGATGATGAGCTGGGACTGGCAGATGCTCTGGAAAAAGTAATCACGGACCCCGGTTACCGCTATGAGCTGTCGCGCTCGGCTTGGGATAAAGCAAAGAGCCTCTATTCCCTGACCCGTGTAGCCAATGAACTGAAGAAAACCTATCTGCAGTTCCAGCCGGGAATGAAGGGGTGAGGCTATGATTCCTTTTCGTTTCCTGCATGCTGCGGATCTGCATCTGGACAGCCGGTTCGCCGGTCTGTCTCATCTCCCGCCGGATATCCGCTCCTATCTCCGGGAGTCCACCTTCGCCGCCCTCGGGCGGCTTGTTGGCGTAGCCACCCTGCAAAAGGTAGATTTCGTGGTCATTAGCGGCGATGTCTACGATGTCTCGGATGCATCGCTTCAAGGGCAGCTCCGGTTCCGGGAGGCTCTGGAGGAACTCGGACACCACGGAATTCAGGTATTCCTGATCCACGGTAACCATGATCCGCTGGACGGCCCGCGCCTTAGCTCAGCACCGCCTGCCCATGTTACGGTATTCGGCGGCAGTGAGCCGGAACGCGTTACCGCCCGCCGCCGGGTGGACGGGAAGGAGGTAGCTGTGATCAGCGGCATCTCCTACCCGACCTCCAAAGTGACAGAGAATACAGCTCTGCGCTTCAGCCGCCAGCCGGGCAGCAGCCTGTTCCACATCGCCCTGCTGCACGGCAATGTGGACGGGGATCTCCAGCATGAGACTTACTCCCCATGCACCCGGAAAGATCTGATCGGCAGGGGCTATGACTATTGGGCGCTGGGGCATATTCATAAGCGGAGTATTCTGCATGAGCATCCGCCTATCGTCTATCCGGGCAACATTCAAGGAAGAAGCATTAAGGAGACCGGGCCAAAGGGCTGCTATACGGTTGATGTCAGTGCAGAGGGTGCAGTCCGGCTGGATTTCCATGAACTGGACAGTGTACGCTGGCAGGTCCGCGAGCTCTCGATTGAAGGACTCACTGACGAGGCAGAGTGGACCCTGGCTGTAGAGAATGCAGTGGAGGATATCCGCAGAGAGACTCCGCAGATGATGTCTGTGGTCAGATTCCGCCTGACCGGGCGGGGGGATATACATAAGGTGCTGGCTGAAAAGGGGGCGGCAGATGATCTGCTCACCGAGCTCCAGCGGCGGGAAACTGTGCGCGCGGTGCGCAAAGAATACGCGGGCTTGGTCTGGACGGAAGGCTTCTCCATTGAAACGGGACTTGCGGTTGACCGGGAGCACTTGCTTCTGGAGGACAGCTTCCTGGGTGAAATGCTACGGCTTGCCGGGCACAGTAGCGGGAATGCCGCAGAGCTGGACGAGCTGGTCGCTACTGCGCTGAGACCGCTGATGGAGAACCAGGAGCTGCGCAGGCTGCTATTATCCGTAGGAGCCGAAGAGAAGCAGGAATGGCTGAGAGGTGCAACAGAGCTGGGAATCACTCTGCTGAGCGGACTGGAAGAGTCCGGAGGGACGCCGCTGAATACTGCGGAAGAAGGCAAGGTGTATTCTGTTGAGGGCAATGGAGCAGGGCTGGAAGGGACTGGACGGGCGTGGGAAAATGCGCCGGCGGATGCTGACGGATGGGTGATGAGTAAGAACACTGCCGGGGATACCGGAGATAGTGATGGACAGCAAGACCGGGAGGTAGAGGGATGAAGATCGATTCATTGCGGATCGGCGGCTACGGAAGGCTGGCTCAGCGGGAGATTGGACTGAATGAAGGGGTCACGGTTCTGTTCGGACGCAACGAGGCTGGTAAAAGCACGACCCTGCAGTTCATCCGTGCCATGCTGTACGGCATCCCCGGCCGGGGGAATCCGGCTGAACGGTACGAGCCGCTGCAAGGAGGGACGCACGGCGGAGTTCTGGAAGCAAGGGATGAGTCCGGCGCATTATGGACCATCCGCCGGTATGCTTCCGGCGGCGCGGGGCCGGGCAGAGCGGAGAAGCTGCATATTGCACTCCTCCATCCGGATGGCCGCACGGAGGAGCTGAATCAGGCGGAGCTGGAGCGGCGTCTGCTTGGCGGCATCTCCCGGAGCATGTTCCGCCAGCTGTTCGCTGTCTCGCTTGACGAGCTGCAGGAGCTGGGTGCCTTGCAGTCCGGGGAAATGAGCAGCTACCTGTTCCATGCCGGGATGGGCGGCGGCGGGGAGATTATGCGGGCCGAGAAGCGTCTGGTCCAGGAGGCCGAGAAGCTCTACAAGCCGCGAGGCAAGGTCCAGGAGGCGGCCAGGATTCTACAGTCTATCGGGAAGCTGGAGCAGGAGGTAGCGGAGAGCCGCTCTTATCTGCCGAGATATAACGGGAATACCCTGGCTCTGGAAGCAGCGGAGCAGAAGCTGGAGCAGATGAAGCTGGACCGCGGGCTCGCCGGTGCAAGGCTGATGAAGCTGCGCAAGGCGCAGGACATCCGGGAGCTGTGGCTGAAATGGAGCGAAGGCCGGCTGGAGCTGGAGGAGCTGCCTGTGATTGCATCGTTCCCGGATAACGGGGCGGAACGCTGGAGGTCGCTTACAGCCGATCTGCGCAGCTTGCAGGGTGCAGCGTTCCGGCTGGAACGGCTTACGGCAGAGCTTACCGCAGAGCTTGCGGCGAAGCCGCCTGATCCTCTGCTTGCAGAGCAGGGGCCTGCGCTCGAAGCGCTGGACCGCAGCCGCAGCAGCTATGAGGACAAGCGGGCGGAGCAGCAGCGGATTCAGGCGGAGCTTGCGGCTCTGCGGGAGCAGCTGCAACGCCTGCTGCGCAGCATTGGCGCAGGCTGGGATACCGCAGAGCTTGCGGGCTTCACCCCGGCCGCCGCGGACCGGGAGGCCGCGCGGCGTTACGCCGCCTCCTTTGCCGGATATGACCGGCAAATGGAGACCCGGGGCGCGGAGCTGCTGAGCCTCCGCGCCCGCAAGGCCGCCGCCGCTGCTGCGCTGCAGGCGGCCGAGCGCCTGCTGGCGCAGGAGCACGCCAGCGGCGCAGCGGACTTCGCGGGCCTGGCACCGCGCAGCCCGCGTGAACTGGTGCAGCTCTGGGACGAGCTGCAGCAGGCCGCCGAGCGCTGGCGCGAAGCGCAGCTCGGCCCGGAAGGCGGCGCGTCAGCTCCGCGCCGCAGGGATACCGCCGGGGGCAGCCGCCCCGGCGACAACGGGCGCCGGGCGGTACGCTACCGGCGATTCCTGCAGGCGGGCGCAGCGCTTACGCTGCTGCTGCCGCCTGCGCTGTGGCTGACCGGCGCACCGCCGGTCAGCGTATGGTCCGCGCTCGGCCTGCTGGCCGCAGCGGACCTGTGGCTATGGGCCGCCCTGCGCGCAGCGGGGGCGGCGGGGTCCCCGCCGGAGCCCGGCGGCGGGGAAGCGGGCAAGGCCGCAGCGGAGATGCTGCGGCTGCGCGGGCTGTTGCTCTCCGGCGCGGAGCGGGAGAGCGGCCCTAAGGCCGCCAGCCCTGACGCAGGCGGGCTGGAGGCCGGGATGCGCGAGCTGCGCCGGCTGATGGAGGCCTGGGGCACCTGGCGCCAGCGCGTTGACCGGCAGGCGGCTGAGGCCGAGGCCTGCCGGACGGAGCTTGCGCAGCTGAGCGGACAGGAGCAGGTGCTGACCGGCGAGCTGGAGGAAGCGGAGGCCCGCTTCACGGAGCTGGCGGCACGCTACGAAGCATGGCTGCGTCAGCGGAGACTCCCCGAAGGGCTGTCGCCGGACGGCCTGCCGGATATCTTCGCCCTGGCAGAGCAGGGCCATGAGCTGCTGTGCCAGGAGGCCAAATGGTCTGCGCGGCTTAGCGGACTGGCTGAGGAATGTGCGCTCTATGAGCAGGAAGGGCTGAAGCTGTTTACGGCTGCGGAGACCGGACGGCCAGCTCCAATTCCTTTTGTAGCTGATCAGCAATCGGTACCGGCTGCTCCGTTTGCTGCACAGCACCGCCTACCCGCCACCGATCCTACTGCCCAATACGCACCCGCAACTCCAGCTGCTCCTGGTCACCCTACCCCAGCCGCCCTCTTAACCTGGCTGGAGCTGCGGAAGCGGGAGTGGGATCAGCTGAGGGCTGAGCTGCTACGCAGAGAGAGTGTGGAGGTGCGGCTGGCTGAAGTCCGGGAGGAGCTGGCAGCGAATCACAGGGAGCAGGCGGAATTGAACCTGCGGTGCTCGAAGCTGCTGGAGGAAGGCAGTGCTGAGAACGGAGAGGAGTTCCTGCGCCGTTCCTCTGCGTGGCTGAGACGGATAGAGGTTACGCGGTTCGTGCGTCAAGCGGAGCTGGCGATGTTCAGCGGATGGGATGATGAAGGCCGGGCGGAGCTGCTGAGTCTGCTGGAGCATCTGGATGCCGGGCGGCTTGAGCAGGAGCATCAGGCTGCGGAAGAAGCGGCGGCCGAGCTTGAAGAGGAGCGGAGCATGCTGCTTGAGCAGCGCGGCAAGCTGCTGCAGGAACGGGAAGCGTTGACAGAGCGAGGCAAGGAAGATACTGCCCTCCAGCAGCTGGAGGAGCAGCGGGCGTCACTGCGTAATCTGGCCGGGCAATATGCGGTAACGGCGCTGGCGGCCGAGCTGATGGGGCGGACGCGCAGAATCTATGAACAGGAGAAGCAGCCTCAGGTGCTGCAGCTCGCCTCCTTGTACTTCTCGAAGCTCACGTACGGGGAATACCGCCGGATCGTGATGACACTGGGGCACAAAGAGCTGAAGGCTGAACACAAGGATGCCGGACTGCTGGACAGCGGACTGCTCAGCCGGGGAACCGCAGAGCAGCTGTATCTGGCGATCCGGCTGGCACTGGCAGAAACGATGAGCAGCAAGGTCAATTTGCCGATGTTCTTCGATGATCTCTTCGTTAATTTCGATGAACACCGGCTTCAAGCGGCCCTGGCTCTGCTTGGCGAGCTGTCGGCTTCCCGGCAGATCGTCATGATGACCTGCCACCGTCATGTCGCCGAAGCAGTGGCGGGCATCATTCCTGCAGCAGCAGTTATTTCCGTGTAGTCCGGATGGCAGGCTTGATGCTGACAATCGTGATTCCCTGCTTTTTGCCGCCCGCCCCTCCTGCCGGTGGCTTCCCCTGTCCTGGCGGCGGAGACATGGGGGAGCGCACCAGCATGATCACCCATATCAGACACAGCGCGCCGAAAATCGGGTAGAAGATGCCCAGCAGTGAGCTGAAGCCGAATTGGCTGAACACATAGCAGATCAGCATCAGCAGCGGGGCGACAAGCGCAGGGGCAACCGGGAGCCGCTGCTGGAGCTGTACGCTTACCCCGTAGATTCCCGCAACAAAGGTGCTGAAGATTTCCATGAAGATCAGCAGCAGAAAAATCATCTGCACCACCGGACCCAGCCGGACGGCGATGCTTCCCATCGGAATCTCGAACTGCAGGATGCCCGGCATCTGCGAGCTCATGGCAAAATGAGCCGCCAGCAGCATGAACCCGATACCCGCTCCGCCCAGAATACCGCCGCGCACCAGCGCACGTTCGTCATCCGTATGGCGGGCCAGCGGAACGAGTACAGCCTGAGCCATGCCAAGGTTGAACGAGGTATAGAGCAGCGGAGAGATCCAGGCGTTGATGCTGCTGTAATCGGTGGGCAGGAAGAGGAAGCGTTCGGCTCCCGCAACGCCCAGCGTATTACAGACAAGGATTAGCGACAAAGTAAGCATCAGGGGCACCACCAGGCTGTTGATCTGCAGAATGCCGGAAATACCGCGCTTCAGGAGCAAGTATGATCCAAGGATCGTCAGAAGCAGCCCCGCCTGATAGGGAAGGCCGAGATGCTCCTTGAAGATCGCCCCGGCGCCTGCGAGCATGATGCTGTTCACCCCGATCAGAATAATCATGGTGAACAGGCTGATGATGGTCCCGGCCTTGGCTCCGAACAGGTGGCGGTTGAAATCCTCATACGAGTCCGCAGAGATTTTCCGGGCGATGATCATCATTTTGGTGCCCAGCCAGATAAAGAGAGCGGCAGAGAATAGAATCGTCAGCAGCGCCCAGTGTCCGTACCTGGTGAAAAAACGGAGGATTTCCTGGCCGGTAGCGAATCCGGCGCCTACAATGGTGCCAATATAAGTGAACGCGATCTGTAATGTGCGGACATGTGACTTCATGCTTAGCCTCCTTATGAATGCTGCGAAGTTTATAATCGCGGGGCCTGCAAGGATATAGCCTTGTGTAGTCCGCATAGTACAGGTTATGATGAGGAACAGAGGGACATGACTTCCGCCTGGACGAACAGGTGCGATTTCGGTGAAACGTCTATAAAGGGTAATGGAGGCTTACAATTATGGAATTATTGAAACAGCGGATATTGGAGGAAGGCGTAGTCGTCTCGGATCAGGTGCTGAAGCTGGACGGACTGCTTAACCACCAGGTCGATCCGATGCTTACGATGGAAATGGGACGGGAATTTGCCCGCAGATTTGCTGAGGCTGGAGTGACTCGCGTAGTGACTGTGGAATCCTCGGGGATTGCCGTGGCATTTGCCACCGCTTATGAGATGAAGGTGCCGCTGGTGTTTGCCCGCCGCAAAAAAACGCTGCTGGCTGATCCCGACGCTCTGTGTGAACGGGTTCCATCTTTTACCAAAGGAATTGTTACAGACATCATGCTGTCCCGCCAGTTCATCTCGGAGGATGACAAAATCCTCTTCATCGATGACATTATCGCCAACGGCGACGCGGCCCGCGGCCTGATTAAGATTATCCAGCGTTCAGGAGCCGAGCTGGTGGGCCTTGGCGTAGTGGTCGAAAAAAGCTTCCAGGCCGGTGCACGCACGATCCGCGAACAGGGAATCCGTCTGGAATCCCTTGTTGATATTACCTCTCTTAATGACGGGACGATTGTTTTTGGATAAGGTGGAAGTGACAATAACAGGAACACAGCCTATTTTTTAAACATCTGCTTTTCACCCTATAAGTTTTCCTTTATAATAAAAATTAGACATGAGAGAGGAGGCGTCACAATGGGGAATGAACCGGTGACAGAGCAATTTTTTATTGATAAACTAACCGAGGCTAAGGATCACTTCGAACGTGCGCTGGATTGCAAACACACGGAGTTCGACGATTTGTATCCCTATATGATCGAACATCCTCAGTTTTTCTGGTACAAACGTTATGTTGCTTGGTCAGAGCTTTTGACAATCACAAGTTTGTGTGAAGAGCTGTCGTTCAGCTGGAGACAGACATTCACAGAGCATCAGGTCGAATATCTGGAACAACGTGTGATGTCCGCTAAAGTTCTTGACTTCTGGTTTGAGAAGAATGAAGCGCTGATATAGGAACTTCATAAGACATACAGATTGCTTTTGAAAGATAACTAGACCCGGATGATTCTCATTTGGGTCTTTTTCATGACCGGATTCAGAGTTGAATTTGGACAAGCTAAGCACAGAGAGGGGAGCAAAAATACTATGATCAGTGATGAACAACTGGATGCCTACCGGATTTCCGGTGAGCGGGTAAGAGTCGTGCGCGACGGACTGGCGAGCAATGATATCAGAGGGATCGTGCTGGCCTGGGACGAGACTCAGGTGATGATCCGGCGTCCGAACAAGCATGTGGTGAAGCTGGACCGGAGATACTTGTATCAGCCGGTGAGCGAGCCCAGACCGGAAGCCTATACCTCAGAATAAGCGGAGAACGGAGGCCACGATGAGTCATCATAATAAAATAGCGGTAGTCACCGGCGGCGCGGGCGGAATCGGACGCTGTCTCACCGAGAAATTCCTGAAGGCCGGAGCAATGGTTGCCTGTATCGATACGGATGCAGCAGCCGGACGCTGGCTGGAGGAACGGTATGGCACAGAGCGGCTGTTCTTCTATGCGGGCGATATTGCGCAGCAGACGGTGCTGGATGATTTCACCGCACAGGTAATCAGCCGCTACGGACAGGTGGATTACCTGATTAACAATGCCTGTACCAGCAAAAAAGGCTTGTTGTCCGAGTGCAGCTATGAGGATTTCGAGTACGTGCAGCGGATCGGAGTGACAGCGCCTTATTATCTGACGCTGCGGCTTAAGCCGTATTTTACCCAAGGAGCCTCTATTGTGAATATCTCCTCCAGCCGGGAGCGGATGTCGCAGCCGGATACCGAGAGCTATACTGCCGCCAAAGGCGGGATTGGTGCTTTGACCCACGCCCTTAGTGTAAGTCTGGCCGGTAAGGCTAGGGTGAATGCCATCAGCCCGGGCTGGATTGACACTACGGCTTATCACGGTACGGAGGAAACGCCGGAACCGGTTCATACAGAGCCGGACCGGCTGCAGCATCCTGCGGGACGGGTCGGAACTCCGGCAGATATCGCGGCTATGGTGCTGTTCCTGTGCAGTGAGGCCGCGGGATTCATCACGGGCGAGAATATTACAATCGATGGCGGGATGGGCAAGCAGATGATCTACCACGGAGACGGGGGCTGGACCTACCGCCCGGGAGGGCAATCATGAAGCTGCCGGTTATTAAGAACGCCGGGGAACTGGCTGTGCTGGTGCGGGATATCGGGTACCTGCCCTTGTTCCGCTGTGAGATCGCAGGCTTCTCTCTGGAGGAATGCACACCTGCGGGCTACTGGTTCGTGAAGGATGTAATCGGCCCGTGGGAATGGCGCGAGGAGATTGCGGCCGGGGGCGAGATCGCTTATGCGAAGCTTTTTAACAAGAAGGCCGGGTTCATCAGCAGAGAATGGTATCCGGACTTCGCCAATTACCGCCGGGACGGTTATGATTTCGATGCCAGATATGATGACGGACTGGCCTCCATGGCCAGCAAACGAATCATGGATGTGCTGCTGGAGCATGAGGTAGGACTACTCTCCAGTGACCTCAAAGCGCTGTCCGGCTTCGCGGCCAAAGGTGCCAAAGGCTTCGACACAGCCATGACGCTGCTGCAGATGCAGACCTACATTACAGCCAGCAAATTCGAGTATAAGCAGGACAAGCATGGCCGTCCCTACGGCTGGGGAATCGGCCGTTATGCTGTGAGCGAGCATGTATTCGGAGCAGACTATGTGACTTCACGTTACAGCGATCAGCCCGAGGCATCCAGGGAGCGGATCATGGAGCATACGGCCAAGCTGTTCCCGGAGGCCGGGGCGAAGCAGCTGGAGAAGGTCTTGAAGTAAGTTCCCTCAGGCGTTGAACCGGTGAACGGCAGGAAGGGGCCGGGTTGCTGCTTGGGCCAATGTAATCGAAAAACCGCCGCTCACCATCAACGTATCATATATTGTTCTGCACCCGCACCAAGAGCCTCGTCCGCAAAAGGACGAGGCTCTTCATGTCAGCAGTACATTCCACCACAAGGGCAGCTTAGATGGTCATGGCCAACTGTTCGGCTTGTTCTTCCCGGGGAATAATGGAGGCAAGCTCGGCACCCAGTCCGAGGTAGGCGCGCATACGCTGCATCATCTCATTACGGAAGCCGGGCCATAGAATATGGATCTCGCCAACATAGCCCCGGCAGTTATACTCGGCGGTAACTCCGCGCTGATCCTGGCGCACAGTGTTGATCTTGAGCTGGTTCGCGGTAAGCTCGCGGGTAACCTCCTGCAGCATCAGGGATGTCTTCTTGGTAGCGCTGGATACCAGCTCCATGTAGAGCTGGGGAGTCTTGAACAGACCGCTCTTGCCGATGGCGCGGCAGTCCCGTTCAAATACTTTATGAATAAACGTTAGCAACAGATAGCTTCTGACCAGGGACAATTCATCTTTGGTTATATTCTCAGGGATTGTTGGTGTATTTAGGGGGTGTCTCTTGGTAATCGCCATTATAAATCACCTCATTTATAGTATGCGAACCTTTGTTCTCATTATACACCGAATCCGCAAATAAAAGCAATATTTTACTTGCAATTTATGGATAGCAATTTACAATAAAATAAACTTGACTCCATAATTCTGGCATGGTAAGATCTATCTTGTGACTGCGAAAGCAAGTCAACTGAATATGCGGTCATGGCGGAATTGGCAGACGCGCTGGCTTCAGGTGCCAGTGGTAGCAATATCGTGGAGGTTCGAGTCCTCTTGACCGCATTACCGTAAGAATGAATAAGCTCTTGAATCAGTCCTTTTGACGGTTCAGGAGCTTTTTTTGATTGGTTAGATCTGATTGATAATAAGAATTAGGTGTGCCAATATGGTTTTGCTATTGAAATAGGCAGCCTGTATTGTTTATGATAATATCTATGATATTCATTAAATCTTGAGTAGGTAGATTATGAATTTAAATGACAATATATTAATCAAGATTCGTGAAATGAGGGAAAGCTTTACTCCGGTTGAACGGCTGGTCGGGGATTATATTCTGGAGAACAAGGAAGAGATTCCCCATTTGTCCATTAAAGAATTAGCCCAATCGAGTAAAACAAGTGATGCCTCGGTCCTGCGGTTCTGTAAAACAATGGGCTACAGCGGATACCGCAATTTTATTGTGAGTATATCAGCTTCTTTGGGTTCCCGCGATGAGGATGCAAAGGCCCAATATACAGATATACAGCCGGGTGATGATCTCTCGACCATTATTTCAAATATTTCACTCAATAACATGAAATCCATTGAGGACACACTTAGTGTGGTTGACCGGAAAGAGATTGCAAGAGCAGTAGAAGTGCTGTGCCATAGCAAAAGAATTGTTTTCTTTGGCATAGGGGCCTCGGGAATCGTGTGTATGGACGGGGAACAGAAATTCTCACGCATTAACAAGATGTGTCATGCTTATACGGACGGCCATAGCCAGCTTACTGCAGCAACCTTGCTCGGCAAAGATGATGTTGCCATTTTTATTTCTAACTCTGGTGCAACCAGTGATATTATTGACGCCCTGATCATTGCCCAGAAGAATAAAGCGACATGTATTGCAGTTACCCGGTACAACAAAAGCGAGCTTGCAGTGCGGGCGGATATTGTTCTTAGCATATCTACCCCTGAAATAACGATCCGCAGTGGTGCCATGGGCTCGCGTATTGCTATGCTGACGATCATCGACATCCTGTTTGCCGGGGTTGCCAGTGCAGAATACGAGCAGGTAAAAACGTCTTTAACCAATACCCATAATATTTTGAAGAAAAAACTCAGATATTAAATTCTGGGAAGCGCATGGATTTGGAGGAAGGGGCTGTCCCGAAAGTATACTAGCCCCGGTTGTTCTTCAGTTGTCCAAATACGCTTTCCGGCTCCATCATTCGGCGGTTTTGTTTCTTTTTAAGGATAGACGAGTCGTTTCCTGCTTAAACAGCGGAGAGGACGGAACGATTGTGGAAAAGCGATAGCGCTCGCCTTGGTCTCCGGATTTTCACCGCTAAGGGGAATGAAAAAAATCTGGAGAGCACAGCGATTGGAACAACGTTTCGTTCGCGGAGCGTCCTCACCGAGCGCAAACGTTCATCCAACTCCAAATCAAGGGGTGTTCCAGCCATTTCATGGCTTATGGGACATCCCCTTTTTTTATTCCCTTTGCCATGTTAGATTATCTACATCATAAAACGTTTGATTTTGGCGAAACTAATGACTCGTTTTTCAAGAATACGGCAGAAGGAGTGATAATAACGTTTGACAAAAGTGAAAAATGTATATTGTAAGCGCTTTATAAATGTGATATAACTGATTATACAAGTCACTGAAATAAAAAATCGGAATAATATTCATAAATAAAATTTTATTTCAAAATCTATTGACGGTTTTAGGAATATATATTAGTATAAAAATTAATAAATGTATGGTATTCTAACATCATTTGTTAGATATATGTAATTTATATTTAAAAAGAAGGAGGATGACTATGAATGACTACCTTGCGGGATTAACTACAGAAGCCGTGAATCCGGACACCCTGATGATTGATGAATGTACGACTGAACAAATGGTCCAGTTAATGAATCAGCAGGATGCTCTGGTCTCCGCAGCCGTCGCTAACGAAATTCCGCAGATTGCAAGGGCGGTAGATATTCTGCACAACAGGCTGTCTGCCGGCGGGAGAATGTTTTACATAGGAGCCGGCACATCCGGAAGATTGGGTGTTTTGGATGCTTCCGAATGTCCTCCTACCTTTGGTACAGATCCTTCCCTGGTACAAGGATATATCGCTGGGGGTGATATTGCTTTACGGAATGCGGTTGAAGGCTGTGAAGACGATGAGGAGGAAGGGATCTCATTAGTCGAAAGCATCGGGGTGACAGAGCAGGATGTAGTTATCGGCATTTCGGCAAGCGGGAGTGCCAAGTTTGTGATTGCAGCTTTGGCGAAGGCGAAGGAGCTTGGGGCAGCTACCATCGGTGTGTGCAACAACAAGGACTCCAAGTTTGAACCCATTGCAGATATTTGTATTTCACCTGTTGTAGGACCGGAGGTCATTAGCGGCTCGACCCGGTTAAAAGCGGGAACGGCTCAAAAGCTGGTGCTTAATATGCTGACAACATGTACTATGGTCAAATTAGGGAAAACGTATAACAACTTAATGGTTGATTTAAAAGCCAGCAATTTCAAGCTGATAGACCGCTCCCTCCGCATTATTATGAATACGACAGGGGTAGAGACCCAAGCCGCCTCAGAGACACTTGAAAAAGCAGGAATGAATTGTAAGCTGGCCATCATGATGATTAAAACGGGGTTAGATGCAAAGGCCGCAGAAGAAGCGCTTGAAGCAAATGGAGGACGCCTGAAACAAGCGATCCTATCATTGAATTAGAAAATTGAGGAGGCTGCTATCGATGAAAAAAAGAAATGGTTCAACGCTGCTTTTGTCAGCAATCATGATGATGTCGCTATTATCCGCCTGTGGAGGGAACGCAAATAACACTGCGGATTCTGCAAATTCCGGAAGCACAGGCAGCAGCGGTGCGGGAAAAGATACAATAACTGCATTATTACCTCCGGTATCGGCTAATTACCAGGCCCGGTTTGCTGATATGGAAAAAGAATTTAATGCACTGCATCCTAATTTGACGCTGAAAATCGAACCGGCGAGCTGGGAAGATATGACACAAAAGCTGGATACACAAGTCAATGCAGGCTCCCCTCCGGATATTGCCTGGATCGGTGCATCCGGACTTTCGAAATATGCAGCACTAGATGTACTAATCGATCTGAACCCAGTCCTGTCTGACGAAGTTAAGGCGGATTATGACGAAGTTCCAATGAAGTATTTTCAATTGGGTGATGCCCAGTACGGCCTGCCCGCGTATATGGAAATCCACACCATCGGCGGTAATAAACAATTCCTTGAAGAAGCCGGAATTGACTGGAAGAGTATTCAGCAAAACGGCTGGACCTATGATGAGTTCCGGAAAGCTATTGCAAAAGGCGTAGTAAAAAATGATAAAGGTGAAACCAGCCGTTACGGTTTCGTATTCGCGACCTCCGGTGTAACTTCTAAAGATTACCTGGCTATTCTTGCTAAAACTGCGGGTCTGCCGGATTACTTCGACAAGGACCTCAAATACACGTATACAAGCAAAAAATTCCTGGGTCTGCTGACAGCGATCCGTGAAATGATCGACGATGGTTCTATGCCTAAAGAGTTAAGCTCCATCGATGCCGGCAAACGCTGGAATATGTTCCTGACCGGCCAAACGATGATCACCGGTAAAGGCTTGTCGGCATTTGAAAACTCCGCCCGTCTGAACAATGAGAAAATTAAAGCGAACGATGGATCAGCTGTTGCGGATTCGATCGAAGTGGATTACATTTCACTTCCTGTGCCAACCTTCAACGGTGCCGATTATATCCCTACTTCCATAGTAGATGGTTATATCGCACTCCGTGGTAAAAAAGAGCCTTCAGAAGAACATATCAAAAATATTGCCCTGGCGGTGAATTTCCTGTCTTCCGGTTCGATTGCTGCCAACTATAGTAATGAGCTGTTCTTAACACCAATTACCGAGTCTGCACGTAAAGCAGAAGTGCTTGAAAAGTTCCCGCGTAACGAAGACAACGTTGCTGCAGGTAAAGCGATGATGGCCAAAGCACTCCCGGCCCGTACAGATATTCCTACGGAGCAGGCTGCTGAAGCGCTCAAAATTGAAACAGAAGTGATTATTCCTAAACTGCAGGCATTGCTTGCCGATGAGATTACCCCGCAAGAGATGTATGATGCAGTTAAAGCAGCTGCCGTCAAATCCTTCGGTGAAGATGGTGTGGTCGCGGACTAGATTGCCATATAGGCCGGCATGTGAAGTGAAAGCTGTACGAAGCTTAAACGTACAGCTTTCCTTCTGAATGCAGGCAAGCAGAAGGTACTTTTTTGAAGAAGAGAGGTGCGGCCCAATGAATCAATTGTTGACCAAAAGAAAAAAGCTGAAGCTCGAAAGTGACTCTGGCTGGGGATACGCGTTTATCGCAGTAGCACTTATTGCATTTTCTTTATTTACTGCCTATCCGGTAATCAATGCCTTTATAATCAGCCTGCAGAAATATCGTCCACTAGGGTCCACTTATGTCGGCCTGGAGAACTTCGTCAATTCCTTTTCAGATGAGCTGTTCTGGAAAGCGCTGAAAAATACATTGGTCTATACGCTGTTAACCGTTCCATTTAATATTTTACTGTCCTTCCTTGTTGCCATTCTGATTATGCCTTTTAAGAAAAAAACACAAACTATATTTAAAGCGGTATATTATTTGCCGGCTGTAGCTTCAGGGGTATCTCTTGCTGTCGTATGGCTGTGGATCTTTGATCCGCTAAAATCAGGTATTGCCAATCAAGCAGTCGGACTTTTTGGTATCAGTAATCAGAACTGGCTGGGTTCGAGTGCAACGGCCATGTTTTCACTTGTATTAATGTCCTGGCTGTCAAGTCATGGTACAGCGATCATTATCTATCTGGCTGCACTGCTCAGTATTGATAACAGTTATTATGAAGCAGCTGATATAGATGGGGCGACTTTTTTGCAAAAGCTGCGGTATATTGTCATTCCTTTCCTTAAGCCAACAACGCTATTCCTGCTGGTTACAGGGGTCATAGGTTCCTTCCAGGTGTTCCAGAACGCTTATCTGATGACAGGCGGCGGACCAGACCATGCCACAACTATGGTGGGATTGTTAATCTTTAACAATGCGTTCACATATTTCGAGTTTGGGGAGGCAGCGGCCCAATCCTTGCTTCTGGCAGCGGTTATTGCCTTGATCTCATTCTTCCAATTTAAGATTTTAGGTAAAGACATAGAATACTAGGAAAGGGGCAGAAACCTATGGGGTTGTTCAACAATAATATCAAAAGCAAAGGATCGCTGTTCGCCCGTAATGGTCTGATCATTACAGCCCTTCTCCTGTTTGCCGCAGCGACCATTTTCCCGATATACTTTATGATCATTTCCTCGTTCGGTGATCCGGTAGAAGCTGGCGCAATGAGCTATTCGCTGATCCCGGCAAAGATTTCCTTTGAGTCTTATAAATTCTTTTTTAACTTCAGCGCCCATTCCTGGGATTGGTTAAAAAATTCTTTTATTGTAGCAGCTTGTATTACGGTATCAAACGTATTTTTCGCCACGCTTGCAGGATACGCTTTTGCCAAAATGAAATTTAGAGGAAAAGGCATTCTGTTCGCTATTCTGCTGGGGTCCATGATGATTCCTACTCAAGTCACCCAGGTTCCGCTGTATATATTGATCGTGAATATTTTTGAATTGCAAAATACGTATACAGCGTTGATTATGCCAAGCATTGTCACGGTGTATAACATTTTTCTGGTCAAGCAGTTCATGTCCTCCATTCCGGTAGAAATTATTGAAGCTGCCAAAATCGAAGGCTGCTCCCAGCCTAAAATCTTTTGGTATATCATTATGCCGTTGTCCAAAACGGTTATGGCAGTACTGGCCATCCTGACGTTTATGGCAGCATGGAATGACTTCTTCTGGCCGTTCCTGGTTACCAACACTATGGATATGCAGACGATTCAGGTGGGGCTCAAAAACTTCCGTTTTGCGAATACCACTTACTTTGCACCTATGATGGCAGGGGCAACCATTTCTGCCGTTCCGATGTTTATTTTGTTCTTCAGCTTACAGAAGTATTTCCTTGAAGGAGTAGCCGTCGGAGCGGTGAAAGGGTGATGGGCGGCCCAGCTGAAGTAAATCTTACCTATCTGGTTGGCTTGATGTCCGGCACATCGGTAGACGGTATTGATGCAGCGGTAATTAAGCTTTCGTCCACGCCGGACACAGAGTATGGAATAGAGACGGAATTACTGGTTTTTGAGAACACTCCGTTTCCAGCGCATGTCAGAAGTTCGATATTCGAGCTGTTTGATCCTTCCAAGGCTACGGTTGATAAGGTAGGCGCAATGAACATGTGGCTGGGGGAATTATACGCCCGGGCAGTAGTGTCGGTGATCCGCAAATGCGGACTTGCGCCTTCCCAAATATTTGCGATAGGATCCCATGGCCAAACGATCTATCATGCACCGGAAGAGAAGAGGATGGACGGCCATAACCTGCACTGTACGGTACAGATCGGAGAAGGTGCAGTGATAGCGAACCGGACGGGCATTCCCTGCATATCAGATTTTCGGGTTGCCGACATGGCAATGGATGGACAGGGAGCGCCACTCGTGCCTTTTACTGAATATTTATTGTTTAACCATCCGGAGAAAACATCACTTCTGCAGAATATTGGAGGAATAGGGAATGTAACGGTTCTTCCTGCCAATGCTTCTCCCGAAGAGGTGTATGCCTACGATACAGGGCCCGGAAATATGATTATTGACGGTCTTGTATCCCATTTATTTGCGCCAATGACGATGGATGCCGGCGGTGAAATTGCTGCGGGTGGTGAGGTTATTGATCAGCTATTGAAATGGATGCAGCAGGATGAGTATTATAGTATGCCTTTCCCGAAATCGACAGGCAGAGAACGGTTTGGACAACAATATGTTGCACAAATACTTCAGATGATGGAGGAGCATCACTGGAAAGCTGAGGATGTTATTGCCACAGCTACACGCTTGACAGCATGGAGTATTGCCGACAGCTATGAACGGTATATTGCCCCGCAGCATCAGGCTCAGCGATTGCTGGTTGGCGGCGGAGGGAGCTATAACCTGACGTTATTGCGCGATTTGCGGCAGTTATTTGCTCCCTTCGGAGTGCGGGTGCTGACACAGGAGGATATTGGCGGCAACAGTGATGCCAAGGAAGCCGTTGCTTTTGCTGTGCTGGCTTATCATACGATGAGACGTCTGCCGAATAATATCCCTCAGGTAACCGGAGCTTCCCGGCCGGTAGTCATGGGCAAAATTTCTTGGCCCTACCCGGAACACAGGGGGTTGGAATGATGCAAATCAGACTCTTCTCCATGGAAGATTTTTCTGGAGTGGTCGCGCTCTGGAACCGGGAGGCTACGAAGTATGACTACAAGCCGTTTACCGAACAGGAATTTCAGGACACATTTATTAATCATGCTTATTTCGATGCGGAGTGTATGTGGGTAGGCTTTAATGAACGAGGGATTGTAGGTTTTGCAGCCGGCTGCAGCGGGGATGACCTTCCGCTCGGCGATGTGGCGGGCTATATTACGACCGTAATTATAGATTCGGGTGCCGCTTTTTTAGAGCTGTACGATGCCTTTGTGCAGCGCATGGAAACAAGGTTCCGGCAGCTTGGGAAAAGTCAGGTGGAGGTGTTGTTCTTTAACCCTGTTAAGCTGAAATGGACGATGCCAAGCGCACCGCAGCATGAACACAATAATGCCCCGGGCATTAGTACAGACCAGCCGTTATATGATGCTTTGATCGCCAGAGGGTATGCAGAGCGGGCGACACAATGCGGCATGCACCTGAAGCTGGGTGACTTTAGTGTTCCTGAAGATATTGCAGTCAAAGAAAGCAAAGCAAACAGAGAAGGCTATCAGGTTACTCATTATGCCCCCGCTGTTCATAAAGGGCTTGAAGCCATGCTTGCAGCCCTGCAGAATCCGCAGTGGGAGAGGGATGTAGCAGCATTTGTTAAGAATGGTGAACCTCTTGTGGTGGCAGTTCATGGCAGTGAGGTTGTGGGTTTTGCAGGTCCAATTATGGTCGAACCGGATGGCCGGGCATTTTTTTGCGGGATCGGGGTACACCCGGAGTATGAGGGACATGGTCTCGGCAGTGTCCTATTTTTCCGGATGGTCGAAGCTTTTCAGACTGCAGGCTGTCAATATATCTCTTTGTTTACTGGCAGCAATAACCCGGCTCTTGGAATCTATCAAAAAGCAGGATTTCAGATTGAAAAACAATTTTCCATATTGCGGAGGGAGCTGTAGGGATGTGCGGAAAGTTGACGGTCTTAGCGATTGGAGCGCATGTTGGGGATGTGGAATTAGCGTCCGGCGGTGTACTGGCCAGCCATAGCTTAAAAGGAGACCGTATCGTAACCCTGGCTTTAACTCCAGGTGAAAGAGGCGTGCCGGCCGGGCAGGATATGAAGGAGTACCGCCAGCAAAAAATCAAAGAGGCAGAGAGTTTCGCTGATATACTGGGCGGTGAAGCCGTTGTTTTTGATTATTGTGACGGAGAGCTGCCAGACAATCAGGAGATTCGGCTGGAGGTCTGCGATGTGATCCGCCGCGTGAAGCCGGACATTATCATCACCCATTGGAGAAACAGCATGCATAAGGATCATGCTCTGACCCATCATATCGTGAACGATGCAAGGTTTTTTGCCAGCCTGTCCTCTTTTGAGCGTGAGCTTCCTGCTCATTTTGCCGCAAAGCTGTATTATTCGGAAAACTGGGAAGATGCTGTGGACTATGTCCCTTACGTATACGTGGATTTTGATCAGGCGGCTTATGATTTATGGATTGAGGCGTTAGGCCAGCATTGGTTTGTGACGAACAGCAAATCTTTTAAATATATGGATTACTATAAAGCGTTGGCCGTTGTCCGGGGCTGTGAAGCAAGAAAAACCTATGCCGAAGCCTTCATGGTCCCTGCCGAGACGATGAAAATCAGACAATCGGGGCTTGCGTGATATGGTATTAAACGGGATTGATTCTATTATGAAGTATCTCCATCTGTTCAAAGGGAAACGGGTGGGTTTAATTACCGCGCCGACAGGGCTTACCAAAGATTTCAGATCCACCATTACGATATTACACGAGAATTGTAATCTTACGGCCATGTTCTCACCTGAGCATGGTGTCCGCGGAGATCTGGATGCAGGGGCATTAGTGGAGACGTATACGGACCCTTTTACCAATGTTCCGGTCTACAGCCTGTACCGCAAAGATTCCAAACGTTTAACAAAGGAAATGCTGGAGAAGGTAGATATCCTTGTGTATGATATCCAGGATGTTGGTGTACGGTATTATACCTTCATTTATACGATGCTGTATGCCCTTGAGGATTGTGCTGCGGCAGGCGTGGAATTTGTTGTTCTCGACCGGGTGAATCCGCTGAACGGGGTGAACGTGGAAGGGAATATCCTACAGCCCGGCTTCAAATCCTTTATCGGGAATTATGAGCTGACTGTCCGGTACGGCCTGACCGCAGGTGAAGTGGCTGTCATGGCCAATGATCAGATGAACTGGAAGGCATCGCTTCATGTCGTTCGTCTGGAAGGCTGGGAACGGAGCATGTCTTTCCCGGATACAGGCTTGACCTGGGTCCATCCTTCACTGGGCATCCCCCGGTATGAAACCGCGTTATTATATACAGGCACCTGTTTATTTGAGGGAACCAACTGCTCCGAAGGCAGGGGAACAACATTTCCCTTTGAAATGATTGGAGCTCCCTTTATTGAGGCGCAGCAGCTGGCAGATGAGATGAATGCATTGCGCCTTCCAGGCGTGTATTTCCGTCCGGTTCATTTCAAACCAACGTCCTCTAAGCATTCTGGAGAGCTGTGCGGCGGCGTTCAATTATATATTACAGACCGCCAGGTGATCAAGCCGTTAGAGGTAGGCGTAACCTTATTATTTACGATCAGGGACTTGTTTGAGCCGTTTGCATTTCTGCCTCCCGTGAAGGAGGGCTCACGTCCTTTTATTGACTTATTGGGCGGAAGCAGCATCTACCGGACGAAGGATATTCAGGCTAAGCAGCTGCTCGAACAGTTTGCAGAGGACAGCAGGCAATTTGCAGAAATGAAACAGCAGTATCATTTATATCACTAGCGGATGGTGAATAGCGGATGAGAACGATAGAACAAATGAGCTTGCGTGAGAAAATCGGGCAAATGTTCGTAACAGGCTTTCCGTCAACGGAGATGTCCCCGGAGCTGAAGGAAGTCATTGAGCAGTACAAAGTCGGAAATATTATTTTATTCTCCCATAATATCAGCAATAAGTATCAATTAGGCGGGCTTGTTGCAGAACTGCAGCAATGGTTCACCACACATACAGGCATTCCGGGCTTTATTACGATTGACCAGGAAGGCGGCCGGGTGACCCGGATGCCCAAGGATGCGACGAATGTAGCCGGAGCCATGGCCATTGCCTCTTCAGGACGCCCTGAAAATGCTTATGCAGCAGGCAGAATAACGGCCCGGGAACTACAAGCATTAGGCATTAATTTCAATCTTGCGCCCGTGATGGATGTTACCAGTAATGCGCTCAATCCGGTGATCAACGTCCGCTCTTACGGGGATACTGTTGAGACTGTATCGCAGTACGGGATTCAAATGATGAAGGGCTTGCTCGATGGCGGCGTAATGTCCTCGCTGAAGCATTTTCCCGGTCATGGGGATACCGATGTCGATTCACACATTGGCTTGCCTGTCATTAACAAAACGGTGGAGGAGCTAGAGCAGCTTGAACTGCTGCCGTTTAAGACTGCCATCGGGCAGGGGGCCGAGGCCATCATGAGCGCCCATATTTTATTCCCGCAAATCGAAACGTCTGGTGTACCGGGAACGATGTCTTATACGATTATTACAGAGCTGCTTAAAGAGAAATTGGGATTTGAGGGGTTGGTTGTCTCCGATTGTCTGGAAATGGATGCGATTAAACGCTATTACGGGACGGCCAAAGGTGCACTCGAAGCCGTTAAAGCAGGGATTGATCTGGTATTCATCAGTCACACGCCTGCAACGGTTAAAGAAGCGGTTCATTTAATAGAAGAAGCTGTAGCGGCGGGTGATTTGGATGAAGCGGTTATTGATGCAGCTGTTGCCAAAATTTTAGCCTATAAAGCCCGCTATACGCATGTTGGGGAACCGGATTACGGGATCGTGGGCTGCGAAGTTCACCGCCGGGCGAACGAGCTGATGCGTACGGAAACGATCTGCCTGATTAAAGGTGAGACCCAGCCCGTTCAGGCAGGGGATGGGCAGGTCTTGTTTGTGGGCTCCTATGCCTACCGGACCGACCTGGCCTCCAGCAGTGTGAATCAGGAGCTTAGCTTCCCGCAGTATATGGGTGAGCATTTTGCTGCAGCGTATGAGCTGATCGGTATTGATCCGGACGAGGAGCAGATTAACACAGTGCTGCACAAGGCTGAAGGGTACAAGCATGTTGTTATCGGGCTGTTCAATGCGCGTGAAAATACAGGCCAGCTGGCGCTTGTGCAGAAGCTTGTGGCAGCAAACTGTAAAGTAACGGCAATTACCTTGGGCCGGCCGTATGATTTAGCTTTAATCGAAGGCGGGTTTTGCGGCATTGCAGCCTTTGAATATACTCCGGATGCATTCAAGTCCCTTATTCCCATCCTGAATGGTGAGGTCACACCTGCTGCCAGTATTACGATTCAGCTATAGGGGGATATCAGTATGGCATTTATTGTTGGCATGGACGGGGGCGGCACCAAGACAGCTGTCATTGTTACTCATGATGATCAGGAAGAGCCTGTACTATCCTTTACGGCAGGGCCTATTAATTATAATGGCGGCGATGCCGGGGCTATTGCTGCCGCTTTCGGGGAGATTTTTAAGCAGATAAGGTCCTGCTGCACAAGCCTAACGGAAGTTAATCATGTATGTATAGGAGCGGCAGGCGTAAGCAATCCGGCAGTAGCCCGTTTTTTGGAGCAACAGGTGAGAGATAACGGTTATAGCGGGCCGCTAACGATTACCGGGGATCAGGAAACCGCACTATATGGAGCCCAGAATGCGATGCAGGGTATTATTCTCATTGCCGGTACAGGCTCCATTTGCTTCGGGGTGAATGAAAAGGGAGAGCGGCACCGCACTGGAGGCTTTGGTCATCTGATTGATGATGAGGGAAGCGGATATTATATCGGGCGTGAGCTCTTGTCCGTGCTGGTTCAGGCAGAGGACGGAAGAACAGCGGATACGATGATTCCGGAGCTGGTCTATAAGCAGCTTGGACTTGGTACGGTGCAAGAGGTTATAGGTTTTGTCTACGACAAAAACACAACGAAAAAAGATATTGCAGCGCTCGCCCCGGTGATGACGGCAGCATGCGGGCTCGGGGACGCCCAGGCGCTAAAATTGGCGGAGCAATGTGCAGCCGGTCTGTTTGAGCTTGTGGTGCCTGTGATTGAGCGGCTGAAATTATATGAGAGTAAGGTTGCAATTGCCGGAAGTGTGCTGCAGAAATCCCGTTTTGTAAGAGAGGCCTTAGAGCGGAAGCTTGCCCGCAGCTACCCGCAGACCCAGCTGATTATGCCTGTTCATAATGCAGCCTATGGTGCTGTACTGCTCGGAAAATCAAAAATGAGTAACGGGTAATCCTATGAATGAAGCAAAGGAAGGGTGGGCCATAAGTCCGGCAGTGTTGGACTTGCGGCACACCCTTTTTCCGGTGAATAAACAACTCCGGGGTGACAGGTTACGGTCAAAATTTGTCGGTTAAATAAAACACGGCCTGCTGTTTCGGGAACAGGGCCTGCAGAATATCAGCATGTCGGGCAGGGGTCCCAGCTTCAGCTTCGCCTTCCGCATTATAGCCGAAGACGATATAAGAGATCAGATTCCGCTCATCCACTTCTATGGTTATCCGGGACCCGGACTGACTATTCCCGGAAACGGAAAGCCGCTTCTGGCGGTAGTCGAGGCAGATCTTGTCCTCCCCGCATTGCAGCGTTATGGACAGCTCCTGTTCCGCCATCAAGGCATTGCCGTTAAGGCGATGCTCCAGTTCAAGCTGAAGCTTGTGGAAGGTAGAATACAGGTTGATCATTTTCCACATTGCCATATTAATGGGGACGGGCTCTGCCTGAAGCTGCTGATAATAGGCATACAGCTTGTGATCCTCAGGAAGCATCGCCATGATTTGCCTGGCCTTCGGCCGAAGACGGCATAATTCATGAAATAAGTACTCCACGCCGTCCGCTGCCTCATCCAGATAGATGAGTTCGTTGATAAATACCTGTTCGGTGTCCTTTTTTTCAATAATGCCATAAGCGACAATTTTATGATCGTGCTGAAGCAGCAGACAGTCCGATTTCTTCCATTCCGGCCAGCGGATCAGATCCTTCCAGTAGGTTTCATTACGTACTACAGTATAGGTGCGGTTCTGATTGAATTGTTCATAAATAGCACGGATATCCTCAAGATAACGGGGCTCAAAAGGTATAACCTCGTAACCGTCCGGCTGCCCGCCCCGCGCCTCATTTTCAACAGCGTAAGCAGTCTCGGGAATCAGTCTCCAGCCGGCCTTCTCATAAAATGCATGCTTGCTGGCCAGAAGTACACTTATATCATAACCGGCTTCTCTCATGTAGTCTGTTTGTGCAGCAAGAATTTTGTGTGTCAGCCCCATGCCGCGATAATTGGGATCTGCAGCGACGCTGCCCATAGCGCCCGTCTGCAAGACCGCTTGGCCGACTCTGATGGAAAGCGGAAAGATTTGAACATTGGCAGCAACCTTGCCGCCGACCGTTGCAAACCATGTGGTATCCGGGTCATAGGAGGTGTCGAGGTCTAATCTTTCCTGGAAATACCCCCGGCCTACGGAAAAACATTCATCTAAAATATCGTAAATCTGTTCAAGCTGTTCTCTGCCCGGCCTGTTGGTTACGCTTATATTTTGTTCTGGTGTTGTCGTCATCTTTGCTTTCCTCCTGGGTCGCTATGTTAAAAACAGAGTTCATTCAGAATCCTTCATCAGAATAAGCCGAAACCCCTCTTGAATATAAGTTCTCCGCTAACTTAATAAATTCTTCTGGCGGTATATCCTTTTCCTGCTGGAGCCAAAGGCGAAATAAAGAAAGGGTCGTCGTCAGATAGAACTCAATGAAGTATGGCGTTAAGGAATGATTTTGCGGAAGGCTTAGGAATTGCTCCATGGGGATGTCTCTTTTTAAGCGTGCTAAGAAACGGGGGCTTCCATAATCGCCCAGAAGGGCATGGAGCGCCAGGAGATGTTCTTTTCTGTCCAGACAAGACAGCGCATCCTGAACCGAATGCATCGACAGCTCGTTACCGGCTAGTTCTGCTTTGATGTCATGGAGCAAGTTATTTTCCACAGTGTCCAGAAGTTCGTAAATGTCAGTAAAGTATTGATAAAAGGTACTGCGGTTATACCCTGACCGGCTGGCGATTTCCTGGATGGAAATTTTCTCAACCGGCTTTTGGCTGTATAGCTCACAAAACACATCTATAAACTTTTGTCTTGTTTTCTCCGTAATTTGGGGCTGCTTGTTCATGTTTCCCTCCTGCCTGCGCATAAGATATCATCCGACAGATATTAAAAAACTGATGATTGATCAAGAAATCCTAAAGCTTTATGATCACATCATACAACATGTTGTCGGATAATCAAATGGGGATATAAAAGGGCAGGAGTGATTATAATGTCAGCAGAGCAAAACAGAATTTTAATTTTCGGTGCAGGTGTCATCGGGAGTATTTATGCAATAAAGTTTATGGAAGCAGGATATGACGTTAGTCTGTTTGCACGTGCGGACAGGTTCAGACTTTTACAAGAAAAAGGCCTGCAATATAATGACAAAGGTACAGTCAGAACGGTTCCGGTGAAGGTCATGGATACGCTCGAAAATGACGATATATACGATTTTATTTTCGTTACCGTTCGTTATGACCGGGCCGAATCCGCATTGCTCGCGCTAAAAGATAATCAAAGCCAAAATATAGTTACGATGACCAATAGCCCGATTGGATTTTCTTCGTGGCAGGGGATTGTGGGGGATAGACTGTTACCGGCCTTTCCCGGCTTCGGCGGACAGATTAAAGATGGGGTCCTGTACGCCCGGTTCATGCCCAAGCTTCTAGTGGCTACCGCATTTGGAGAAATGAATGGCGCAGTGACGCAGCGCATCTTAAAGCTCGCACAAGTATTTCAAACCGCCAAGCTTCCCTACGCTATAAAAAAGGATATGCAGGCGTATCTAATCACTCATTCCGTATCAGACATTGCCTTGCTGGGCAGTTTGTATGGCGGCAAACCGGAGATTGCTCCTGTAACACCCGGAACCAGACAGACGGCACGCCAAATAACAGTTACTTTAAAAGCGTATCTAAAAGCAATCCGTGAGGCAGGTGTTGCTGTTGATCCGCCCGTTTTTAACATAGTCCCTAAGCTCCCAAGCTTCATCCTGGATGTTCTCTTCATTGCCTGGCTGCGCACCAAAATGGTTAAGGATATGCTGCTGCCGGATTATGCGAATGCTGCGAATCAGGAGGTTGTGCAGCTAGAGAAGGATCTGACAAAATTTCTATCTATGCAGAACGGCTGATGAATCGTTTGTTCCGGTATTGTAACCCGTCTGTTTATTCTTCACTTCCAGCGGATGGTAAGGTTGAAGAACTGAAGCAGGCGGGAGGCTTACCATGATAACAAGATTAGGGAAGATACTGAACATATCGATTTTGGCGGTCTGTCTGGCTGGATGCAGTCAGGCGGCAGAGCCCATACAGCCTACACATCCCGCAGGCGCACAGCACATCCCGGTCACTCCAACTCCAGAGGATGCAGTGCAAGAGGAAGCTCTTATTCCGCTCAACACCTCAGAACCTTTTATCGGGCGGATAGATCTGGATCAGGAGACAGCGAAGTTCATCTATGGAACCTGGAAGGTGGACAAGCTGCTGGGATTCGCGAATTCCTATAATGACGCGTCTGAATATCCTACAGGACAGGACATCATTGGGGATGAACTTGTGATTCATAAAGATTACTTCTCCTCGATGGGGCTAGAGGGCTATGAAGCGTACCAATACGAGTTCACCAATCCCCGCTATAGCATAACCCAGAGGCATTATAACGGGGATTCCTTTTACAGAGTGAACAAATTGAATCTGTCTATGATCGGGACCAGCGATGTAACGACCGACATAGAGGTAACTGAGCCTTCGCCGGGACTGGGTGTACCGCTAAGCTTCATCGATGTGAATCATAACAAGCTGATCCTGTGGATCGAAGCCGCAACGTTTGAGTTGATAAGAGTGGACGAATCGGGTAATAAGTAGTCTAAGTACTGGAGTCTATAATGACAGGAGTGAGCGCATATGAGCTGGGATGTACTTATTATGAAAACGAAATACGATTTTGAAGCGCCGGAGGAAGAACAGCCGCCAGTGCCACCGCTGGGACAACGTGATGAAATCATTGAGAAGCTGACCCGCCGCCTACCGAACCTGGATTACCGGGATAAGGCTTGGGGCGTCCTTGAGGGCGAGGGGTTTTCGATTGAGTTCAACACAGGTGACGAGGAGCTCGTGGATTCAATTATGCTGCATGTCCGGGGCGGGGGAGCGGTGATGGATACCCTCCGCTTGATCTGCGAGACACTGGAGGCTTATGCCCTGGACACATCGGATACCGGCTATATTGACTTTGAGCAGCCTGAAGCAGCGGAGCAATCCTGGGAGCAATTTCAGAAGTATCGTGACAAGGTGATTAACAACCATAACGGAAGGGTTTGAAGTGAACAGAGGCGCAGGATGGATCACATCTGCTGCCTCTTTTTTGTGTTTTGAAGTGTTTGGAAATAACGTGCAGAATGGTATTGACGCCTGAAGAAGTAGCATGTTAATATTTTCACGTGACAAACTAACATGTCAGTATACCTAAATAGCATGTTAGCATGTTAACTCATTTATCCTACTTCAGGAGGTTTTTTTGTGGATGTGGCTAATGTTGTAATCGGTTTCATTATGGTCTTATCTTTTTTTGGATTGGTGTGGTATTGCGTCAAGGGGTATAACCTCATGGTTGGCTTCTTCGTCATGTCGGTGCTGTGGACCTCGATTGCCCTGATCGGAAATAGCATTCATCCTACCTCCGTGATGGAGGGCAAAACCTTCATTGACGTCCTGACCAACGTGTTCCAGACGGGGCCTGAGAATTACGGGAAGGCGATACTGGTTAATATT
Source organism: Paenibacillus sp. FSL H3-0469 (assembly GCF_038051945.1). Lineage (NCBI taxonomy): Bacteria > Bacillati > Bacillota > Bacilli > Caryophanales > Paenibacillaceae > Paenibacillus > Paenibacillus sp. FSL H3-0469. The sequence goes on from NZ_CP150302.1 coordinate 7,369,026, forward strand.
TTCTTCGGCGCCTTCTTCGGCAGAGTCCTGATCGACACCGGGATTGCCGCTACACTGATCCGTAAGGTCGTAGAGCTTGGAGGAGACAAACCAAGAATTACCATGTCCCTGCTGTGTATCGTTACCGCTGTAATCTTCACCTCCATGACCGGTATCGGTCCGGTCATCTCCATTGCTGTCATCGTGCTGCCGATCATGCTGTCACTCGGGATTCCTTCACCGATTGCCTTGTTCTCCTTCATGGGCTCGATCATGGCGGGGATCTTCGGGAACATCGTGAACTTTAAGCAATATCAGGCGATATTTGCAACAGCCAACGAAAGCTATGCCAGCTACGACTATAATACATATTTCAAATTCGGCATGATTGCGATGGCAGTATCTCTGATCGTAGTGCTGGTGGTCTCTAATGTGATGATGAACCGGAAGCTCTCCCGGGCCTGGGCGGCCACACCGGATAGCGGAGCTACTGTTGATGCACCTGCCATCTCCTGGATCTCGATCATTCTGCCGGTAGTGGGTGTGGTAGTGCTCAAGGTGCCGATTATTTTCGGCTTTATCTTCGCAGCCCTGTTCGCCCTGCTGACCTGCGGCAAGCTGAAGGGTGGTTTTGCAAGCGTTTGCAGAATGCTGTCGAAGCAGTTCGCAGACGGAGCGATCGATGTGGCGCCGATGATCGGGTTCTTGCTCACGCTGTCGATGTTCAACAATGCGGCCACCTATGCTTCCCCTTATTTCAAAACCCTGCTTGACGGCGCAATGCCCCAGACCGCGCTGCTCTTGTGTATTGTATTCGCCATCCTGACACCGCTCGGCTTCTTCCGCGGCCCGATGAACCTCGTCGGTTCGGGTTCGGCCATCCTGGCCGTCGTGGTGGCAACCGCTGCCTGGCCGGTCCAATTCCTCTATCCGCTGTTCGCCATTACTACCGTTGCACCGCAGCATTTGGACGTTACACAGTCCTGGGTGGCCTGGGGCTTCGGCTATACGAAGGTTCCGGCCAAGGAATACATGAAGATGTCGATTCCTACCGGCTGGATCATCGGGATTATCCTCTGCGCGATCGTATTCTTCATGTACGGAAATTTGGTGTAGTCTACTATTAAGGAAGAGAAACGGAGAAATCATATGAGTACAATGGTTAGAATGGGAATCGATGTGGGGGGAACCCATACCAAGGCAGTGGCGATTGACAATGCGACCCATGAGATTATCGGGAAATCATCGGTCAAGACGACGCATGATCATGCCACAGGCGTAGCCGCAGGTGTGGTGAAATGCTTCATGAATTGCCTGGAGGAGAACAATATCCGTCCTGAGGATGTGGTGTTCGTGGCCCACAGTACCACGCAGGCTACGAATGCGCTGATCGAGGGCGATATTGCCCAGGTGGGCATCATCGGCCTGGCGAAGGGCGGTCTGGAAGGCTGGCTCGCCAAGCGGCAGACCCGGCTTCAGAATATCGATCTGGGCAACGGCAAGGAGATCAAGATCTACAATAGCTTCCTGAATGTTAAAAAAATGTCCGAAGCCTCCGTGCTTTCGGTCATCGATGATTTGAAGCAGCAGGGGGCACAGGTGATTGTGCCTTCGATGGCTTTTGGCGTAGATAACGGGCGGCCCGAGGAACTGGTCTATATCGAAGCGGAGAAAAAAGGCATGCCGACCACCATGGCCTCCGACATCACAAAATTATACGGGCTGACCCGGAGAACCCGGACGGCTGCGATTAATGCAAGTATTCTGCCGAAGATGCTGGATACCGCCAATTCCACAGAGAAGTCGGTGCGGGAGGCCGGGGTTCATGTTCCCCTGATGATTATGAGAGGCGACGGCGGCGTTATGGAGATCAGTGAGATGAAGAAGCGGCCTGTGCTGACGATGCTGTCGGGCCCGGCGGCCTCAGTCATGGGCTCATTGATGTATCTTAGAGCGTCTAACGGGGTGTATTTCGAGGTCGGCGGTACGACAACCAATATCGGTGTGATCAAAAACGGCCGTCCGGCCATCGACTATTCCATCGTCGGCGGTCATCCGACCTATGTCAATTCCCTGGATGTACGGGTGCTCGGCGTAGCCGGCGGGTCCATGATCCGGGCGAACAAGAGCGGAGTGGTCGATGTCGGACCCAGATCGGCGCATATCGGCGGACTGGATTATTCCGTATTCACCGATCCGGATAAGATCAAGGGAGCTCAGGTCGAATTCTTTTCTCCAAAGCCGGGTGATCCTGCTGATTATGTGGCGGTCCGGCTGGAAAACGGGGAACGGGTGACGATCACGAACTCCTGTGCGGCGAATGTGCTGGGACTGGTGAAGCCGGAGCATTTCTCCTACGGGAATGTGGAAGCGGCCAGAAGAGCGATGCAGGCATTGGCGGATTACTGCGGAATGACGGTAGAGGATATTGCCAAGCAGATCATGGAGAAGGCGTATGCGAAGATCGAGCCGATCATCCTGGCGCTGGCCGAGAAATACAAGCTGGAGAAGGATCAGATCTCCCTGGTAGGTGTTGGCGGCGGAGCGGCTTCGCTGATTGTCTATTTTTCCGAGAAAATGGGCCTGAAGTACAGCATCCCCGAGAATGCAGAGGTTATCTCTTCGATAGGGGTTGCTCTGTCGATGGTCCGGGACGTTGTAGAGCGGATTATTCCGTCTCCGTCGAAGGAAGTGATTGCTGCCCTCAAGATGGAAGCCATGAACAAGGCCATCCAGAGCGGGGCTACACCGGAGAGCATCGAGATTCATATCGATATTGATCCGCAGACCTCCAAGGTGACAGCTATCGCGACCGGTTCTACTGAAGTGAAGACGACCGAGCTGTTGAAGGAATGTGATGAGGAAGAGCTGCGGGAGCTGGCTGCCCAGGATATGCGTATCCCGCTTGAACGGACCAAGCTGCTGGAGAAGACCCGGTATGTCAGTATTTTCGGCGAAAGGATGGATAAAGCCGGTGAAGCCGGTCCGGTCCGCATCCTGGACACCAAGGGCTTCATCAAAGTGCAGAGGGGCCGGGCAATGGCGCTTAAGACCACTGCGGGTGATTACCTGAGCGCGGTTAAGCAGCTGTGGGAGGCAATGGCTGTGTATCAGACGGAGCTGATTGCAAGACCTGACTTTTACCTGTGCATCGGTGCCCGTGTCATGGACTTTACCGCATCGGACTTCGAACAACTGGAGCTGCTGATGGATATTGAGGTATCCACCTTCGAGCCGGACACGGAGATCGTTGTCGTGGCGGCTAATATCAAGCAGAGCTAAGAACCGCGCGGAAGAACGTGTAGACAGGGGGACGTATGCAAGTGCAGACGAAGCTGGGAGAGCTGCTGTATCCATTGCTGGAGGTTGACCATGAGGCTTGGGGAATGTATGCCTTCTCGAGAGACATTCTGAACCGGCGGATTTCGCCGGAGACGAAGCGGGAAATGCTGAAGCAGGCCAGAGCCTGCGGCATAGAATATGCACAGCGGATGATGCTTGAATATGGGACCCGTGATGTCAGGGTGCTTGCTGAACGTATGAACCTGAAGCTGGAATTCAAGGATGCGCTCATGACCGGCAAGCGTGTGCTATTCGCCTCCTATACCCCGCCGGACCGGATCGAAATCATGGAAGAACCCTTGCGCAGAGCGGCGGAGCAGGTGCGGGAGGCGGGTCCTGGTCTGGTTGAACTTTTTCCGCAAGCTGGTATAATGAATACTATCCTTGGCCACGAAATTTATCATTTTGTAGAAGATCGGTTTGCACAGGAAATATACACCCGGACCGAGCGCGTTCTGCTATGGAAGCTGCTGGGCCTGAAGAATTATTCTACAATACGCACCTTAAGTGAAGTTGGAGCCATGGCTTTTACACAGGAGCTGAACAGACTGCGGTACCCGCCGTTTATTCTGGATGTCCTGTTGTATTACAGCTACGACTCAGCCAGTGCGGAGACAATAACCCGTGATGTACTAGGAGTGAGTTCAGGGAAGGTGTAGGGAAGCCGTTGAAGATTATGAATAACAGTAATTCACTGAATGATGTAACTTACAATAGAATAAAAGAAGACATCATGAATATGACGCTCGAGCCGGGAATGGATGTCAGTGTGCAGAAGCTGTCTGAACGCTATGGCGTCAGCCGGACGCCGGTACGGGAAGCAGTGGTCCGCCTTCAACAGTCAGGACTGGTGGAAATATATCCTCAGCGCAAAACTGTAGTCTCTAAGATTGATCTGCAACGGGTCCGTGAGGAGTGGTTCATCCGCACCTCGCTTGAATCTGCGGTGATCGATGAGTTCATCCGCAAGTGCAGCGAGCTGGTAGCCGATACGATGCAGGAACTGATTAATAAGCAGAAGAAGTACATGGACAAGAAGTATTTCAGAGAATTCTATATTAAGGACAACCGGTTCCATCAGCTGATCTTTCAGACGGCCGGGGAGGAGTTATCCTGGTTCACCATCGAAGAGGTAGCATCCCATTACAATCGTATCCGTCTGCTCTACGGGAAGATGGAGGGGGTGCAGCCGTCCGATATCGATAAGCATGTGAAGATGGTGGCGGCGACCCGCAAGCGGGATGTGGAAGGGATGCGCAAGGTCGTGATGGAGCATTCCAATACACTGCTGGACCGGGTCCAGAGCATGTCGAAGCAGTACCCGCAATTCTTCTGATCATACACGCTGTAAAGATTCAAGGCGTATACCGAAAGCCTCTCTCTATGGAGGAGGACTTCCGGTATACGCCTTTTGTTGTGATATAAGAAATGATATCACTCCTATTGCTGCTTGAGCCGCCGGTAATATAGCCACGTTCTGCCCGCGAACGAACCGAAGAGCAGAATGGACAGGAACATAATTGAAGTGTTCCACGCCTGGGATGCGGTGATCCCGTCCCGCAGCATGCTATCAATGAAGGCCGACAGATTAAGGCTGTAGAGCAGGATCATGGGCAGGAACAGCAGGGTATAGCTGATGGCGATTTTACGTGCCTGCTTCAGGCGGTGGACCGGATCACTATAGATTTCCTGCTGCTCCGCAGCGTTCTGCTCCTCCCGGCTCCAGAGGGTCCATTTCTGCAGAGAGAAGGGAGAGCTGTAGAGCCTCGTCCAACCAGCCTCCTGGTGCAGCTCGAAATACCCTTCATCGGCAATGACCTGATAGTCGGCGTGATAGGTCATGCGGCGCGGACGGCCCTTGCTGAAATGGAACAGCGTTCCTCCGAAGCCTACTTTATAGAGATTCCATCCGTGCTTCTCTTTGTCCTCCAGCCATTGCTCCAGCCGGTCAGGGGCGTACATCCAGCCGGGCTTCATCCGCGCCATCGTAGTGCCGGCAGGCTTCTGCGGTCCGGGAGGCTTCTTCAGGTCCTGATGGTTTAGCAGAAATACCTTACTGGCAGCCCGGAGCTTCACTATAGAGTAAATTGCAAGAACAAGCAGGGCCAGGGCTCCCGCTGCTGCGGCCCAGGTAACGGCCCACAGCGGACTTGGCTGAATGCGGACTGGAGTATCCTGATTGAAGGTGAGCCCTAGTACAAGCAGTGGAATAAGGGCAATGAGCAGCAAATACACCAGGATTCCCATGAAAAGATAGGAGATGATACGGTTTCGCCTCAGGACATCCTTACGTGAAGGATAGGCGCTAATCTGTGACAGCAGCCGGTCATTCTCGTACAGACTCCATTTTCCACGCTGCAGCCGCTTGCTCCATCCCTCTGCGGCAAGATAAGGAGACATGGATGAATGCTTGGCCGAATGATAAGCCAGCTGATAAGTTAGCCGGATAGGCTCAGCCTGCCGGAAGGTAAAGCGCCGCAGCAGTAAGCTCCATTCTTCCACACGCCATCCCTTGCCGGCCATATCGGCCAACCAGGCTTCTGTCCCCGGCAGATCATAGCTCCAAAAGGGCCGAAATACAGTTCTCATTGAAATTCCTCCTCACTGGTGACGGCGTTGCGGTGAAGTTCCTTTAACCTGCCGATTTCAGCGCGCATGACTTCCTTCCCCAGCTCAGACACCTCGTACACCGTCTTTCTCTCTTCATCGGCAAATACGGTAATCAGTCCATCCTTGTTCATTTTGGTCAAGGTTCCATATACCGTACCGGAGCCCAGCCGGAGCCGTCCTTCCGACAATTCCTCCACATGCTTAATAATTCCATATCCATGGCGCGGCTTGGTTAAGGACAATAGAATATAGAAGGCCGTCTCTGTCATGGGTACGTACTTTTTTAGAACCTTTTGCGCTGCGGACACCGCGTTCACCTGCTTCGTCAATTCGTTGTGCCAAGTCATGGCTAAGAAAATATGTCATGCTGTGACTATGTCATAGAGTGACTATATCACGATGCGACATATAATTCAACTCTAGGGAGATGATCAGAGGTAAGCAGGACTAACCTAGGGGAAGAATTAGGGGCTGGCACAATGGCTGCCAGAGCTCAGGTACAAGCTGGGGCTGTAAACAGTAGACCGTCTGTAAATATTGGCTGAGCGGAGCCAGCTTGTTCTCAACCAGCACCTCCTTGATCTCGGACGGCTTGACGGGGATAGCTTGTCCGGTGGAGGACATGAATTCGGCTAGGGGAAGCAGCATAGCGCAGCTCTTGCGGTATGACATGCGGTGCGGGAACCTGGGGGAGCTGCCGGAATCGTATTTAGACAGCCTGATGCGGGCGTAGTGACCCGCCAGGACGCTGCGGGCATCGAGCTTCAGCACAGCGAAGACCTCGCCCGGCTCTCTGCGCGAATACATTGCAGCCATTGCGAGGCAATCGCGCCAGGTCGCCCACAGGAACACATGGCGGTCCAGGCAGCGGCGGAACTCTTCCGCCGTTGTCCCCGGAGCCATCGCCTCAGGCGTAATGCGCAGATGGGCATTCAGCGTCGCGGCTTGCCCTGTATAGCTTACCCGGCGCGCCGCAGTCCGCCGCTCTCCGGCTGCATGGGCGGGGCTCAGCACCGCAGAGGAATAAATGGCGTCAAGGGCAGCCATGGCTGGCAGATTCACTGCCCGGGTGAAATGATAGAAGGAGGTGCGGAGCGGGCTTTTGGTCATGGCATCAATCAGGGAGGGGTTCATGGGAGCTTCTGTCCTTTGAAGGAGCTGAAGGGCATGCTCTTCACCTTACGGTTCAGCAGCACGGCATTGATCTCGCCTCCGGCCAGGATGATAAAAGAGCTGATATACAGCCAGATTAGCAGCACGGTTACGCCCCCGAGACTGCCGTAGGTTTTGGAGAAATCACTGAATTGATTGACGTATACGGAGAACAGAATCGAGGTCGTAATCCAGCCGATGGTGGTGAACAACGCCCCAGGCATTACCTCCCGCAGCGCCAGTCTCCGGCTGGGAGCGATCCAGTACAGCAGGGTGAAGACGATGAACATTACGAACAACGGAATCGCATATTGCAGCAGATCCCAGAGCTTTTGGAATCCATAGGGGAGATCAACCAGCAGAAAGACCTGCGTCTTAAGCCAGCTGCCAAGGACCAATAGCAGCATGCTGAGCAGTACGACGAACCCGATTGTCAAGGTAGCGAGCAGGGCGATCCCCCGGATTTTCCAGAACACTCTGCTCTCGTCAATCTCGTATGCACGGTTAAGCCCCTTAATGATGGCATTGATCCCTTTGGAGGCGGCCCACAGCGTAGCCAGCATCCCGAAGGACAGCAGCGTCTGGCTGCGTCCTGCGGAAACATCCTGCAGAATCTCTTCTATAATAGAGATGGCTTCGGCGGGCATGATCTGCTCCAACTGCTCTATATTTTTCTCCAGGGAGATATTCGCATACCCGATCAGGGTCATGATGAAGATGAGGAAAGGAAACAGAGACAGGATTAAATAATAGGTCAGCTGCGCAGCGATGCCCTGGACATCATCGTCATTAATTTTCACCCATAGCTGCTTGATGAACTTGAAAGTGCCTCTTCTACTGCCGGAAGTGCTGTTCATAGGACCCTCCTTCATGAATTCCCGGATAGGCTGAGATGGTAGCCAAATCGTTCCATATATATGTATACCCCGGTGAAATACCCTTTAGTCCGTCGGGGTAGTTTTTATTGTAACATACCGGGATTAGTTGGATTTTGGCAATTCACTTGTATTATACTGGAAAACTCTTAGAATAGTAGGAAAGATAGCAGTATAGACTGACTGGGCCAAACCTTCTCTGGAGTCGGGCCATCCCATAACAGAACAAAACAGGTTCAGTCTATCTTGCTACACCCAAGGTATAAGGAGAGTGTATATGAAGCTGCTGCTTGAGGAGTATGAGGGAATTAGGCGTTGGATGGTTCGGAATGCCCGTCCGCTGGACCTGGCGCGGTGGAGATTTCACTTTGAGGGCGGCGGAGCTGCACCGGTGCTGGAAGCGCTATCCGCCTATCAGAATGAGGATGGGGGCTTTGGCCATGCCCTGGAAGCGGACGCGTGGAATCCGAATTCCACGCCCATCCAGACCGCTACGGCGGTGGAGAGGCTGTTGGAGCTGGAATTCACAGAGGCCGGGCATCCGCTGGTGCAGGGAATTCTGAAATACCTGGACAGCGGCGCGGATATGGATGGCCGCACATGGAGGAATGTCGTAGCTTCCAATAACGATTATCCTCATGCCCCCTGGTGGCATACAAGTTCAGACAGTACTTCCCACAGTATGTATAACCCGACAGCTATTCTGGCCGGATTCATTCTGAAGGCTGCTCCGCGGGATAGCGGGCTGTATGCCACCGGACTGGAGATTGCCCGTGAGCTGACAGAGCTTTTCCTGCGTGACCCTAATATTGAGATGCACCCGCTGAAATGTGTGGACACGCTGCTGCATGGCATCACCTTGGCGGGGCTACAGGAGCACTTCCCCTATGTGGAGCTGCAAGAAGCCTTCAAAGTACAGAGCGCACGCCTGATCAGCCGCGATGAGGGGAATTGGAACGGGTATGGATGCCGTCCGTCAGCGTTCATTCATTCGCCGCATAGTCCCGGATACGCTGAACTGGGCGGACTGCTGCACCGGGAGCTGGACTATCTGCTGGAGACCCGAAATACCGCAGGTGTCTGGGAGCTGACCTGGAGCTGGGAAGGATATGAACGCGAGTATGCTATTAGTGAGAACTGGTGGAAGGGGCATATCGTGATTGAGAATTTGCGGCTGCTGCGGGAATTCGGACGAATGGCGGAGCTGCTATGAACAGAACTGGAATACCGTCTGGCATAAAATAAAACGAATGAAGCGGTCAAGCCACAGCTCCCGGTACGGAGGGCTGTGGCTTGACCGCGTCGCGTGCCAATTGCAGCCTTATCACTGGCAGCAGCTATTAGGCGCCCCCGGATTGAAGGAATTCCTGCTCGTAAATGGCCCGGACATCCTTCAGGATACGGCTGCTATGCTCTGTGAATTTCAGCGGTTTGACCTGATTCTTAATCAGGAAGACACCGGACTTGCCGCTGTGTTCACCCAGAGCTGCCTGATACAGCAGGCCTGCGCCATGGGTAGGCTCGGGGAAGAACAGCCGTGTAATGGGTTTTAACCATAACGGGATACCGGATTTTTTGCCGCTGCGAAGGGTGTTGTTGCCTCCGGGATCGGCGCTGCGGATCAGGATGCCCTCCGCCGCAAGCGCCGGGGCCGCCGCTTCCGTCCACAAGGACAAGGCACGCTTGGTGTCGGCATAAGGGCCGGTCAGCATCTGAAATTTGGCCGGGTGCTCCAGAGAATCCGGATCGAAGCTGCGCTTCATCATAAACGCATTGGAGGACGTGTTCACGACCGTGCGGAGATTGCCTTTTTTCAAGAGGGGCTTCAGCTCCATCATAATGATATACGGAACCACCGTCTGCAGCTCATAATGCAGCTCACGCCCTTGCTTGGACAAGAATAATTCGGGGAAGCTGCCCCCGGCGTTGTTGAACAGAATGTCAATGTGCGCTTCGTGATGGTTAATCTCCTGCAGGACATTCCGTAATTGCCCGAAATCGCTTAAATCTGCCTTATAGATTCGAAGTTGTCTGCTGCTGAGTGCCTGCTGGGTAAGCGGGTCATCTTCTGCAAAAGCAGAGCGGATCAGCGCAATGACCTCCCAGCCTTCATTCAGAAGTCTATGGGTCAGGGCCAGCCCGATACCGTGATTGGCTCCAGTAATCAGCGCGGTGCGCGGGGGATGTGATGATTTCATAGTGGTTGCTCCTCTACATGGAAAGTGGTGAATGGTGCTCATTGTATAACTTGGAGCCGAATCCAAGTCAAGCGATAAAATGTGTCATTGACTTGGAGCTGACTCCAAGTTGTAGAATGGAGGGGAGGATTGAGAACAATCAAAGGGAGTGATTCTATGAGTGTGGCGGAAGCGGATCTCCAGCAGGGATATTCGATTAAGGAAACGGCGGAGCGGACGGGCATGTCTGAGGATACGATAAGGTATTATGAGAAGATTGGGCTGCTGCCCCGGGCGAAGCGCAAGGGAAACAGCCACCGCATCTATAGCGAATCAGACCTGAACCGGATGCTGCTGATTACATGTCTCAAAAAAACAGGGATGTCGCTGGACGACATGCGTCCTTATCTGCACTTGTCTATGGATGCAGACCTGTCTCAGTATCCTGAGCTCCACACGATGATTCGGAATCACCGGCAGAAGATTATCGAGCAGATCGCATCGCTGCAGCAAATTGTTGACTTCATAGATGTCAAAATCGACCAGGGGAGCCTGGGCCCGCAGGCCTGTGAGCTGACCGGGGACCGCAAGCAGATGCCAAGAGGACGTAAAGTCAAGACTACAGTGTGAGGATCGATGAAGTGGTGGAATACAGGCGGAGCCTATAGCGGCTGAGCTGGACCGGAGCTCTGCAAGAAGCTTAAACGAGCGTAGAACCGCCATCCACGACAATAATTTGACCGGTAGAATAGTTCTCCCGCATTAGGTATAAAAATGCTTCGGCACCATCCTCCGGTTCACCGATTCTCCCCACTGGAAGTGATTCCCCGACATTATTGTACATTATGCTCCGGTGCTTCTCAGGAACCTCGTTCCAAAACTCGGTACGCATAATGCCGAAGCTAACGGTGTTGACGCGAAGCGGGCTCAACTCGACGGCCAACGCTCTGGTGAGGGACTCAACAGCTCCACATATACTGGCTGCAACAGTAACTCCTTTCTGCGGACGAGCTCCGGCGATACCGGAAGTCAGCGTGAGCGAACCGCCTCGCCGGATGTTCTGACTGCCGTATTTGGCAGCCATGAACGCTCCCCAGTATCGCAAGTTGAATAATTGCTGTGCAGTCCCGATGTCGGTGATATCCAGATTTTCGATCATCATTGGGTCGCCGGCAGTAAACACCAAGTGATCGAATTCGCCGATATTACTAAAAAATGTTCTAACCTGTTCCTCATTCGTCAAATCTACCGCACACCCTTTGGTGCCTTCGGGCAAACGCGAAACGGCCCGGTCAACATTTTCTTTTTTACTGGACACGACGACTAGGTTCGCCCCTTCCCGGGCGGCGGCTTCGGCGGTCGCAAATCCGATTCCTGAGGTTCCTCCAAGAATAACAACACGTTTGTCTTTGAAACGATGCCCATATTCGTTCTCTATTGTTTGCACAAGAAAAATCTCCTTTGTATTCGATATTTGAATTTAAGAACGGGTGATAACACGATTATAATCAGTTATAGAACCGGTACACAGGTGTGCGTTTATACTACTGCTCCGGATACTATTGGCACGATTACTAGTATAAAAAGTATCACCAATAGAGAGGAGGTAACCTGTTCATGAATGATGAGAGAAGACGTAAAGAATTGGCTGATTTCCTCCGTTCACGACGCTCGCGTGTCTCTCCGGTAGAGATGGGGCTGCAGGTGGAACAGTCACGCCGCCGCACGAAAGGCTTGCGGCGGGAAGAAGTGTCAAGCTTATCGGGCATTTCTTTGCCATGGTATACAGCACTGGAGCAGGGCCGGGACATTCATGTGTCGGAGCAGGTTCTGGAAAGTCTGGTGAGGACATTGCGTCTTAACAGCGGCGAACGCAACCATCTTCTTTTATTGGCCAATCCTTCACCGCTTCTGCAGTCAAACTCGGATGATGCCGTTCCTCCTTCCCTGCAGAAGATACTGGACAGGATGGGAACCTATCCAGCGTACATTATGGATCGACGCTGGAATGTTATCGCAATGAACCAAATAACAGATACGTTGTGTAGAGACTTCAGCCGAGACCCGGAGCTCGGAAAAAATATTCTTTGGCGTGTTTTTGCAGTGGAGGAGAGCAAGCTTCGCATTGCGAATTGGGAGAAGGTTGCCTCGATGATGGTGGCCCATTTCAGAAGCCGGTTTGCCTTTTACATGAACGATTCGTGGTATCAGGAGCTGGCCGAGAAGTTAATGGACAGGAGCGAAGAATTCAGGACGTTATGGGAACGGCATGATGTCTCCGATTCTTTCGAGGGTGAACAAATCATCCGTCTTCCTGAAACTGAACTGCTGACGTTCCAATACCATACTTTTAAAATTTCTGAGAGCAGCGATTATGCAATGAGGGTATTCACGCCCGTATCCGAAGAAAATAAAGTGCAGGTGCTGGAGGACATGCTTGAAGCTGACCGCCGGGGAGCCGGATGGCTTATCCAGCCCAATGGCGGGTGAAAGCGGCTCTCCCTGCCATTGTTAATTTTTGCGTAACCACTTTCGTACATATTTCACCTTCGGGAGCCAAACAATGAGAACAATTGTTGAATCACGAAGGAGGTTCTATAGATGAAGAGACGCAATTCCAGAAGGAAGCATATCCTTGTGTATCTGCTGGCTGCGGTTATGGTAATGCTCACTGCGCTTGTTCCTCCAGCTCCGCATATGGTGTCTGCTGCTCCGGCAGGCAAGGCCGCTTCCCCACCTGCACCTGCGGCCCACAGCGGTTCCGTCACCCGGCAGGAAGCGGAGCAGAAGCAGCAGCCCCGCGTCGCTGTTATTATTGATGACTTCGGCAATGACATGCGCGGGACGGAAGAGATGTTCAAGCTACCGGTCAAAATTACCGTGGCGGTGATGCCGTTCATGCGCTCCAGTGAGCAGGATGCTCGGCGCGCGCATGAGCTTGGCTTCGATGTGCTGGTCCATCTGCCGATGGAGCCGCGCCAGGGCAAGCCGGAATGGCTGGGGCCGGGGGCCGTGCTGACCAGCATGAATGATGCCGAGGTCCGCCAGCGGGTGGAGGCTGCGCTCGATAATGTGCCTTACGCGATCGGCATCAACAATCATATGGGCTCCAAGGTGACGGGAGATGAACGGGTCATGGGTATCGTGCTTGCGGTCTGCAAGGAGCGCGGGCTATTCTTCGTAGACAGCCATACCAACTACCGTTCAGTTGCGGGGCGGATGGCCCGTGAGCTGGGAATGCCGCCGGTGGAGAATCATATTTTCCTGGATGATGTGCATTCGGCAAGCCATGTAATCAAGCAGATGAAGCTTGTGCAGGAGCGGGCCTTGAGCCAAAAGTTCTGCGTTACCATCGGTCATGTCGGCATCCAGGGTAAAGAGACCGCCGCGGGCATCCGCAGCGGCATTGCCGGAATGAAGGACAAGGTGCAATTCGTCGGTATCTCCGATCTGGTCCGCGACGAATGGAAGTGGAATGCCCGGCTTACACTTCCATAAGGTAAGCAGCGATCCCGTTCGCAATGGCTTCGGCGATTTCTTCCTGTCCCTTCGGTGTACAGAGCTTCTCGCGGTCAGCCGGACTGCTGACAAATCCCGCCTCAACGATCACCGTTGTGGCGGTTATTTTGTTGAGCAGATAGAAGGGTTTGCCCCGGACAGGATCATTCTTCATCCCGTAGAGCCTGTTGAGCTGATCCTGTATGGTCCGGGCCAGCAGGAAGCTGCGTCCTTCCTGGCGGTACAGGACGAGCGGACCATGCTTGGACGGGGATTTCGCCCAGTTAATGTGGATGCTGACCACAACATTGGCCGGAAGCGTCTCTGCCAGCTCCTTGCGCTGGGCCAGATCGCGCAGATGCCGGGATCTGTTCCTCAGCCACAGATTCTCATCGCTGGGCGCATAATCGCCGGTCCGGTTCAGGATCGTATCGAAGCCGTCCGCACGCAGCAGGAGGAAGAGACGGCGTGAGATGGCGAGGGTAATGTCCTTCTCCAGAATGCTGCCGTAGGAAGTTCCGCCGTCAATTCCTCCATGCCCGGCATCGATCAGAATGATCCGCTGGTCATGGCCGAGCATATGCTGGCGGTGTTTGGGCTGCTCTGCCTGCGGATTAGTGCGTGAAGCAGCCGCGTGGATCACAGCGGGGTTGCCTGCTGTAAGCATGAGCAGAACGCTTGCTGCGGCTATGATCTTTTGCAGCCGGTACCGGGATCTCGGCGGGGCCTGCTCTTTTAAATGATGGGAATGTGTAGCGGTATGGGACTCCAATGCTTCTGATTGTCTCAAGTGAATAACCTCCCTGCCGGAATAATCAACAGCTACTTGAACTTAACGACGGTTTATACAGGTGTAGTCTTGTTAGATTGTGCCTTAACGGCCCAACCTATGCGAAGCTTCGGATTCCGGTTTAGAGATCGGAGGATTGGAGCACACTATAGGTATAAGATCAAGGGGCGGGAACCCGCCAAGCACTCACCTGGGAGGTGTATGAGATGGCATCCGGCGGAGATGATCTGGTGAAGTATATTACGGAGAAGGTAGTCGTCTACATTGAGAACCCTCGGGCTGTCCATGCCAGACGGAAGGCAGAGAAGCAGCCATGGGCGGAAAAATGGTTCGGCACGCTGCCGCTCGCCTGGTCCGTGTGGCGCAGCAAATGGAGCCGGAACGGAGATAGTAAGGAGTAGCGCTTCAGCCGGTAAGCGGGCGCTGTGTGGGCATGAGGTGTATAAATGCACCTCATTCTGTCCTTTTGCCCGATTTCCACTAATTCAGGGGGTACAAGTGCACCTGAGTTCGCAGAAGTCGGGCGTTGAGTGTGAATCAGGTGTATAAGCAAACAGCCTTCCCAAGTGGCGCCGTACAGACGGTGCCCGGGAAGGCTGTTTCAGTATGGAGCAGGAATTCTGCCAGTGTCAGTCTACCGGCTTGAACCGGGCAGAACAGCCGAGCCCAGCGAGGTTCCTCCGGGCAGCGGTACCGGCAGCTTGTGGAAGGTTCCGGCCTTCTGTAGGGCATTAAGCGGGAGGTAGCGGATGCCACCGGGACCGGCAGCAGCATAGACTACTGCGGCTTCTGTGCTTCCCTGGTCCCGGGAAGCGCCGGGCTTCAGCCAGCTCTGGCTGCCTGTAATCATGAATGGCGCGCCCAGCGTGTCGTTGTGCCCCGAAGACTGGAAGGCGAGACTGCCCCGCTCCTGCAGCAGAGCGCTAAGGCTTGCTCCATTCAGCGTCTTCAGACTGGGTGCGGTCAGCCACAGCAGATCGGCATAAGGGTCATCCTCTCCGCCGCTCCGCAGAGCGGGCAGGGCAGTTCGAGCTTGCCCAGGGCTGGAGGACAGCATAGCTGAGGCTTCCGGTGCAGCATTAAGAATAGGCTCAGCCTGGCCCTGACTCCAGGGTAGGGTCTCCAGGACGGCAGCATTCAGATACAGCGTGCTGTTCTTGGTAGTGATTTTCCAGACAGGCAGCATTGGAGCATAGAGCGCCGTAACCCCGATAGCACCTGAAGAATTAGAGGGTATCAGTCCTTGCTGCACCAGATACTGGCGCAGTTCAGTCATACTATAAGGGAGTCCATCGGTTCCGGCTCCGTATTCGCTAAGCAGATATCCGCCCTGATCCGCAGCGGAGATAATGAGATAGCCGATCCGCTGGCCGCTGCTCATCACATTGACCAGCCAGCTGCGCGTTCCCGGACCAAGAGGGTAGACCTCCGTTACGGCATTCTTCCATTCCTTAAAAGGAGCATCCGCAGAGAGCTGATTCATCGTCTGCCGGGTGAAGGCCTGCAGCGTTTCCGGCGCCGGAATCGGCTTCATTTCAAGTCCCGGAAGAACCTCCTGCGTGACAGCCTGCGTCACGGTCGTCCGGCTGGCTTGTGATGCTAGCGCCTGAGGAGAGGAGGCACTGGCAGCCAGCAGAGTCAGTCCAAGAATCAGACAGAGGAGCAGGCGGCCACGCCGCCGGAATGAACCCTTCTGCCTTATAGAGATGTTCATAGTATAGGTCACCTTTCCTGTACCCAAGGATATTCGCAGAGCACGCTGTCCCGGCCGCCTTGCCGCAAGCCCGGGCTTGCTTCCGCTTCTTACTGTCCATTCTAGGGGACAAGCCCTGAAAAGGCTGTTGCTTGCTGTCGCGCCGGGCGGCGGGAGTTTCGCTGTTTTTTTGCCTGCTTTTAGCGGACCAGGTCGCATTCTATGTGCTGCGCAGATGAAACAATCCGTACGTTACGGCAGAAACTGCAATCTGCGGCTCATACTGCCACGAGGTCTCCTGACGGCGGCGGTTGTACTGCTCCTGGATGGCGAGCCGCTTCTCTTCTTCCGGTTCTTTCAGCAGCTCCGCGTAGTAGATGTCCACGATACTAAGCTCCAGCTCCAGCCGCTCTCGGGCTTCTTCCGCCCAGGTGTAATCCAGCAGCGCCAGCTTGGAAGTCAGATATCCCTCCAGCCGGTCGGCTCCGTCCGTAATCCCCAACTCGAACGGCTGAACATGAATGTTCTCCGGCAGCCGTGGCGTCAGCTCCTTGCCGGCCAGCCGGGCCTCGAAGTCCGGGACGATCAGCCCGGTGGTTAAAGAGACCGCGATGAAATGCAGCTCCTCGCGCTTCAGGTCACAGGTCATTTCGACCTTGTAGCAGACCGCCAGCCACGGCTCGTAGGCGGCCGAGAACAAGGTGGTCCGCTGCCTGAGGCCAGGGTCCTCGAACAGTTGGAGACACCGGCCTTCGTCCCGCGCCGCCGACCAGATCTGCCGCAGGCGCTTGCTGCCGTAGGTCACATCCTCGCGGCGGATCATCCCCGGTCCGAGGCGCGGCAGCGCCGGAACGATGCCGAAATACCGCGCGAGGATGCTGTCTTCCGGCGCAGCCGATACCCCCGGCGGCAACGCCGCTCCCTGCGCCGCGCCAAGGTCCGCGCTTGCTTCGGCATCCGCCGCCCCGGCCAGACCCGGCGGCGCTCCCGCCCCTGCCGGGCGGCTTGCCCCGCCGCGCGGGCGGGCCGCAGGCGTGGCAGCCTGCGCGGCCAGTTCATCGTACTTCTGCGGGTCGAAGACGAAGCTGAAGGACAGGGTCTCGGGATCTACGCCCGTGCGCTCCACGAAGCCCCAATAATAAGGGCGGTCCGTCAGCATCCGGTCCGCGCGCGGGGAGAGCTTCACCGTCACATGCAGGGGAGAGGATTCGAGAATGGTGCATTCGGTCGCTTCGAGATAATCCATGACCTGCTTGCGCACCTCTGTAGGAGTCAGCATCAGTTAGGCACCCCGCTATCATCCAGCTTGGCGTGGGTCAATTCACTGAGCGAATCGCCGATCGTATCCAGCCCGCTGCGCAGCTCCTCGTCGCTGCCCGCTTCGAGAACGATTTTGTACAGGCTTTTTTCAAGCGAGCCCTTCTGCTCGAAGCGCTCCAGAATGACATCCAGCCCGCCGATGACCATCTCGAACATGTTGATTTTCTCATGCAGCAGGTGGAGGATATGCTCTTCAATCGTCCCTTCGGTGGAGAGGTTATAGATGACCACATCATTCTCCTGACCGAGCCGGTGGACCCGGCCGATCCGCTGCTCGACCCGCATCGGGTTCCAAGGCAGATCGAAATTGATCATATGGTGGCAGAACTGCAGGTTGATCCCTTCGCCGCCGGCTTCAGTGGCAATCATCACCTGGGCGCGTCCGCGGAAGAGGTCCATCATCCAGTCTTTTTTGCCGCGGTTCATCCCGCCGGAATACGTCACACATTGCAGTCCATGCTCGCGGAAATACTGAAGCAGATACTCCTGCGTGGCCCGGTATTCCGTGAAGACGATCACCTTCTCGTTCATTTCACGGATTAATTCCATCGTCTTCTCCGCCTTGGTATTCGTCTTGACCGTTCGGATCGTCTGGAGCAGCCCCATCATCCGCTCGCGCTTGGGCGAATCGGCCGGCAGCTTCTTGATCAGATTCACCAGCGTAACGAACACCGCATCCCGGCTGCTGCACACCTCACGTTGAAGCGTGACCAGGGAGAGCATACTGCTGAGATTGCCGCCCGCCTCCTGATACTGTTCTTTGACAAAAGCGGTCACGCCATCATACAGCGCCTTCTCCTCTGCGGAGAGGGTGAGGGGGATATTGCGCACCTTGCGCTTGGTGAAATTCACCGGGCCTTCGCCCCGGCGGTTGCGGATCATGACCTTGGACAGCTCGCCCCGGAGCTGAACCTCATTCTTGGGCTGGCGCTTATCCACCACGAAATTGGTAGCAAAATCGCCCTGATTCCCAAGCTGGCCCGGCTTCAGCAGCGTAATCAGATTGAACAGCTCGCCAAGATCGTTCTGCACGGGGGTGGCGGTGAGCAGCAGGCAGTATTTTTTGCGGAGCTGCTGTACGAACAGATAATTGGTCGATTTCTTGTTCTTCAGCTTATGGGCTTCGTCGATAATCAGCATGTCATACTCCTGGCTCAGCAGCATTTCCTTATGAGGGTCACGCTTGGCTGTATCCATCGAGGCGACGACAATGTCATTGCCCCAGGAATAGGCTTTCTTTTGCGCTACGGCAGAGATTCCGAACTTCGTATTCAGCTCTCGTACCCATTGCAGGACAAGCGAGGCCGGCACCAGAATCAGAACCTTGCTCACCAGCCCGCGCACCAGATATTCCTTCAGCACAAGTCCCGCTTCGATGGTCTTGCCAAGTCCGACTTCATCGGCCAGAATCGCTCGTCCCGACATCTCGAACAGCACCTTGTGCGCCGTATCCAGCTGATGGGGCAGGGGAGACAGCCCGGACAGATGCTTCATACACTGCAGCTCATCGAAGCTGGTCACCAGGCCCGACTGCTCTCCCTGTACAGCAAGGCGGGATAAGCGCCAGTCGCCCCACGGCCCTCCTTTATCGAGTCTCGATTCCAGATCATGCAGCCAGTTACGCTCAAAAGATAGAGGAACAGGCAGCAGCGGCGCAGAAGTTACCTTCTCTTGGGGCAAGGAATTGCGGAATAATTGCGTCATGTTGCAGCCTCCTCCGTCGCAGTTTCATATCGAAATGCGTAACAGTAGTATGCTCGTTTCAGAGAGATTTCATAACCAGAGGGGCATGGAATTCACAGAGGAACGCTGTAATCCGCCTTGAAAGCTTTCAGTTCCGCTGCCCTGCAAAAAAGCGAGAAAGAGGGAGGAAATCAGCCGTTCTTTTCCTGTTTTTCCGTTATTCCTGCCTGGGGCTGCTTTTTCAAAAAAGACCTCTATCCACAACATGTGGTATAGTTTAAAAGTTAACGCACACCATATATTGTTACAAAAGCATGAAATTTAGCGGGTATGCGGATTTAATTCGGTTGTTTGTTATTGACAAAAGGAGCTTTCGCCGGACAAGCAGGCTGCGGCTGCCTTGCCGCCGGAAGCATGACCTATTACATCCCCGGGAGGTTTTGGTATTGAGTACAGTGGAACACAACAAGCGTCTAGAGGGTCTGAGCGAGAAAATATTCCTGGACCGTTACGCCTGGAAGGACGCAGACAGCAATAATGCCAAGGTAGGCGATGTGGTGCTAGTCCTGACCAAGGACGATCCGAAGTTCCCGACCAAGGAGGTCGGCGAGATTGTGGAGCGCACAGGCCGGATCGTTACGGTTCGAACCCGCAGCGGGGAGCTGGTGCAGTCGGATGTCGAGAAGCTGACGCTGAACATCGAGAAGACGCCGGAGGAGATGTGGGATCGTCTGGCGGCCGCGATGGCCTCAGTAGAGAAGACACCCGAGCTTCAGGAGGAGTGGACCAGCCGGTTCCGCTCCATTCTGGATGACTGGAAGCTGGTTCCAGGGGGACGGATTGCGGCTGGCGCCGGGGCAAGCGAAGAGCTTACGTTATTCAACTGCTATGTTATTCCCTCTCCAAAAGACAGCCGGGGCGGCATCATGGAGACCCTCTCCGAGATGACCGAGATTATGGCCCGCGGCGGCGGGGTTGGCATCAATCTGTCCTCGCTGCGTCCGCGCCGCGCTATTGTCCGTGGGGTGAACGGTTCCTCCAGCGGCTCTGTCTCCTGGGGTGGCCTCTTCAGCTACACTACCGGACTGATTGAACAGGGCGGCAGCCGCCGCGGTGCGCTGATGCTGATGATTAACGACTGGCACCCGGATGTGCTGGATTTCATTACCGTGAAGCAGACGATGGGCCAGGTGACGAACGCCAATCTATCGGTATGCGTGAGCAACAGCTTCATGAAGGCCGTGAAGGAGGATCTGGATTGGGAATTGGTCTTCCCCGATACGACTGACCCGGATTATGACACCCTGTGGGACGGCGATCTCGATAAATGGAAGGCCGATAACCGCCGCGTCATTCCTTACCGTACCGTCAGAGCGCGCGATATCTGGCAGACGATTATCGAATCGGCCTGGAAATCAGCGGAGCCGGGCGTTGTTTTCATGGAGTATTATAACCAGATGTCTAATAGCTGGTATTTCAATCCAATCATTTGTACCAATCCGTGCTTCCACCCGGATACCCGTATTGCAACGGAATATGGACTTTTAACCATTGAAGAGTTATATAAGAAGGTTGGAACGGAATCCTTCCTGGTGGGAACCGATTTGAGACTAGTCGAGCAGGCCAAAGTGGTCGGCGGCAGAAGCTATGAAGTTCCAGGTCTACAGATGAGACGGGCTACAGTGTTCCCGACTGGGACCAGAGAAACCTTGAAGATCTCGCTGCAAAATGGGGTTGTGCTATCCGTTACGCCTGAGCACCGCTTATTTACCGACTCCGGCTGGAAAGAGGCCCGGAACCTGAATGCAGAGGATTGTGTATATTTGCAGTCCGGTGAAGGCGGGTTTGCGGCTGAGGATCAGCTTGGTGAGGGTTGGGTCCGCGAACAGCTTGAGGGACTTGGAGTCAAGGCGGTTAGAGCCGGTGAGAAAGAGGTTCCGGCTGCACTGTATAGCGCTTCACGTGAGACCGTTGTTGCGTTCCTGCAAGGATTATTCTCGGCAGACGGAACGGTATATGACCGAGATGAGATGCACCGTTCGGTACGGCTGACTTCAGCTTCGAAGAAGCTGCTTCAAGGCGTTCAATTGCTGCTGCTTAATTTCGGAATTAACAGCTCCATCAATAGCGACGGACACAGCGGATTCTATGAGCTTATCCTAAGCGGCAACAACATCCTGGAATTCAAGAATAAGATCGGCTTCAAGCTTCTTACCAGAAAACAAGAGGCACTGGAGCGCATTGCCAGACCTTCCCGCAAAAATGAAAAGTTTATCTCCAAAGTCGTTGGTATCGAAGCAGGCGAGGTTGTGACGGTATACGATATTACTGAGCCTGTTACGCACTCCCTGATCGCTGGCGGTGTTGTGGCTCATAACTGCGGGGAACAGGGCCTGCCCGGCTGGGGCGTGTGCAACCTGTCCGCAGTCAATCTCTCCAAGTTCTACGATGCCGATAACCATGATGTGGACTGGGCAGATCTTGCGAGAACTACCCGTTATTCCGTGCGTTTCCTGGATAATGTTATCGACAAGACACCGTATCATTTCCCGGAAAATGAAGCGAACCAGAAGCTCGAACGCCGCGTAGGCCTCGGCACCATGGGACTGGCTGAGCTGATGATTAAGCTGAATATCCGCTACGGCAGCCCCGAATCGCTGGAGTTCCTGGACAAGCTCTACGGCTTCATGGCCCGCGAGGCCTATCTGGCTTCTGCGGAGATTGCCGGAGAGAAGGGCTCATTCCAGGCGTTTGACACCGACAAATATTTGCAGAGCGGCTTTATGCGGAATATTACCGAGGTGTACCCGGAGGTCGGCGAATCGATCCGTAAGCATGGCATGCGTAACGTGACTGTAATCACCCAGGCCCCTACCGGCAGCACAGGAACCATGGTCGGTACATCTACAGGCATCGAGCCGTATTTTGCCTTCAAATATTTCCGCCAGAGCCGTCTCGGCTATGACGAGCAGTTCGTGCCGATCGCTCAAGAATGGCTGGAAGCCCATCCGGGAGAGGAGCTGCCGGAATACTTCGTCACTTCGATGGACCTGTCCGCTAAGGATCATATCCGTGCTCAGGCCGCTATTCAGCGCTGGGTGGACAGCTCCATCTCCAAGACCGCGAACTGCCCGTCCGACTTCACGGTAGAAGAGACCGCCGAGCTGTACGAAATGGCCTTCGATCTGGGCTGCAAAGGCGTGACGATCTACCGTGACGGCAGCCGTGATGTGCAGGTGCTGGAAACGGCGAAGAAGGAAGACAAGAAGGAAGAGGCAGCTGAAGTTAAGTCGGTGGAGGCTAAGGAAGCAAAACAGGCAGCTCCGGCTACTGTAGTTGCAAAGCCAATGACTATGGAAGCATCGGCGGGCCTGCCAGGGGCCAGCGGAGTAGACAAACAATACAAGAAGCGTCCGCAGGTGCTGCGCGGAGCGACCTATAAGATCAACACACCGTTCGGCATGGCGTATATCACCATCAATGACCTTGATGGCATCCCGGCCGAAATCTTCCTGAACGTCGGCAAGGCTGGCTCTGACGTCTTCGCCATGGCCGAAGCCCTCGGTCGAGTTTGCTCGCTGTTCCTGCGCTATGGCGACCACGGCGAGAAGGTCGGCCTGCTGATCAAGCACCTCAAGGGCATCGGCGGATCCGGCGCCATCGGCTTCGGTGCGAATCGCGTCGAGTCTATCGCCGACGCAGTAGCCAAAGCCCTGGAGACCCATGTGCTGAACAACGCCCATGACGACCATATCCCAGCGCCCATAGCGGCTACACTGGAGCTTGATTTCAACGAGGCGCTGAGCGCTGAGCTGAAATCCACCGTTCCTCCGGTAGCAACGAACGATAGCCACGGCGGTCATGACGCGCACAGCCACGTTACTGCTTCGCGGGATCTCTGCCCTTCCTGCGGGAGTGCCTCGCTGATTAATATTGAGGGATGTAAGACCTGCGGGAATTGCGGGTATAGCCGGTGCGGGTGAGGAAATCAAAAACAGGACATCCACAATCTTAAGTGAAAAATCATTTTCTGCACAGATTTAACAGATGTAATTCTAGCCTTTAGAAATCCGTATTTTCCTTATGCAATAACAAACATTGTGAGGAGGAATTTAAATGCGTGATCGTAATAAGGATGGTCAATATCGTCAGAAGCGTGCAGACACAAAGGTTGGGAATATCGAAGCTAAGTATGGGGTTGATTTTGGGGTTCGAAGTGACATGGAGCTTGGGACCTTAAGAAAACAGCATGGCGACAAATCACTGACTCAAATTCTAAAAGATCAAAACAAATAACAACATAGGGGGAGTGACTGTTGGCTCCCCTTTCTTTAATAAAATGACAGCAAGAAACGCATAAGGTTCGCATAACAACCAATAAGGGAGTCATAATGTATGCCTCAGATAATAAATCAAGTAACCAAGTTAGCAGTTCGTAAATAGTTATATACTCATGTTACTGATTAAGCTTAGAAGAAGCGATACCATTATTGATGGGAAGAGTAATAAATAAGAACATTAAAGAATTACTCCAACGTGTTAAATGCCTTTGCTTAATTTGATGAACATGTAAATTTTGAAAAATTAATAATTGAACATGTTTTCCTTAGATAATAAGATTGATTAAAAAATTATATTGGAGAATGAATAATTTACAGAACAAAGTAATGAAATCCACATTATGATTAGTGAAAGGAGAATAGTAAATGAGTCATTTCTCAGAAAGATATAATGATCTACGTTATACTATTTCGACTGATGGAACGCTTGGACTGAGGAATGCTCAAATAGGCGCTATTCATGCGATTGCTTCATTTAATACTTTGCAGAAAAAAATCGCTGGTATAGTTGTCATGCCAACAGGATCAGGAAAGACGGCCGTTTTAATGATGGCACCATATATCACGAATAGCATGAAAGTTTTAATTGTAACACCAAGTGTCATGGTTCGTGGACAAATCTTTAACGACTTTTCAGAGCTTAAAACACTGAAAAAGGCTTTGGTTTTTACGAATGAAATTACTCCGCCAGCTGTTTATGAACTGAAAAATAAATATTCTATTGAACTTCAATCTACTGTTGAAGCTGCAGATGTTATTATTGCAACTCCTCAATGCGCATTGTCCTTATCTGAAAGTGATATTAGTAATTTATTTGATTTAGTATTAATAGATGAGGCGCATCATGTACCGGCACTTACATGGCAACAGATCCTTATAAACATGAAGGAATCGAACCATTTTTTATTCACTGCTACGCCTTTTCGCATGGATCGTAAAGAGATCAAGGGCGAAATTTTATATACTTATCCGTTGTCAATGGCTCACCGTGATGGTATTTTTGGTGAAATTCTTTACATCCCGATTGATGAGGCACCTGAAAAAGATAAACTCATTGCAAAAGAAGCAGAACGTTTATTTCTAAACGATAGACAGCAAGGATACGATCATTACCTTATGGTGAGAACTGATACTAAAGAGAAGGCTAAATACCTAGAACATCTTTACAAAACCGAAACAGCTTTAACTTTAAAACGCATAGATAGCTCTATGTCTTTCAGGACTGTAGAACTGAGTATTAGCGCATTAAAAGAAAGAAAGATTGATGGAATCATTTGTGTTGATATGTTAGGAGAAGGATTTGACTTCCCTAATTTGAAAATAGCTGCTATTCATGATCCTCATAAATCTCTTGCTAATACTCTCCAGTTCATTGGCAGATTTGCACGAACAAATGCTGAAAATATTGGTGTTGCAAAATTTATTGCCATGAATGATGAAGAATTGATGGTGGAAAATTTCAAGCTTTTTTCTAGTGATGCTATTTGGCAAGAAATAATAGTGGACCATGAGCGAGAGAACTATTCGCAAAGAAGAAGAAGTAAAAAAAAATCTAAGCGAGTACGTTCGAGATGACGGTTTAACTATGTCAGAAGATATTATCACTTTGCATAGTTTAAGACCTAATTGCCATGCGAAAGTTTATCATATATCGGGTTTTGATATTAACGGGGATTTCCCAAAAATATGTCGTGTGGGAGAGAATATCTATAGAAATCCTGCGGATAATACGGTGATAGGCATTGGAACATTAAAAAATCGTCCGAAATGGTCTGATACCGACCAAGTGTTGGACATTCAAAATTTTCTCTTCATTGTACATTACCAAAAAGAAACATCGCTGCTCTTTATATATTCACAAATGAAAAGCGAAATGGATTATCAATTGATAGCAGAAGCATTCACTACCAGTTATGACAAAATTCCAAGGAATGAAATTCATCGCGTATTAGGTGAGTTGCAAGAATTCGAAATGTTTAACACCGGTATGCAAAGTAGATTCGCGGAGACTGGTGAGTCATATCGTATCTATGCTGGTTCAAATGTAGCATCTGCGATCAATCCGGTTACCGGAAAAATGTACTCAGCAGGACATGTGTTTTGCAAAGCGGTTGCAGAAGCTGGATCAATTACTATCGGTTATAGTAGTGGATCGAAAATATGGAGCAGCTCATATGTAGTAATACCAGAATACATTAAATGGTGTAATTCGTATGGGGCTAAAATTGCTAATGAAAAAATGGAAGTAAAGACTAACACTAATTATGATTTGATGCCATTGCCAAGGAGACTCATTAAATTCCCTGAAAAGATATTTTTTTGTTTTTTTTCTGACAGAACATATACATCACCACCAGCACTTATGTTGAGCGTAGATAAAGTATCTGAGATTATTCTTACAGATGCATCATTAGAAATTATATCTGTATCAGAGGAAGAAGTTATTATTGAAGTATGTTTATCTAAGCTTAGAGAAATAGTTGTTTACTGTGTTAATGGAACTTACTCTTCTCCGGAGCCTGCTATGCTATTGAAAGACGGTAAAAATAAAGTCTTACTAGCGGAATATCTTAATAATTATCCATTGGTTTTAAAAACAACTGATGACTCTGTAATAGAAGGGAATGAAATATGTTCTGGTGCACCCGACGCAATTGTTTTTTCTAGCAACAACATAAATAATATTGCCTGGGAAAAGTATGACACAGATATTAGATGTGAGTTTGGGCAAGCTACACCAGGTCAAATTTCTATTCAAGATGCATTAGATAAAATACTGATCGAACAAGATAATTTTGATTATATGCTCTATGATCATGGCTCAGGAGAAATAGCCGACTACATCACTATCAAAGAAACAGAGCACATGATTGAAGTTGTTCTTTTTCATGTAAAAGCGATGGGAGGAAAAAAATTTAACGGAGATTTAGGCGATATTTATGAAGTCACACAACAAGCAATAAAATCAACAATATGGTTAAAATCGAGGGGGACTTTATTGGATAAAATAAAAAGCCGTAGAAAAAGCAACCATGGCGTAATGAGAAAAGGCGAATTTAATAAACTCGAAAAATTAATGAAACAAAATAAGTTATTTACTGCTAAAATTATTATTGTTCAGCCAGCTATTAAGAAGAGTGTTGAACTACCTTCTAAATATCAAGAGGTGTTAGCGGCTACAAGTTATTATATTATTAATAGTGGCCGTGTAACTGAACTGGGTATATGGGGGAGTTAAACTCTTTCCAACTTGTAACAGTGTATCAAGTGCTGTATGAATATTACATTCTTAAAAAATTCAGTTATTCAAACCGATACAATGCAAATGACAGATGACAGCTTGATGATCCCTAGAATGGAATATATGGCCCAAAAAAATTTCAAAAGATTTGTATTAATCCTAGCCATTATTTTGGGTCACAGTTTAACAATAGCAGCGGCAGCTTAAGACTTTCTTTACCAGGTCTTAGACTGCCGCTGTTTTTTTATTCACAGATCAGTCCCCTACCACGTTACCCCCCAACCAAACAATAGCCCAAAAGAGTAGTTTGGGCCGTATTCACCAAGATGTAAGAAAGAATTGAGACTTTCATGAACGTTTGAAGGCAATAAGGTGACCGGAACCGTTTTACTTAAAATTAAAGATATAATAATTCAAAATATCTAACCGCTTGGATAAGGAGGCACTAACGTTATGGGCATCGATACTGTGCTGTGGAGCAGACTGGTGACAGGCTTGACACTAGGGTTCCACGTTATTTTCGCAACAATTGGCGTTGGGGTTCCGCTAATGATCGCCATTGCAGAATTCATGGGCATACGCAAAAAAGACGCTCACTACACGCTGATGGCCAAGCGATGGGCCCGCGGGTTTGTCATTTCTGTAGCCGTGGGCGTGGTGACAGGTACGGCGATTTCACTGCAGCTGGCCTTGGTCTGGCCGAATTTCATGAAGCTTGCCGGTAACGTGATTGCGCTTCCGCTATTTATGGAAGTATTTGCTTTCTTTTTTGAGGCGATCTTCCTGGGCATTTATCTCTATACCTGGGACCGCTTCAAAAAGCCGTATATCCACTGGCTCCTTACGATCCCGATTGTTGCCGGTGCCGGGATGTCCGCTGTGTTTATCACAACTGTAAACGGGTTCATGAATCAGCCTGAGGGCTTTGCCATGGCGGGAGGACAATTCACAGCTGTGAATCCGGTCGAGGCGATGCTGAATACAGCGACGTTCTCCAAGGTGTTCCATGTCTTAAGCTCAGCCTATCTGACCGGGGCCGCACTGCTGGCAGGCATAGCCGCGTTTGCACTCCTGAGGAAGGGCGCCTCGGAATACCATAAAAAAGCGCTGAAGCTGATGATGGCCGTAGTGATGGTGTTTGGACTGCTGAACGCACTTGCTGGAGATGTATCTGCGAAATTTTTGGCGGAGCATCAGCCGGAGAAGCTGGCAGCGGCAGAGTGGCATTTTGAAACGGAGAGCGGAGCAGATCTGATTCTGTTAGGGTGGCTTAACGCAGAGCATGAGGTGCTGGGCGCACTGCACATTCCCAAATTTCTCAGCTTCCTCGCCTTTGGCGATTTCAATGCAGAGGTAACCGGTCTGAATGAATTTCCTGCGGATGAGCGGCCGCCGCTCCTGGTTCATTATTTGTTTGATCTAATGGTCGGTATAGGGTTCGCTCTATTAGGTATTTCATTCCTGTATTTCCTGTTTGTATTCTGGAAAAAACGCAATGAGCATAACAAATGGCTGCTTCGCGCGATCGCATTAGGGGCGCCGCTTGCTTTTTTGGGAGTCGAGCTGGGATGGTTTTACGCTGAAATCGGGCGCCAGCCCTGGATCTTAAGGGGATACATGCGTGTAGAAGAGGGGGCTACGGCATCACCGAGTGTGAGAATCCTGTTTTTTGTATTCCTGTTGCTGTACATCCTGTTAGGCACTGTCTGTGTTCTTGTGCTGCGGCGCATGTTCAAGGACAATCCGGCAGAAACCGAGATGGAGAAGTGGAATCAGCCTCCCGGCGACAAATCAACAGCAAGGGGTGAGCGCGCAAAATGAGTTATGAGCTGATTGGAATTTCAGTGCTCTGGCTGTTTTTATACGGCTATTTAATTGTGGCCTCCATTGATTTTGGAGCCGGGTTCTTTGCCTTTTATGCCCGGCTGACGAAGCAGGATCATCTGATCAACCGTCTGATCTCCCGCTACCTATCGCCTGTCTGGGAGATTACGAATGTGTTTTTCGTCTTTTTTTACATTGGACTTGTCGGCTTTTTCCCGGACACCGCTTATTATTACGGCTCGGCGCTGCTAGTTCCGGGAAGTATTGCTGTTATCCTCATCGCGATCCGCGGTTCGTTCTATGCGTTCGAGAATTACGGCTCCAAAAATAACATCGTATATCTGTTTCTGTATGGCGCTTCGGGCCTGCTAATTCCCGCATCCTTGTCCGTGGCGCTTACCCTGTCGGAAGGCGGCTTTATCTTTAAGCAAGGGGAGACCGTGTCTCTGGATTACTGGACCTTGTTCACGA
The DNA here is from genome assembly GCF_038051945.1 of Paenibacillus sp. FSL H3-0469. Classification (NCBI taxonomy): domain Bacteria; kingdom Bacillati; phylum Bacillota; class Bacilli; order Caryophanales; family Paenibacillaceae; genus Paenibacillus; species Paenibacillus sp. FSL H3-0469. The sequence continues at coordinate 7,398,021 of NZ_CP150302.1, forward strand.
ACCCCTTATCCTGGAGCATTGTAGGCTTGGCGATTGTATCCGTGCTGTTCATCAGCGCCTCCTTCTTGGCTTTTTATGCTTCCCGGGCTGAGGATCATAATGCACTGAAGCTTATGCGTACTTATGCGCTGTTCTGGAGCACGCCGACGATTGTGATCGCGCTGACGGCCTTTATTTATTTGGGCCAGCACAATGAGCGGCATTTTCAAAATATGATGGATCTATGGTGGCTGCTTGCGCTGTCCGTAGCGTTCTTCATGCTTGCCATGTGGCTGCTATACAGCGGACGCCGTTACGGCTTGGCATTCATAAGCATCATGCTGCAATTTCTCTGCGCCTTCTTCGCTTACGGCATCGGGCAGTATCCTTATATTCTGGACCCGTTCATTACGATCGGGAACAGCATCACTTCACCGGCCATGGGCCTGGCGCTGGTCATTGTGTTCATCGGCGGGATGTGCTTGCTGATTCCTTCCCTGATTCTGGTGTTCAAGCTGTTTCTCTTTGACGCAGATTATGTGAAAGGAAAGAAATAAATGAACAAGACAACAAGCCTGATCGCTGAGCAAATGTCTAGGCAACGCAAACGATTGGTTATGCTGACCCTCCTGTCGCTCCTGCTCGGCATTGCGATCGTAAGTCAGGCCGGGCTGCTGGCGGAAGCGGTCCAGCGGGTGTTCGTGGAGAAGGCTTCCTTATCCTCGGTTGCTCTGCTGCTCGCTCTTCTGCTGTCAGTGATGGCGATCCGCAGTTTACTGTTATACGCAAACGGAAAAGTTGGCCTAACTATGGCTGCCGCCGCTAAGGCAAATATGCGTTCAGCCGTGCTGCAGAAGCTTACCCATGCGTCCATACCTTCAACACTGCGGGGGCAGACGGGAGGAAAGGTCAGTGTGGCGCTGGACGCAGTGGACGAGACGGACAGTTACTTCAGTCAATACATGCCGCGGATGGCCGAAGCAGCGATCATCCCGGTTCTGATTCTGGCCGTTACCTTTACCTTACATGCGAATACCGGCTTCATTCTGCTGTTTACGGCACCGTTCATCCCGCTGTTTATGATTCTGGTGGGACTGCAAACGAAGAATAAATCCGAAGAAAAATATGCGCAGCTCGCAGAATTCTCCGGCACCTTCCTGGATTCGCTTCAAGGGCTGGTGACCTTAAAAATTTTCGGACAATCCCGCCGCCAGCAGCAGCAGATTGAGCGCAGCAGCCTGGGTTACCGTGATGCGACCATGGATATTTTGAAGGTTGCCTTTACGAATACGTTTATGCTGGAATCGATCGTCATGCTGGGCATCGGGATTGTTGCTCTTGAATTGGCTATTCAACTGCTCGTTTTCAAATCCATGCCGTTCCACACAGCTTTTCTTGTCCTGCTGCTTGTTCCCGAGTTCTTTAACCTGCTCAAGAATACAGGAACCGCTTTTCACAGCGGGCGGACCAGTATGGGGGCGGTCCGTAAGGTGGAGCAGATGCTTGCGGAAATAGGCGGCGGTACCGGCACACAGCCGGACGGGGGAGGGCAGTCCTCAGCCAAGCTGCTCAAGCTGCCGCCATCCATTGCGCTCAATGGTGTACATTTCCACTATGCACCCGGTTCATTCGAGCTTAAGGCTGGGTCTGTCTCCATAGAACCCGGACAGCATGTTGCCATCGTCGGCCACAGCGGCTCGGGCAAAACAACCTTACTCCATCTCATTGCCGGGCTTTTGAAGCCGGTATCAGGGACAGTGACGGTGAACGGAAGCCCGCTGACAGCGTGGGAGGAAGACTCGTGGTTTGAGCAGGTCAGCTACATTACTCAGCATCCCTATATTTTTGCCGGTACCTTTGCTGAGAATATCGCCATCGGCGCCGGACGTGAGGTCTCCAGGGAAGAAATCAGGCAGGCCGCAGAGGAAGCGGGACTTGCAGCGCTGGTTGCCGGACTGGAGCAGGGACTGGACACCCATGTCGGGGAGGGCGGCAGGGGATTGTCGGGAGGGGAAAAGCAACGTCTTGCTTTAGCGCGGGCATTCTTGAAACGTCCGGCCCTGATCTTGTTCGATGAGCCTACAGTAGGTCTCGACTTGCAGACCGAACAAATCCTGCAAAGCTCCATAACAGCGCTGGCCCAAAAGGCCACGATGATCACAGTCGCACACCGGTTATACACGATCCGGCAAGCGGATAATATTTTGTTTATGGACCATGGAGTATTAGCAGCGGCCGGACCTCACGACGAGCTCCTTGAACGTATGCCTCAATATGCCGAGATGGTTGATATGCAGCGAAAAGGAGGGTCAGCATGAATGAACTGGCGATTTTGTCCAAGGCCATGATAGCGGAGCGTAAGGATATTCTCCTGTCGATTCTGGGAGGGTTTATTGCCGGCGCAGCCGGTGTGGCCCTCTTCTCCGCGAGCGGATATCTGATTTCACAGACGGTCTTCATGCCGCCGCTCTACACCCTGATCGTACTGACCTCGCTGGTCAAGCTGCTGGGTTTGCTCCGGGCGGCAAGCCGTTACGGAGAACGCCTGTATTCGCACAGAGCAACCTTTTCCATGCTTAGCCGTTTGCGCACAGGCTTTTTTGCCAGGCTGATCCCGTTAACGCCCGGTATCTTGAACAAGAACCGCAGCGGAGATCTGCTTGCACGGATTGTCGGGGATGTAGAGAGCCTGCAGAATTATTTTTTGCGTGTTGCTTATCCGCCGGTTATCGTCATCACGGTATTTCTGGCAACTATGGTGTTCAGTGCTTCTTATTCATTCTGGATGGCTTGCTTGTTTGTAACAGGAATGCTGCTGACTGCATGGGTTGTACCGGGAATCGTATTGATGGGCCAGCGGACGGTACACGGCCGTGTCCGTAAGCAGCGGGCGCTGCTGTCAACGGAAGTCACCGAAGTATTGTATGGCTACCGTGATCTGAAGGTGTACGGGCAATTGCCGCAGCGGGAGCAGCAGCTTCAGGCGGCTTCGGCAGCACTGACAGCAGAGCAGCAGCGTGCAGCAGGTCATCTGTTACGCGGACAGGCGATGCACACCTTTGTAACCTTTTTTATATCGTGGGGTGTACTGACGCTAGGGGCCTATCTAATTATGGAAGGTGCGCTGGCAGGCGTATTCTTAGCGATGCTTGTTATGGCCTCACAGACGGTGTTCGAAGAAGCAGCGGCCATGGCTACTTTACCAGCCTATAAGCAAGACAGTGAGCACGCGGCCAAAAGGCTGACTGAAACCGTATTGACTTCCGGTGATTTACCTGTGCAGCCGGGCCGCACCCTGGCGGCAGGAGAGCCTGTTTCGGTAGAGCTGTCCGGCGTTACATTCCAATATGAAGACGAGTGGCGGCCCGCGCTGACGGAAGTGTCACTACACCTCCCGGCCGGCTCCCGAACGGCTGTGGTTGGACCAAGCGGATCCGGCAAATCCACCCTGATCGATCTGCTGCTCAAGCTGCGTACGCCTGCATCTGGAGCCATACGTTTTAACGGCATTTCGGTACAAGAGCTGGATGAGTCAGGCATTTGGGAAGCCTCAAATGTCGTATTGCAGCAAAGCCATTTTTTCCGCGGAACGGTCCGTGATAACTTGCTGCTGAATGGAGAAGAACAGTCTGACGAAGTATTGTTAGTAGCTCTAGCTAAGGCCCAATTGCCGGATATGGCATTAACCGATGTTGTATTCGAAAAAGGAGAGAACCTGTCCGACGGCGAGAAGCAGCGTCTGGCTCTGGCCCGGGTCATGCTCCGCAAAGGGCGGTTATGGCTGCTGGATGAACCTACATCTTCGCTGGATTATGTCACGGAAGGGCGCGTATTAACCCATCTCTACGAACAGTCCGCCGGAGATACCTTACTGCTCATTTGCCACCGGCTTACCGGCCTGGAAGGGATGGACAGGATTATCGTCATGGAGCAGGGCAGGGTGATCGAAACGGGTTCATATGCGGAGCTAATGGAACAAGAGGGCTACTTGTACCGGATGAAGCAGATTGAGCTGCAGATGATTGGAGAGCAATAGTGAATTCTCATTTACATTTACACGACAGCATGTAATTTGATGCTGTCGTGTTTTAAGTTTAATTAAAATGATTTTGAATTTAAGTAATCGTAAAGGGGCTGTGGATTCCAGATTTGAGCTTCAATGTATTCAATGTAAGGGCCCATACCTTCCCAAAGTGCAGTTCTGCCTTTATCCTCTGGTGCACCGTAAATATCCGCTAACATAGCTAAGTCTGAGAGAGTAAAGATTCTCCCATGATACTGTGATTGATAATGAGCAGATTCCTTATCTGCCCCTAGCCAATAGGTAACCATGCTATCGGGATAAGTGAAGCTTATATCCTGGTGCGAAAAAACACTGAGCGGAACACGGATTCTGCTTAATTCAAGGGCAGACAAGTGATCTTCCATCCATTGAGAGTAGCCCAGCACTGCGTAGAGTGGATAATTTTCTTGGGGATTTCCCCCTTGTTCTATGAATTCACTCATTACCCATTGTTCAGCTTGCCGTCTATTATGTAAATATTGAGCAGGTTCCTTGAATCTATCGGCTACCGGGTTATCCACATATAAAGTCTCCATAACTTGAATTGCATCAGAATCACTTAATGCGGTTAGGCTGCGGAATGGTGTATCACCCTGTCTATAATAATGAGTCAGAAATGTAATCATGTTTCTCCTCTTCAGTAATTATTTTTTGGAAAGTGCACTACATTTCAATACATAATACATTTCCTCAAGCATGACTATCGCGTCGTCAATGGTTAGTTCCTGCGAGTTCATGTGGATCATAACTCCAATTCCGAGCCAATATGCCGAAAGCTTCTTGAACATTTCCCGGGTTTTTATTGTGCTCATCGTGCATAGCTGAGGATCTAACTGAAGAAACGCCTGATAGATCTCTTCTGAGAGCAGGTCATCATTATTCTTGGTGTAGTCACTGCTGTACTCAGATAAAAATAATAATCGGAACAGATGCTTCTCTGCTTGAGCAAAAAATAAACAACCTACTGCCAGGTTCATTGCGGGTTCATTCTTCTCATTGCTGTATTGTTTGATCTCATTTAATGCGAAATCAACAATACGCTTGTATACGTCTTCCTTGACCTCTTCCATACTTTTGTACAATCGATAGACAGGTTGAGTAGAGCATTTTAGCTTTACCGCGATATTTCTGGCTGTCAGCACCTCGAATCCGGCTTGGCGGGTTAGTTCGAATGCTGTAAGGGAGATCTGTTCTCTAGTAACTTCTGCTTTTGGCGGTATTTTTCTCAACTCCTTCAACTGAAACTAAAAATAACAACTGTTATGTAACGTATGTTATTACCACTTCAATCAATTGTCAATCCCTGTAATCCAACAGGTTGTAGATTTCCTGAATTATAGTTATATTTTAGGAAATGATGAAGGAGAGAATGAATGAGATTATGCTTAAGCAAGCCATGAAATACATCGCTATTTTATACAAATATGCTCCCTATCTGATCATCTTGAAGTTCTTACAAATCCTGCTGCTTGCTCTGACTACTCCACTGACGCTATACATAACACAGCATCTGATTGATTCTTTACAAGGTTATATCAATAATGGTGTTCCGCTGAATCAGCTTGTCCAATGGGGAGCAGCCTTGGTAGCTACCTTGCTCTTCACAGCGAATAGCACCTTCATGGACAGTATGATTACCCTACGCTTAAGAAGTAAGCTGAACAAGGATTTTATGGAAGAAATTGTGGAGAAATTTAACCGGATAGAGTACTCCTGCTACGAGGATTCCAAGGTACAGGATTATTTGAATAAGATGGGAAATCACCCGGATGAGAAGATTCTGGAGGTGCTGATCCAGACCTTAACGATGATATCGCAGCTGGTCAGCTTAGTGAGCTTGATGGCTATCTTTTTACAGGTATCGGGCTGGTTTACTGTGGCCTTCTTGATAATCTTCACACTAATGGTAGTACTGAACTTCAAAGCGATGAAAATGATGAACGGGCTGTTTACCAGCCAATCCCGGGAGGAGCGGGAATTATCCTATCTGGGGGGACTGCTTAGTGATAAAAGATCCCTGCTTGAACTCAAGGTATTTGGTGCGGTCGGATACATACAGAGTAAATGGAAACAAAAATCGGAAAAGGTGCTAAAAGAGCGGTTGATGACGACGATAAAGTCTCATCGCTATTTTGCTGCCAGCAGCTTTTTACTACTGATGTGGATCGGATTAGTAATCTTTGAGCTGATATATGGAGTCATGGAACGACGGGTTTCTGTCGGGTTGTTCGTTTCTTTGATTGGAGCATCCGGCAGTATTCTGGGAATTGCAGATGATCTGTCATTATTGTTCTCCCGGCTGTCTCATCGTTGTATGGAGATTATGCATTATGAAATGTTCATGCGGCTTCCAGAGCGGCACAATACCGCTTTATCCGGACATTCTGCGACGCTCAACTCTGCAGCTCATCCGTTCATAGAATTTAAAGATATTTGTTTTACCTATCCGGGGACTGCAGAGCAGGTGCTGAAGAAGGTCTCCTTCACCATTCATCAGCATGAACATATTACTTTGGTTGGAGGGAATGGGGCCGGTAAATCGACAATTGTAAAGCTGTTAATGAAGCTGTATGTTCCAGATCGCGGAGAGATATTGATAGATGGTGTACCCTTGAACCAGATCAGTCAAGAAAATCTTAGAAACAGTATAGGGATTATCTTTCAGGATTACGGCAAGTATTCATTGACTCTTCGAGAGAATATCGCTTTTGGCAACATCGCCAAAATAGGAAATGACAATGACCTTAGAGGCGCTTTGACCAAGGCAGCACCCGATGGGTTTCTGTCTGATTTGGATACGGCTTTAGGGAAAATTGCGGAGAACGGTATAGATCTGTCTGGAGGACAATGGCAGAAGATTGCCATGGCCCGTGCTTATCTGGCAGATTGCCCTTTCATGATTATGGATGAACCGACAGCGGCATTAGATCCGGTGGCTGAAAGTGAATTGTACGCAACTTTTAGAGATATGATGGGGGAGAAGGGTTGCTTATTTATCTCTCATCGTCTGGCGAGCGCCAGGTTCTCTGACCGTATCTTAGTGCTACAAGACGGTGCTATTGCGGAAGACGGAACTCACGAACACTTAATCAGTCAGAAGGGTATGTATGCAAATCTATGGAGCAAGCAAAGCTCTTGGTATAGGGACAGTGATAACCATGAAGGATAGATACACACCGCTGGTGATTGTGCTCAGAGTATACAAACAAACGTTAAAGGCTGCTCCTTGGTCAGGGGTTTTGTCTCCGCTGTATTATTTGCTCGAGGGCATTTTTCCGGTATTTATAACGATAATTTCAGCCGGTCTTTTTAACGAGGTTTATTCTTATTCGCAGGGAAAAACGGAGGGGTATCCTCTTTATTTCTATGGAGGAGTTCTGCTGGCAGGCTATGTATTAAAGCAAATCCTTCAGTTTATCTCTAATATCACGATCAATGCCGGGGTCTATGAACGATGCACAGATTATCATAAACAGGCTATAGCACATAAGAGCTCCCGGTTACCGCTGATCCTGTATGAGGACTCCGAGACCATGAACATCAAAGCTAGAGCTATGGACTGTGTAAACCGTGAAATTCTAAGTCAAATTTATATGTCATCTGCGGTATTTGCTACAAGCGCTATCAGTATTATTTCATTGGTGTCTGTGCTTGCCAGCTACAATCTGCTGTTTATTCTGTTGTCTTTGTTGACAGTCATGCCCTACTTTATTGCGAGAAGGCTGCGTGGTAAGGATTTCTATGCGCTGAAGAAGAGACAAACCAAACGAGTCCGCTATAGGGATTACTTGTGGGAAATGTTCAATGATAAGACCGCAGTGAAAGAAATGCGAACTATGGGGTTCGACCAGTACTTAAGAGAGCAATTCAAAGAAACAAGAGTTGAGATAGATAAGGAGTTATGGGAATTCAGTAAAAAGGATGCATTATCTTTGCTATTCTGCGATACGATTCGTGGCATTGGTTATACGGCGAGTGTCGTTCTCGCACTGGTCCTAACCGTATCCGGTGAGATTAACATAGGCTTGTTCGGAGCAAGCATCGGGGCTTTCTTATCCGTACAGAATGAAACGAAAAAGTTCTTAATGGATCTGGGCAGCCTTCCTGAGAAAATAGCCTTTGCCAAGGATTATTATGCTTTTTTGGACTTACCTGAAGAGCGTAAAGGATCAGTGCAAAAAGAAAGTCTTACAGAAAACATAAAGCTGAAGCAGCTTGAATTTACTTATCCTAACGCAGGTCGCAAAACGATTAAAGGAGTTAACCTGGAAATTCATAAAGGTGAGAAGATAGCGGTTATAGGTGAAAATGGAAGCGGGAAAACAACGCTCTCGAAGTTGATTTTGGGACTATACCCCGTTCAGCGCGGTGCAGTTACCTATGATGGAGAAGCCTTAGAGGGTCTGAATCAGGAGGCTCTTTTCCAAATGATCTCTATCATTCCACAGGATTTCATGAGATATTCACTTACTCTGAGAGAGAATATCTGTATATCGGATTTGGCGAGGTCTGATACTGACCGTGATATCTTGGAGGTGCTGGAAATGGTTAAGCTGGATATTGATCCTTCCGGACTCAATCGTACACTAGGGAGAGAATTCGATGGACTGGAGCTTTCGGGCGGACAATGGCAGAAACTCTCCATTGCGAGGGGATTATTCAAGAGGAGTGAGATTATCGTAATGGATGAGCCGACTAGCGCATTGGACCCGCTGATTGAGAATGAGATCCTGATGAATTTTCTCACAGTGGCACAGGACAAGACGGCAATTATCGTCTCCCACCGGACCGGCTTGTGCCGGCATGTGGATAGAATAGTAGTAATGAAGGCCGGTGAGATCGTCGAAGTCGGCAGCCACAGTGAGCTGATCCAGAGAGAGGGCGAGTATACAAGGCTGTATACAACGCAAGAGCAATGGTATGTTTAGATTTGAGCAGAACGTAATAACCGGTACCTGCCCGCAGGCATTCCATAGTGTGTCTTAAAGGCTGAGCAAAATTGCTCAAGCGACGAATAACCGACCGTTTCTGCGATATGGCTGATGGTCATGGCGGTCATGGTCAGGTAATGAGAAGCTGCATTTAACCGGGCTATGGTCCGTTTCCGGGTAAAGGTCATGCCGTAAAATTGTCTGATCGTTCTTTCCGTCTGTCTGACGCTCAAGCCCAATGTGTCCGCCAGCGCTTGTACGGTAATAAAGCGGTATTGGTACAGAAAGCTGTGTTCAATGGCAGCCAGCCGGGTATCGTCGAGCGTCTGCAGCGGTGCCTGTGAGATGGAAGCGGCCGGCTGGTCACCCATATAATTCCGGATCAGCTTGACGACAATCTGTTCAAGAATCGTGCTTACATACCGGTGATAGCCGATGAATTTGCGGGTAGTCTCGAAGGAGAGCTGCTCAAACAATGGCATCAGGTTTTGTGTATCCTGGCCGATCCAGAATGGTGTCTGTGCGAATGTTCCGGTGATGCTATCAAGCTCCTGATCCCGGGCAGGCTTGTTTTCCAGCAGCTCGAAGCAGATACAGTACTCCGACATGGGGTCCGAAGGATTCGTAATCTGCTCGTGGACGACATCCGGTCCTGTCATGAACAAGGTACCCGGGACGACCGGATAACTGTGCCCGTTCGCGATCAGCGTACCTTGCCCTTCCGGGACATAATGCAGTTCATAGCTTCGTTTGCTGTGGATATGCTCGGGAAAAGAACGGTGAAACGTGCCGAACAGTATATAGGGCACATTCAGTGTTAGTCCTCCGACAGTAATCCGCAAATTCATATTCTCCAGGTGGATCGGCGGTAAATTCATGGGTTATCCGCTCCTCATTGCCGCTTGTGCCCCTATTATAACAGATCTGCGAAATTGCGACATGCGAAGCGGGAATCCGTCGTTTCTGTGAATGCCGCTTGAAGCCAGGTCTTCTTTATAATAAGAGGCAAATGAGGGGGAGGGAGCATCATCGCATGAAGAATGATTTGCAATCTGCACGCCTGTACGAACAAGGGAATTATGCCAGCACCTACACGGAGATTCCAGCGTCCAATCCCGGCCGGGCATGGCGGGACGGAATGGTCAGCGGAAACGGGGAGAACGGATATGTCACATCGGGAGCGCCGTATGCGGACAGCTTTATTTATCAATATATGTGGTTCAACTATCCGTCTGGCGATCCGCGAGTGATTCCGGAAGAATTGACCGGACAGCTGGCCGAGGCCAGGAGAAATGTCTTCCAGCTTAATGATCAATGGAAGATTACGTTTGCGGACGGGACCACCAGGGCAAGAACCTTTCTCTACAGCTATCATCCGGGGCACCAGCTCCGGTTAAGCGCCATGAATAAGGGAACCGTGTCCGGTTATGAAAGATGGACCAACTATGAGACAGCGGAAACCGGCGTGCGCTACTCCGATGAAGGCGGCGAGTGGATCCGAACCTCTTTTACGTCCAGGGAAGACAATGTATCGGTTACGAAGATCTCGCAATCGTCGGCCGGTACCAAGATCAACATGATCATTTCGATTGATGACATTTCGGGGATGTACAAAGCGCAGGATGGGGCGACCGAGGTGACCGCACTCCAATACAAGAAGCTGGTTGATCCGGATGCGGACTATATCGCACAGGTGGCCCATTACCCTTCCTACCCGGGCAGCGAGCTGGCCGATGGGGGATACGCCGGCTTGACCCGGGTTGTGGTCATTAACGGAACCCGGAGGAGAGTGCTGCTTGCGGACACGAATGAACCGATGAATGTCGGCGCAGACCAGAATCCGGTGATTCAAGTGAACGATGCGGAAGCCGTGTACTTAATCACGCAGTCGGACCGGACCTTTCATATGGGTAAGACCGGTGATTTTGCAGGCCAGACGAGCTATGCGATAGTGGACGGTCTTTTGCAGATTACGAATGCTGTTGCGGTAAAATATCAGGACGCTTCGGGCATCTTCGATTACAATGCAGCCCTTGCGCCTCATGCCCGGAAGCACGCCGCAGAATTTAACGCCGTACGTTTCTCTCTTGCAGGTGACAACGAGGACAAGTCCGCAGACAATGAAACGTTGATCAACGCGCAGAAGGCTTGCAAATCAAGAATCCATCATGCTTTCTTGGAGCAGGTGTACAATCAGGGGCGGTATGCCTTGATCTGCTGCAGCGGCTCAAGCGCCCCGAGGTTATATGGAATGTGGACCGGGGAGTGGAATCCTGGCTGGCGGGGGATTTATACGCTGGATGCCAATGTGAATCTGCAGGTGGCAGCTATGAATACTGGTCATTTGACTCTTGCCCAACTCGGGTATATTACTTTTTTCCTCCGGAATACGCCCGATTTCGAATACAATGCGCGAATGGCCTACGGAATGCATGATGCGCTTCAGGTATCGGTCAACTCGGACATCGACCGCGGGATGCATGTGGAGTACGATAACGACTACCCGTTTCAATATTGGAATGCGGGGGCAAGCTGGTGTCTGCTTCCTATCTTCGAATATTGGCAGTGCTACGGCAACCAGCAGATTCCCATCAACGAGTACATGAGAATCCACGAACTGAAGCCGATTCTAAGCGTTGAAGACGGAGGGCTGACGGATGAAGAATTCGCAGAGCTGCTCGGCAGGGGATATCTGGATTTAGAGCAAGATATTTTGCTTACGCTGTTAACCAAGCAGGCTAATTTCTGGGAGCAGCTATGTACGCCGGAGTACTATACGGATGTTAATGGCACAGCGTGCTATGAGCAAGGGAAGACGGAGCTGCATCCGGGCGAGAAATATCTGCTCCTCCCTGGCTATTCGCCGGAGAATCACCCGGTCGGTTACCATAGCACACTCACAGCCAATGCCAGTATGGATATTTCAGCAGCAAGGGACGGACTGGGTATGGTAATCACTATTGAACGGGCGGTTAAGCGTAACGGATACGAAGCGGCAGCCGCCAGATGGGAAGCGTTACTTGCGCTGCTGCCGGACTACAAGGTGGACAAGGACGGCGCTTTGCGCGAATGGGCGATGAACGAATATACGGAGAACAACGACCACCGCCATTTGAGCCATCTCTACCCGGCCTGGCCCGCCTATGAGACGCAGAACGATGCAGAGCTCTTAAGAGCGGCAATTACCGCGATGGAGAACCGGAACAAATACAATACGTCGGACGCCACGGCGGGGCACGGCTGGATGCACAAGGCGCTGGTCTGCGCGCGGTTAAAGGACGGCAACGAAGTGGCCGCTTCGCTTTTGCCGATGATGACGGACTCCGGCTACTATGCATCACTGATGACAGACCACGACACCAACGGGAGAAATGACTGCTATTGTACGGATACCTTATTTGGTACAGTAGGAGCGGTGAATGAGGCGTTGCTGTTCTCGAGTACCGGTGAAATAGAGCTTCTTCCGGCTTTGCCATCAGGATGGCAAGCAGGTTCCATACATGGGCTGATGGCCAGAACCCTGCTGGAGGTCCGTACTTTAACGTGGAACCTTGAATCCAAATCGGTGAGCGTTACCCTGGAATCCATGATTGATGCTAACGAGCTCCAATTGAAATTGGGCATTCCTTGGACAACAGCAACGGTCAACGGAGAAGAGACCAGGGCACTTGGAGAGGGAGCGGGGAAATATCTTCGCTTGACGTTGAGTTCGGGTGTTGCTGTTATGGTTAAATTCACGTTAGGTGGTTAAGGTAGAGGAGTAGCAGGTATTCAATAACGGCATATGAAACTGTGACAGGCAGGGATACGTATCTGAGGTAGGTCAGACTCTAACATATCGGAGGTACGAATCATGAAACAACTCTACATCAAACAAAAGGTATTCAGCATAGGTGAGAAGTTTACGGTGAAGGATGAGCGGGAGCAGGATGTGTATGTTGTGGAGGGCAGCTTCATGCGCATTCCCAAGACGTTCTCGATTATGAACGCAGGCGGAAGGGAAGTTGCGCAGATTACGAAGAAGGTGTTCAGCTTCCTGCCCAAGTTCTTCGTGGAAGTGGATGGCCGTGAGATATTGACGATTAAAAAGGAGCTGTCGTTCTTCAAGGCGCGCTATTCGATAGATTCGGCGGATATTGAGGTGCACGGGGACTGGTGGGACATGGATTTCCAAATCCTGCAGCGCGGAGCCGTTGTAGGGGAAGTTAGCAAAAAGTGGTTCACCTGGGGAGACAGCTACAGTGTTGAAGTTTTGAATGAGGAGCTGGAGGCGGTCATCGTCGCGATTGTGGTTGCCATTGATTGTGTGAAGGCGGATCACCGTGCCGCTGCTTCTAATTCGTAGTTAATAACAATATTTTCAAATACACCCTCTCCGCACGGAGGGGGCTTTTGGCGTGCACCTGCATGTGAGGATAGATCAATTATGATCCTGCTTAGATCATTGTTTTGGGCTAGTAGGTTGATTAGAATTTGGGGTGTAGGCAATGTAAACGTAAAGGAGACGGTAACATGCTTAGATTGATCAATGTGGAGAACGGTACGGTAAAAGGCTTGCCCGCAGCCGATCCCCGGATTACGAGCTTCAAGGGAATACCGTTCGCAGCGCCGCCTGTAGGCGAGAACCGCTGGCGGGCACCGCAGCCTGCGGAAGACTGGGAAGGCGTGCTGCTGGCTCATGAGTTCGCGCCGGTCTCCATGCAGGTCAGACAGGAGCTGGATGACAACAATATCTATACCCGTGAATGGGCGGTTGAGCCTGATATTGCGATGAGCGAGGATTGCCTGTACCTGAACGTATGGACCCCGGCCAAGCAGGCGGACGAGAAGCTTCCAGTGTATGTATGGTATTTCGGCGGCGGGCTGCAGGTAGGCCATCCGGCGGAGATGGAATTCGACGGCGAACGGATTGCCCGCCGGGGGATCGTTGTTGTAACGATTAACTACCGGCTGAATATCTTCGGCTTCCTCTGTCATCCCGAGATTACAGCGGAATCGCCTGAAGCACCGGCTAACTTCGGCAACCTTGACCAGCAGGCGGCGACACGCTGGGTGAAACGCAACATTGCGGCCTTCGGGGGCGACCCGGACAATATCACCATCGGCGGGCAGTCGGCGGGCGGCGGCAGTGTCATGAGCCAGCTCACCTCTCCTCAGAACGAAGGATTGTTTCAGCGGGCGATTGTTGAAAGCGGTATCTTCACCGATCTGTACCCGGGAACCCTGCTGCCGCCGCTCCGGGGAACGCTGCAGGACGCGGAGCGGGACGGAATTGAGTTCTTCAAATATCTGGGCGTATCCTCTCTGGCCGAAGCGCGGAAGCTGGATGCAGTCTATCTGCGGGACAAGGCAGTGGCGCTTGGCGGCTTCTGGGGGACTGTTGCTGATCAGAAGTTCCAGGTAGGCACCCCGTTCGACAGGTTCGTGCAGAATAGACGCTTGAAGGTGCCGGTCATGCTCGGCCATACCTCCTCCGAGTTCTTCAGCACTCCAAAGGTACAGTCCTACGAGGAGTTCAAGCAGCTTGCGGCAGACATGTTCGGGGAGGATGCGGAGACCTTCCTGAAGCTTAGCGGCGCAGGGCCGGATGCCGTTCAGGAAGCGGCGGAGCGGGCAGCGGTAAGCGGGATCGAATACGCGATCCGTATTGCCGGACAGGCGAATGCCGATACCGGAGGCGAAACGCCGCTCTATTACTATAACTTCGATGCCGAGATTCCGGGATGGGATAACCCGGGCACCTTCCACTCGGTGGATCTGTGGTTCTTCTTCGAGACGCTGGCCAAGTGCTGGCGGCCGTTTGTCGGCAAGCATTACGATCTGGCCCGTCAGATGTGCAATTACACTGCACACTTCATCCGTACCGGTGACCCGAACGGCAAGGATTCCACAGGCGAAGAATTGCCGCGCTGGGAGCCGTACACCCCGGAAGCACCTTACGGGATGCTGTTCGCAGACAAGGCTGAGTTCTCCAGAGAACAGCCGGGTGAGATCATGAATTTTCTGGTGCAGCAGTATTTCAAGAAGGCTGGCAGCCCGGTCTGAGCTGAGAAGCGCAGGAAGCGCGCGGTAATCAATATATCTTACCTCTGGCCTGTCTCTGGTAATTTCGCGGTGTATACCCGGTCACCTGCTTGAATTGCCGGCAGAAATGCTCCACATTCGGATAGCCGCACCGTGCTGCGATATCGGCGATGCTCTCGGAGCTGTAGACGAGGTATTCCTTGGCCATGCGGACGCGGCTGTTAATGACATCCTCCATGCAGGAGAGTCCGAAGTTTTTTTTGTAGATACTCTGGAGATAGCCTGAACTGATCTCAAGCACACCGGCCATTCTGGCCACGGTCCAGTACTCTCCGGGGTTCGTCTGAATGAGCGTGCGCAGCTTCAGCAGCTTATAGTATTGCGGGGTAATATTGTCCTGGAAATAGGATTCCCAGAGTTTGTTGAACAGCGCGTGCAGGAGCAGATCGATGGAGGAGGCTTTGCAGTCCCCGCCCATATGGTGCTCGCTGGCGAGCAGTTCAAGCAGCTTTTGACAATAGTCAGGGTCGCTAAGCGCAAAAGGGATACCTAGGGGAAGCGGAGATTCCGTGACATAAGGCTCATTGGTTTCAAAGCGAATCCAGTCATTAATAAACTGGCCGCCGCATGCCTGATAATAGACTTTCTGCTGCGGCTGGTACAGAACTACGCTGTGGGCAGGGTACGGCTTGAGTCCGCCATGCACCCAGAATAGCGCCGGAGTCTTGGTAATGACCAGGAGCCAGTGCGCACCAGCGGGAACATCTACAACGAAGTTAGAGGCGTGTATCGTATTGCACTCGACATAGTGAATAAGGGCCATTTCCGTACTCCTCCTAATGAATCTCGCGGAATTCACCTGGCGTAATTCCTTCGGATTCCATGAATTTCTTGTTGAAGTAGCTGATGCCCGGATACCCGGAGAGGATGGCAACCTCTTTGATGGACATCGAGGGATGGGCCAGCAATAATTGCTTGCTTTTTTGAATCCGGCATTTGGTGATATAAGTGACAGGGGTCATTTTCGTTGCCTTTTTAAACAGGCTGCAGAAATAATTCGGTGTCAGCCCTGCTTGAGCCGCCCACCATTCCAGCTCAAATGGAAGGTGGGCTTTTTGTTGCATTTTGGGCAACAGAGCCGTTATTTTATCCAGATGATTGGTGCTGCGGTAGGATGAGAATGGAAGCGAATTGCTCACAAATTCAATGATTACGCTATAGGTTAAGGTGGAGATATGGGAGGGGCGGAGGAAATTATAATGTTCAACCTCATGAAATAAATCTTCAAATGCCGAATGCAGGAGGGAATCGTTCTTCAGCGTCCAGATCGAAGAACTGGTATACCGGTTATCCAGGAAGTAAGCCGGGAGTGCATTGCCGTTAAACTGAATCCAGAAAATATTCCACGGGTCTGACTCTGAGCAATAATATCGCATACGGTCGTTCGGGAAATGGAGGAAGGCATCCCCAGCGCCCAATGTAAAGGTTCTGTCCCCGATTTCGATATCCCCGCTTCCACTAACGATATAATGCAAACTGAAATCTCTGACCCCATTCGGCCGGTTCACATTATGATCATCCGGGCGGACGAAGTTTCCGAACGAATGCGGAAAGCAGAAGAACCGGAATTCTGTAAAATTGGGTAAGTAATAAGTTCGCATGTTGCTGTCCTCCCGCCTTTCCTCTATCAGATAAAATCTTAATATAGTTTCATTAATAGTATAATATTATTATTTCGTCAAGGATTATTGATCATTATAATGAGAACAATAAACTATTTTTGTTTCAGAAGACGGTGCCCGATATATAAAAGTGACAACGCTTTCTAGAAAACGTTAGCTTACGCCGCGGTTCCCCGGGAAGGTAAACTACAGGTAAAGGAGGAACGAATGATGCAACTCGAAACAAACTTAACCGGCACGGGAGTTCAACGGGGCCAGATATGGAAGCGGTTTAAAAAACAAAGAGTGCTCCATTTATTTGTCGGGCTCGGCATGGTTTTTCTGGTGATTTTTTCCTACACTCCAATGTTCGGGATTCTGATGGCGTTTAAGGACTACAGCATTTCCGACGGGATCAAGGGGATTTTTACAAGTGATTGGGTGGGACTCCGGTATTTCGATGAATTTATCCACGATTATCAGTTTGGTAAGATCGTCAGGAATACGCTTGTGCTCAGCTTCTTAAAAGTGATTTTCGCTTTTCCAGCCCCCATTATACTGGCCATTCTGCTCAACGAAGTAAAAAGCATGCCGTTCAAGCGGTTCGTGCAGACGATCAGCTATTTGCCTCATTTTATCTCATGGGTAGTAGTGGTCGGAGTCTCCTATGCGTTCCTGTCCGCAGATATGGGGCTTGTGAACAAAGCGCTGCTGCAAGCCGGGTTCATCGACCAGCCGCTTAATATTCTGACGAGTCCGAATTATTTCTGGGGCCTCGCTGTAGGGAGTGCCGTGTGGAAAGAGATGGGCTGGTGGACGATTATTTTTCTGGCCGCGATTACAGGCATCAATCCTTCACTTTATGAAGCCGCTGAGATTGACGGGGCTGGCAGGCTGGCCCGCATCCGCCATATCACACTTCCGGGAATGAAGGGGACCATCGTCGTCGTGCTGGTTCTGACCATCGGCAGCATTCTTGGAGGCGGCTTGGTCGGCTCTAACTTTGAGCAGGCGTATCTCCTGGGGAACAGTATTAATAATCCGACCTCGGAAATCGTGCAGACTTATGCGTTCAAGGTGGGTTTAAGCGACGGCCGGTTCTCTTATGCAAGTGCGATTGATTTAATCCAGTCTGTTATCTCGGTCATTCTAATCTTCTCCAGTAACTTCATTGCGAAGCGCGTCTCTGGCTCAAGTCTATTCTAGAGAAAGGAGCGTTAACAGTGCTCAAGAGTCAAAAACAAAAAGATCTGGTCATGGACAGTACCGTATATTTGCTTCTTTCCATTATTGCGCTAACGATGTTATATCCCTTTTATTATGTACTGATTGCTTCGTTTAACAAGGGTTCTGACACATTATTAGGCGGGATGTATTTATGGCCGCGCAGTGTAACCTTTGAGAATTACAGGATTTTCCTGGAGGACCCCAAATGGATGAAGGCGTTCCTGGTTACTGTGGCCCGCACGGTCTCCGGCACCGCGCTCGGGCTTCTGCTCACCAGTCTTGTAGCCTATGCGCTGTCTCACCGGGATCTGCTGTTCAGTAAATTTTATTTCACCTTGATTATTTTCGCGATGTACTTCTCCGGCGGCCTGATTCCGTATTACGTGGTGCTGCGTTCATTGGGGCTGCTGAATTCGTTTGGCGTGTACATTGTACCCTCTATGCTGAATACATTTTTCTTGCTTATCGCTATCTCGTTTTTCCGGGAGATTCCCGGCGAATTGAAGGAGTCTGCTCACATGGATGGCGCAGGCGAGTTCACGATTTACTTCCGCATCATCCTGCCGGTCTCGATGCCGCTGCTTGCCACAATGGCACTGTTCATGGGGGTGGGCCAATGGAATGCCTGGCTGGACTCCGCGTATTTCGTCCAGTCCGAGAATCTGCGGACGCTTACATTCCGCATGATGGAGATCATCAACCAGAGCAACGCCCCGATGGATTCGGTGGCTGTAGCCAACCGGCCCGGCGGCGGAGTTACCAGCTTTTCCTTGCAGGTCACCTCGATGGTCGTCTCCATCTTGCCGATCATCTGCGTATATCCGTTCCTGCAGAAGTATTTTGTACACGGGATTATGTTAGGTTCTGTCAAAGGTTAATCAGGATGCTGAAAACAAAACAGGGAGAGATACACATTGCTTAGAGAGAATCTGGACCGGAATTGGGAGTTTGAACACGGGAAGCCGTTTCACATTCAAAGCAAGGAAAACGGGCAGGCGAGAATCGTTCATCTGCCGCATGACTTCACGATTGAAACGGATACGTGGGCGGAGGCTCCCGGCGGGAGAGCAACCGGATATTACGGCGGCGGAATCGGTACTTACACCAAGATGCTGGATATCCCGGCCGAGGCTGAGGGAAAAAGAGTGCTGGTCGAATTCGACGGCGCGTATATGAACACCACTGTGGTACTCAACGGGCATACCGTAGCCCAGCATCATTACGGATATACGCCATTCCATGCTGACCTCACGCCTTATATGAGGCCCGGTAATCCGAACCGGCTCGCGGTGACGGTGAATAATGCCGCACAGCCCAACTCCCGCTGGTACACGGGGTCAGGCCTATACCGCCATGTCGATCTGTTAACCAGTCCGAAGCTGCATATCGTACCATGGGGAATCTATGCCCGCACCTCGCATATCGTGGGCGGCACAGCGTTCATTATTGTGGAGACAACGGTAGCGAATCATGCGGATACTCCAGCCAGTGTATGGGTGGACCTCAAGCTGGAGAAGGAAGCCGGAGGGGGTGAGGCGGGAAACGGAAGAGTGCAGGTCTATGTACCTGCGGCCGGGAAAGCTGTTGGACGGGTGACGGTCGCGGTTGACCATGCCGAATGTTGGGATATTGATGCCCCGTTTCTGTACCGCATTACCGCATCTTTGAATGGGAGCGACAGGCACTATGACAGCGACAGCACTCTGTTTGGCATCCGTACGCTCAGTGTTGATGTGAAGAACGGCCTGATGCTGAACGGGCGCACGGTCAAACTGAAAGGCGGCTGTGTGCACCACGATCACGGGATTCTTGGAGCCGCTTCCTACAGAGACAGCGAGTACCGCAAAATGAAGCTGCACAAGGATAACGGATACAATGCCATCCGCTGCGCCCACAATCCGCCATCCAGGGATATGCTGGATGCCTGCGACCGGCTGGGCCTGCTTGTGATGAATGAAGCCTTCGATATGTGGACGATGGACAAAAATCCGCATGATTACAGTTTGTATTTTGAGCGCAACTGGAAGTCTGACATCGAAGCATTTATGCGGCGTGACCGCAATCATCCCAGCATCATCATGTGGTCAACAGGCAATGAAGTCAATGAGCGCGGAGGGTTGTCCGGCGGATATGAGTGGGCTGCCCGGCTCACGGCATGGGTTAGAGAGCTGGACCCGAGCCGTCCGGTTACCAACGCGGTATGCACCTTCTTCAGCGGACTGGAGGATGAGGATCAGGAGCGGTTCTATGATGATCTCAAGAACCCGCCGAAGGAGTCGGCAGGCTTCGTCAATTTTGACACGGAGTTCGGCAAGCAGGTATGGGACGGCTATACCGAAGCCTTCTGCGCTCCGCTCGATATTGTGGGCTATAACTATCTGATTCATCAATTCGCTGCCGCTGCCCATAAATATCCTGACCGGGTGATCTGCTCGACCGAGAGTATAGCCAGAGATATGGATCAATATTGGGAAGGTGTAGAACGCCATCCTTATATTATCGGCGATTTCAACTGGACCAGCTTCGATTACATCGGGGAGGCCGGACTGGGCAAGACGATATATGCGGAACCTCATGAGGCGGACGAACGGCGTAAAACCTTACATGAGTCCCCGTATCCATGGCGCCTGTCCTACGACGCGGATTTCGATCTGTGCGGCTTCGCGCGCCCCCAGCTTGCTTACCGGCGGATTGTCTGGGGTTCTGACGAAACCTTCATTGCTTCACACCGTCCTGAAAACTACGGCAAAACCGAGCTGATTAGCGGATGGGGCTGGACGGAATGCGAGCATGCCTGGAGCTGGATCGGGTATGAAGGCGAACCTGTTACTGTCGATGTCTACTCGGCAGCTGAGGAAGTCGAGCTCATTCTGAACGGTGTAAGCTTGGGCAGGCAACCCGCAGGCAAGGTTAACCGCTTCAAGGCGCGATTTGTTCTTACCTATATTCCGGGCACCTTGGAGGCTGTGAGTTATACCAAGGACAGCAAAGTTTCAAGCGATGTGCTCCACTCGGCCGGAGAGCCGGCGGGCATCCGCATTGTTCCGGAGAAAAAAGAGCTTGCTGCAGATGGGCAATCGCTCTGTTACGCGGTTGTTGAGATCATCGACGGTGCCGGTAATTGGGTGCCGGAGGCCTCGCTTTTGGCAGAGGCACGGGTACAAGGTGCGGCTACACTGGCTGGCTTCGGCACCGGCAGACCCCAGACGACCGAGAATTATACTACCGGCCGGTTCACTTCCTTCAAAGGCAGACTGCTGGCCGTTGTCCGAGCAGGGGTTGAGCCGGGAATCTCCACGCTGACAGTCAGCGTTGACGGGCTGGAGCCGGTTAGCCTGGATATTCCTGTGAATTAATACTATGGAGGGATTACATTGACAAAGACAACAAGCCGCAAGACGCTTGCGGCAACCATGGCAGTTACCTTGACGCTGGGACTATTGTCCGCTTGTGGCGGAGGCAATAGCGAAGATGCCAAACAGGGGGAAGCTGCCGCAACAGCCGGAGCTGGAGCTGTGAAGGAATTATCCTTGTTCATTGATTTTCCCTGGTGGGCAACCAAGGACTGGAAAGGGCCGATTGCGGAGAAAATCACCGAGAAGACGGGCGTTAAGCTGAATGTAACCGTGGCCACAGACGACAAGCAGCTCCCGCTGATGATTGCTTCAGGCGATCTGCCGGATCTGGTGCTCACCTCCAGCAACGTAGGCCGGATGTCCGATGCCAAGCTGTCGTATTCGTGGAATGAGCTGATCGAGAAGTATGCGCCGGACTTCAAGCTGGATGCCACCCGAATTGCGATCAATACGATGGATGACGGCAACTTCTATACGGTCCGCAATGCCTTCGCCACCCAGGAAGAGATGTCCAAGAATAAATTTGCGCTTGGCGGGGACGGCAATCCGGGGATTGCGGTGCGTGAAGATATCCTGAAGGAGCTTGGGAATCCCCCAATCAAGACACTGGATGACTTCGTGAAGGTGCTCGGTATGGTCAAGGAGAAGTATCCCGACATGGTGCCGCTGGTGCTGGACAAGAACTGGATCGAGCAGTATTTTCTCCAGCAGTTCGGTGCTGAGGCCCTGTTTGACAATTGGTACGAGCATGACGGGAAAGTGGATTATTTCATCAGACAGCCGCAAATGCTGGAGTTCTTCAAATTCATGAACAGCTTGTACCGGGGTGGCTACATTCTGGCTGAGAACTTTGCGTTTGCCAATGATCAGATTGACGAGCAATATGCGACAAGCGGCAAAGCGTTCGCCCACGGTCACACCGTAGGTACTGCGGATACGGACAACAGCGCCATTAAGAAAAACAACGGTACGTTTACCTTCAAAATGCTGCCGAGCGCATTGACCAAAGAAGCGAAGAAGGTAAGCACAGGACTGGGCTTCGCCGGCACCTTCATCACCAAGAAGAATAAGGACCCGGAGGCCTCGATCAAGCTTCTGCAATATCTGGCCAGCGACGAAGGGAAGAAGCTGACGATGTTCGGGGTAGAGGGCGAGCATTGGACGTGGAATGAAGAGGGACACCCGGATCTGAAGTATGATTCGTCTGATCAGGACTTCATGAATGCCAGCGGCATCGGCTGGTGGGTGCTGTACAATGACGGTGTCATGGAGGGCATGAGAGGATATGTGCCGGGCAAGCAGAAGACACAGGCGCTGATGGAGACAAAGGCGATCACAACCTACAAGCCGGCGCTCGGCCTGATTCAGACGCAGCCGGATTCTGCGGAGAAGACGCTCAAGACCAAAATCGACGAGATGATTAAGAATGAGAAGGTCAAGATCTATCTGGCAGGCTCTGAAGCGGAGGCAGTAGCCAATTACGAGAATCTGGTGAAAACGGCCGAGAGTCTGGGCTTGCAGCAACTGGTAGACTGGGCCAACGATACGTATCAGAAGAAAAAGGAGCTATTCAAGTAAATCAGGGACAACCGGTAGAGGCGATGAGCCTCTACCTTATTTTTCGTCAGACGATACTCATTACAACAGGAGGAATGGCAAACATGAGAGTACTGATTGTAGATGATGAACCGCTGATTCTGAACGGGCTGGTGAAGATTATCGGGGAGGCGGCTCCGCTCGGGACGGAGGTTTTCAGGGCGGACAATGCGTTTGAGGCCTTGGAGCTCATGATAGACTGTATGCCGGATGTGACCATTACAGATCTTCATATGCCGGAGAAAAATGGCTTCGAGCTCATCGAGGCGGCCAGGGAGAGCGGACTCTGCGACCGTTTCATTATTCTGACGGGCTACGATGAATTTGAATATGTCCGCAGAGCGCTCCGCACGGGGGTGGTGGATTATCTGCTGAAGCCGCTGGGTAAGGATGAGATTGCCGCTCTGCTGGAGCGGATTGAACAGGAGCTTCCCTCTGAAGCCGATCCGGAGTATTCGAACCATGCGAAGCGCATTCTAGCCTATACCAAAACCCATTATATGAACGATCTGTCGCTCAACCATCTGGCGGAATTGATGAATCTTCATCCGAAATATATCAGCAGTCTGTTTAAAAGAGTGACCGGCGATACGTTTGTCAATTATCTGAACGGATTTCGGATTAAGGAGGCTCAGAGGCTGCTCAGGTCCCATGGCCGGTTATCCGCAAACGCCATCGGCAAGAAGGTCGGGTTCGAGGACAAGCATTATTTCACTAAAGTCTTCAAGAAGTATACAGGAATGACGCCGGGCGCTTACCGTGATGAGAGCAAACCGGAGTATCCGGCGAGTGGCGAAGAAGCAACCGGAGCTGGAGGGCTGGAGCTGTAAGATAAGCGCAGTTAAACCGCTGCATCCGGGATTATGTCAATGCCGGTTAAGTGAAGTAAAAATGTGAGCGTTGTCAATAAATAGATGCCTCCCCCATAATGAAAGCGTAACCAAAATAAAGACCACAATAATTGAACTGGGGGTTGACTATGAACACAGGTACAAGAAAAGGTCCGGGCCTACTGAAGAGTACTTCCATCCTGTTGTTGTCTGCACTGCTGTTGTCCGCTTGCTCGGGCAAGCTGGAATCCGGTAACGGCGGCAAGGAAGCGGCAGCCGGTAATGATCCGAAGCCAAACGCAGCTGTAGATGAGAGCCCGCTCGGCAAATATGATCCTCCGATTGAGGTATCGTTCGTCAGAGATCTGGGCGATGTGGTAGAGAATAACGTGCTTGGCGTATTGAAGGACGAGACGATTGATAATAACCGCTGGACCCAGTTGTATGAGGATCAGCTCGGCATCAAGATCAAATATAACTGGATTGTGAAGGGCAGCCAGACCTCGGATCAATATTTGCAGAAAATCAATGTCACCCTGGCCTCCGGCGATCTGCCGGATGTAACGCCGGTCAACGCCACCCAGCTGAAGCAATTGGCCGATTCAGACCAGATTGAGGATATGACGGCGTTATATGAAAAGTATGCTTCCCCGTTCACCAAGAAGGTGCTGTCGGGAGAAGGAACGAGTGTGTTCGATGCCGCGACCTTTGACGGGAAGCTGATGGCCATTCCGAGCCTGGAGTCCTCCATCGAACGGTCGATGTATATCTGGATTCGTACCGACTGGCTGGAGAAGCTGGGGATGCAGCCGCCTAAGACGATGGCGGATGTGCTTGCGATCTCTGAAGCCTTCGCGGATAAGGACCCGGACGGGAACGGAAAGAAGGACACCTACGGCCTTGGCATTACCAAGGATCTGTGGGGCGGGGCGATGGGGCTGGAGGGCTTCATGGCCGGGTATAATGCCTATCCGAACATCTGGCTGGATGACGGAACGGGCAAGCTGGTCTACGGCAGCATTCAGCCGGAAGTGAAGAAAGCGCTCCAAGTGCTGCAGGATATGGCCAAGAAGGGGCAGCTGGACCAGGAGTTCGGCGTCAAGGACGGGGGCAAGGTCTCCGAGCTGATCTCGGCCGGGAAGATCGGGATGGAATACGGCGAGCAGTGGAACTCCATCTGGCCGCTGCAGCTTAACCGTGACAATGATCCCAAGGCCCAGTGGCAGGCCTTCCCGATTGTCTCGGAATCGGGCGACACGCCGAAGGTGCCGCTGAAGTTCAGCACCACCCGCTTCTTCGCGGTCAAGAAGGGCGCCGCCCATCCGGAAGCGGTGATCAAATTGTTCAACCTGCATCTGGAGAAGAACTGGGGCGAGACGGCCGAATTCGATAAGTACTTCGCACCGCCGGAAGCGGAGAGCGTGTGGCAGTTGTCTCCGGTTACCCCGTATCCGGTAACGAAGAACGTAGACGCGTTCCGTGAGATTGATGCCGCCCGCAAGGCCGGAGATTTCTCGACTCTGAAGGGCGAGGCCAAGACAATTCAGGAGAAACTGGAATCCTATGCTTCAGGCTCAACAGAAGGCTTCGCACTATGGGGCTGGGAGCGGATCTACGGCGAGCAGGGCTCCATGGGCATAGCTGACCAGTACATCAAGAATGACCAGTTCATTCAGGAGAAGTTCGTCGGCGCTCCGACTCCGACCATGGTTGAGCGCAAGACAACGCTTGAGAAGCAGCAGAATGAAATGTTTGTCAAAATCATTCTGGGTGATCCTATCGATAAGTTCGACCAGTTCGTGAAGGACTGGAAGAAGCTGGGCGGCGATCAAATTACGCAAGAGGTCAACGAATGGTACGCAGCGACTAAGAAATAAGGCGCCCCTGGAGGAAGAAAAAGACCTTTTCTTCCTCCATTCCATTCTTGCCTGCAGATGTGGAGGATAACGATGAGAGCAAAACTGCGAAAAGAACTGCCGCTTCATTTGATGCTTTTGCCGGGACTGGTGATGATCATTCTGTTCTCCTACGTCCCCATGGCCGGTGTCATGATCGCGTTCCAGAAATTCATCCCTGCCAAGGGCTTGTTCGGGGATCAGAAGTGGGTGGGCCTGGATAACTTCGAATATGTGATGAACCTGCCAAGCTTCACACAGGTGCTGTGGAATACGCTGTTTATTTCGAGTCTTAAGCTGATTCTGGGCCTGATTATTCCGCTGGTGTTCGCAATTCTGCTGAACGAGCTGGCTAGTAATGTGATCAAACGGTCCGTGCAGACAGCGATTTATCTGCCGTATTTCTTGTCCTGGGTTGTGCTTGGCGGCATCTTGATTGATATTCTGTCTCCATCGGGCGGGATTGTGAATGAATTCCTCGGATGGTTCGGCGTCTCCAAGATCTTTTTCCTCGGCGACAATGACTGGTTCCCCTTTACGCTGATTGCCTCGGATGTGTGGAAGAACTTCGGCTACGGCACGATTGTATATCTGGCGGCTATAACGGGCATTGACCCCGGGTTATATGAAGCAGCTACCATTGACGGCGCCAACCGCTGGCACAAGACCTGGCATATTACCATTCCGGGCATACGTATGGTCATCGTCCTGCTGTCGGTACTCAGTCTGGGACAACTGCTGAATGCGGGCTTCGATCAGGTCTTCAATCTGTACAGTCCGCAGGTCTACGAGAGCGGGGATATCCTGGATACCTTCGTCTACCGGATCGGTCTATTGGACGCCCAATACGGCGTAGCGACTGCCGTCGGCTTCTTTAAATCAATCATATCGCTCACCTTGATTTCCAGCTCGTATTTCCTGGCTTACCGTTTTGCCAAATACCGGATCTTCTAGAGGAGGGAGTACCCTTGGAGCAACAGCTAACGCCC
The DNA here is from genome assembly GCF_038051945.1 of Paenibacillus sp. FSL H3-0469. Lineage (NCBI taxonomy): Bacteria > Bacillati > Bacillota > Bacilli > Caryophanales > Paenibacillaceae > Paenibacillus > Paenibacillus sp. FSL H3-0469. Next base: position 7,424,572 of record NZ_CP150302.1, read on the forward strand.
AAACCGGAGGAATGGACTCCCATTCGCCCCAAAAAACGCTTTGACGGGATTGCGGTACTCAACGCAACCTTTCTGATTCTGGTTTCACTGCTCTGTATCCTGCCGCTCATTCATATTATAGCGGTGTCCTTCAGCTCCAGCGCGGCAGCCTCCGCAGGTTATGTCAGGCTCTGGCCGGTAGACTTCACGTTCGCCTCGTATATGTACACGATGAGCCGCACGGAATTCTGGCAGTCGATGCTGGTCTCCCTGACGCGGATCGGCATCGGCACACCGCTGAATCTTCTGTTAACGATCCTTGTCGCTTACCCGCTATCTAAGGAATCGCACGCTCTGCGGTTCCGCAGCGTCTATGCCTGGGCCTTCTTCGTCACGATGCTGTTCAACGGCGGGCTGATCCCCTGGTATACGACGCTCAAGGAGTATGGCCTGCTGGATTCCATCTGGGCACTGGTACTGCCCGGCGCCGTTCCTGTGTTCAGCGTAGTGCTGCTGCTTAACTTCTTCCGGGAGATTCCGAAGGAGCTGGAAGAGGCAGCGCTGATTGACGGGGCCGGCCATTTCCGGACGGTCTGGTCCATCTTCGTGCCGATCTCAAAGCCCGCGCTGGCAACACTGGCCTTATTCTCGATGGTGGAGCACTGGAACAGCTGGTTCGACGGCCTGCTGCTTATGGGGAATCCGGCCAACTATCCGCTGCAAAGCTATATTCAGACGATTGTAATCCAGCAGAACCTGTCGAATATGTCGCGTGATGCCATGCTTGATCTGGCGCTGATCTCGGACCGGACGCTGAAGTCCTCCCAGATCTTCCTCGGCTCCCTGCCGATTATTCTGGCTTATCCGTTTCTGCAGAAATATTTCGTGAAGGGAATTGTACTCGGCAGTGTCAAAGGTTAACCTCCCGGAAGTTATGCATAAGTCTGCGGCTTCCCCCGGATTCAGGCTATAATGGTGAAAATGATTGCTGGGGGCCTGGGATTGTTGTTCAAAAAGGATTACTCACTGCGCAATACGATATTTTTGCGGCTGATCGTGACCTTTCTGCTCATTATGCTGCCTATTCTTGTCTTCGCCGCCTATCTGTATCAATGGATTATGCAAACGGCCAGCAGCGATATCCGAAGCTCGGCCAGCGCCCAGACCGTCTTTTACTTAAATGATATGGAGAATGAGATCGAGCGGATGAAGCTGCTGCAGTACAGTCTGCTGGAGGATGAGGATCTGAACAAGCTGGCCCTGACTTGGGAGACGCTGCCGACCATTGACCGCACGGAGAATCTGAATTCACTGATGAAACGGCTGTTCATCGTGCAGAACAGCAGCACGTATATCAAGGACGTTAGGGTGCATATCATGACTATAGGCCGGACTATCTCATCGGTCGGCGGTGTGCGTGAGATTGAACTGAAGCGCTTCCGCGAGATCCGCTCGGTCTTCGGGGACCGCCGTTCCCAGGTGATTGAGTGGGATGGCGGCCTGTATCTCAGTGCGATGAAGCAGCGGGGCATCAAGGGTGCGGAGCCGCTGCTGACGGTCGAGATTGAGCTGGACACCCAGGAGCTGCGGGCGGCGCTGGGCCAATTCAATACGTATCCCGGCAGTGGAACGCTATTGCTCTCCGATAGTGCGAGATTCGCGCTCTACAGCATGACCGGCGAGCTGGCGCAGGCGGAGCCGTCCCGGTATGCCCGGGATATCCGTACGGTGGCCTCCGGGGAGAGGCTGAGGATCGCCGGCGCGCCGTATTATATCGTCCAGACCGGCTCACAAGAGCTTGGGTTGTCCATTTACCGGATCATCCCGGAGGACATTATCAAGAATCCGCTTAGCAAATTCTATACCTGGGCCTGGGTGTTTGGTGTGGCTGCGCTTGCCATCATTATTGCTTTTGCGCTGTCGACCTACAAGTTCATTCATAAGCCGATGCTGACGCTGGTGAAAAGCTTCCGGAGAATGGAGCAGGGCGATCTGGATATTCATATCCAGCATGAGTCGAAGGATGAATTCCGTTATCTGTACAGCCGCTTCAACCAGATGGTGAGCAATCTGCATTCCCTGATTGATCAGGTGTACAAGCAGAAGATTATGGCCCAGCGGGCAGAGCTGAAGCAATTGCAGTCACAGATTAACCCGCATTTTCTGTATAACAGCTTCTTCATTCTGAACACGATGGCGAAGACCGGCGATACCGAACGGATCGAACAGCTTACTACAATGCTCGGCGAATACTTCCAGTTTGTCACCCGTAACGCTTCCGATCTGGTGTCCTTGGAGCAGGAGATTCACCATGCAAGAATGTATACAGAGATTCAGGCTATGCGCTTCTCCCGCAGAATTGGAGTCCGGTTCGATGCTTTGTCCGAGGAGCTGAAGAAGGTGGCCGTTCCGCGGCTGATTGTGCAGCCGATTATTGAGAACGCGTTCAAGCATAGCCTGGAAAAGAAATCCATGGAGGGCCTGATCATTATCCGCTTCGCCCAGGAAGGCCCGGACATCCGCATTATCGTCGAGGATAACGGGGATAGGCTGAGTGATGATACGCTAGAGCAATTGAAAGAGTCCCTTAATGTCTATCGGGAGCAGGCGGAGACCACGGGCCTGGTGAACATTCACCGGCGCATCCGTATTACCTTCGGGGAAGAGAGTGGCTTGCTGGCGGACCGGAGTGAGCTGGGCGGACTAAGGGTAACCATCCTTCTTAGAGCTGGAGGTGAGAATGCTGGTGTACAGGATGCTTATCGTTGATGATGAAGAGATAATCACAGATGGACTGGCAGTTATTTTCGGCAAAATGGAGCTTGAGCTGGACATCTACAAGGCCTACTCGGGCCGCGAAGCGCTAAATCTGCTGCACCGGACCCGGGTGGACATTGTTCTGTCTGATATCTGCATGCCTGAGATGGACGGGCTGGAGCTGATGGAGCATATCCGCCGGAGCTGGCCGCAATGCAAAATCGTCTTCCTGACCGGACACAGCGACTTCAATTATGTCTACCAGGCGATTCAGGCTCCGGGCGTCCAATATGTGCTCAAGAATGAAGGCTATCCGAAGCTGATTGAGGCGGTAATGCGTGCGCTCCAGGAGCTGAACGACACCATGCAGGTGAATGATCTGATCCGTGAATCCAAGGAGCAGCTTAACACACTGGAGACCTTGGCGCAGGGCGATTATTTCCGCCATCTCATTCACAGCGTCAAGGCGGATCAGGATATGGCCGGGGACTTCGTCCGTCTGAACATTCCGCTGGATGCTTCGCGGCCGGTCCTGATCGCACTGGGCAGTATCAGTGATCCTGAATCCTCACGCACGTATATGGACCGCCGGGAGACGGCGCTCGCGGTGAAGTTCCTGTCGGAGAAGCTGCTGAAGGAGCGGACGGTCAGCCTTGGGGTCATCGACCGGTACGGTGACCTGATCTGGCTGATTCAGCCGGGCGGTACGGGAGAGGCTTCGCAGCCGGAGGATCTGGAGCAGATGATTAAATTCCTGGAAGGCACCTTCGAGCTGATTCAGCAGTCGTGCCGGGAATCGCTGGAGGTCGGGATGGCCATCACCCTCAGTGCGGAGGAGTCTGCCTGGTCCAGGCTTCCGCTTGTGTACGATAAAGCGAGGCAGGTTCAGCATTACCGGGCCGGAGATGGGGAGCGGATGGTGCAGAAGGTGCAGCTGAATGAAGCAGCGGTGCCGGATACCGTGCGTGACCGCTTCCTGCGTGACAAGGTGGAGACCCTGGCTGCACATCTGGAGGCGGGCCGTAAGGAGGAGTTCCTCCAGCTGTTCGGGGAGATGGCTGAACCGGCAGGGCAGGAATGCACGCGGGGCAATCCTTATCTGACCGAGCTGTATTACACCATTGCGCTGATGCTCATGTCGTATACAAACAGATGGGAAGCGGACGAGGAGATCGGGGCAAGCGGGCTGATGCAGCTTGAGGTCCACCGGACGCTGGGCGAAGCCTTCCAATATCTTCGGGACACGGCAGAGCTGCTGTTCTCTGTCAGGAAGAGCGGGGAGCAGAAGCGGGCAGCGGGTGTCATCGACCGGATCTGCATATATATAGAAGAGAATCTCGACCAGGACCTGTCGCTGGTCCGTCTGGCCGATGTGATCCACTTCAATCCCTCCTACCTGTCCCGCCTGTTCAAGCAGGAACGGGGAATCAATCTGTCCGAGTACATCGAGGATATGCGCGTCCGCCAGGCCAAGGAGCTGCTGCGCAGAGGGGAGCTGAAGGTCGCCGAGGTCGGCTCGCTGATCGGCTACGTCACCCCGCAATCCTTCACCCGGGTATTCAAAAAATGGACTGGAACCACGCCGCAGGAATACCGTGCGGATATGGTGGGGGGGTGAATGGATAGGATAGTAGAATAGGATATAAGAAAGTCGCTCCTTCGGGATGGATGGCGTTGCCTCCATCGTCCGGGGGAGCGATTGTTCGTTGAGGAGAGTAAATGAGAGGGATAAATTACATTAATGCAGCCCAAAGTCGGCCTGACGGGCGAATGAAAGGGATAAATCCCTTTGGTGGGGCTGGAAGTGGAGTAACTGGTGAAATGAAAGGGATAAATCCCCTTGGTGGGGCTGGAAGTAGAGTAAATGGTGAAATGAAAGGGATAAATCCCTTTGGTGGGGCTGGAAGTAGAGTAAATGGTGAAATGAGAGGGATAAATCCCTTTGGTGGGGCTGGGCTTGGGCTAAAGGAGTGCCTGGATATGGTAGGTGCAGGCAAAATGAGTAAATGAGGAGCACAAGTGCACTTGAATTTGCTAAAATACGGGCAAAACGAGCAAATGAGGAGCACTTGTGCAGCACAAGTGCTCCTCATTTTTCAATTTCGTCTTAGATGGGCGGATTGCTTCAAGCTGCTTACCGTTACTTATAAATCCGATAATTCCCGCTCAGTGCCAGCATGGTGAAGAAATACAGGCAGTTGTCATAATAGCGCCGTTCTCCGGTGCGCAGGGGGGTGTTCCAGAACAGCTTGACGAAGTGCCCGGCATCCGGGCCGTCGGCGGCGAGCGAGGCCATGGCCAGAGTGGACAGCAGGCCGACTGGATGCAGGGAAGGCTCGTCAAACGGCTGCCCGTCAATCGTATACCGCCGGTAATCAGCCGGATCGATATCGCGGAAGAACGCCTGAATGCGGTTTGACTGCTCTACCTGCCAAGGATCGCAGCGGAACCATTCATAGTCCAGCCCGATATTAGCGGCGACCCGGTAGGCGTCACTGAAAAAGTGGCGGAAATCCCCGTGCGGCTGGGGTTCAGCCGGAGTTCCGTCATAATTGGCGTATTCCGGGGACAGTCCAGTAACCGGGTGGCAGGCCAGGTGCAGGTAATCCCGGCTACGGGCGGCTGCATCCTTCCAGAACGCCCGGTCTGCTTCATCTGCCTGCAGGGCGAACAGATCATAGAATTGCGGCAAATGATAGGAGGGATCACTGAACGGAGTCTCCGGGATGAACTTAATCAGCCGGGTCTCGGGGTCCCACATCGGATCGCCTTCCCCGTCTTCTCCCTTGTGCACACAGGCGCGGAGAATGATTCTGGCCTGCTCGGAATAATTGAACGGCGCGGCCCCGTCACCCCAGCGGCTGGAAGCAAAGAACAGCGCCATCGCGAAGAACTCCTCTCCGTCCGGGGCGGGTCCTTGCGACAGCCTTGTACCGTCCAGCCTGCATTGCCAGGCAAAATAATCCTTATAACGTCCCTCCGTATGCTGCATGAAGACCTTGGCGAATTTCCAGAGCCGGTCGAACTCCTCTTTTTTATCCATCTGAACCGCCATCATCATCCCGTAGGACATGCCCTCTGTACGCACATCGGTATTGCCTGTATCTACGATATAACCCTTATCATCATCCATCGTATGGTAGAGCCGGACATCAGGGGCACCGTAGAACATTTCGTTCCAGGTATCTTCCAGCCGCTGCTGAATGGCCTCCGGACGCAGTCCGTGCTCAAGAAAGAGATTTCTATACTCTCCTGTATAAAAAGAGCCCTCTGTAGTATTCATCATAACATCCTCCAGGTGAATTTGATTTTGCCCAAGTATATCATAAGCGGCGGTATAGAGATTAAAGCGTTTTCCGGATAATTTATAGATGATTCCGGATCTTGACCATAATCTAAGGATAGATCAAGCTTAGGTGTCTATATGTCATGGACTTCACGCCAAAAGCTTCTCTATACTGGTAGGGATACGCTGCAAGATGAATAAAAAGGTAAGGGTGATAGAGCTATGAATGAGGTGTCAGAGCTAATGAAATTTACAGTCTACACGCGCATACCGAACCAGGATTACACCGGGTCCCTCAGCAACAGTGTTCATATGGCCTGCACAGATGATCATAATGAATTTCAGCCGCTTAACCGGAACTATGGCCTATTATTTGCCGTGGCGACCGTGGATGAGAAGAATGTGATCCATGAAAAAGGACTCAAAAATCCCCATTTGTTCCGCACACAGGATGGTGCTTTCGGGATTGTTGCGGTAAGAGTTGACGCCTCCTCGGGGGAGGATGACGGGGAGAGCAGAGGGCAGATTCTGCTGTGGACCTCGCCGGATCTGGTGACCTTCGATGCCCAGCGGCTTGTCCGGCTCGATAAAGAACGATATGTAAAAGAAGCCGTCTGCGCACTGGACAGTACAGGAGCAGGATATGAGATCCGCTGGCAGGACAACGACGGCAACTATTATGTTAACCGGCTGGCTGACCTGCGGAAGCCGGAAGAGATCTCGCCGCCGGAGCCTGCAGAAGCTTACACGGTAGAGCAGCCCGCTAGGCCGCTGCCCGGAACCCGTCCGGGGAATGTGCTGACAGTGGACGGTCCCACAGGCCGCAAGGTACAGGCAGCATGGACCCCGGTGTATAACACCGGTATTCGCGTGGCAGAGCAGGTCAGTGTCCGCTCCGCCGGGGAATTAGCGAAGGTCAGAGCCACAGCGCTGTATTCGGACGGCTCCATTGCCGATAAGCGGGTGGACTGGGATACCGCAGGAATTGATTTCACCTTGCCGGGAACCCATACCATACATGGCAAGGTAGTCACATATGACTTACCGTTCCCTTTGGCAAGCGGCTATGCAGACCCGGTAATTCTCCCTTGGAACGGCAGGTATTACTTCCTGGCTACCAATGACAATGTCAATAATATCGGCATCTATGTCCGCGTGGCAGATACCTTGCAGGACCTATTCGTTCCGGGCTTCGAGGAAGCCGTTATACTGGATCTTAATGAGGAGCTGAACTTCATTCAGACCTTCTGGGCGCCGGAATTCCATGTCATCGGCGGGGAGCTGTACATCCTGTTCGCCGTTGGCGGCAAGGTATGGGGGCCGCAATGCCATCTGATGAAGCTGAACCCCGGCGGCGATATTATGAAGGCCGGGGATTGGAGCACACCGGTCCGGGTGAAGCGGATGGACGGTACTCCATTAGCCGCAGACGGTATTACGCTGGATATGACTTATTTCAAAGCAGACGGCACCTCCTGTGTAGTCTGGTCTTACCGCAAAGGAATCGGAACGCCGCTGGATACCGGCTCCATGCTGTATATCGCCACGGTAGATGAAGCGAACCCGGCGGTATTAGCGAGTGAGCCGGTGCTGCTGTCGCGTCCGCTGCTGGGCTGGGAGAATGTTCAGGGCACGATTAATAACGAAGGCCCGTATCCGCTGCTTACAGAAGATACCGTGTATATTGCCTATTCCGGCGGGGCGGCAACGGGATATACCTACGCAGTGGGCTGGTTAAGCATTCCACGGGGTGGAGACTATCTGGATGCCAGCGCCTGGAGCAAGGCGGGTACGCCGGCACTTTCTTATTATTCGCTGGACGGGGTGTACGGTCCGGGGCATAATTCCTTTTTCCAGGATACAGACGGTACTACGCTAGTCCTCTACCACGGGGAAGAGCAATTGGTGAAGCATGGAACGAGATGTTCGGCAATCCACAGAGTCCATTACAACAGTAACGGCGTTCCACTGCTTGATGTGGCCGGGGAGAGAGATGTACATCCGGATTACGCCGACTGCAAGGTGCAGGTGACTGTGCTTACTTAGCTAGTCTACACTTACAACGACAATCTATATAACAAATGGAGGATGTTAGAATGACACAACAACAAGGATTCAACCCATATCTGCCTTCCTGGGAGTACGTGCCGGATGCGGAACCTTATGTTTTTGAAGGAAGAGTCTATGTCTATGGCTCGCACGACCGGTTCAACGGACATGCCTTCTGTCTGAACGACTATGTCTGCTGGTCAGCGCCGGAGGACAATCTGGGCGATTGGCAGTATGAAGGGGTGATCTACAAGACAACAGATGACCCGCTCAACCCGGAAGGCAGCATGTGTCTCTATGCACCGGATGTGACACAGGGACCGGACGGGCGCTACTATCTCTACTATGTACTGGACAAGGTTTCTCTCGTATCGGTAGCGGTCTGCGATAAGCCGGGCGGCAAATATGAATTCTACGGCTATGTAACCTACGGGGACGGCACGCGTCTGGGCGAACGGGAAGGTGATGAGCCGCAGTTTGACCCGGGGGTATTGACCGAAGGCGACACCACGTACCTGTACACCGGCTTCTGCGGATATGGCGATAAGTCCAGGCACGGCGCGATGGCTACTGTACTCGGTCCCGATATGCTTACGATTATTGAAGAGCCTGTGTTCGTGGCACCGAGCCAGCCTTACAGCCAGGGAACCGGCTTCGAGGGCTATGAGTTCTTCGAGGCTCCTTCCATCCGCAAAAGAGGGGATATCTACTACCTGATCTATTCCTCCATTTCCATGCATGAGCTGTGTTATGCCACGAGCAGTCATCCTACCCGGGATTTTGTGTATCAGGGGGTCATTGTGAGCAACTGTGATCTGCATATTGATACGTATAAGCCAGCGGACCAGACGATGTATTACGGCGGCAATAACCACGGCAGCATCGTGGAGATTCAGGGGCAGTGGTATATTTTCTATCACCGGCATACCAACGGAACCGCGTTCTCGCGCCAGGGCTGCATCGAGCCGATTACGTTCCGTGAAGACGGCACCATCCCGCAGGTGGAGATTACAACCTCCGGCCCGAACGGCGGCCCGCTGGAAGGACGCGGTGAATATCCGGCTTATCTGGCCTGCCACCTGTTCACCAAGGATCAGGAGATGTACACTGGAGGCTTCGGCAAGGTGGGTGCCTGGATGGACAGCCGGTTCCCGAAAATCACCCAGGACGGCAGAGACGGCGAAGAAGAGATGGGCTATATTGCCAATATGACGGAGTCGGCCACCGCCGGGTTCAAGTATTTTGACTGCAAGGGGGTTAGCCGGGTCTCCATTAAGGTGCGGGGATATTGCCATGGTGAGTTCCAGGTGAAGACGGCTTGGGACGGGCCTGCGCTTGCTTCTATTCCGGTAGGCTTCACGAATGTCTGGAAAGAATATGCTGCGGACGTGGCGATTCCGGACGGCGTTCAGGCACTGTATTTCACGTATACCGGGGGCGGCGGCGCGCAGTTTGCTTCGTTTACGCTGGCTTAAGCGGTCGCGGGCGGGACGGGATGGAATGGAATAGAGCATGACAAACAGCAGCGCCCGAGAACTCTCTCAGGCGCTGCTGCTCTATTGGATGGAGGATAGTTAGTTGAAGACAGAGAGGGTTCCTCCTATTTGGCTCCACTCATTTGCAACTTATGCCTTAGCTCCAACATCTGAAGTAGTGCACGGACACAGGTGCCGCTATTTTGTCCAAAAGTGTGATTATTCACGAGCTACGGACTCAGTGGACCTTAAATGGGCGATATGGAAGCCAAATAAGATAGAAACAGTTAATTAACGGCCACTGAGTCCGTGAAAAGCTCATTTCTTCGGTTTTCAGGAATATAGCGGCATCTGAGTCCGCATGGCTTGCAGCCAGGTGCAAGAAATCTCATGCCTAGTAATCTAGCTCGTACAGGGCGGAGCCTATTTGTTGTCCGCTCCCGCCCACACACACTAGATGGTAATGGAGTATGCCCCGGACACTACACGCCGGAAGAATACCGTGCCTTGTACTCTGAGGGCGTCATGTTCATATAATGCTTGAACCACTTGGAGAAATAGCTGACATGCTGGTAGCCCGACTCCAGCGCAGCCTCCAGCACATTGTATGATCCGCTGCGGAGCAGACTGGCCGCCTGGCTGATGCGGATATAGTTCAGATACTCCATCGGGCGCATCCCCGTCTGAGCCTTGAAAAACTTGCAGAAATGCGAGCGGCTCAGCGCTACCACAGAGGCAAGCTGATCCAGCTCCAGCCGGTCGCGGGAATGGGTCTCCATATAGCTCAGCACCTCCCGGATCTGCCGGTTATATTCCCGGCCGTGCCGGGGTTCCGGCTCCGGGTTCAGTGCGGTCAGCCCGTATTGATAGCTGTCTGCAATGAACAGCAGCAGGAGCGCCTTCAGGCTCATTTCGTATGCAGCAGATTGATGCTCATAGCGGCTTAACAGCTCTCTGATCAGCTGAAGCAACGGGGAGTGGGCGGCATCTGCGGCAGATAACATAGCAGGAAGCCGTATCTTCCCTTGCAGAACCGGGTCCAGGAACAGCTCCTGTACCCGGTCGGGCTGCGGTGAAGACAGCCAGGAACCTTTGAACACGATGGAATAATAACAGGTGCCGCCCATAGCGGTGTCCATACCCGAATGAAGCTCACCGGGGTGGACGATCAGGGCATCTCCAGCCTGAATGGCGAACTCGCGGCTCTCAATATGGAAGGTAGCCTTGCCTTCTGCCAGATAGATAATCTCCATTTCGTTATGCCAATGGACGGGAAGAATGGAATGCACGCGGGCCTGATGCTCCACCCGGTAGATATGCAGGGGGAATTCCGGCTGGCCGTGCAGCTTGTTCTCCCGGTAACGGTGTTCGTACATGATGTCCTCCTGTGAATCGCCATATTGTGTTGATATCGCGCAAATATATGCTAGATGAACCGGTACCAATAATAATATCATTATCATCAGAGGAAGTCATAAGGAAGGGTGGAACCATTGTGAAACTGATAACTGTTCAATCCGGCGAGGCCGGCGTAAGGCTTGCGACTAGTGAGGGAATGATGCATATCGGCTGGTGTACGCCGGGGATTGCCAGAATCCGTTATACGCTGAATGCTGAGCTGAGCGGCAAAGAGAGTCTGATGGCGGTAAGCCGGCCAGAAGCCGGGAAAGTAGAATACAATATGGCAGACCTGCCCGGCCATCTGGTGATCTCAACGGCGCAGCTAACGATTGAAGTGGATAAAGAGACCTGTGCGTTCAGCTACAGAACTGCGGATGGCACACTGCTGACACGGGAGCCGGCCAGAGGCGGCAAAACCCTGGAGCGCACAGAGGTCTATCATACAGTCTTCGATGCTTCAGCAGATACGGTAGAGACGGGACAGGGTGCTGACGGGCTGCGTGCCAGAGCGGAAGGAGTGAACCGGAGGCTCGACAGAGAGGCTTTTCATACGAAGCTTGAATTTGAATGGCAGGAAGGGGAGGCCCTGTACGGACTTGGCTCCCATGAAGAGGGGATGATGAACCTCCGGGGACGGCAGCAATACTTGTACCAGCAGAATATGAAGGCGGTTGTACCGGTACTGGTGTCTACACGCGGCTACGGGATTCTGGTAGATTCGGGGTCGTATATGACTTTTCATGACGATGCCTTTGGCTCGTACCTCTGGAGCGATGCGGATGAAGAGATGGATTACTATTTCATTTATGGTCCGGAATTCGATCAGATTACGGCGGGCATCCGCTATCTGACCGGAGAAGCGCCGATGCTGCCGAAGTGGTCCTTCGGGTATGTGCAGTCCAAGGAAAGATACGTCTCCCAGGCGGAACTGCTTGCCATCGTGCAAGAGTACCGTGAACGTTCGCTTCCCCTCGACTGTATCGTACTCGACTGGCAGTCCTGGACGGGCAATCTGTGGGGGCAAAAGACTTTCGATCCTGAGCGCTTCCCCGATCCGGTGCAGATGATGAACAGCCTGCACGCTATGAATGCCAAGCTGATGGTATCGATCTGGCCGATTATGGGTGCGGGTGGGGATAATCATGAAGAGATGAAGGCGCGCGGCTTCCTGCTCGGCAATCAGGCGACATATGACGCCTTCTCGGAGGAGGCTCGTGCGCTGTATTGGAAGCAGGCCAACGAAGGGCTGTTCACCCACGGCATTGATGCCTGGTGGTGCGATTGCACCGAGCCGTTCGAAGCGGACTGGAAAGGCGCGGTGAAGCCGGAGCCGGAGCAGCGGCTGCTGATTAATACGGCAGAATCGAAGCGGTATCTCGATCCGGGCTTGATCAATGCCTACTCCATGCAGCATTCCAAAGGGATCTATGAAGGCCAGCGTGCAGCGACCTCAGCGAAGCGGGTAATCAATCTGACACGCTCCGCGTTCGCAGGGCAGCACCGCTATGGCACGATTACATGGTCTGGTGATACAGCCGCCAACTGGGAGACGCTGAGGAAGCAGATTGCAGACGGCCTTAACTTTTGCCTGACCGGTTCGCCATACTGGACGCTGGATATCGGAGCGTTCTTCGTGAAGAATCACAAGGAGCAATGGTTCTGGAACGGGGATTATGACGAGGGTGTTGCGGATTTGGGCTACCGGGAGCTATATGTCCGCTGGTTCCAGCTTGGCGCGTTCCTGCCGATGTTCCGTTCTCACGGAACCGATACTCCAAGGGAAATCTGGCAGTTCGGCGGGGAGGGTGAGCCGATGTATGATACGCTGGTGAAATACCTGAAGCTCCGTTACCGGCTGATGCCATACATCTACTCCCTGGCCGGAGCTGTGGCACACCGCAGCTATACTATGTTCCGCGCACTGGCCTTTGACTACCGGGAAGATGTGCAGGTCCATTCGATCGGCGACCAGTTCATGTTCGGTCCGGCTTTCATGGTGGCTCCCGTGACAGAGGCTATGTATTACGGTCCCGGCTCCCGCGAGCTTGAAGGGGTTCTTAAGCAGCGCAGTGTATATCTTCCTGAAGGCGAATGGTACGATTATTGGAGCGATGAACGGCTGGAGGGCGGTGTGACGATTGTAGCAAAAGCGGATCTGGAGACGCTTCCCTTGTATGTCCGCGCCGGGTCCATTATTCCGCTCGGCCCCGATGTTCAGTATTCGGATGAACAGCCGGAGGCTGTGACCCGGCTCAAGGTATACGGCGGCAAGGATGCAGCCTTCACCCTGTATGAAGATGAAGGCGACAATTATAATTATGAGACCGGCTCCTATGCCATGATTGAGCTGAGCTGGTGTGAAGCGGACCGCAGCCTGACTATCGGGAAGCGGGCAGGAGACTATGCCGGAATGCAGGCGGTAAGGCAATTTGCCGTAGAACTGGCGGGGCATGCGGGAAGCTGTGTTGTCACTTATGAAGGGGAAGCTGTAACCGTCCGCGAGGAGGATCTTCAGAGCTAAGGCAGAGGTTCATTGTAACCAACCTGAACGTTTTGTAAGCTGAATAGAGAAGCTCTACTAGGCTCTGTTACTCTTGCGGTAGGCGGCGGGTGTCATGCTGGTGATTCTTTTAAATGTACGGTAGAAGTGGGGCAGGCTCTCGAAGCCGCAGGCCATGGCGATCTGCTCAATGGTGCCGCTTGATTGCAGGAGGCTGTCCTTGGCGGCAAAAATCCGCTTAGTCGCAATATAATCCGTCACATTCATGCCCAGACGCTGCTTGAAGACCCGGCTGAAATGGGCCGGTGAGATCGAGGCCCGTGCAGCCAGGGAGCTTAGCTCCAGCGGCTGATCCAGATGATCGTTGATATAACTGAGCGCCTCACGGAACCATTCCGGCAGCAAGGGATTTGAAGCAACCGGCTCGGCCGCTTGCGGCAGACAGTAGCGGTTCAGATGCAGCAGTGTAAGATGAAGCAGCAGTGTAAGCGCCTGCCCGCCGTCCGGCTGATTCTGCTCGCGTTCCCGGTGGATCGCTTCGATATCATTTTGCAGAATCCCAGCATGCTCAGGAGACAGGGTATACTTGTACTGCTTGTTGGTCTTGGCAGCGTCGAACAGCTTTAGATAGGGATAAGACTCATTGTAGGTATGATTATGGATCAGAGCCGGGCTGAAAAAAAGAGCGGAGGAGGTCACCGGCTCCTCATTGTCGGGAAATCCCCGGTGTACCGTGTTCCCGGGAACAACAATGATGTCACCCGGCTGCATCTCATAAAAGGTCTGATCGATGAAAAAGCTTCCTTTGCCGCCGTATACGTAGATGAATTCGTACCAGTCATGCTGGTGGTCGGGCAGCTCACGCTGCGGGCTTTTTGTTTCCTTATAGTCCAGCAGCAGCGTAATTGGCAATTGATGGTCAAAATGCCTGCGGATCGGTTCCATAAAGTCTCCCCCTGAGTGAAATCTCTGCATTCTTACTTACATCATATCAAAATAAGGTATAAATTTGTTTGTTTTAGCTATTTTTATTCCTTTATCGGATGTTTACAATAAGGTGGAATGGAGGCGTTATCATGTATATTGATGCTCACCAGCATTATTGGAAGATAGACAGGGATGATTATGGATGGATTACGCCGGAGATTCCGGTGCTGTTCCGGGATTATCTGCCTGCTGATCTGGAGCCGGAGCTAACGAAGCATGGGATCAGCCGCACCATTGTGGTACAGGCTGCGCCGACCGTGGAGGAGACGGAATACATTCTGGGACTCAGCGGGCAGTCGGAGTCTGTCGCGGGTGTGATTGGCTGGCTGGATCTTGCAAGCCCTTCCTTTCAGGCAGAATTCGAGCGGCTCAGCAGACATCCGAAGTTCACCGGGCTGCGGGTGATGATTCAGGAGATGGCAGACCCCGGTGTGCTTTTGACCCGGCCATATATAGAAGCGCTCTCATATCTGGCGGAACGGGATGTGCCGGTGGATCTGCTGGTGCTGGCGGATCAGCTTCCGCAGCTTATTGCGATGCTGGAACAGGTTCCGGGACTGCGGGGAGTTATCGACCATCTGGCTAAGCCTAAGATTGCTTCGGGCCAATTAGAGCCTTGGAGAAGCTTAATGGAGGAGGTAGCTAAGCATCCGGGAATTTACTGCAAGCTGTCTGGAATGGTGACGGAGGCTGATCCGCAGGGCTGGACGCAGGAGGATTTCTCGGCTTACGTCCATGCTGTGCTGGAGCTGTTCGGACCGGAGCGGGTGATGTTCGGCAGCGACTGGCCGGTGTGTCTGATGGCGGCAACCTATGAGGAGGTTGTGGGGATTTTGCGCACAGCACTGCAAGACCGCTTGTCTGCGGAAGAGATGGAGCCGGTGTTTGGAGCGAATGCTGCTAGATTTTATAAGTTAGATCTATAAACCATAGGAGGTAGTGCAAGATGAAATACAGAAAGCTGGGCAATACGGGACTGGATGTCTCAGCATTAAGCTTCGGGGCCTCTTCACTGGGCAGCGTGTTCCGGGAGGTCCCGAAGGATGAGGCCATCCTTACGGTTCATACGGCGATTGATCTGGGGATTAACCTCATTGACGTCTCCCCATATTACGGTCTGATGAAAGCGGAAACGGTGCTGGGCGAGGCGCTGCAGACGGTACCGCGTGACAAGTATATTCTGAGCACTAAGGCCGGGCGTTACGGGTCAGATGAATTTGACTTCTCCAGAGAGCGGATCTTCCGCAGCGCGGAAGAGAGCATGGGCAGACTGGGCACGGATTACCTGGATATTCTGCTGCTGCATGATGTTGAATTCGGCTCGCTTACGCAGGTGATGGAGGAGGGAATTCCGGCGCTGGAAGAGCTGAAGCAAGCAGGCAAAATCCGTTACTTCGGTGTCAGCGGCCTGCCGCTGAGTGTGTTCGAGAAGGTGCTGCCGCAGACCAAGCTGGATGTCATTCTGTCCTATTGCCATTATTCGCTCAACGATACTACGCTGCTCCAGCTCCTTCCGCTGCTGGAGGAGAGCGGCACAGGGCTGATGAATGCGTCGCCTATCTCGATGGGTCTGCTCAGCAACCGCAAGGTGCCGGACTGGCATCCGGCAAGTGCGGAGATTCAAGCCGCGTGTCAGCGCGCCGCTGAGTATTGCAGAGACAAGGGCAAAGACATCGCCAAACTGGCGGTCCAGTTCTCCACGGCGAACGAGCAGATTCCAACCACCTTGGTCAGCACGGCGACACCGGCTAATATCCGCAACAATATTAAGTGGACCGAGGAGCCCATAGATCAACAATTACTGGCAGAAGTGCGCGATATTCTGAAGCCGATCGACGGTGCAACCTGGCCGAGCGGCCGGGCAGAATGGAACGAAGCATCTGGCCGGAACGGGGAGCGCTTATAATGAAGGGAATTATTTGTGAGGAAGTCGGTAAGTTCGTATTCCGCGAGGATCTGCCGGAGCCGGAGCTGGTGGACGGGGAAGCAGTTGTAAGCATCCGCCGTATCGGCATCTGCGGGACAGATCTGCACGCTTACCGGGGGAACCAGCCTTATTTCACTTATCCGCGTGTGCTGGGGCATGAGCTGTCCGGGATTATTGAGCGCATTGGCGACAACCCGCAAGGGCTAAAGGCCGGTGACCAGGTCAGTGTCATTCCGTATCTGCATTGCGGAGAATGCCGGGCTTGTCTGAGCGGTAAAACGAATTGCTGCCAGAAAATGAGAGTGTTCGGTGTTCATCTGGACGGCGGGATGCGGGAACGGGTGAGTCTGCCTGTAGGCAATCTGCTGAAGACAGACGGGCTGACGCTGGATCAGGCGGCCATGCTGGAGCCGCTGGCGATTGGTGCCCATGCGGTTCGGCGCTCCGGTGTCGGCGCTGGAGATCAGGTGCTGGTGATCGGCGCAGGTCCGATTGGGCTGGGCGTAATGGCGATGGCCCGGTACGCCGGGGCGAAGGTGATTGCGATGGACGTTAACGATGAACGTCTGGCCTTCTGTAAGGGCTGGGCGCAGGCGGAGCATACGGTAAGCGCGTTGAAGGAGCCGAAGGAACAGCTGTCGGCGTTGACGGAGGGCAACTTCCTGCCGCATGTTATTGATTCCACAGGCAACATTTCCTCTATGGAAGGGGCTTTCGGACTGGTTGGACATGGCGGTACATTGACTTATGTCGGCTTGGTCAAAGGGAACATTACCTTTAGTGACCCCGATTTCCATGCCCGTGAGATGACGGTGCAGGGCAGCAGAAATGCGACCCGCGAGGACTTCGAACAGGTGATTAGCGCCATTAGAGACGGTTACATTGATGTGGACCGCTATATTTCCCACCGCTGCTCTTTCGGGGAGATGACCCTGCAGTTCGAGAGCTGGCTGAATCCTGAGTCCAAGGTAATCAAGGCATTGGTGGAACTGAATTAACTGCGAAGGAGCGGAAAAGCGATGACAAGCACAAAACAGAGCCAGCGGTTATGGTACACGGAGCCGGCACAGGAATGGAATGAGGCACTGCCGGTCGGTAACGGCAGGCTGGGAGCGATGATCTTTGGCAGGGTAGCTGAGGAAAAGCTCCAGCTCAATGAGGATTCCGTGTGGTACGGAGGTCCGCGTGACCGCAACAATGAAGATGCGCTGCCCCACTTGCCGAAGCTCCGCCAGCTGATTCTGGAAGGCAAGCTGCGGGAGGCGGAAGAGCTGGCAGCCATGACGATGGTGGGGCTGCCGGAAGCACAGCGCCATTATCTGCCGCTTGGCGACCTGCTGCTGTCATTCGCCGGACATGAGCAGCCTGCTGAGGACTATCAGCGGGAGCTTGATCTCGAATCCGGCGTATCCCGGGTGAGTTATGTGACCGGCGGGGTCCGGTATACCCGTGAGCTATTCGCCAGCTACCCGGATCAAGCTATCGTGGTGCGGATTACCTCTGACCGGAAGAACGCAATCTCCCTGAAGGCCAGGTTTAACCGCCAGAACTGGAGAATGCTGGAGAAGACCGAGAAATGGAATGACAGCGGGCTGGTGATGGGCGGAGAATGCGGCGGGCGCGGGGGCAGCTCCTTCGCTGCTGCATTGAAGGCCGTCACGCAAGACGGAACCTGCCGCAATATCGGCGAATATGTGCTGGTGGAGGGGGCAAGCTCGGTTACATTGCTGTTTGCCGCAGGAACCACATTCCGCTATCCCGATCCGGCGCTGTATGCCAAGCGGCAGTTGGAGGCCTTGACTATGGTGCCTTATGAGGAACTGCTCGCCCGCCATGTTGCGGATTACCGCAGCTTGTACGGCCGGACCTCGCTGACGCTCCCGATGAACCCGGAGCTGAGCGGACTGCCAACCAGTGAACGGCTAAATCGGTTCCGGCAGGGGGGAGAAGACCACGGACTGATCTCGACTTATTTTCAATATGGCCGTTATCTGCTGATCGCCTCCAGCCGTCCTGGCTCCTTGCCTGCGAATCTGCAAGGCATCTGGAATGACAGCTTCACCCCGGCGTGGGACAGCAAATTCACGATTAACATTAACGCACAAATGAATTACTGGCCGGCAGAACTCTGCAATCTGGCGGAATGCCATGAGCCGCTGTTCGATCTGATCGAACGGATGCGTGAGCCTGGACGGGTGACTGCGAAGGTCATGTATGGCTGCGGCGGCTTCACGGCACACCACAATACGGATATCTGGGCAGATACTGCGCCTCAGGATACGTATTTGCCAGCATCGTTCTGGCCGTTGGGAGCAGCTTGGCTGTGTCTGCATATGTGGGAGCATTACCGGTTCGGCCAGGACCGCCAGTATCTGGCGAATGCCTACGATACGATGAAGGAATCTGCACAGTTCCTGTTGGATTACCTGATAGAGGATGAGTCGGGCCGTCTGATTACCTGCCCGTCCGTCTCGCCGGAGAACACGTATCAGCTGCCCGGCGGAGAATCGGGCGTGCTGTGCGCAGGAGCTTCTATGGACTTCCAGATCATTGAAGCCCTGTTCAAGGCCTGTGTCCAGAGCTCGGAGATTATCGGGCGGGACGAGTCATTCCGCGAAGAACTCCGTTCAGCGCTGGACCGTTTGCCGGGGCCACAGATCGGTAAATACGGGCAGATTCAGGAATGGATGGAGGATTACGAAGAGGTAGAGCCGGGGCACCGGCATATTTCGCATCTGTTCGCGCTGTATCCGGGGGATGCCTTCACGGTGGAGCATACGCCAGAGCTGGCAGCAGCAGCCCGTACGACGCTGGAACGCAGACTTGCCAGCGGCGGCGGACATACCGGCTGGAGCCGGGCCTGGATCATTAACTTCTGGGCCAGACTGCAGGATGAGGGTAAGGCTTATACGAATGTACGGGCGCTGCTGGAGCACTCCACCTTGCCGAATCTATTTGACAACCATCCGCCGTTCCAGATTGACGGGAACTTCGGAGGAACAGCAGGTATCGCGGAGATGTTGCTGCAGAGTCATACAGATAGGATCAGACTGCTGCCTGCATTGCCTGCCGACTGGAACGAGGGCAGTGTCAAGGGACTGCGGGCTAGAGGCGGCTATACCCTCGATTTCTCTTGGAGCGGTGGACTGGTTACGGAAGCAGTGGTAACATGTACCGTATCCGGCCCTTGCCGGCTCGAAGGTCCGGGACTGGATACGGTGTCGTTCGCAGGAGAAGCGGGAAGCTCGTATACATTCACCCGCTGAGGCTGAATAGCAGGCTGTGCGGTTGACGAATACTATAAGATAGTACACTGGGATTGGCGCATTTGCGTCAATCCCTTTCTGCTGTGGTTGGTTTGAACGTCGAGCGCGGACCGAATGTAATCGAAAAACCGATTACATTGCACAGCGCGGGGACGAGCGGAGCAAATGTAATCGAAAAACCGATTACATTGCGCAGCGTGGAGGTGAGCGGAGCAAATGTAATCGAAAAACCGATTACATTGCGCAGCGCAGTGGCGTAGGTGCGGGTGGGTGCGCAAGGGACGAGCCTGATGGTGAGGTGCACAAGTGCCCCTGAATTCGCCGAAAGTAGGCCACCCGAGCAAATCAGGAGCACAAGTGCCCCTGATTCCGCTTTCATTCGCCGAAATCCACCTAACCCGAAAAGGACCTAAGCAGGCTCAACGCTACACTCAACGCCACACATAGCCAGCTCAGAAAGAACGGCAATTCCACTGCCGTGCTGCAAGCAACCGTTTTCTTTTTATGAATTTATAGGGGGGAAGACCTATATTCTATGAATTGTAAGCGCATTCTGAAAACGTATAATTAAAGTTGTCACCAGGAGAAATTAGAAGCATAAGCGATTAGCCAAAAAGGGGAGGCATAACAACATGCACAAAACGGCAAAACGTTCAGCAGCAGCCGCTGCGGCCGGTGTATTAGCACTCACACTGGCACTGACAGGCTGTGGATCAAGCAATAACACCAGCAACACCGGAAGTAAGGATACCGGAGGCAAGGAACCCGCCACTGGAACTAACGCCAGCCCGGCAGCAGCCGGAGACGACACGGCTCCCGTAACGTTCTCGGTATTCATGAATGGTCCCGGACAACAGCCAACGCCTGACAATAAGCTTCTGAAGCTGATCAAAGACGAGACTGGAATCACCTTCAACCAGGAATTCCTGGTCGGCGACCTGCAGCAGAAGCTCGGGGTCATGATTGCCGGGGGCGATTACCCGGACATCCTGTCGGGTGACGACAAATTAATCAATGCCAAGGCATACATTCCGCTTGAGGATCTGATTGAGAAATACGCTCCTAACCTGAAGAAGCATTACGGTGCGGTCTGGAACCAGATCAAGGATGAGAGTGACGGCCACATTTACGTACTGCCAAGCTATGGCGTTTATCAAGGTAAAATTACTGAGCCTACTTATCAGGGACCAGGCTTCTGGCTGCAAAAAGGCGTGCTTGAGGAAATGGGCTACCCTACTCCTAAGACCCTGGATGAGTACTTCGACATCATTGCCAAATATAAAGAAAAACACCCGGATATGATCGGATTCGAATCCCTCAACTTCGACTGGCGCGTGTTCCCGCTGCAGAATCCCCCAGAGCATCTGTCGGGGCATCCGAATGACGGGGCCGTTATTGTAGATAACAATGTAGCACAGATTTTTGCCGATAAGGATATCTCCAAGACTTACTACAAGAAGCTCAATGATATCAACGCTCAGGGCCTCATGGATAAAGAAGCCTTCGTACAGAACTATGACCAGTATCTGGCCAAGGTTGCAAGCGGCAAGGTCATCGGGATGTTTGACCAGCACTGGAACTTCCAGGACGGCGAGAAATCCCTAATCTCTCAAGGCAAGCTGGAAAATACGTATATCGGCTTCCCTCTGCTCTATCCGGGCGCAGAAGAATGGTATCGTGACCGTGGAGCGGTCGGTACTAACCGCGGATTCGGAATTTCAATCAATGCCAAGGACCCTGTCCGCATTATCAAATTCTGGGATAAGATGATTACCGAGGATTGGCAGAAGACGCTTCAATGGGGCGTGAAAGGCGAAGATTATGAAGTGAACGCAGACGGTTCCTTCTACCGTACGCCTGAGCAACGGGCCAATGCAGATCAGACCAGCTGGCAGGTAGCTAACAAAATCTCAGGGATGTTCGGTTACATGCCTAAGATTCAAGGTACGTACAGTGACGGTAACGCAGCAGATGCCGGTACACAGCCTCAGGAATTCTTCGACAGCCTGAAGCCTTACGACCAGAAGATTCTGAAGGCGTACAACAAGAAATCATGGTCCGAATTCTTCAAAGAACCGAAAGAGAACAACATCTACTTCCCTGCGTATTCCATCGTGCTTAAGGATGGTTCACCAGCCCAGCTCGCACAGTCCAAACTGAATGACCTCATGATTAAGTATTTGCCGAAAGCTATTATGGCCAGCCCTGCTGAGTTCGACGGCGTGTGGCAGGATTATGTGGACAGAATCCACAAGCTGGACATCAAGGCCTACGAAGACCGGATGAATGAAGGCATTCAGCAGCGTATCGAAAAATGGAGCGTTAAATAAACCATTTAATACAGAAATAGGAGCGGGAAATGCTGTTTCCCGCTCTTCCTAAATAGGACTGCGTGAACAGGACAACGTGGAGAGAATGATTTTTACAGGAGGGAAACAACATGTCTGATGCCGTACTGGACAAACAGGTCAAAAAACAGAAGACCCGAAAAAGCAAAATCGATCCGGAAATCGGTGTGGAACTCAGCTGGAAAACACTGAAAACACAAAAACAGCTTATTTTTATGTCCGTGCCCATTGCACTCTATCTGATTATCTTCAACTATGTTCCCATCTGGGGTTGGCTGATGGCCTTTCAGAATTACCGCCCGGCGGTGTCCTTTGGCCAGCAGGAATGGGTAGGTTTGCAGCAATTCAAATTTTTGTTCTCCGATGATACCTTTATGCTTGTACTTCGCAATACCATTGCCATGAGTTTTATTAACCTTGTACTGGGTACGGTTACGGCGATCGGTCTGGCTCTGCTGCTGAATGAGATCAAGCTCAAGTTCTTCAAGCGCGCGGTTCAGTCGATTTCCTATCTGCCGCACTTTCTGTCCATGGTTATCGCTGCGGGGATTGTATCCACTTCACTCTCCATCGATGGCGGGATTGTCAATGTCGTTCTAATGAAGCTTCACCTGATTAAAGATCCGATTATGTGGCTCAGTGAAGGGAAATACTTCTGGGGCATCATCGGGGCGTCGAACGTGTGGAAAGAGGTGGGCTGGGGTACGATCATTTATCTGGCGGCCATTACCTCCATCGATCCTTCCTTGTACGAAGCAGCTTCCATTGACGGCGCGAAACGTTTTCAAAAGATGCGTTATATCACGCTTCCGGGAATTAAGGCTACATTCGTTATTTTGCTGATTATGAACATTGGACATATTCTGGATGCCGGCTTCGAGCTTCAATATCTGCTGGGCAACGGACTTACTGTGGACTATTCGCAAACCATTGATATCTTTGTAGTGAAGTATGGTCTGGCTATGGGTAACTACTCGCTGGCTACGGCCGCAGGGATCTTCAAAACGATTGTCAGTGTCATTCTCGTATTCATCGCAAACAATGTCGCAAAACGCCTCGGCGAAGAGCGATTACTATAGAGGAGGAAGCCCATATGAAAGCCGGGACCAAAGGTTCAAGCCGGATTGAGCCGGTTGTATTTCATACCTTCAACACGATATTTATGCTCTTTGTGGTTACTGTCACGCTCTATCCGTTCCTCCAGACGCTGGCGGTATCCTTCAATGACGGCAGTGACACGCTTACCGGGGGGATCTACCTCTGGCCCCGTGTATGGACGCTGGAGAATTACCGGGCGGTCTTTATATCAGGAACAATCTATCATGCTGCATTTATCTCGGTATCCCGTACGATAATTTCAACGGTGCTCGGTGTATTCCTTACAACGATGCTCGCTTATGCACTGGCGCAGCCGCAATATATTTTCCGCAAAAAGATCGGCCTGCTGTTCATCCTGACCATGTATTTCAATGCCGGACTGATTCCGAACTACTTCCTGATCAAGAATATGGGCCTGCTGCATAACTTCATGGTCTATATCCTGCCGAGTCTGGTCAGCGCGTTCAACCTGATTATCATGCGGACGTATATCCGCGGGCTTCCGTTCAGCCTTACCGAATCGGCGAAGATTGACGGGGCAGGAGAATTCAGAATTTTCTGGAAAATCATCTTCCCGCTCTGTACGCCTGTACTGGCAACTGTCGCACTGTTTATCGCGGTAGGCTCATGGAATTCCTGGTTTGACACATTCCTCTATGCCTCCTCGGATATCAAGCTTAGCACGCTGCAATATGAAATGATGAAGATGCTCGGTTCCATTATGAGTGCGAACAATGATCCGTCGATGCTTGCGGGAGGCCAGAACAATCAGGTCCAGTCGCTGGTTACGCCAGCCTCCATGCGTGCAGCCATTACGATCGTTACAGCGGTTCCGATTCTGTTCGTCTACCCTTTCTTGCAGAAGTATTTCGTGGTAGGATTGAACCTGGGTAGCGTAAAAGAGTAATTGTCAATACGTATTATAGTAAGGAAAATATGTATACTATAACCGTTTCGGGTGCAGCCGAAGCGGTTTCTCCTGTTCCATCATATGGAGTCCTGCCGGACTCCAACTACTTATATAAAGATGGTGATTCCATGCTTAAGGTACTGTTTGCCGACGATGAGCCGATTATGCTGGAAGGGCTCCGCTTCCTGGTCGACTGGGAGGCACTAAATTATGAAGTATGCGGCGAGGCGCTGGACGGGGAGGACGCGCTGCAGCTGATCGGCAGCACCCGCCCTGACCTGGTCATCACCGATGTGCGTATGCCGGTCATCGACGGCCTTGAGCTCATCCGAAGAACCTCTGAAAGCGATTTTCGGCCGAAGTTTATTATTTTTAGCGGCTATGCTGACTTTGAGTATGCCAAGCGGGCCCTGAAATACGGAGTAGCGAATTACTTGACCAAGCCTCTGGATGAAAAGGAGCTGACGGAGGCGGTGCAGACGGTTACGGCACAGATCCTTAAAGAACGCAAGGCGTCCTCTCGGCGTGATGCGCTCTCGGCTCTGATGCAGGAGGATATGGTATCCCGGCTCCTGATGCGGGAGAATACGGAGGAGGAGCGGGAGCAGGGGCTGAAGACGCTGGGGATCTCCCCCGCCTCGCGGCTATGCTGTATTCTGGTCCATGGAGCAGCGCCGGACAGCGTACATATGCGTGAGCAGCTCGCCGCCATGAGAAGCAGGGAACTGCTGCGCAGCCTCGCAGTCTATCCGTTCACCGCAGGCAGCGGGAAGCATGGCTATCTGCTGGTGTCTCCGCAGGAAGGACCGGTGCTTGACCAGGCACTGCTTACCCGGTGGATGGAGGAGATGCGGCCGCTGTACAGCACGCCGGTCTTTTTCACAGCAAGTCTTCAGCATCAGGGCCCGGAGGCTCTGAATACGGCATACCAGGAGGCGCTGGCTGCTGAGCTGTGCAAACCGTATGGTCCGGGGGCCGGGGGAGACGGCATCTTCGAGAAGCAGGATAAGACACAGATGGCTATGCTTCCGGCAGAGCTGAGACGATCGCTGCTGCAATCCGTCACCGAAGGGAAGACCCTGCATCTCACGGATCAGCTCGGAGAGGTGTTCAAGATTTTCTCGGCGGAGGTGGCTTCAAGCTCATGGATCGACGCTTTTCTGGCTAATATCAAAGCAGAGCTGCTACGTGAAATTACTGCCAGAGGGGGAGACTATGCGCAGTGGGTGCAGAAATGGTTCCCGTCCCGCCATACGGCTACTTGTCTGCCGATGCTTGAGCGTCAGATAGAGGAGGAGCTGTGCGAGGCTGCAGAGTGGTTCGCCGCGGCTGCGGACGGCAGGGCAGAGGATCAGATCGTGGCTGCAGCGATAGAGTATGTCCGCGGGCATTATCAGGAGAAGCTGAAGCTGCAGGATATTGCGGGGCATCTGCATGTGAACTCGGCTTACCTGGGACAACGGTTCAAGAAATACTACGGCAGCTCTTTTAACGATTATCTCCATGAATACCGCATTGAAGAGGCGAAGAAGCTGCTGCGCCGGACCGATATGGGGATTTCCGATATCTCGAGCAGAGTGGGCTATTCAGACGCCGATGTGTTCGCCGCCAAGTTCAAGGCGCTTAACGGAGTTACACCTTCCGTGTACAAGAAGAGCTAATTCAAGAGGAAGGAGGGGGCCTGCATGAAGAATAACCGGAAGCCATCTGCCTTCATCAATGATCTTCCGCTCAAATACAAGTTTTTGTTCATCTACTTGTTGTGTGTGCTTGTCCCCATACTTAGCATCAATGCCCTCTTTTATGTGCAGATCAGCCGTAATGTGGAGGCACGGGAGAGGGATAATTTGGAGATTTCTGTAGACCGGGTGGCTTATGACCTGATGCAGATCGTGAACGAATGTGTGGCGATCAGCAACACGGTGGCTGCGGACCGGCCTTTTATGGAGATGATGGATTACGCCTACCCGGATAATGAGGCTTATTATGATGCTTATAATGATTCTCTGAAGGACAAGCTGCGGCAGTACAGCAATCTTCATTCCTATATCTATTGGATGGGCATATACACCTCTAATCCGACGATTCAGAACGGCAACAGCTACTTCATTCTGTCGGACGCAGATAAGAGAAGTGAATGGTACCGTAAAATCTCAAGCAGCACAGACAAGGTGCTGCTCACTTCTTATCAGGGAACTAACCCGCTGAATCCGCCGCAGCAGGAAGTGCTTGTCAGCCTGATCCGCAAGCTGGATAACTTCACGGGCCAGCCCTACACGAAGTATCTGAGGATTGATCTGCGGCTGAACAATGTGCAGGACCTGTTCCAGAAGGAGCGTGACTATCTGGATTTCAAGCTGCTGGATGAGCAGAACCGGGTCGTGCTGGACTCGAACCGTTCCTTCTCCTCACTGGATGGCAGTGCCTTGCTGAATGTGGACACCAGCCTTGACCAGGCGCCCAAGCAGATTGTCCGGGCGCTCAGCAGTGCGGCCTACACCAAGGGCTGGCGGCTGGTTGGCACTCCGGAAGGGCGTAAGATCAACCATGAGATGGAGAGCGCGCTCAGGAACTCGCTGATTCTGCTCCTGCTGACGATCATCATTCCCACGCTGCTCATGATCGTCATTATACGTTCCTACAATCTGCGTGTACGGCTGCTCTACAAACATATGAAACAGGTCAAATATGAGCAATTCGAGAGCATTGATATGTATGAGGGGAAGGATGAGATCGGCGGTCTGATCCGCAGCTTCAATCTGATGACCGGCAAAATCCGCAATCTGATCAATGATGTCTACAAGCTGGAGATTCAGAAGAAGGATCTGGAGCTGGAACGGGTGCGGGCGGAGCTGAAATATCTGGAGAGCCAGGTGGACCCTCATTTCCTTTTTAATACGCTGAATGCGATCCTGGTCATCTGTAAGAAGTATAAATATGAACAGGTTACCGATGTCATCCGCAATCTGGCCCTGATTATGCGCAGGCTGCTCAGCTGGAAGGATGATCTGATTACGGTGGAGGAGGAAGTATCCTTCATCGAGATGTATCTGCAGATTGAGAAGTTCCGCTTCCAGAACCGGTTCTCTTATGAGCTGGATATTGCTCCTGAGGTGCTGAACTGCCGGATTCCCAAGATGAGTATACAGGCTCTGGTGGAGAATTCCTGCAAGCATGGTCTGCAATCGGTCAAATGGGCAAGGGAAATCCACGTGTCCGCTTCACGGAATGAGACAGGTCTGCTGATTGTGGTGACCGACAACGGCAAAGGAATCGAGAAGGAGAAGCTGGAATGGATCAAGTCCCATCTGGAGACAGAAGAGGATACGGGACAGAATGTCGGCCTCCGCAATGTGTATAAACGCCTCATGCTGTACTTTGACGGCAGGGCAGGATTCAGCATTGAGAGCATCGAGTATGAACGCACGGTCATTACCATCCAGATTCCCGAGGATTTGAGTCTGGTTCCGATAGGGGAGGGAGCTCATGTATAAAGTAGTGCTTGCTGATGATGAGACGATTGCCTTAGAGGGGCTGCGGACGCTGACTGACTGGGAGGAGCTGGGCTTCGAGGTATGCGGCGCCTGTGAGAACGGGGAGGAAGCGCTGGCTGCCATTATCCGCAGCTCGCCCGATCTTGTGATTACAGATATCCGCATGCCCGAGATCGACGGGCTTGAGCTGATCCGGCGCGTACGCAGCCTTGATATGGAGCAGCCGGTCTTCATCGTGCTTAGCGGCTACGGCGAATTTGAGTATGCCAGAACAGCCATCCGTTACGGGGTAAGACATTACCTGCTGAAGCCGGTCATGGATGCGGAATGGGATAAGGTGCTTACGGACATTACGGATGAGCTGGAGCTGCGCCTTAAGCAGACCATGCAGCAGAGCATGCTGTCCAGCCGGCTGCTGCCGCTGGCGATCGCGCGCATGCTTGAAGGGCACTGGACGGAGCCCGATGAAGAAGCAGCTGAGCAGATGGACCGCCTGGATGAGGCGGCTACTGGGTGGACGTATGTGCATGTGGAGGGTCATAGCAGCCGGATTACGGAGCTGTGCCGGGAGCTGGCCGGACCGGCCGGTGCGATGCTCATTGATCTGCCGGGGGATCAGACCGGGCTGGTCGTGGAGAGCTCGGGAGGGGCGGCTGGACTGGCGGAGCAGCTATACGCCGGACTGACCCGCAGCAGAATAAAGGGCTCGGTCAGCATCGGGCCAAGTGTGCGCTCCCTCCGCGAGCTGCCGGTCTCCTACCGCGAAGCGGCAGACGCTGCGGCCCGCCACTACTTCTATTCGGACGAATGCGGCCCGGTGGATTCGGCCAGTGAAGCAGAGGGACAGGTGAATTACACGCTTCCTTCCGCAGAGCTGATTGAGGAGATCATCAGCGCAGTGGAGCGGCTGCATGAGCAGAAGGCCGCAGAGAAGCTTGGCGAATTGTTCAGCGGTTTCAAGGAGAACCGGACAGATCCGGGAGTCGTCCAGATGACAGGCATGGATATCATGCTGCGGAGCATGGAGCTGCTGAAGGAATTCGGCGGCGCGGACGATCAGTGGATCGGCACGCTTGATTTTTTCAGAACCGAGCCGAGATCCCTGGAAGACCTGCAGGTCACTCTGGAGACGGCGCTCTCCACCAGTATGAACTATATCCGCCAGCACAAGGAGCGTAACTCCGAGCATCCGCTGATCCGCGTGGAATGCTTCCTGAGAGATCATTATGCGGAGCATCTGACGGTAAAAGAGATTGCTGAGCATTTCTATATTAATCCGGTGTACCTGGGCCAGGCCTTCATTAAAAAGCACGGTATCAGCATTCTTGAATACATTCATAATCTGCGGATTGAAGCGGCCAAGCAGCGGCTCGTTGACACTCAGGACACAGTCAGAAGTATTGTGGAGAGCATCGGGTACGTACACTATCACCATTTCTTAAGAGAGTTCGAGAAACGGACGGCGCTGAAGCCCGTCCAGTTCCGCGCACAGGCACAGGGAAATAAAAAATAGGGTGCAATTATTTATTTGGGGTCCATCTATTTACTTTGGTGATGGTAAACGCATACAAATGCGTTATGATAAAGAGAGTTGTCCCAAAAATTGTTGTCAAATACAGGAGGTTAGCAAAAATGAAGCAAGCAAGCAGCGAAATTCCTGCATTACACGAAATGTTCCGGGAGGCCTTTAAAATAGGGGCCGCCGTCAGTACTGGCATTATAGCTGCCCAGGGTCCTTTCATTGCCAAGCATTACAACAGCATCACCGCCGAGAATGAGATGAAGCCGGCTCTGGTTCAGCCGCAGGAAGGCGAATTCACCTTCGAGGCAGCAGACGATATCTTCGAATTCGCAGAGTCGCATGGGATCGGTGTCCGGGGGCATACGCTTCTGTGGCATAACCAGACCGGAGACTGGATGTTCCAGGATGCGGAAGGCGGAGCCTGCAGCAGAGAGCAGTTGCTTGCCCGCCTGCAGACCCACATTAACACAGTAGTGGGCCGTTACCGGGGACGGGCGTATGCCTGGGATGTAGTAAATGAAGCGATTGAGGACAAAACAGACCAGTACCTGCGGGATACGCGGTGGCTTGAGATCATCGGCGAGGATTATCTCCGTCAGGCCTTTGAAATGGCCCATCAGGCAGACCCAGACGCGCTGCTGTTCTACAACGACTATAATGAGACCGATCCTGTCAAGAGCGGCAAAATCTACAAGCTTGTACGCAGCCTGCTGGATCAGAATACGCCGATTCACGGGATCGGCATGCAGGGACACTGGAATATCTACGGCCCTTCCATTGAGGAAATCCGCAATGCGCTTAAGCTCTACGCATCGCTGGGGCTTAAGATCCACATTACCGAGCTGGATCTCTCCGTATTCCGTCATGACGACAAACGAACGGATTTGAAAGCGCCAACAGCTGAAATGCTGAAGCTGCAGGAGGAGCGTTATGCCGAGATATTCGCCCTACTGCTGGAATTCAGAGACTCCATTGATTCGGTGACCTTCTGGGGTGTGGCCGATGATTATACCTGGCTGGACGGCTTCCCCGTCCGGGGACGCAAGAACTGGCCGTTCCTGTTCGATGAGCAGAAGCAGCCAAAGGCTTCATTCGCCCGGCTGGCCGAGCTGGCCGCACCGCAATCCTAATCTTATTGTAAGCTGGACACCTTATTATATCTGGAGGGAATCAAATGACAACTCAACTGAAGCAGGCTACCGGCAAGGTACCGCCAAGCGGCAATCCGCTGGTGGCACACAGATACGGAGCCGATCCTTATGCCCTGGTATTCGGAGACAGAGTCTATCTGTATATGACTAATGATGCGCTGGAGTATGATGAGAACGGCGCCGTGAAGGAGAACTCCTACAGCAGTATTAATACGATTACCGTAATCTCGTCCGCTGACCTGGTGAACTGGACCGATCATGGTCCGATAGCCGTAGCCGGACCGGAGGGTGCAGCGAAGTGGGCAACCCAGTCCTGGGCACCGGCAGCGCTTCATACCGTAATTGACGGCAAGGACAAGTTCTTCCTCTACTTCGCCAATAATGCCAGCGGCATCGGCGTTCTGTCGGGTGACAGTCCGGTGGGTCCATGGGTGGACCCGATCGGGGAGGCACTGATTCTGCGCTCTACACCTGGAGTAGAGGATGTTACCTGGTTGTTCGATCCGGCGGTGCTGTTAGATGATGACGGCAAGGGGTATATCTATTTCGGAGGCGGCGTCCCGGAAGGACAGTTCGCCGAGCCGGGCACAGCACGGGTGATGCCGCTGGGTGAGGACATGATCAGCGTGGTGGGCAGCGCGAAAGTGATTCCGGCCCCGTTCATGTTCGAGGATGCCGGAATCCATAAGTGGAACGGAGTCTACTATTATACCTACTGCTCGAACTTCTATGACGGGCAGCGGCCGGAAGGCAGCCCTCCTGCGGGAGAGATCGCCTATATGACCAGTGAGCATCCGATGGGTCCCTGGACGTATCAACACACGATCCTGAAGAATCCGGGACATTTCTTCGGCGTATCCGGGAATAACCATCATGCGGTCTTCCAGTTCCATGACAGCTGGTATATCGCTTATCACGCCCAGACCTTGTCCAAGGCTCAAGGGATTGCGAACGGCTACCGCTCCACACATTTGAACCGCCTGACTCATAATGAGGACGGTTCCATTCCGGAGATCCATGCGGATTACGAAGGTGTGCAGCAGCTTGCAGCGTTGAACCCGTATGAGCGTATTCCGGCGGCAACGATGGGCTGGAGCGCAGGGGTGAAGACAGAATACCTGGCCAAGGGCGGAGTTCAGGCCGTAACGGATGTGGAGCACGGCGGATGGATCGGACTTTCCGGGGTAGACTTCGGCAGCGGTGCCGGCTCGTTCCAGGCGTCAGTCCTGAGCCTGGAAGCGGGCGGCGTGCTGGAGCTGCATCTGGATGACCCGGCAGGTCCGGTTATCGGCAAGCTGCAGGTTCCGGCGGCAGGCGGAGCACAGGAATGGCTGGAGCTGAAGACGGCGGTCGAGGGAGCGGAGGGAGTGCATAACCTCTATCTGGTATTCTCAGGAGAGAGCGGTAAGGATTTGTTCAAGCTGGCCCATTGGCAATTCACACCACAGCATAACTAACAGCAAGGAGGCGGCACATTGAATACAGTCATCATTACTAATCCAGTACTATGGGCAGATGTCCCGGATGTGGATGTGATCCGGGTCGGTCCAGTGTTCTATATGGTCAGCACCAGCATGCACTCGATGCCGGGCTGTCCGATTATGAAATCGGTGAATCTGAAGGACTGGGAAATTGTGAGTTACGTCTTTGATACCTTCGAGGACACTCCGGCCTTCCGGCTGGAGGACGGCGAAGTGATTTACGGCGGCGGTTCCTGGGCGGCCTCGCTGCGGTGCAGGAACGGAATCTATTACGTATGCTTCTCTTGCAATGACACGGACCAGTTCTACATCTACCAGACCCGTGATATCGAGCATGGACCGTGGGAGCGTTCGGTCATTCCGGATCTGCACCATGACCCGGCGCTGCTGCTGGATGAGGACGGCCGTAATTATGTGATCTACGGCAACGGGGATATCCATATCCGGGAGCTGAACGAGGACCTGACCGGATGGATGCACCGGGGAACGAAGCAGCTGCTGCTGGAAGGCGAGCGGCAGGGCATTATGCTGCGGATGGAAGGCTGTCATGCCCATAAGCGGGACGGGTATTATTACCTGTTCTTCATTGAATGGCCGTCAGAGGGCAACATGCGCAGACGCCAGCTATGCTACCGGTCCCGGGAGCTGCTCGGTCCTTATGAGCGCAAGGTTATTCTGGACGATAACCTGGGCTACGAGAATCGCGGTGTAGCGCAAGGCGGGCTGGTCGATACTGAGGACGGCGACTGGTACGCCGTGCTGTTCCAGGATCACGGGGCAGTTGGACGTGTTCCCTGTGTATTCCCTGTGAGCTGGGAGAACGATTGGCCGGTAATCGGGGATGGCGGCAAGGCTCCGCTGAGCTTCGGGACGAAGCTGCCTGCGGATGAGCCAAAGGCGATTGTAATCAGCGATGAGTTCGACTATACGGAGAACCGGCTGGCGCTTCAGTGGCAATGGAACCATAATCCCGATAACGGGCTATGGTCAGTTACAGAGCGGCCGGGCTGTCTGCGGCTGCGTACAGGCAAGGCAGCTGATAGCGTCGTAACGGCGCGCAATACGCTGACCCAGCGGACGGAGGGTCCGGCTTGCAGTGCCGAGACGATGCTGTATCTGGGCGGCATGAACGAAGGCGACCGGGCCGGAATGGTAGCTCTCCAGTCCGGATACGGCACGGTTGAGGTGGCCGCCGGAGTGCAGGGACAGTTCACCGTGGATATGTGTATTCAGGGTGACAACGGCGTTGAAGTGGTGGAGAGTATCCCGTTCACGGGTGAGCGTATCTGCCTGCGGATCGATTTCGACTTCAGGGAGGGGGTAGACGAAGCACAGTTCTTCTATTCCGGTGACGGGGAGGTCTGGCACCCCATCGGACAGACGCTGCATATGAAATATACGCTGGATCATTTCATGGGCTACCGGATCGGCTTGTTCAATTATGCGACCCGGCTGCCTGGCGGCTATGCCGATTTCGATTATCTCCGTTATCACCGGCAGGATTAAGACCGGGTCTGGAAATGGGAAGCATATTCGCTGGGCGTCAT
Source organism: Paenibacillus sp. FSL H3-0469 (assembly GCF_038051945.1). NCBI lineage: Bacteria > Bacillati > Bacillota > Bacilli > Caryophanales > Paenibacillaceae > Paenibacillus > Paenibacillus sp. FSL H3-0469. The sequence goes on from NZ_CP150302.1 coordinate 7,457,750, forward strand.
CGATGTATGCTGCTTGAATATTCTTCCGAAATACGTCAGGCCCGTGAAGCCGACCCGGAAGGCCACCTCCTGAATCGGATACCGGCGGAGCTGGAGCAGGCGGCTGGCCTCATGCACCCGCAGCATGTTCACATATTCGATTAAGGTCTTGCCGGTGTTCTTTTTGAACAGATGACAGAAGTAGTTGGGGGTTACGCAGCAGATCCGTGCGGCCTCCTCCACGGTCAGCGGTTCATGGAAATGGTTGCTAAGGTGAATCAGCAGGGGCTGGATGCCTGTCTCCTGCCGGTCTCTTTTGGAAGGCGGTGCTGTGAACTCGGCCAGGGGATAAGCCAGACCCAGGGAAGAGAACAGGCCGCCTTTTATACATAATTCATACCCGGGATTCTTGCTCTGGTAGCTGAAAATAATCTGTTCAATGCATCCTCTGATCTGGCGGGTAACCGGCTGGTCCGCCCCATAGAAGGCAGGCAGCCTGATTTCACCGGAGAGCAGCGGCCGGATATGCTGAAGCTCAGTCAGGTCCCGTATACCGTTCAGCAATGCTTCGTTGTAGACAACCGCATACAGCTCACTGCCATCCTCTGTCGGATAGGCCGCATGAATCTGCGGACGGCTGACGAAGGCCAGCTCCCCCTGCACCAGCTCTCTGGAGTGGGGGCCGACCTGGACGCGGAAGCGGCCTTTGGTCACGAGAATCCATTCGAGATGGTCATGCCAGTGCGGCGGAATAATACTGCGGTCCGGAAAGCAGATATGAAATACATTGATGGGGAACAGGCCCTCGGGAATTTCCGTGTGCTCTTTTTTCCATGGATAAGGCTTGTCCTCGAACGCTCCACTCATCTTAATCCCTCCACACAATCGTAATATCGTATGATAGATGCGTATTTTTATGTATAGTATAGCGGCTTTGCACTCTTTATAATGTGGGTGCAACCTTATTATAGAACTGTTGGAGGGATCGCGCTATGTTTCGTGAAGAGAATGGCAGACTAATCAGAGAATATGATCATGAGAGAGTCTGGATAGAGCCTTGGGGAGAGCATTCGCTGCGTATCCGGGCTTCGTATGCGGAGATTACCGATGAGCAGTGGGCACTTCTGCCTGCTGTGCAGACGCTGAGTAATATATCGATCACTAAAGAACGCGCGAGCATTGTAAACGGGAATATCCGGGCGGAAATGACGGACAAGGGCCAGATCTTCTTTTATAACCAGCATGGCAAGCTGCTCCTTAACGAGACGGAGGATACCTATCAGTTAAAATACGGGGGCAGAGAGCTAAGCGCCATCCCCGGCAGCAGTGACTTCTCCGTGAAGCTCCGGCTGGAAGCGGACCCGCAAGAGAAGCTGTACGGCATGGGCCAGTATCAGCACTCCTTCCTGAATCTGAAGGGCTGCTCGCTGGAGCTGACCCACCGCAACAGCCAGATCAGTATTCCGTTCGTGCTGTCCAGCGCCGGTTACGGGTTCCTGTGGCATAATCCGGCGATCGGACAAGCGCATTTCAGTCTGAATGTGACCGAATGGACAGCTCCGTCGACCAAGCAGCTGGATTATTGGATCACTGCCGGCGACTCGCCTGCCGAGATCGAGGAGGCTTATGCCAAGGCTACGGGAACCGTGCCGATGATGCCGGATTATGGCATGGGGTTCTGGCAATGCAAGCTCCGCTACCGGACGCAGGAAGAATTGCTGGAGGTGGCGAGGGAGCATAAACGGCGGGGTCTGCCGATTGACGTCATCGTCATTGATTTCTTCCACTGGACGAATCAGGGAGACTGGCGGTTCGACCCGGAATATTGGCCTGATCCGGAGGCGATGGTGCAGGAGCTGCAGGAGCTGGGCATTGAGCTGATGGTCTCGGTCTGGCCGACTGTTCAGACGGAGAGTGAGAATTATAAGGAAATGCTGGAAAAAGGGTACCTGCTGCGCTCGGACCGCGGGGTGCGGACACAATTCCAGTTCCTCGGCCAGAATGCGATTTTCGATGCGACGAATCCGGAGGCCCGCAAGTTCCTGTGGGGTCTGATTAAGCAGAATTATTATGATAAAGGAATCAAGGTCTTCTGGCTCGATGAGGCAGAGCCGGAGCTGACGGTCTATGACCATGATATCTACCGTTATCATATCGGCTCCAGCAAGCAGATCGGCAATATCTATCCGATGAAATACAGCCAGACCTTCTATGACGGCATGGCCGCTGAAGGCCAGGAGAATATTATCAATCTGGTCCGTACCGCCTGGGCGGGCAGCCAGCGGTATGGGGCGCTTGTATGGTCTGGAGACATTCACTCCAGCTTCAAGGTGCTCAGCATTCAGGTGCGGGCCGGACTGAATATGGCTATGGCCGGGATTCCATGGTGGACCACCGACATCGGCGGCTTCCATGGCGGTAATCCGGCAGACGCCTCCTTCCGGGAGCTGATGGTCCGCTGGTTCCAGTACGGCGCGTTCTCTCCGGTATTCAGGCTGCACGGGGATCGTTCACCTTTTGTGCAGCCTACCGGAACGCGGGGCGGGGGCGTATGCGGAAGCGGCTCGGATAATGAGGTGTGGAGCTACGGGGATGAGGCGTATGTTATCTTCAAAGAGTTCATGCAGATGCGGGAGCGGCTGAAGCCGTACATCCGCGGACTGATGGAGGCTGCCCATGAGAAGGGCACGCCGCCTATGCGTCCATTGTTCTATGATTTCCCTCAGGACCCGGCAGCCTGGGATATCGAGGATCAGTATATGTTCGGTCCCGATCTGCTGGTCGCCCCGGTGCTGGGCGAGGGTGAACGGGCACGCAAGGTATACCTGCCGTCCGGCTCAGAGTGGACCCATGTCTATACCGGCACTGCCTATGCTGGCGGACAGGCGATTATGGTCGACGCGCCGCTCACGCAGATTCCGCTGTTTGTGCGGGACGGTGCCGTGCTGCCGGTGCTTGGCGGGGCTGAGGAGTAAGGATAGTGTGAACAAGAGCAGCGATTCTCCGGCGGAGGGTCGCTGCTCTTGGTAGTTGGGGCGGAATATGTACGGAAAACTGAACACATTGGGCCGGCGCGGAGGCGTGCGAGCGGAATGTAATCGAAAAACCGATCACATTTGGCGTGACAGAGGCGCGTGGATGAAATGTAATCGAAAAACCGATTACATTTAGTGTGGCGGAGGCTTGCGAGCGGAATGTAATCGAAAAACCGATTACATTTGGTTTGGCAGAGGCGCGAGGATAGAATGTAATCGAAAAACCGATTACATTTGGTGTGGCGGAGGCGCGAGGATGGAATGTAATCGAAAAACCGATTACATTTGGCGTGGCAGGGGCGTGCGAGCGGAATGTAATCGAAAAACCGATTACATTGGGCGTGGCAGAGGCGTGAGAGCGGAATGTAATGGAAAAACCGATTACATTGGGCGTAGCGGAGGCGTGTGAGCGGAATGTAATCGAAAAACCGATTACATTGGGCGTGGCAGAGGCGCGTGAGCGGAAGGTAGTCGAAAAGCCGATTACATTGGGCGTAGCGGAGGCGTGAGAGCGGAATGTAATGGAAAAATCGATTACATTAGCGGCGGCGAGAGAGTGCCCACCGTTGGAGCGACGATGTATTCACACTTCCACATACCCTTACATACTCCTAACTAACTCCTGCCTAAGCCTCGTCTAACTCCGACCCTTTACACTCCCACTACTCTCCCTCCCGCACCTTCGGCTCCCGGGAAGCCAGCCGCTCCCGGTAGGCGCGGGGGGAGAAGCCGGTCAGCTGCCGGAACTGGCGGCAGAAATGCTCGACATTGGCGTAGCCGCAGAGAGCGGCGATCTCGGCGATTTTGTGCTGGCCGAAGCCCAGCTTCTCCTTGGCCAGCCGAATCCGGCATTGAATGACATCCTCCATGCAGGAGATGCCGAAGGCGGACTTGTAGATGGTCTGGAGGTAGCCGGTGCTGATGTGCAGATATCCGGCCATTGAGGATACAGTCCAAGGGTGGCCGGGATTGCTGTACAGCGTCTTGCGCAGCTCCAGCAGGTTATAATACTGCGGCGTCAGCTTGTCCTGGGAGGCTTCGGACAGCTTGTTGAACAAGAGACGGAACAGGTAGTCAATGGATAACTCCCGGTAATCATTCTGGAACGAGTTCTCCAGCGTCAGCAGCTGGAACAGCTGATGGCAATACCCGGGGTCGGGCAAGGAGAACGGGCTGCCCAGCGGCAGGACGCTTTCAGTAATATACGATTCATCCGCATCGAAACGGACCCAGTCGTTGACATACCTCCGGGAGCAGGCCCGGTAATAAATGTTGTGCCCAGGAGGGTATAAAGCGACAGAATGAGCGGGGAATTCCTTCAATTCACCGTCCACTTCGAACACCGCCGGGGTCTGGGTCAGGACAAGAAGCCAGGCGTTCAGTCCTTCGGGGATACTGTAGACGAAATTGGCCGGATGTGCAGCATCGTATTCCACGTAGTGAATTGTAGGCATTGGCTTCTCCTTTCTTCGGATAGATCAATTAATGGTCAGTAAATATCATTGTTAGTATTTCAGTGAATCTCTATAATTTGTAGTGGACATTAGAGTAAATTCGAAGGTTAACCGAACAGTGCGTAATTATAGTTATTAGAAATTATCAATAGGAAGGAAGATTATGAATTCATGATACCACAACAAAACGATGATCGGAAAGATATCCTTTGCTATACAAGACTGCCGCAGGAGGATATCGTGTATGCTTCGAAGCTGGCTTACAGTATGCACCTGGCATACAAGACCGATGGGGGCCAGTATCGGGCATTAAATCATAACTCAGGGGTTCTGTTCGCCAAGGCGACGGAGAATGAGGATGGGACGCTCCGGGCCAAAAGCCTGAAGAAGCCGTATCTTTTCTACTTGGCAGACGGGAATTTCGGCGTCATTGCTGTGCGCACCGAGGCTGACGGGGAAGCAGATGAACAAAGCAAGGGGAAGGTGCTGCTGTTCACTTCGGCCGATCTGCTGCAATACAGTGAGATTGGACTGCTGGAGCTTAAGACAGACACTCATGTAAGCGATGTCTCCTGCACCTATGACCCGGAGCGCAGCGGTTACCTGATCCAATGGATAGACGGGCAGGGCCAGGGCTATGAGAATTTCACTGCTGACATCATGAGCCTTACGAATGTCTCAGCACCGGTGGAAGCGGAGCCGTTCACGCTGGAAGCGGTGCAGACCGATATCGAGGGAATCCAGCCGCGTAATAGGATCGCTGTCTCTGCTGAGATAGCCCGCAGACTCTTCTGCAAGCTTACGGTACCGGAGAACATTGCTGTCGTAGTACCGGACCGGGTGAATGCGGCATCGGTAGAAGATGTGAAGGCGGTCCGGGCAACAGCCTTATACAGTGATGGAACGCAGGCTGCCAAAAAAGTCCGTTGGAACACGGAGGCCATCAACTGGGACAAGGCCGGAACCTACAGCATCTCTGGAGAGATCCATCAGGATCACTTTCCATTCCCGATTGCACTTAACCGTGCGGACCCTTGCATCGCAGCGTGGAAAGGGAAATATTATTTCATTGCGACTAATGACGCGGATAAGGAACATACGCTGTATATGAGGGAAGCCGATACGATTCCGGAGCTGGTGACAGCGGAGGAATCCCTGATCCTCGATTCCACCACGTATGAAGAGATTGGCGGCCTGCTGTGGGCACCGGAACTCCATATCATTGAAGACGAGCTGTATATTTTCCATGCCGCCACACCCGGCGAGTTCTTCCATGAGGAATCACATGTGATGAAGCTGAGTCCGGGCGGCAATCCCATGAATGCTGCGGACTGGTCCAGGCCCCGCCGGGTAGTGAAGAAGGACGGAAGCTATCTGTGCGAAGCAGGCACAACCATTTCACTGGATATGACCGTCATCCGCTGGAACGGCCAGCTCTATGCCGCATGGTCGGAGCGCCAATTCCTGCCGGTGGATCTGGGAGCCTGGGTCTACATCGCCACGATTGACCCGCAGGAGCCGTGGAAGCTGACCAGTGATCCGGTGCTGCTGACCCGGCCGGATTATGGCTGGGCCAATAACCATACGTTCGTGGATGAAGGTCCGTTTGCTCTGTACACGGATGACAAGCTGTACGTGACTTTTGCCAGTGCAGCGGTGGATGCTACTTATGTGGTCGGTCTGCTGACCGCAGACAAGGGGGCAGATCTGCTGGATATCAAGAGCTGGACCAAGGGCAATTATCCGCTGCTGACCTCCAGAAGTGTGCCGGGGGAATATGGGCCGGGCCATAATTCCTATGTGACGGACGAGGACGGGGTGATCTGGAACGCCTACCACGCCAGACCGGGAATTGAAGGACCGCGAAGCTCCGGCTTGCGGCGCGTGCATTTTGATATTGATGGTGCTCCGGTTCTGGATCTCACTGAGGAGAAGGATCTGAATCCGGGCCTGAAGCAGGTATCGATGGAAGTCATCGTAGGCTAGACTCCTGGCACGCCTAACTCTATAATATTCCTTGTCATCCGGGAACCCTTGACCATTCACTTAGGCCGGGGTTCCCTTTTTTTCAAGATTGTACTGGAGGAGTGGAAGCCGATATGTACGGGATCATTATTGTTGACGATGAGCTGTTTGTCCGCAAGGGCCTGATTGGAATGATTGACTGGGCGGGCAGCGGGTTCCAGATTGTGGATGAGGCGGACAACGGGGAGGATGCGCTGGAGCTGATCCGGGCCAAGCGGCCGCAGCTCGTGATCACCGATATCCGTATGCCGGTTCTGGATGGCATCGGGCTGATTGAGGCGGTGACGGAGGAGCAGCTTGGAACGGATTTTATCATAATCAGCGGATATAACGATTTCCGGTATGCCCAGCAGGCGGTCCGGTATGGCGTGCTGGACTATGTACTGAAGCCGATTAATGAGCATGAAATTGTGAAAGCGCTTCATAAGTTCCGTGATAAATTCACTGCGCGCAAGCAGCTACAGGACCGGCTTAGCATGCATGAGGGAGAGAAGCGGGTGGAGGCCCTGATCCGGGGAGAAGCGGAGGCGGAGGCGCTTGACGCCTGGGAGCAGCAGTGGATAGAGGCGGGAGCCCGCCAGTTCACCTATGTGCTGCTGGAGGTAAACAATGTGTTCCCTTGGAGCGGGAAGCCTATGCCCGGGAAGGCAGAGCTGAAGGAGGCGATCCGGCAGGCGGTGCAGCAGCTCACAGCAGAGACGCCGATTATCTATGAGCACCGGAGATTCTTCGGCTTCATTGTGCCGGAACATTATCTGGAGAAGCATGCAGGGGAGCTGCGCAGCTTCGTGGCGGATTGTCTGAGCAAGCTCTACGAGCGTTATCCCTTGGAGGTTCAGGCGTATGCGGGCAGACCGGTGAACACACTTCAGGAGCTGAAGTATTCGTATACCTCGGCCAAGGAGACTGTGGAGTACAAATATGTCCGGTCTGCCCAGCCGATTCTGCTGTACTCGGATATTGCCGGTCTGTCTCTGAACTACATTCATGCCAGTAGTAGGGTGCTTCAGGCGCTGATTGAAGCGATTGAGGAGAATAAGCAAGCGGAGATGCTGGACGCAATCTTCAAGCTGTTCACAGAATTTCAGGAGAAGCTGTTCTCCCGGGAAGCGATGAAGGCGGTTGCCATTCAATGCGTCCATAGTGTGCTGCACACTATACGGAGCATGGAGGGGGATGAGAAGCAGCTGGCAAGCCTTGTCCCGATGATGAACTGGCCGGATCATAACATCACGCTGACGGAGCTTCGTTCCTTGTTCGAAGCCTTTGCACAGGAGGCGGCGGAGCGGATTCAAGAGCTGTACCAGAACTACGGCAGCAGCGGGCTGTACCGGATCAAGTGTTATGTGGACCGGAACTTCCATGAGAATCTGAACCTCAAGCAGATCGCTGGCCAGTTCTATATGAACTCAGCCTATCTCGGTCAGGTATTCAAGAAGAATTACGGCATGTACTTCAATGACTACCTGCTCCAGCTGCGCATCACCGAGGCCAAAAAGCTGCTGCGGCAGACTGATCTGAGGATCTATGAAATTGCCGAGCAGGTCGGATTCAAGAATGCCGATTATTTCGTCACCCAGTTCGAGAAGCTGGAGCAGAGAACGCCGACAGAGTACCGAAACCGGACGGGTAACCATTAATGTCAGGAGGGGGCACTGTATGAAGCTGCTGAATAATATCCGGCTCAGGAATAAAATGTTCCTCGTCTATTTCCTCGGGGTCATCGCTCCAATCATTCTCACGAATGTGATCTTCTACAACACGATCACCGGGAATGTGAAGGCGCAGCGGATTAAGGACATCGATCTGGCGGTGGAGCAGATCAAGAATGAGTTCCGGCTGATCGTGGATCAGGCCGTGGGATTATCCTCTTTTTTCTATGCGGATTACAAGACCAATGAGGTGCTTGACCGTAACTTCACACAGACCGAAGACTATGTTGAGGCCTACGACCTCTATCTGCGGTCTACCCTGAACAACTATTCTCCGTTCTCTTCCTCGCTGCAAAACAAGACCCTCTATGTGGATAACCCCACGCTGCTGAATTCCGGGAACATCGGTATCCTGTCCGGGGAGATCCGGGAGAGCATCTGGTATAAGGAATGGATGCAGGAGGCTTCCTCCCAGCCGCTGTTCGTCCGCATCCAGGATGCAGGCGGCCGGTTCCAGTCGTTCTCGCTGCTGCGGCGGATGGATTATTTCGCGGACCGCATGCTCAAGGAGAAGCTGGTGAAGATTGATTTTAAGACGATTGATCTGATGGAGGTCTTCGCTAATCTGAACGTACACGGGGACGTGTATCTGCTGGGGCCGGAGGGCCGGATTGAATATACAACCAACCGGGCCATAGACTGGCAGGGGAAGGACCGGCAGCTGTATGCCTCTCTGAAGCAGGAGCATATCATTGATTTCCAGAAGGAATACGGGAGTATCAGTTATTTGTCCGGCTGGAGGATCGTCGGCACGGTCAATGAAAAGGAGATTATCAAGGAGGTGCTGAAATCCCGCTATTTCATCCTCTGGTCGGCCTGCCTGATGATGCTTGTCCCTACCGTTATTATTCTGATCATTACCCGCTCGATCAACCTCCGGATTATTGAGATCCTGAAGCATATGAAAAAGGTGAAGACGCAGCAGTTCCAGATGATTATGCACGGGGAGTCGCGCGATGAGATCGGCCAGCTGACCCTGGAGTTCAACAGTATGATTATGCAGATTAAGGCTCTGATTAACGATGTGTATCTAACGGAGATTCAGAAGAAGTCGCTGGAGCTGGAGCGGAGGAAGGCGCAGCTTAATGCGCTGCAGAGCCAGATTAACCCTCATTTCCTGTTCAACGCACTGGAAACCATTCGGATGCGGAGCCTGCTGAAGCAGGAGAACGAGACGGCCAAAATCATCCAAAGCATGGCGATGATCCTGCGCAGCTCATTGACCTGGAATAAGGAGTGGGTGAGCGTGGAGGAGGAGCTGGGCTTTATTCTCTGTTTTCTGGATATCCAGAAATACCGGTTCGAGGATAAGCTGAGCTACCATATCGATGTGGAGCCCGGGGCCTACGCCTGTATAGTCCCCAAGATGGTGTTCCTGCCCTTCGTGGAGAACGCCAGTATTCATGGCATCGAGCCGCTCAAAAAAGGCGGAAGCCTAGAGATCCGCATCAGCGTGACGGGGGATGAGGTGGTCTTCCAGGTGGCGGACAACGGGATTGGCATGAGCAGTGAGCAGGTGGACACGCTGTACGGATATCTCGACATGGAAGGGATTATCGGCGAGCGTATCGGAATACAGAATGTAATCTATAGGGTTACCATGCTGTATGGCGGGCGTGCGGTCTTCCGGGTGGACAGCAAACCGGGGGAAGGGACACGGATTGAGCTGAGAATCCCGGCGAATCCATAGTTTTCAAAGGAGAATCCATAATTTTACGGGTAACGGAGTAATGTAAACGCTTTTATACTAAAGGAGCAGTATATCATGAATATACAAGGGGGAGTACAGGCAATGGGTAAAAGCAAGAGAATATGGCTTCTCGCTCTGACGGCAGTCGTCTCATTATCCGTGGTGACAGCTTGCTCGGGGCCTAATAATGCCAAGAAGAATACAGGGACGACGGAGCCGACAAGCGCCGCTGCTACCACAGAGACCGAACCCAAGCAGGATAAGGTAACGTTCAAAATCTTCAACGGAGTGGCCGGCTCGAAGGATGGAAATACCAATGAGACGACCATCGGCAAGCTGCTGGAGGATCAGACCGGTGTCAATTTCAAGCTGGAATTCGTGGTGGGCGACCTCAATACCAAGATCGGAACTATGATTGCCGCCAATGATTACCCGGATGTGCTGATTCCTGATGCTGCTATAGAGGAAGTGCTTAATGCCGGTGCATTCATCCCGCTCGATGAGCTGATTGAGAAGTACGGGCCGAACATCCAGCGTGTCTATGGCAAATCCCTGAATCAGATGCGCTCCAAGGATGGTAAAATCTATTTCCTGCCGATTGCCGCCCAGGTGAACGATTTCATTCCTGAGCCGGAAGCCGGGGCGGGATTCTGGGTTCAGCGCCGTGTGCTGGAGGAAGCGGGTTATCCGAAGATCAAGACGCTGGATCAATATATAGAGCTGATTAAGAATTACCGCGACAAGCACAAGGATGAGAATCTGACCGGGATGGTCTCTCTTACGCATGACTGGAGATTCTTCGCCACCTCCAACCCGCCGATGCATCTGATGGGCTATCCGAATGACGGCAACGTTACCGTGGATACCAATACCTGGGAAGCCAAGACCTATGCCGGTGCAGAGTCCACCAAAAAGTGGCTGAAGACGCTGAATGACCTCAATGCTGCCGGTCTGTTCGATAAAGCCTCCTTCGTCGATAACTATGACCAGTATATCGCCAAATTAACCTCCCACAAGGTGCTCGGCTTCTTCGACTACCGCTGGCAGGTGGATAATGCGCTGAATGTGCTGAAGGATGCTGCCCGTAAAGATCCTTCCCTGGACGGCTTCAAGTACTTCCCGCTGCCGGTGACCTTCGAGGAAGGCACGCCGGATGCCTATCTTGATCCCCCAGGAGGCCTTGTAACGAACCGCGGAATCGGGATTACCGTCAGTGCCAAGGACCCGGTCCGCATCATCCAGTTCTTCGACAACATGCTGACCGAAGAGAACCAGACCCTGATGTCCTGGGGGATCAAAGGCGAGACGTATGAAGTGAATGAGAAGGGCCGCTACTACCGTACGCAGGAGCAGATCGACAAGATTGACGAGCCGTTCAGAGAGAGCTTCGGCTTCAAATACTTCAGCTGGAACTGGCCGATGTACAATGCCACCTCTACCCTGGCTGACGGAAATGCCAAGAATGTTGCCAGCCAGCCCGAGGTCTTCCAGATGACGCTGACCGACAAGGACAAGGCGATCTTAGAGAAATACGGCGTACAGACCTACAGCCAGCTGTTCGCTGAACCGGTTCCGCGTCCATACTTCCCGGCGTGGGGCTTCGCGAAGGAGCAGAATTCCCCGGAACAGCTCTGGGAAGCCAGCAAGGATGAAATGACGAAGAAATATTTCCCTAAGCTGGTGCTGACGACTCCCGATAAGTTTGATGCAGTCTGGGAGGAATACATGAAGGAATTCGGCAAGCTCGATACTGCGGGTTATGAGAAATGGACCACTGAGCAAGTCAAAGCGAAGGTCGAACTGGCGAACCAATAGCCGCCGGAACCGGCGGGAAAGACCAGGGCTGTACCCAGATGCTGGTCTTTCCTGCTTGCCGCTTAGACACCCCGGTGCGCTGAAGGAGAGAGATACGGATGGATAAAAATACGGTACCTGCGTTATCCCGGCCAGCGGCGGATAAGGAGCCGGGCCGGATGCGGCTGTTTTTCAAAAAACTGGGCCAGCAGCGGGCCCTGGCAGTGATGTCGGTCCCTTTTCTAATCTGGCTGTTTGTATTCAAATACTTGCCCTTGTGGGGCTGGAGCATTGCCTTCCAGGATTATAAGCCGGCCAGGAAGTTCATGGAGCAGACCTGGATTGGCTTCGAGCATTTCAAATTTCTGTTCGGGGACGACCGCTTCCTGCGGGTGTTACGCAATACGCTGGCGATGAGCTCGATTAACCTGTTCTTCGGCTTCGTCACCGCGATTACCCTGGCCTTGCTGCTTAATGAAATACGCAATATTGCTTTCAAGCGTGTAGTGCAGACTGTCAGTTATTTGCCGCATTTTATCTCCTGGGTGGTAGCAGCAAGTATCATTCAGACGACGCTGTCCCCGGATGGTACCATTAACCAGCTGCTGGTGGGTCTGGGCTTCCTTGACCGCGGCAATGAAATTCTGTTCCTGGGAATCCCCGAATACTTCTGGACCATCTTCGGAGCCAGCTCCGTCTGGAAGGATATCGGCTGGAACACCATCGTCTACCTGGCCGCTATGACCACAATTGATCCCACGCAGTATGAAGCAGCAGAGATTGACGGCGCGAACCGGTTCAAGAAAATGATCTATGTCACGCTTCCGGGCATCAAGTCTGTTGTGATTGTCCTGCTCATTATGAATATCGGATATCTGCTGGAATCGGGATTCGAGCCGCAGTACCTGCTGGGTAACGGCATGAATGTGGACTATTCCGAGAACATTGACATATTCGTGCTGAAATACGGAATTGCCCAGAGTAATTTCTCCCTGTCTATTGCAGCGGGAATGTTCAAGACGGTCGTCAGCTTCATCCTGCTGTTCATGGCGAACAATGCCGCGAAGCGTATGGGCGAAGCCAGACTGTATTAATAAAGGAGGCGCAGGCATGGAAACCGCAGCTGTCCCTAAGAAAAAACGCAAGCCCCCCATAAGCTCTTCCACCGGCGACCGCTTGTTTGTTATTTGCAACTACTGCTTCATGATCGCACTAATGATCGTTACTCTGTATCCGTTTGTGAATGTCCTTGCCGTGTCGCTTAATAACGCGCAAGACTCTATCAAAGGCGGAATCTACCTGCTGCCCAGAGAATGGACGCTGGCGAATTACACTTATATTCTGAGAGAGGCCACGATTTTTCATGCGACCTTCATCTCAGTGCTGCGCACCGTGATCGGAACGGTAGTCACCGTCTTCTGCTCGGCCATGCTGGCCTACACGCTTAGCAGACAGGATTATGTGCTGCGCAAATTCATCACCGTAGCTTTTATTATGACGATGTATTTCAACGGCGGTCTGATTCCCAATTACCTGCTGATCCGGGATATGGGACTGGTCGGCAGCTTCTGGGTCTACATTCTTCCGGGGATTATCGGGGTGTTCAACCTGATTATTATCCGTTCCTTCATTGAAAATCTGCCGGAGAGCATCATCGAATCGGCGAAAATTGACGGGGCGGGGGATTACCGGACCTTCTTCAGCCTCATTCTGCCGCTAACCGTGCCTGTCCTTGCCACGGTGGCGCTGTTCTCAGGGGTGTTCCAGTGGAATTCGTGGTTCGATGTGTTCCTCTACAATTCCTCGGATGAGAAGCTGAGTACCCTGCAATATGAGCTGCAAAAGATTCTGCAGAACTCCAATACCACCACCGGCACCTCTTCACTCGACGGGATGATCCAGGGAGCTACCGGAGGACAGCAGAATGCGGTCACGCCAATGTCCGTGCGGGCAACGATGACGATTGTAGCCTCGGTGCCGATTATCATGGTGTACCCGTTCCTGCAGAAGTATTTTGTCAAAGGCATGATGGTCGGCGGGGTTAAAGGCTAAGATGTCTAATTGTATACAAGAGTTCTCCCTTAGGGGGAATTATCATAGAAGGATCGTATGCCGGATGTACAAGGCCTGCGGTCTTTTCTATTAGGAATGTATACATGGTTATAGCATAATATAGTATTTTCATTTAAAATGTCCATATGACATATAAGAAAGAGGAGGATGTTCATATGGAATATCATGTTGCAATGCAAGGGAGCGATCAGGCTCCGGGTACAGCGGATCAGCCTTTCCGCTCCATCTCCCGCGCTGCGGCGCTGGCGGAGCCTGGAGATACAGTTACCGTTCATGCGGGTACATACAGGGAATGGGTGAACCCGGCTAACGGAGGAACAGAAGAACTAAGGATTGTCTATCAGGCTGCCGGAGATGGGGAGGTCATCATCACAGGTGCTGAGCCGGTGGCAGACTGGCAGGATGAAGGGGACGGTGTCTGGAGTACAGAGGTACCGAACAGCCTGTTTGCTGTGCGCAATCCTTTCAAAGAGAAATTGTATGGCGACTGGCTGTTCGAAGGGGCGTTCGAGCCGCATCTGGGGGAGGTCTACCTGGACGGCAAATCGCTGTACGAATGTGATAGCGTTACCAAGCTGCGCGATCCGAAGGTATGGCCTCAGGCCAAATACTCGCAGGATTCTCTTCTGCAGTGGTATGCGGAGGTAAGCTCCAATGCTACTAAGATCTGGGCGAGCTTCGGAGGCAAGGACCCCCGCAGGGAGAATGTGGAGATCAGCGTTCGACCTTATTGCTTCTGGCCGGAGAAGACAGGACGGGGCTATATAACCGTCAAGGGCTTCACGCTCCGCCAGGCTTCTCCCCAATGGGCACCGCCGACGGCGCTGCAGGAAGGGCTGATCGGCCCGCACTGGAGCAAGGGCTGGATCATTGAGGACAACCACATCTGCGAGTCCAAATGCACAGGGGTGAGCCTGGGCAAAGAAATCTCAACCGGGCATAACGAGTGGTCGAATGGCCGGATGAAGGGCGGGACGCAGCGGGAGCAGGAGGTTATTTTCCGTGCACTCCGCCAGGATTGGCATAAGGACAACATCGGAAGTCATATCGTGCGCAATAACGTGATTCATGATTGTGAGCAGGCCGGAGTCGTCGGACATTTGGGTGGGGCCTTCAGCCAGATTATCCAGAACCGGATTTATAATATTCATCATAAACGGATTTTTCACGGGGCAGAGGTCGGCGGAATCAAGCTCCATGCTTCACTGGATACCCAAATTTGCGGCAATGTTATTTACAGCTCCTACCGGGCGTTATGGCTCGATTGGCAGGCGCAGGGTACCCGGATCAGCCGGAATGTGTTCTACGACAACCTGTCCGAGGATTTCTTCATGGAGGTCTGCCACGGTCCTTATATGGTCGATCACAACCTGTTCCTGTCGCCGATGAACTTCCGCAATATGGCCCAGGGCGGCGCATTCGTCCACAATCTGTTCGCCGGCAGGTTCGTAGTGCGTCCTGAGCTTACCCGTTATACGCCGTACCATATGCCGCATGAGACAGCGGTTGCCGGTTACAGCAACTTCACGGGCGGTGATGACCGATACTATAACAATATTTTCCTGCGTGATGAGGACACGGACGATGAGGTAGTGCCGATGACATTCTTCGAGCATCTGCCGCTTACCCCGAGAGAGCAGCTTAACGATAACGGTGAACGGGTAATGGACGGTATCCCTGACAATTCCCGCTGTTACCTGCATCCTGTTGGACTGGGCGGCTATAACGAGCATCCGAATGCCCGGGATAAGCAGTGGTGGGAATACACCAGGGAAGAGATCAAGGCGCTGATCGATTCCGGGAAGCCGTTCCATCCTGAACAGATGGCCCTTCCTGTAGCCATTCAAGGCAATCTGTATCTGAAAGATGCGGTGCCGGGTGCGCATGAGCCACATGCGAAGGTCTATGCTGACAAAGGCATTGAGATTGAGGTTGATCCGGCTTCCGGCAAGGTGCAGGTGCATATCGTGAACCCTGAGCTGCTGCGTGCAGCCGCGCCGACCGTGGTCACCACGAATCTGCTGGGCAGAAGCTATCACGCCGAGATGCGCTATGAGGAGCCGGACGGCTCGCCGTACCGGTTCGACCGCGATTTCTTCGGTAAACAGCGTCCGGACTCGAATGTAACGCCTGGACCGTTTGAATTAACAGAGAATGCTGCGGTGAAAATAGTGCTGTAGAACTGAATGGTTATGACTGAGAGCCTGTCCCTGTGGACAGGCTTTTGTGTGGTGCATGAAATGAGAAATCTTGCAAGAAGTGCAACAATGCTGAATGCAATAGTACAGATGGTTATAGCCGATCTCTGCCTATAAAGGGAGAGGAGACTTCCATATAATAGAAGAAGCTTGAAATGATTAGATTAGAGTCGAACGAATGGAGATGTAGAGATGAAGACAGTACAAGAAAAGTATACAGACACCCCGGAGAACTTCAACAACGTTCATGCCTTTTTGAGAAAAATGGTAACTTTGACGGGTAAGCTTCAGACCTGGGAATTTGTCAGATTCGAGTTCTGGGAGCGGTATGAAGCCGCTAAAAGCACAGACCCTAATTTCATGGAAAAGAATGCACGCCTATGGAAGAATGAAGCCGGTGAGATCATAGGCTTGTTCATTTCCGAATCGGGGGGCAGCTTCTTCAGCTTAATTGTCCACCCGGATGATCCGCAGCTGGCAGGCGAGATGGTGGAATGGGCCCGGAAGGTATGGGGCGAAGGGAAAAAGAAGCTTAACACCGATTGCTATCCCTACGGTCTGGAGGTTCAGGCATTATTAGACCAAGGATTTGTGCAGGATTCTCATATCGGGAACACCCGAAGATACGATCTTGCGCATACGGATTACACTTTGAAGCTGGAAGAAGGATACTATATCCGTTGCATGGCGGAAGGGATTGACGAGAGAGCGAAGAGCAATTTGATTGAGCAGATCTTCTCTCCGGATGATGTCAATGTCGGGAACTCAGATTACTGGAGAAAAGATCTAAAGTCCTATCGTGCGGAGCTTGATCTCTCGGTGGTTGACGATAAGGGGCGGCCTGTTGCCTTCTGTTTCGGGTTCGTGGATCAGGATAACGGGCTCGCGGTTATAGAGACGATTGGGACCCATCCGGATTACTGGCAACGGGGCTTCGGCAAGGCGGTTGTTACAGCCTGCTTCTTGCGGCTGAAGGAGCAAGGTGTGACAACGGCATATATTACGGGTTTTTCTGCCGAGGCTAATGCACTCTATCAATCTCTGCAGCCGGTGGAGATGGTTCCACTTCATTCGTATGTGTATGAACATTAAAACTAGTAAGTTACCCCGGAAATAGTTCATCCTTTCTTACGGTAACGCCTTATTTTCTTATGTTCCCTTCTTCTCCAGCAGCGCCAATTTGTTGTCTAGCATCCGGGCGAGAAGAGACTGCGATTGTTCCAATTCTCTTTTCCTGAGGTCCATTTCCTTCATCTTCTTCCGCAAATATTCAATGGCCCGGGAGAGCTCAAGCTTGTTCCCGTCTTCTTCCTTCAAAATAACTTTGATTTCCCTTATCGTAAAACCCGCAGCCTGAACCCTTTTGATCAGTAAAAGGTGTTCGACTGCATCCTCGGTATAGTCGCGGTAATTATTGTCCCTGCGCTCAACGTGGCGTCTATCCAGCAATCCTTCCTTCTCGTAATAACGAATAGTCGGCGGATTTAACCCGGTCTTCTGTGCCAGCACATGAATTTTCATGCTTTCCTTCCGCATTAAGGCTTGACCTTCAAGTATACTTTATAGTTTATACTCTAAAAGTCTAATGGAACCTTGTCAAACGAATGGGTACCATTTTCGAAGCAGAAGGAGGAACTGTGAATGAACGCTCAGAAATGGAATTCACCGAGCCGGGCTGTAGTTTTGGGGGGCGGTGGCGTAACGGGCATCGCATGGGAGGTTGGTGTCTTAGCGGGACTGCTCGAATCCGGAGTAGACCTCCACCTGGCTGACGTGATCATCGGAACGTCCGCCGGTGCGTTTGTAGGAGCGGCCTTGGCCAGCGGGTACGAGATGAATAAACTGTTTGCTGCCCAGTCGGACACGAACTCGGCCGAGATACCGGTTGCCGCGTCCAAAGAATTGATGCAAGCATGGTATAAGGCATTTGCCACGGGAGGAAGCGATCCGCGAAAAGTCGGGGCAGAATTCGGCCGTATCGCCAAAAATAATCCCTCCCCTGTGTCGCCTGAACAGCGGCGCAGCGTGGTCGAGAGTCGCCTTGTGACCAGAAAATGGCCGGCGAATCTTAAGGTGACCGCTATCGATGCCAATACCGGGGAACTTCATACTTTCGATCATCAAGCGGGTATTTCTTTGCCCGATGCCGTGTCGGCGAGCGGAGCCGTTCCAGGAATTTGGCCGCTTGTATCAATCGGGGACCGCTTCTGGACCGACGGAGGAATGGTGTCCACGACCAATTCAAGGCTGGCTGAAGGTTATGAACGAATCGTGATTCTTTCCCCAATGCCGAATGGTTATGGCTCCATCCCGGGAGCGGCGGATGATGCAGCAAGCATGCGTACAAGCGCGGACGTTTATCTCATAACACCCAATGGACGCAGCGTTGAGTCGATCGGCTCGAATATCTACGACCAGACCCGCCGCGGCGTATCGGCGGTCGCGGGGCGGGAGCAGGGATGCTCTATCGCCGAAGCCGTTCTGACTATGTGGTAAGAAGCATACTCCATATATATTTTTCCGAACGAGCTTCCTCAGCAGGATTTCACACTTAGTTTATCGAATAAACAAAGTGTGGAGATATACATATAATCTATGAGAGGAATGAGCAGCTTTGGACATGAACCAACAGAAGTATACAACACAAGCAGCGGGATATGATCAGGAGAAAGCAGGGATTGAGCGTGGTAAGATCACGATGATTGAATATCCATCTGCAACAGTGGGCACCACCCGGAAGGCAAGAGTATACACACCGCCCGGTTATTCCAGCACAGAGAAATATAATGTCTTGTACCTGCTGCACGGCATCGGCGGGGATGAGGACGAATGGTTCACCCACGGCACTCCGCAGATTATTCTCGACAATCTGTATGCCGATCACAAGCTGAAGCCGATGATTGTTGTGTTGCCGAACGGCCGGGCGATGCAGAATGACCGGGCGGAGGGCGACATTTTCGCGCCTGACAAGTTGGAAGCCTTTGCAACCTTTGAGTCTGATCTGCTGAACGATCTGATCCCTTATATCGAAGCGAATTATTCCGTGCTGACGGACCGGGAGCACCGTGCGCTGGCCGGCTTATCCATGGGCGGAGGGCAATCGCTCAATATGGGTCTGAACAACCTGGATCGCTTCGCCTGGGTAGGGGCCTTCTCTGCGGCACCTAACACGAAGGAGCCAGAGCTGCTGGTACCTGATCCGCAGAAGGTAGCGGACGCGCTTAACCTGCTCTGGTTATCCTGCGGAGACCGGGACAACCTGAAGTATGTCAGCGACCGCACCCATGCCTACTTCCTGGAGCATAACGTGCCGCATATCTGGGTCGAAGAGCAGGGCGACCATGACTGGCCGGTCTGGAAGAACGGGCTGTATCAGTTTGCGCAGCTTATTTTTTAAATGGTGTAGAGGGCGTCCTGAGCGGGCGCCTTTTATTCTGGCTGGAAGTTGCCGCTGTATGCCGGGTAATCCTTAGAAGTCCAAATGTTCACGGCAGTGACGATAATGCTTCCAGTTTTAAATAGTAGTGCGTCAGTGTGTCTTACATTCACTGAAGCGCAAAAAAGGCAGCCCCAAGCCATATCTATGGCTCGGGGGCTGCCTTTTCTATCATCTCCGCGCTTTGCAGGTCACCGCTTATTTATTGGCAATCGCGTCAGCGCGCATTTTAACGATTTTGTCTGCTCTTTCCTTGTCTACTGCGAAGACATCGTTCCAGCCGAGTCCTTCGACATCGCTCTTCAGCTTGGTCCAGAGCTGGTCGAATTCGGCCTGGTCCTTGGCGAAGATCATTTTCCAGGAGGTGTTCTTGACATAATCCGAGATCTGGCTGCGTTTGTTCTTGACGTCAGAGGAATCGGAGCCAAGACTGGTATTGATGTTCGGCACGATGTCGATCATGTTGTTCTTCGTATAGTACTCAGTCGGAGTAGTAGCATCATAGGTCTTCTGCCAATCTGTAGTTAACGCAGTCTTGTTGGCTTCAATGGTGGATGCCCAGTAGGTGCTGTTGTAGAACTCTTTGGTTTCCGGGTCGGTCACGAAATCACTCATAATCATCGAGTTGACCTTGCTCTGGCCATCCTGGTAACCGCCGCCGCCGTATTCAGCAGGGACCGGGGTGTTTTCCTGGAATGCAGTCTGACCAACTTCGGTCAGCTTGAATTTGCCGTCCGGTGTTTTTTCATAGTTGAAGCCTTCGAAGCCGTTGGTATAGTAACGCAGGCCTTCAGGAGAGGACATCCAGTCCATCAGTTCCATGATTCTTTCCGGTTCTTTCGCTTTGGAGCCGATGGCAAACACTCTGCCGTTCCCGAAGTAAGCATCACTGTTCTGGATCAGATGGGTATCGCCGATCGGAACGGCTACGTTGCCGTCACCCTGGTTGCCGCGTTCAATCGTGTTGTAGAAGCCTCTCTGCCAGGAGTACCACAGGAGCAGCACCTGCTTGTTGGTCAGCTTCTCAGATACCTTGTTCCAGTCCTGGGAAGGGGAATCCGGGTCGACGAGACCCATTTTGTTAGCGTCATAATAGAACTGCAGAATCTTCTTGTACATGCTGTTGTCGTCTACGATCGGCACGATGTCGCCTTTGGCATTCAATTGAATCGTTGTCGTGCCGTTCGGCTGCTCATAGCCATACCAGTTGCTCAGCCACCGGACATTCTCCATGCTTCCGCCGTCCCAGTCCTTCCACAGTGTAATCGGAACAATCGGCTTGCCATCCGGAGTCTTCGGATATTTAGCCTGCATGTCCTTCAGGGCTGTCATCAGGTCGTTTAGATTATTCAGCTTTGGCGCGCCGATTCCCTTGTAATAATCCCAAGGCATAATCGGGCTGGAGTATGGCAGCTCTTCCGAAAAGGTCGTTGGTGAAGTATCGGCGGTGAAGGCCGGGAGAGCATAGATTTTACCGTCCGGATTCTGCTTCTCGAAGGCCACATTGAACGGCTTAAAGTGATTGTCTACATATTGGGACAGATGCTCCGTGTTCTTAATCATGTCGGTTAGATCCATAATCATGCCTGCCGGAATCAGTTCCTCGAGCTGGCTGTTCTCAATAATCAGGAGGTCGCCGAGGTCACCGGATGCCGAGCGGGTCTTGTACAGCTGGTCGCCCGCTACCTGCGGAGCCAGAATGTTCAGCGTGATATTGAATTTGTCCTTAAGCAGCTTGCCGTACCATCCCGTCTGCTCCCCTTGATAGTTAGCTGCGTTGTCGAATACCGTAATGGTTAGAGGTTTGCTGTGATCGATGCCTTTGCTTGTGCCCGGATCGGATGACTCAGTAGGTGTTCCGGGTTCGGCCGTCCCCGCAGCAGCTCCTCCATTGTTGGAATTACCGCTGCAACCACTTAGCGCCGTTGTTACCAGCAGGATGGTCGTCCCTAGTAACAGCGCGGACTTTCTGCCCAGCTTAATGTGTGCTTTCATGTGTAGCCCCCCGAATGTTTAATGTATCATAAATGGCGCTGGCGGATTAGCCTTTGACCGCACCAATTATAATTCCTTTTACAAAAAATCTCTGGAAGATCGGATATACCAGCAGAATAGGTGCGACTACGATAATGGTTACGGTCATGCGGATGGAGGTAGAGGTCTGCTTGGTCGCCAGAGTAGCCATGGCCGTTGAGCCGGCATTCTGCAGATTGACCATGGTCGACAAGGAACTCGCCTGGTTGATGTAGTTATACAGTATGAACTGTAAGCTGTAGAGCTTACTATCCGTTACCAGCAAAAGCGTATCCTGAAAGGAGTTCCACTGGTTGACCGCCGAGAAAATGGCAACGGTTGCAAGGATCGGCTTGCTGATTGGCAGAATGACTTTATAGAAAATCGTAAAGATTCCTGCGCCGTCAATGCTGGCCGCCTGCTGGAGCTCCTTCGGTGTTGCCTCGACGAAGGTTTTGACCAGGATAATGAAGAAAGGAGCAACAACGGACGGAAGAATATAAGCCAGGAAGTTGTCCGTCAGATGCAGCGATCTCATGGTCAGATACCAAGGAATGATTCCGGCGTTGAAGAACATCGTGATAATGGTGAAGCGGTACCAGAACTTTTTGCCCCACATGTCCTCCTGCGCGAACATGAATCCAAGGAAGGCCGAGGCGCCGACGGTCAGGAGCGTACCGATTACGGTTCTGCCGAGGGAGATCATGAAGGCATTGCCCAGACCCGGGATTTTGAACACATCGATATAATTCTGGAAATGAATCCCCTTAGGCCAGAAAATGATTTCGCCCTTCGCACTGAGATCATTCGCGCTGATCGTATTGATAATGATTGAGTAGAACGGATAAACGCAGATGAAGGCGAACAGGGAGAAGAGGATATAGATAATAGTAGAGATGATTTTATCGGTAGCGCTGACCTGCATTTTGACCGTTTTTTTGGTGATGTCGATCTCACGGGTGTTTGGCGTAAGACTGGTCTGGTTGTCACTCATACAATGCCCTCTCCTCTCAGCATTTTGGACAGCCCGTTCACCGAAAAGAGAAGCACCACGCTGATCACACTCTTCAGCATACTGATCGCAACAGAGACGGAATAGCTGCCGCCGCCCATGGCGAGGTTATACACATATAGATCAAGAACCTGAATAGTGTCCTTGTTAAACGCATTCTGGAATACGAAATACTGCTCCAATCCGTTGTTCAGGAAGCTGGCAATCTGGAGCATCAGCAGGACGAAGTAGGTTGGCATCATGCTTGGCAATACGACATGGCGGATCACCTGCATCCGGGTAGCCCCGTCTACATAAGCCGCTTCATACAGCGATTCGTCGATGCCCATGATGGCTGCGATGTACAGAATGGCGGACCAGCCCAGTGTCTTCCAGGTAGCCCAAGCCCACATCGTCCACCAGACATGCTCGGAGCTCTGCAGGAACATGGTTGGAGAATCGGTCAGCCCGGTCATATGCAGGAAGCCGTTGACCATCCCTTCGCTGGAGAACATGGAGAAGGCGAGGGAGTACACAAGCACCCAACTGATGAAGTTCGGCAGCGTGGTGACCGTCTGGATGAATTTGCGGAAACGTACCGCCTTGATTTCGGTCAGGAAGATAGCGAAGATCATCGGGAGCCAGGAGAAAAGGATGCCCAGTCCGCTGATGCCGAAGGTATTCCAGATGACCTGCATTAACTGGTCGATCTTGACCTGATTCTCAACCAGGGAATGGAACCATTTGAAACCGACGAACTCGGAGGCGGACAACGGGATAGGCGGGGTGTAGTCAAAAAAGGCATATACCCATCCATAGAGCGGATAGTAGGCAAAGACAGCGAGTAAAAGCATAAAGGGAGAGATGTAAAGGAATTTCCGGAACGAATTGCTTCTCATGCTCTGGCTGCGCATTGTTTCACTCCTCATCATATTCTCTTTGTATGATTGCTTCCTGAAGCTAAGCCGGGGCAAGCAATCCCGGGCATTTGTCTGTCTGTCATCCCCCTTCTTCAGTAAGCAACTCCGGTTTTTGATAACGCTTTCATGTATGAAACTATAATAAGTTATCGTCTATCTTCCTACAATGACCGATCCTCACCAATTATTGATCTATTGTAAGGTGAAGGAGACGCGGACGAAAAGGGCATTTGCATGGGAGAGGCAAGAAAGAGAAGCAGGAAACACGAATGAAACCGGAGTTTATAGGAGTGGGAAGAAAGGAACACGGGAGGTTAGTGGGCGGATGAGCCGACTGAGGGGCATAAGTGCACCTGATTTCGTCAAATGCGGGCAGATGAGCTGAATGAGGGGCATTAATGCACCTGATTTCATCAAATGCGGGCGGATGAGCTGAATGAGGGGCATTAATGCACCTGAATTCGTCAAACGGACGGGTAGCAGCGCTTCTAGGGTCTGGCAGGCAGAGGCTGTACTTATTCAGAGCCTTGCTCCAGATTTCGTACAGGCCGCTCCCTCCAACCCCTCCGCCTCAGGCAGTGATGAAGCATTGCTTGCGGTATTCATTGGCACTGGTTCCCGTGTATTCTCTGAATTTCTTGTAGAACCAGTCGATTTCCGAATACCCCACAGCGTCTGCAATCTCATAGATCTTCATGTCGGTCGTTTCCAGCAGCAGCTTGGCCTTCTCCATCCGCTGGCGCAGGAGGTATTCGTTGAAGGACATATTCTCCTGCTGCTTGAACTTCTGTCCGAGATAGGCGCAATTGAAGTTCAAGGAGTCGGAGATCTGCTTGAGCGTAATATTACGATGGAGCTGCTCATCCACGTATTGCTTGATCGTACTGACAATTGGAGACGGGGAGGGCGGCTCTTTTTGTAGGGTGAACTCCGCATAATCCTGCTCCGCAGCAGCCGGTCTGCCGGCTGGAGCCAGTATCCGTCTAACCGCTTCCAGACTTCCGCCCAGCTCAGCCGGGTCCACCGGGTCCGTCAAGTAATCGCTTACATTATAAAGTAAAGCTTGCCGCGCCAGCCCGAAATCCCCGCTGCCTCCGAGCAGGATAATCGGAACGGAGCTTCCCTGTCTAATCTGCTCACAGACTCTCATGCCCGGCGCATGGGCGTCCCTGATGTTCAGAAGAACCAGTGATATCCCCTCGCTGCGGATCAGCCGCAGAATATCGGATGAATAATCAGCATGCGCATGAATGATAAAATTCTTAAGTTTGCTCCCTGCCATATAAGAAGCGATCTCCCGCACCAGACGGTTACGCTCTACACATAAGATTCTGTACAACATGATGACCCCGCTTTCAGAGAGAAGTTAAGCTTCCTTCATTCATTATGTGCAACAGAGCCAGGCGCTACAATGTGCAATTCTTGCACCAGGCTCCATTTGTTTACCTGATCGAAATCCGGTAGCCCGGTGGATAAGGACTTGCGGACCCGACCTATAATTTGACAGGTGAACACCTGAAGTTAGACGGGTTGCTGCCTGAAAATGTAAGCGCTAAACTTTCGAGGTAAGTCATTCATATTTGGGGGGACAGATCATGCGGGCAAAAAAAGTAATGTCAGTATTCATTAGTACGTTGTTATTAGCAGCCACGACGGCATGCGGCGGAGCGGGGAACGGCGGGAACGCCGGAGGGGGAGCATCAGCCCAGCCGGCGGCGGCTACGGAGGCTCCGGCCGCTGAGGCCACTGCGGAAGCTACAGCGACTGCGCAGCCTAGCAATGCTACACCGGACAAGGATTTCGATATGGGCGGCAGAACGATCAAGATTGTCTCCTGGTGGGATATGAAGATTCCCGAGGATAACCCGGACAATATCCAGCGCTCGAAGAATCTGAAGGAATTGATGGCCAAGCATAATTTCAAGGTTGAATATGTAGCGCTGGACTTCGGTGAATACCAGAAGAAGGTAGTGGCTTCACTGGTTGCCGGTGAACCGCTTGGCGATATTGTCAGAATGGGCAAGGGCTATATGATTCCGGTGCTGACGAAGCAGGATATGTTCTGGCCGGTTGACGAATACACCAAGAACGAGAATGCTTTCAATCAGCGGATGACTACGGAATTCTCGCAATATGAGGGCCGGGGCTATGGCTTCTCTGAGAATGCGGGTAACCTGATCAGCGGGATATTCTATAACCGCACTTTGATGAAGAAGCTGGGCATGAAGCCGCTCCAGGAATATGTGAACGAGGATAACTGGAACTGGGAGACCTTCACCCAAGTCGCCAAAGAAGCGAACAAGGATACAGATAACAACGGGAAACTTGATGTATGGGGCTTGGCCTCAGGCGGGTTCCTGGAAATGGCGATGGCCTCTAACGAGACCGATCTGACCATTGATGACAAGCAGAATCTCGATGATCCCAAGCTGCTGGAGGTATTCAAGTTCATCGCCAAGCTGGGTGCCGAGAAGGTAGCCCGGCCGACTGAAGGCGGGGACTGGCAGGAACCGGCGCAGTTCTTCCGCCAGGGGAACACGCTGATGTATGCAGGAGCAGATTATGAGGCGAACGGCTTCAAGACGGATATGAAGGATTATGATATCGGCTTTGTTCCTTTTCCAAAAGGGCCTAATGCTACCGAATACCACAGTGTGGAATCCAATGTCCAGTTCCTGACCATCCCGAAGAAAGCCGAGAATCCGGACCAGCTGCTCTATATCTGGGAGAAGATCAACGATATCGAGTCGATCTATGATTATCCGAAGCAGGCTTCGCTGGAGAGCACGTATGACAACGAGGACGATATCAACAACGCCAAGCTGGTCGAAGGCGGCATGCTGTTAACGAACCATAACACCTTCTCGACTATGCCGTACTACGAGATGGTAGATGAGCTAAAGAAGGGAACTTCAGCTTCGACTGTCATTCAGAAGTACAAGGCGAAGGTTCAGGCATCTGTAGACGCGGTCTACAAAAAATAAACGGATATCCGCATGGAACAACAGTCCCCCGCGGACTGTTGTTCCCATTCTTGCGGCATTTTATATGATCCATCGCTTAAGGGGAGGAGTACGATTGAATATTCGAATCAGGAACATAGCAGTTATATTGGTTGTTGTCCTGCTGGCCGGGACGATCTGGATATTTAATTCCCCGGGGCAGCCTGTGCATTCCGACTCTCCTGCAGTAGGCAAGTTCACGGCAGCCGCACAGGATGCCGAAGAAGGCGGCTATGAAGCCTATCTGAGGCAACACGTGGATGCCCCGCGCCCTGACCGGGAGATCCGCATCGAAGGGGAGAGCTATTCCCCAGGCAGCGGAGATGCCTTCGAGGTGAAGCAGCAATTCGAGGGGCTTGACGGAACAGCAGTCATTACCCCGGAATCGGGAACCATCTCCTGGGAGGTGCCGGTTCCGGAATCCGGGCTGTATAACATCCGGGTTCATTATTATCCGGTGGAAGGCAAAAGCTCGTCGATTGAGCGTTCCTTATCGATCAACCGCGAGGTACCGTTCAAGGGAGCGGATACCTTGCTCTTCGACCGGGTCTGGGGGAACCGTGAAGAGGTCATTAAGCAGGATGACCGCGGCAACGATTTGCGCCCCAGACAGGTGGAGCAGCCGGTGTGGCAGTCCACGGTCATAGCGGACAGTGAAGGCTTCTATGAGGAGCCCTATGCCTTCTACCTGGAGCAAGGGAACCAGACGCTGTCGCTGACCGCGCTCCGTGAGCCGATGGCCATTGATTATATTGAGCTGTTCCAGGACCGGACAGTGCAGTCTTACGCAGAGGCTAAGCAGCAGTATGAGACTAAGGGCCTTCAGCCGGTAAAAGAGCCTTATATCGAGGTCCAGGCCGAAGCGGCATCCGCCAAATCCTCGCCGACTCTATACCCGTTATCCGACCGCTCCAGCCCGGCAGTGGTTCCTTATGCAGTCTCGAACTTAAGGATCAACACCATCGGCGGGGTGAACTGGAAGCTTCCGGGGCAATGGATTGAATGGGAGATTGATGTCCCTGAAGAAGGTCTGTACCGGATAGCGCTCAAGGAGAAGCAGAATCAGCTTCGGGGTGTCTATGCCAACCGCAGCCTTACGATTGACGGTGAATATCCGTTCACTGAGATGAAGCAGATCCGCTTCAATTACTCTCCCGGCTGGCAGATGAATGTACTTGGCGGGGAAGAGCCTTACCTGTTCCATCTTACACCAGGGACGCACAAGCTGAGACTGACCGTGACCCTGGGCGATATTGCGCCGCTGGTCCGTACTATCCAGTCCAGTGTTCTGACCTTGAATGAAATGTACCGTAATATTCTGGCGATTACCTCCAATAACCCGGATAAGTTCCGCGACTATCAGCTGGAGAAGCGCATACCGCAGATGACCAAGGTATTCCGGGAGCAGGCGGAGATTATCCGCAGTGTCGGCGAATATCTGGAGCAGGCCACCGGAGAACGCAGCGATAAGGTATCCGTGCTGTACTCGATGGTTACCCAGCTGGAGGATATGGCTAAGCACCCGGACACGGTAGCTAAACGTCTGGTCTCCTTCAAGACAAATGTCGGCGGTCTGGGGACCTGGATTCTTAGTGTGCGGGAACAGCCGCTGACACTGGATTCGCTGGTGGTCTCGGCGCCGGATAAGCCCCTTCCGTCTGCACAGGCGACCTTCTTCCAGAAGCTGAAGCATGAGCTGAGAGCCTATGGTGCCTCGTATACCGAAGACTACGACAGTATCGGTAACGTGACGAAGAACCAGAAGGCGATTACGGTCTGGATATCGACAGGCCGGGATCAGGCTCAAGTGATGAAGAGCATGATTGATGATACCTTTACACCGGATTCGGGCATCTCTGTGGCGCTGCGGCTGGTGCCTCCGAACATTCTGCTGCCGGCAACCCTGGCGGGAGAAGGGCCGGACGTAGCCATGCAGATCGGTGAGGACCTTCCAGTGAACTATGCGATGCGCAAAGCATCGGCCGATCTGTCCCAGTTCGCTGACTTCAAAGAAGTGGCTGACCGCTTCCGGGACAGTGCGCTCACCCCTTATAAGTACAACGGAAGCGTCTACGGGCTGCCTGAGCAGCAGATTTTCCCGATGCTGTTCTACCGGAAGGATATTCTGCAGGAGCTTGGCCTGGAGCCGCCTACTACGTGGGAGGAAGTCTACAATGTGGTCTCTGTTCTGCAGAGACATAATCTGGAGTTCTATCTTCCGCTGGAGGATACACTGAACAACGCGACGCTGGTGCCCAATGCAGCCTTCACCATGCTGCTCTACCAGAACGGCGGGCAGCTCTACACGGATGACCAGAGGCGGAGCGCGCTGAACTCGGAGATCTCCATGAGTGAATTTAACAAGTGGACCCAGTTCTATACCAATTACAAGTTCCCGGTGAAGGTGGACTTTCCGAACCGCTTCCGTACAGGCGAGATCCCGATCGGGATTGCTGATTATACCATCTATAACAGCCTGACGGTAATGGCGCCGGAAATCCGCAATTTGTGGGAATTCACGGTGGTGCCGGGAACGAAGCAGGCGGACGGCACGGTGGACCATAGCGTGGCCAGCCATACAACCGGCGTCATGCTGCTGGAGAATGCCAAGGACAAGGATTCGTCCTGGGAATTCATGAAGTGGTGGACAGACAAGGACACCCAGGTCCAGTACGGCCGGGAAATGGAAGGGCTGATGGGAGCGGCGGCACGTTATCCGACCGCGAACATTGAAGCGCTGGAGGAGCTGCCGTGGCCGGTGAAGGATTACAAGGAGCTGGAGAGCCAGTGGCAATGGGTGAAGGGTAACCCTCAGGTTCCGGGCGGGTACTTCACAGGCCGGCATCTGGACAATGCGTTCCGCAAGGTGGTCAACGGGAAGGTGAATCCGCGTGAAGCCCTGTCGGATTATCTGATCTACATTAACGATGAAATTCAGATCAAACGGAAGGAATTCAAACTTCCGTATTAGGTTGGAGGCTGCAAGCTGATGGTACAAATACACAATACCACTGAACCAGCCTTGCAAGGGCTGGCTGGCGGTCCGATCAAGGAATCCCGCCTGGCGCAATTATGGAGAGATATCAAGAAGAGCAAGCATTATTATTTCATGATGAGTCCCTATATGATCATCTTCTTCCTGTTCACAGTGATCCCGGTGGTCGTCTCCTTCGGGCTGAGCTTCTTCTATTTCAATATGCTGGAGACGCCGAGATTCATAGGCTGGGAGAACTATTCCAGGCTGCTGCTGGGCGATGATGTGTTCATGATCGCACTGAAGAACACCTTTCTGTTCGCTGTCATCACAGGCCCGTTAAGCTATATCGCATGCTTCCTGTTCGCCTGGCTGATTAATGAGCTGTCGCCCTTTGTCCGGTCATTGATGACGCTGGTCTTCTATGCGCCTTCCATCTCGGGCAATGTGTTCTTCATCTGGCTGATCGTCTTCTCAGGGGACAGCTATGGTTATCTCAACGGCTTCCTGATGAAGATCGGGGTGCTGCTGGAGCCGATTATATGGCTGCAGAATGAGAAATACATTCTTCCCATCATCATTATTGTGCAGCTCTGGCTGAGTCTCGGCACAAGCTTCCTGGCCTTCATCGCCGGACTTCAGACCGTGGACCAGACGCTGTTCGAGGCGGGAGCGATGGACGGAATCAGGAACCGCTGGCAGGAGCTGTGGTTCATTACCCTGCCGTCCATGCGTCCGCAGCTGATGTTCGGCGCGGTCATGCAGATTACCGCTTCCTTCGCGGTGGCCGAGGTCTCTATTGCGCTTGCGGGCTTCCCGAGCGTCAACTATGCGGGACATACGGTGGTAACGCACTTGATGGATTACGGGACACTGCGCTTTGAGATGGGATACGCCTCTGCGATTGCTACCATTCTCTTCGCGATCATGCTCGGAACCAACATGATGACCCAGAAGCTGCTCCGAAAGGTGGGTGAATGACCCTGTATTCAAGAGTGATAGGGGCTCTTCGCCCTCAAAAAAGACTGAACCGTTCCTTTGCTGTCAGCTTTATGCTCTTCGGCCTGCTGCTGGGCTTCGGCGCATTCATGGTTCTTCCCCTGATCTACACGGTGAACAATGCCTTCAAGCCGCTGGATGAGCTGTTCATCTTCCCGCCGAGATTTCTGGTGCGGAACCCTACGCTGGAGAACTTCACCGATCTGATGGTGATCATGGGCAATTCCTGGGTGCCGTTCACCAGATATATTGCGAATACGCTGCTGATCACACTGGTAGGAACCGCAGGGCATATCCTGCTGGCGTCGGCAGCAGCGTATCCGCTGGCCAAGTTCAAATTTCCGGGTTCAAGCATTCTGTTCAAAATTGTAGTGCTGTCCCTGATGTTCTCGCCGCATGTTACGGCAATACCGAACTATCTGGTCATGTCGCAGCTGGGGTGGATCAACACCCAAGCGGCGATTATCGTGCCGTCACTGGCCTTTTCCCTAGGCTTGTTCCTGATGAAGCAGTTCATGGAGCAGATCCCGGATGCGCTGATTGAGGCGGCCAAAATCGACGGTGCGAACGAGTACCGCGTGTTCTGGCAAATCGTAATGCCGAATGTGAAGCCGGCCTGGCTGACGCTGATGATTCTGCAATTTCCGGCGCTGTGGGGCACAGATGGAGGCAGCTTCATCTACAGTGAGAACCTGAAGACGCTTCACTATGCGCTCAGCCAGGTGATCCAGGGCGGGATTGCACGTGCCGGGGTCGGAGCGGCAGTCGCGCTGCTGCTGATGACTGTGCCGATTCTGTTGTTCATTATTTCACAGAGCAGTGTCATCCAGACGATGGCCACATCCGGTATGAAAGAGTAGAGAGGAGGAACGGTGACAATGGTCGCAAGGATAAAGAAACTGAGAACCGGTCTGCTGGCCTTGTGCTGCCTGGTCAGTCTGGGGCTTGGCGGAGAGCTGGCCCTGGCAGAGAGCGCAGCCCCTTCCTACAATTATTCATACTGGGGGAATGCGGTGGCGGCTCCGTCCGCCTACGAGGCTACTACGCTCATCACGGGTGCCAGCTCCGGTGCGGGCCCCTTCAACAATCCGCAGGATATTCAGGTTACAGCAGATAAGCAGATCTATGTTCTGGATAGCGGCAATAACCGGTTTGTCATACTGGATCAGGACTACAAATCTGTCAAGACGGTAGATGCGTTCCAGTTCAAGGGGAAGGCGGAGAAGTTCAACAATCCGCAGGGCATCTATGTGACGCAGCAGAAGGAAGTGTATGTGGCAGATACGGGCAATAAGCGTATCGTCCATCTCGACAGCAGCTTCAAGGCGGTGGGGATCATTGAAGCCCCGAAGTCCGAGCTATTGCAGGCGAACTTTGAATTTCAGCCTGTCCGTGTTGCTGTAGACAAGGCGGACCGCATCTATGTGATGTCGGCCGGCGTTTTCGACGGCTTCATGGAATTCGGGGCGGATGGTGTGTTCAAATCATTCATTGGCGCGAACCGGGTGCATGTCGATGCGGTGGAGTATTTCTGGAAATCGATCTCCACCAAGGCGCAGCGCGAGCAGATGGTCATGTATACGCCAACCGAGTTCACGAATCTGGACATTAATGACGAAGGCTTTCTGTACGCTACCAACGGTGACGATTACGGGGACCCGATCAAGAAGCTGAACGCGCAGGGTGCGGATATTCTGCGGAGAGAGGGCTATTACAAGCCCAGCGGCGATCTGCTCTACTCCACGCGCTCAGGCGGTGCCCCGCGGCTCGTGGATATTGATGTGAGCGACAGTGAAATATACGCGGTGCTGGATGCCAGCCGGGGCCGGGTGTTCACGTACAACGGGGACGGCTATCTGCTGTACATTTTCGGCGGAATCGGTAACCGTCTGGGCGAATTCAACACTCCGGTTGCCATTGAGCACAGCGGTGACGATATTCTGGTGCTGGATCAGGCGCTGGGTGAAATCACGGTATTCCAGACTACAGAGTATGGAAGAACGCTGAACAGTGCCGTACGCAGCTACTATAACGGTGATGAGGAGATGGCCTCCCGGGAGTTCAGCAAGGTCGTTAACTTGAATGCGAATATGGAGTATGCCTATGCGGGCATAGGCAAGGCATTTCTGCGGCAAGGCGAGTACAAGGAGTCGGCGGAGTATTTCGAGCGCAGCATGGACCGGACCAACTATTCCAAAGCGTTCCTGCTCTACCGTAAGGAAGTGCTTCGCGGACATTTTTCCACCATTATGACGGGTCTGATCGCACTTGTAGCCCTATGGCTGGGCCTGAGAATGTTCCGGAAAATGAAGGCCAGAAAGAAGGTGGAGCTCCATTGAACAGAGAAGCGCTGCAACATCCGCTGTATGTGATGGTTCATCCGTTCAACGGATACTGGGACCTCAAATATGAACGCAGTCAAAAAACCAGTCTGATCCTCTCCTTCGGCATTCTGTTTATGCTGATTCTGACGAATGTGCTGGGCGAACAATACAGCGGGTTCCTGGTAAACCTGAATAATCCCCGGTATCTGAACAGCTTGCTGGAAGCGGTCTATGTGCTGGTTCCTGTTCTGTTCTGGTGTGTGGCCAACTGGTCGCTGACCACGCTGATGGATGGGGAAGGGAAGTTCGTGGAGATTTTTATTACCACCTGCTTCGCACTGCTTCCGATTGTGCTGATTAATTTCCCCTGGATCTGGATCAGTAATTTCATCTCGGCCCAGGAGAGCTCTTTTTATTACTTTTTCAAAAACTTTGCCATTCTCTGGTCGGGACTGCTGATGTATGTGGGCATTATGACCGTTCATCAGTTCTCCCCGTCCAAAACGATCGGGACGATTCTGCTGACGCTGCTCGCTATGGCCTTCATGGCTTTCCTGACCCTGCTGTTCTTCAGTCTGGTTCAGCAGATGATTGCATTCGTCTCGACCATATATCAAGAAATTGTCTTAAGGAGATAGGAGGAGGACCGGGAATGAGGAAGCCGTTAATCATGCTGCTCTCGATTCTCTTCAGTGTGAGTGTGCTGGCCGGCTGTTCGGCGTCAAGCTCAGACAGCCAGGCCAGCGGGCATGAACCGAATCTTGAAGTGTCCTTTACGGAAGGGAGCGCGCTGAAATCTGCCTTCACCGATTCTGGGGTGAGCGGGATGACAGGCGTACTTGAGAACGCGCAGCTCCGGCTGTTCATGGACGAAGCTACCGGAGGGATCGCCGTCAAGAATCTGTCAGACGGCACGGTCTGGTACAGCAATCCGCTGGACCGTGAAGCGGATGCCAAGGCCAGCGGGGATAATAAAGACCTGCTGTCCGCGCAGCTCAAGCTGGATTTCTATAACAACCTGGGTCAGGTCAGCTCTGTCAATTCATATACGGACAGCGTGGCCCATAAGCAAATGAAGATGGAACTGACGCCTGGGGGCGTCAAGGTCTTCTACCAGTTCGGAACGACGGCTGCAACAGCAGAGGACCTGCCGATGAAGATGGGCAAGGAGCGGTTCGAGGAGAAGATCATGAGCAAGATGGATAAGACCGGGCAACGGACGATGAAAATTGCCTATACCTTCGATGAGGAGAACGGAGTCTATACGCGAAACGATGAAGCGCTGAAGGGGCTTCAGCTGGAGCGGACGCTGAAGGGCTTCGAGAAGGCTGGATATACCGAGGAGGATCTGCAGCAGGATATCGCCGAGAACAACCTCAGCCAGACCAAGCCTGCGCCGCGTATTTTCCAGCTCGCCATTGAATATGCCCTGGACGGGGACCAGCTGGTCGTCAAGGTACCGGTAGCGGATATCCGTTATCCTGCGGATTATCCGGTGAATGACATCTCCCTGCTGAGCTTCCTGGGTGCCGGAGGGAGCAAGGATGCCGGGTCCATCCTGGTGCCGGACGGCTCAGGAGCGCTGATTCATTTCAATAACGGCAAGATCCGTTATCCCGCATATAAGCAGGCCGTGTATGGTGTGGACGGGACGATGGAGACCACGGATGCCTATGCGCAGCAGCAGGAGGTCAAGCTGCCGGTGTTCGGCCTGATCCGGGAGGAAGGCGCCATGCTGGGCATTATTGAACAAGGTGCTTCTCTGGCCACCATCAATGCGGATACCAGCGGCAGATTGAATGGATACAATTACGTGTATCCGAGCTTTACCCTGATTGCCAAGGGGGATCTTACCCTGACGTCAAGCGACCAGAACCGCACCCTGCCGAAATTCCAGCAGGAGCCGCCTAAGACAGATTACGTCGTCCGTTATGCATTCCTGAGCGGAGAGGAAGCTTCCTATCCGGGCATGGCGCGTTATTACCAGAGCTATCTGGCGGAGCATGGCGGACTGCCTGAGGCACAGCCGCCGGCTTCCGCAGACTCCCCGGT
Source organism: Paenibacillus sp. FSL H3-0469 (assembly GCF_038051945.1). NCBI lineage: Bacteria > Bacillati > Bacillota > Bacilli > Caryophanales > Paenibacillaceae > Paenibacillus > Paenibacillus sp. FSL H3-0469. The sequence continues at coordinate 7,492,421 of NZ_CP150302.1, forward strand.
AAATACGCCGTTCTATCTGGAGCTGGTGGGCGGAATCACGAAGACCAAGCATGTCCTGGGTATTCCTTATCAATCGCTGGAGGCGCTGACCACCTTCGAGGAAGCGCAAAAGATTCTGGAGCAGATGAAGCAGCGCGGGATTGATAACATCAAGCTGAAGTATGCGGGCTGGTTCAACCGGGGCCTGGATCATAAGGTGCCGGACCAGCTGTCTGTGGATAAGGCAATCGGAGGCAGCAAAGGGCTGGAGCGGCTGACTGCCTACGCCAAGGAGCAAGGCATTCAGCTCTTCCCTGACGTCGCACTGCTGCGGGCGAACCAGACCTCAGGCTTCCGGATTAACCAGAAGGCTTCCCGGATGCTCAGTGAGATTCCGGCCGCCGTCTATCCGTATAATATGGCCTTGAACCGGCGGGACCGTTCCTTCACCCCTGCCTATATTATTTCGCCAAGCAGGATCGGCGGATATGTTGATGCCACGCTGAAGGAGATTGCGCCGTTTCAGACCGGCGGCATCTCCCTGAGGGATATGGCCGATCAATTGAACAGCGATTTCCGTAAAAATCAAGAGATTGACCGGTCAGCGTCCGAGCAGATATCGGTCCAGTCTCTGGAGAAGATCACCGGAGCGTCCATGCGCATTCTCGCGGACGGCGGGAATGCCTACGCCCTTCCGTATCTCTCTGACATTACGGATGCTCCGGTGTCCAGCAGCCGGTTCAAGCTGGAGGATGAGGAGATTCCGTTCTATCCGATGGTGGTGCGGGGATATGTGAATTACACCGGCAAGCCTTTTAACCTGTCCACGTTCACGAATCCAAGGCAATATATCCTGAAGAGCCTGGAGTATGGCTCCGGCCTCTATTATGAATGGATGCATGCGCCTAATTACAAGGTGAAGGATACCGACTTCGATAACCTGTATGCGGTCCATTATGAGCAGTGGATTAACCAGGCGGCTGATATGTATACCGAAGTGAACGGAGTGATGAAGAACGTTCAGAATCAGCGGCTGACCGGTCATGAGAAGCTGGCAGACGGTGTCTATAAAAGCACTTACGGTAACGGGATGTCTGTCATCGTCAACTACAATAAGACCGCAGTCCTTGCAGAGGGCCGGACGGTTGAGGCCGAAAGCTATATTACAGGTGGTGAGCAATCTTGAAATCCATACTTAGACTGGACCGCAGATCCTACAATGAGCAGAAGGCAATCATGGGTTTCTTCTATGTGCTGCCCTGGCTGCTGGGGTTCATCTTCTTCTTCCTGATTCCGTTGTTGTCTTCGCTGCGCTACAGCTTAAGCTCAGTGCAGGCCAACTCCGACGGACTGATTGTTCATTTCAGCGGCTTCCAGAATTATGTCGAAGCGCTGACGGTGAATACCGAATTCAACCGCTCGCTGGCCGATGCCATTATGAATATGGTCATCAATGTGCCGCTGATCGTGATCTTCAGCCTGTTTCTGGCCGTGCTGCTGAATCAGAAATTCATCGGCCGATCGCTGGCCCGCTCGATCTTCTTTCTGCCTGTCATTCTGGCCTCCGGGGTCATTCTAAGCCTGGAGAGCACCAGCCTGATTCAGGCGGTCAACGACCAGAATGCCGGTGCGGGAGCGATTCAGGGGCTGGGCACCTTCGAGCTGGAGGGGCTGATGTTGGACGCGGGCTTAAGCGAATGGGTCGTGAACTATCTGACCAGCGCCGTGAGCCGCATCTATAGTATCGTGAGCCAGTCCGGCGTACAGATTCTGATTTTCCTGGCCGGCATCCAGACCATCTCGCCGCAGCTGTATGAGGCGTCCAAGATGGAAGGGGCAACCGGCTATGAGGCCTTCTGGAAAATCACTTTTCCGATGGTCAGCCCGCTCATTCTGGTGAATTCCATCTATACGATTATTGATTCCTTCTCGAATAACGCCATGACGGATCTGATCCGGGAGACCGGCTTCACCCAGTTTAACTTCGGTCTAAGCTCTGCGATGGCCTGGCTGTATTTCGCCGCAGTGGCCTTAATTCTGGCTGTCAGCAGCTATCTGATCTCGAAGAAGGTCTTCTACTATGATTAAAGGGAGGATGGGACAAATGCATGCGACCCGCTTACTGTCGCTCGAACGCTGGAAGAAATGGGTATGGTCCTTCGTGCGGCTGACACTCATTGCAGGCCTGTCGTTCGTGATCCTCTATCCGGTGCTCCAGAAGATATCCACGGCCTTCAAGGCCAAGAGCGATCTGTATTCGCCGATTGTCGTCTGGCTTCCCGAGCATTACACGCTCGACAATTTCGTCAAAGCAATTGGGATTATGGACTACTGGCAGGCCTTGCTGAACACCTTCACTCTGTCGGCGCTGACTACGATCTTAACCGCCATCTCCTGCGCGCTTGCAGGGTATGGCTTCGCCCGGCTGAAGTTCAAGGGAAGCCAGCTATTGTTCGCCGGAGTTATATTGACCATTCTGGTCCCGCCGATCACGATTCTGATTCCGGTCTACCTGAATTTGAAGGATTTCAGCCTGATGGGGCTGATTCCGCTCTTAACCGGCGGCAAATCGGTGAATCTGCTTAACACCTACTGGCCGTTTATTCTAACCTCTGCTACGGCGAACTCGCTGAAGGCGGGGTTGTACATTTTCATCTTCCGGCAGTTCTTCCGGGGGATTCCCAAAGAGGTGGAGGAAGCGGCTTACATCGACGGGGCCGGGGTAGGCAAGACCTTCTACCGGATTATGCTGCCTAACGCGATACCGTCTATAGTTACGGTGCTGCTCTTCTCGTTTGTGTGGCAATGGAACGACAGCTTCTTCACCACGACCTATCTGACATCCAGCAAGGTGATGGCGACCCAGCTAGGCTCACTGCCGTATAATCTGCAGATCCTGCTGGAGGACGGCGCCAATTCCAAGGCCGATCCGTTCTACCTCAGCATGGTCCAGGATACAGGGATTCTGCTGGCAATCCTGCCGCTGATCATTATCTACCTGTTCGTGCAGCGGTATTTCGTGGAGAGTATTGAACGTACCGGGATTGTGGGTTAACTGTAGAAGGAGGATGACTGTGCGCCAAAATAACAGAACAAGCACTCCGGCCAGACTGGCCCGGAGTATAATCTTCGCAGCCGCGCTTCTATGGTTATCCGGCTGCTCCGCTTCTGGCGGGGACGCGGCTCCGGCTGCCCCCTCGCCCGGGCCGCAGGAGAGCGCGGCGTCATCCCCGGCAGCTTCTCCCGCCGGGACTCCGGTAGCTTCCGCCACAGCTTCGCCTGAAGCTGCTGCGGAAGCTCCGGTGCAACAGGAGGCCACGCCGCTGGCGGCAGCTTATGCGGATTACTTCCCCATAGGCGCTGCGGTGGAGCCGGACCAGACAGAAGGAGCGACGGCAGAGCTGCTGAAGAAGCATGTGAACTGGCTCGTGGCCGAGAATGCGATGAAGCCGGATGCGATTGCACCGGCTGAGGGCACCTTCACCTGGGAACGGGCGGACCGGATCGTCGCCTTCGCCAAGGCGAACGGCATGGGGCTGCGCTTCCACACCCTGGTATGGCACAGCCAGACCCCGGAGTGGTTCTTCCGGGATGAGGCGGGCGGAGCGATGGTCGATGAGACCGATGCGAAGAAGCGCGAAGCGAACAAGAAGCTGCTACTGAAGCGGCTCGACAGCTATGTCACTGCTGTTGTCAGCCGTTACAAGGACGACATCTCCTCCTGGGATGTAGTGAATGAGGTGATAGAGCCTAACGACCCTGACGGTATGCGGGCCAGCGACTGGTACAAGATTACCGGTACCGGATTCATTGAGACCGCCTTCCGGGCGGCCCGCAAGGCTGGAGGACCGGAGCTTAAGCTGTACATTAATGATTACGGCACAGAGAGTCCGGAGAAGCGGGACCGGCTCTACGAGCTGGTGAAGGACATGCTGGCGAAGGGAGTGCCGATCGACGGGGTTGGCCACCAGACCCATATTAATCTGGAATATCCTACGGTGGAGAGCATAATCGGGTCCATGGAGAAGTTCCATGCTCTGGGCCTGGATAATCAGATTACTGAGCTGGATATGAGCCTGTATGTCTATAATGATCTCAGCGATGTCGGCCCTGTAGTCCCCGAGGATATCCTGCAGAAGCAGGCCGCGCGGTATGGTGAGCTATTCGCTGCTCTAAGAGATCGGAAGGAGCTGCTAAGCGGGGTCATGTTCTGGGGCATTGCGGATGATCATACCTGGCTGAGCACCTTCCCGACTGAGCGCACCGAGGCTCCGATGCTGTTCGACCGGCACCATCAGCCCAAACCGGCCTTCCAGGCGGTCACTGATTTCTAAATAGTAAAGAACGGGTAAGCCAAACAAGAATTGCACCTTACAATTCCTTTATTTTTGCCGGGATAATATAATATTCTGGTAGTAATAATCTTGCAAAGTGAGGTTGCAACTGGTGCCCATAACAATCAAGAACACAATGGCCTGGACTGTCGCTGCGTGCATGGCCGTACAACTGTTGACCGCTTGTGAGAAGAGTGATAGCCTTGCGGAGCGTTCTCCGGTCCCTGAAGGACAGCCGGGGAGCGCTCCGCTCTATGAGGAGCCGGGTCTAAGCAAATATGATCCGCCGATTCAGCTGTCGTTCGTACGTGAGAACAACGATGCGCTTGAAGAAATACTGAAAGAATTGCCGGGGGAGTCGCTGGAGCATAACCGCTGGACCGAGCTGTATGAAGAGGTGCTCGGTATTAAGATCACCTATGATTGGACGGAGTGGAGTTCCATCTACTCCCGCAAGCTGGGGGTATCCCTGGCCTCCGGGGATATCCCCGATATTGTGCGGGTGAATGCTTCGCAGCTCAGGGTGCTGAGCAATGCAGGGCTGATCCAGGATTTGAGCGGAGTCTATGACCAGTATGCAACCCCGTTAACCCGCAAGGTGCTGAGCGAGGAAGGGACGGGTCCGTTCGAGACAGCTACCCTCGACGGCAAGCTTATGGCGATCCCGGAGACCAATTCGTCCATTGAGGGTGCGATGTTCCTGTGGATTCGTACGGACTGGCTGGAACGCCTTGGCCTTCAGCCGCCGAAGACGATGGCAGAGGTGCTGGCTATTTCGAAAGCGTTTACGCAGGAAGATCCTGACGGCAACGGCAGGCACGATACCTACGGCCTTGCGGTAACCAAATACCTGTGGGACCCGGTCATGGGACTTACCGGGTTCATGGCCGGTTATGGTGCTTATCCCGGAATCTGGATTAAGGACAAGACCGGCAAGCTGGTCTTTGGAGGGATCCAGCCGGAGATCAAGCATGCTCTGCAGGTGCTTCAGGACTTGTACCGGACAGGACAGATTGACAGGGAATTCGCGTTCAAAGACGGGGTCAAGGCCAGCGACTGGATTGAGCATGAGCAGGTCGGAATGATGTACGGGGAGCAGTGGGGCTCCTTCCTCGTGCAGCTCAGCCGTGAGCAGAATCCGCAGGCCGAGTGGCAGGCCTTCCCGCTGGTCTCGGAGTCCGGGGCAGCGCCGAAGGTGCCGCTTCCGTTCAGTACCAACCAGTTCCTGGCAGTTAAGCAAGGCGTCCAGCACCCCGAGGCGCTGATTAAGCTGATTAACCTGCATCTGGAGAAGAACTGGGGGACTACGAGTGAGGTAGAGCGGTACTATAACGCGCCGCAGGCGGTGTGGAAGCTGTCGCCGGTGACGCCGTTTCCGGTGCAGAAGAACCTGGAGGCCTTCCGGGAGCTGGAGACCTTCCGGCGCACCGGCGATGCCTCCGTGCTTCAGGATGAAGCGAAGACGATCCAGAAGCGGATTGCCGCTTACGAGGCAGGAGGTGCGGACAGCGAGACAGGCTGGGGCTGGGAGCGGACGTATGGGCCTTCGGGCGCTTTTTCCATCCTGGACGGGTATGAACGTAAATCTCAGCTGCTCTATGAGAGCTTCGTCGGCGCACCTACAGAGACGATGATCGAGAAGCAGAATATTCTAAATAATCTTCAGATTGATGCCTTTCTTGATATTATTCAGGGCAGACCGATCAGCGAGTTCGATAATTTCGTGGCACAGTGGAACAAGCTGGGCGGCGAGCAGATTACGGCTGAGGTTAACGACTGGTATGCTAAGAAGGGCGGGAGCGGCAAATGATCGGGCCTGAGCAGACGAGTGGAGGCGGTACACGTGCTTAAGTTTCCTGCGGTGTCGATGCGCCACACTATTTTTATCCGGATGGTTGTGACTTATCTAGCTATTATTCTGCCGATTCTGCTGCTGGGACTCTACCTCTACAACTGGAGCTACAGGAATGCAAGCCAGGATCTGTCCAGAGCGACTCTGTCGCAATTAACCTATTATCTGGAGGACCTGAACCGTGAGGTGGAGTGGATGGAGATCCAGCAGTATGATCTTGCCCAGGATACCGAGCTGAACAAGATTGCCGTTACCTGGAATTATATGGACGATGTTCAAAAGCGGGAGAGCCTGAACTACATCACGCAGCGGCTCACCTCCCTGAAGAACAGCAGCGCCTATATCGGCGATGTGTTCGTTCATATCCGTACCATTAACAAAACGCTGTCCGCGATGAACGGCATTGATCAGTTTGACAGCAGCAAGTTCAATTTCTTCCGGTCGGTCGATCTGAGAAAAGAAGGGCGGCTGATCAACTGGAACAACTTCCTGGAGCTCAGCGTTACCCAGTCAAGCGGGAGGATGGGCGAGCCGCCGCTGTTCATCGTTCAGATCGAGCTGGACAACGAGAAGCTGAGGGATTCGCTCCGGGCGATTAACGCGTACGAAGAGAGCGGCTCGCTGCTGGTCTCGCGGCTGACGGACTATGCGCTCGGTACGGAGAACAGCTCCCCGGAGCTGATTGAGAGCTATCACCAGGCGGTTGATGAAGGGAACCTGTACAACTGGGAGCTGGACGGAATACGGTATCATATCGACAGCTTCTCTTCTGACAGGCTGGGGATGGCTGTGGCCACCTATTTGCCGGAGAAGGCGGTCAAGCGCCCGCTGACCAAGTTCGTGGTCTGGGCTTGGCTGTTCGCGGCGGCGTCCTTCCTGGCGGTGCTGATCTATTCCTACGCGACCTATAAGTTCGTTCAGAAGCCGCTGCTTGTACTGATCCGCAGCTTCAAACGGATGGAGAGCGGTACGCTTGATATTCAGATTGACCATGCCCGCAAGGATGAATTCGGCTATCTGTATCTCCGGTTCAACCAGATGCTCAGCAGGCTGCGAATGCTGATTGACCAGGATTACACCCAGAAGCTGATGATGCAGCGGGCGGAGCTGAAGCAGCTCCAGTCGCAGATCAACCCGCATTTCCTCTATAACAGCTTCTTCATTCTCAGCGCCCTGGCGAAGCAGGGGGACAGCTCCCGGATTGAGGAGTTCGCTGGCATGCTGGGCGAATATTTCCGGTTCATCACCCGTAACGGAGAGGATAATGTCCGGCTTGCGGAGGAGACACGCCATTCCCGGATGTACACGGAGATCCAGAAGATGCGTTTCTCCAGGCGCATTCAGGTTCAGTTCGACGAGTTGCCGGAAGCCATGGAGGAGCTGCGGGTTCCGCGCCTGATTCTCCAGCCTATTATCGAGAATGCCTATGAGCATTGTTTGGAGAAGCAGGCGGAGGATGGGGAGCTGCGGATTTCTTTTGAACAGGAGGAACGGGAGATCCGCATTATTGTCGAGGATAACGGATGCGGGCTGACCGATGAACGGATCGAGACCTTGAGAAGGCGGCTGAATCAGAACGGCGGCACGCATGAAGTTACCGGCATGAGCAATATTCACCGGCGCATCCAGTTAATCTACGGGGAAGGCAGCGGCCTGTTCCTGGACAGAAGCACACTAAGCGGCCTCCGGGTTGAAATCCGGATTAGGCTCACGGGAGGTGAAGGTCTTGTACAGACTATTGATCGTTGATGATGAAGAGATTATAACAGACGGCTTATACGAGGCGTTCAACCAGCTGCTTCCGGACAAGCTGGATGTCTACAAGGTCTATTCGGCAAAAGCGGCCCTGGAGTGGCTCTCGCGCACCCGGATCGATATTGTGCTGACGGATATCCGCATGCCCGGCATGAGCGGGCTGGAGATGTCTGAGCAGATCCGGGAGTTTTGGCCGCGGTCGCGGATTGTTTTTCTGACCGGCTACAGCGAATTCGATTACGCTTATAGCGCGCTGCAGCTTCCCGGGGCCCGTTATCTGCTGAAGACGGAAGGCTTCGACAAGATTATTGAGACGGTGCAGGAGGTGCTGCAGGAGATTGAGCAGGGCAATATGCTGAGCGAGCTGCTGGAGCAGTCCAGGGAGCAGCGCGATTCCATGGAGACGGCGGCGCAGGGCGATTATCTCCGCCATCTGCTTCAGGACAGCCAGGCCTTGTGTGCAGATATGGATGTGTTACGTGCAGATTTCAGCAAGCTGGGCATCGGTCTGGAAGCCGAATCCCCGGTGATGCTCGTTCTTGGACGGCCTACATACGCGGAGGGTATCTCATACATGGACCGGCGCGAGCTTCTGACCTCCTCCCGCCTGATCTGGAATTCCCATCTGGCGGAGATGACCCGGCATGCCTGGGTGCTTGACCGGCACGGGGATCTCTTGTGGCTGCTGCAGCCACTGGATAATGCCGGGGCTGCCTTCGGCGGGAATTTCGCGCGGTATCTGGAGGGAACGCTGGAGATGATTCAGGATTCCTGCCGGCAGACGCTGGGCCTGCCGGTTGCTTTTACGGTCAGCGGCTCAGCCTGTGCCTGGACAGAGACCGGCCGCCATTACGAGCGGCTTCACCGGCTGCAGCAGATGAAGATCGGGGACGGCATCTCCATGGTGCAGATTGACCGCGGCGGTCCGCCGGAGCCTGACATCGTCCGTGAGACGGGGGTGCGGCTCCACCAGCGGGTGGAGAATCTTGCGGCCCATCTGGATGCCGGACGGCGTGAGCGGTTCGCGGAGACGCTGGAGGAGATCCGGGAAGGCATTCATTCGGGCGTCTCTGTGGAAGAAGCGGCCGAGCTGTATTATACGGTTGCGCTTGTGCTGCTGTCCCATATGAACCGCTCGGAGCTCTATAGCCTTGTCAATGAGTATGGCAAGCTGATGCGGCTGGACGAGCATTCGTCTCTGGGGGAAGGCATCTATTATCTGGAGCGGCTGGCCTCAGATCTCTTCGAGCGGAGAAGCACAGCCGAGAAGGAGCGCTCCTCGGAGGTCATTGAGCGGATCTGCGATTATATCCACAGCCACTTGGGTGAGGACCTGTCTCTGGTGCGGCTGGCTGAGCTCCATTATTTCAATCCGTCGTACCTGTCCCGCTTCTTCAAGCAGGAGCAGGGCATTAACCTGTCAGAATACATCGATCAGTGCCGGGCGGTCAAGGCGAAGGAGCTGCTGGGAAATGAAGCGCTCAAAATCCGCGATGTAGCAATGTATGTCGGCTATGAAGCCCACCATTCCTTCACCCGCTTCTTCAAAAAAATGACGGGAATGACCCCTCAGGAATACAGGGAGTCTCTACATGTAAATCTATAATTTGTAAGTCTATCAACTATAATCACACAGGTTTCCGCCCGTCTCCACGCAGAGTACAATTCAGATGTATTCGCTTTCATTAAGACGGCATCCGCCGATTCCACGAAATGAGAAGGAGATGGGTATCTGTGAGAAAAAGGAAGTTAAGCTTATCCATGAAGCTGCTGGTGATGCTGGCCCTGCTGTTAACGCCGATGCAGTCCGGCGGAGGCACTGCAAACGCTTGGGAGGGTTCGCCTGTTCCCAAGCTGCATGTAAGCGGCAATCAGCTGGTGAACGGCAGCGGACAGCCCGTACTGCTCAGCGGCTGGCATCAGCCTACCGGGGCTTACTGGACGTATCAGAACAGCAATTATTATCTGAACCGCAACGGCGGCAACCGGCATAAGGCCACTCTGGAGTACCTGAAAGAGATCACAGATACCTTCACCAGCACCTCCGCCAAATACGGCAACAGCCACGGCTGGTACTCGAATCAGGTCCGCCTGTTCATCGACCGCGAGGATATGGGCGATGTCGCAGCCGGAACGTATAACTTCGCGGGCCTTCAGGCAGCTACCCAGAATCTGATCATTCCTTATGTAGAGTATGCGAAGACAAAGGGGCTGTATGTCACGCTGGGGCTGGACTTCACCCTGCTGGACAACAAGGCGACTACCCAGGCCAACCTGGACAAGTTCAATCAGATCTGGGGTTATCTGGCCTCTCAGCCGGGACTCAAGAGCGCGGATAATGTGATGTTCGAGCTGGTGAACGAGCCGGTGCTGAGCGATGTGAACGGACAATGGGGCGGCAATCCCTCCCAGCCGAACTTCGCGGCGTTCTGGAATTCGCTGAAGAACTTCCAGAACTCGATGATCTCGACCATCCGCAGCAAAGGCGCGGACAATGTGATCTGGGCTTCGGGACTCGGCTGGGATCAGCATTATCAGCTGACGGCATCGAGTCCGCTGACCGATCCGCTTAACAATTACGGGTATGCCGTGCACTGGTACCCGGGCTACGGCGCTTATGACAATTTCAACTCGCTTCAGCAGATCTGGGATAGCAGCATCAAGCCTGCGGCCGATGCTTACCCGATCAATATTACGGAAACCACCTGGTTCAAGAACCAGCCGGGCGACTCCTCGTATTGGGATCTGTTCAACGGTACGAACGCGGGCTTCGGCAAGAATACCAAAGCCATCTTCACTGCCGCCGGCAATGTCAGCATTGCCGTCCATATGAACGGCTTCCTGCTTAATCCCGGTCCGAAAAGCTCCTTCGCCGATCCGGACGGCGGGCTGCTCTATGACGGCAATGCCACCCGGGACGGTATGGCACGGTTTATCTTCGAATGGTACTATGAGCGGGCACAGTTCAACCCTTGGAACGGGGTGTGGAACGGAGTTACCAACAATGCCAAGTACAAGCTGATCAACAGGGCGTCAGGCAAAGCGATTGACGTTCCGAACGGGCAGAATACGAATTCCCTTCAGCTCCAGCAGTGGCCGGAGAACACCGCGCTGGCTCAGCAATGGACGGCTACCGATATGGGCACGTACAATAATATTTACCGGCTGCGCAGCGTGAACTCCTCTGATAACAAAGTGATGGATGTGCGGAACGGCACGAAGAATAACGGCGAAGCCATCCAGCTGATGCAGGATTTGAACAACACCGCCCAGCAGTTCCGGCTCATCAAGCTGAGCAACGGCTACTGGAGCATTCTCAATGTGAACAGTAACAAGGCAGTCGAAGTCACAGGTGCCTCCACCGCAGACGGCGCGAAGCTCCAGCAGAACCTCTACCGCGGCGACCTGCACCAGCAATGGAAGCTGGTTCAGGTGAACTAGAGCTTTATGGTAAGAGCCCCCTTCTCCATCTGCAGGGCGGTCCGGGAAAGTACCGGATTGCCCTGCGGGGGGAGGGGGCTTTTTTGAGCGTGCGGGAGGTGCAAGTGAGAAATGTAATCGAAAAACCGATTAGATTCAGCGCTGCGGAGGCGTGCGGGCGAAATGTAATCGAAAAACCGATTACATTCGGCGCTGCGGAGGCGTGCGGGCGAAATGTAATCGAAAAACCGATTACACTCGGCGCTAGCGGAGGCGCGCGGGGGAAATGTAATCGAAAAACCGATTACACTTGGCGCTGCGGAGGCGTGCGGGCGAAATGTAATCGAAAAACCGATTACATTCGGCGCTGCGGAGGCGTGCGGGCGAAATGTAATCGAAAAACCGATTACATTCGGCGCTGCGGAGGCGTGCGGGCGAAATGTAATCGAAAAACCGATTACACTCGGCGCTGCGGAGGCGCGTGGGCGAAATGTAATCGAAAAACAGATTACATTCGGCGCTGCGGAGGCGCGTGGGCGAAAGGTAATCGAAAAACAGATTACATTCGGCACTGCGGAGGCGTGCGGGGGTGCGAGAGCAAATGTGTGTGAAAAACCGAATACATTTTGCGCGCGGGGAGGTACGGGAGATGGGTGGCGACGGGTGGCGGGCCGGGCGCAAATGTGCGGAGGGAAACAGTTGCCTTTTATACACTTGCTGATGAACACAAGGCTCCTCCTGATGGCGTAAAGTAAGTTGTGTACCACAATTTGGAGCCTAGCCAGGCACCAAAAAAGTAGGGTATCCTCGGGTTTACCACAACACCAAGAAGGAGCCCTACTCGATGACTATTGTACCCGAACATATGCTAAATAATCTATTTGAAAAACTTGTTAAAGACTTCATGAAAGAGAATATGGAATCGCTCCTGCGTGCCGAAATCCAAGGGTTTATGGCGAGTGAAGAAGCCGGTGCCAGCAATAGCCGTAACGGATACTATACACGGGATCTGCATACGAGATACGGCCATATCGAGGATCTTCAGGTTCCCCGGGACCGCCAGGGTCTCTTTCAAACTCAGATGTTTGAACCCTACCAACGGCGGGAGGGCTGGCTGGAAGAAGCGGTGATCCAGATGTATAAATCCGGCATGGGAACCCGGGACGTGGCCCGATTTATTGAAAGCATGTTCGGCAGCCATTACTCGCCCACCACCATCAGTAACATCACCGCTACGGTGCTGGAGGATATCCACCAGTGGCAGAAACGTCCGCTGAGCAAACGCTACTCTGTGATCTACCTGGATGGGCTGTACGTGAAGCTTAAACGGGGCACGGTCCGGGGCGAAGTCGTCTATTTTGCCATGGGAATCGACGAAGAGGGTCAGCGTCAAATTCTGGGGTTCTACGTAGGGGGTCAAGAGAGCTCGAATGGCTGGCGGGAGGTGCTCAAAGATCTTTACGCACGCGGGGCCCAGGAAGTGCTACTCGGTGTATTTGACGGACTGCCGGGGCTCGATGCGGCCTTTAAAGAAACCTACCCGCAGGCGGATGTGCAGCATTGTGTGGTGCACAAAGTACGAGCCACGTTACCCAAAATCCGTGTGGAGCACAAAACCGATGTGATTAAGGCCCTGAAGACCGTGTATGATGCACCAGATGAGGTCGTGGCCCGGGCGAACTTTGACACGGTGAAAGCGAAGTGGAATGCGTTATACCCGAAGGAAATGCGGTCTTGGGAGGAGCAGCTTTCGACGTTACTGACGTTCTACAAGTACCCGGAACCGATGCGTAAAGCGATTTACACGTCCAATCCCATTGAGCGAATGAACAAGGAAATCCGCAAACGTCTGAAGCCGATGAACAGTCTGACCAACATGGATGCGGCAGAAAAAATCGTGTATCTGGAGATGTTAGGCTACAACGAAAGGTTTGGGCAGCGAGTCACCCCTGGCTTTGGGGTGGACACGGTGAAAAAGAAGCTCAGCCAGCTCTATGAAGCCCGCTACCCTTCGTTGCCCACAGTCGTAGAAGAGTAGCCAATGAATCCAATTTCTGGGGGTCGGGGTTCCCCCTCCCCCCAGAAACACTACACCCCCAACCCGTAACCCCGGGGAGGTACTTCTACTCATTTACACAAACTTCTTGACGCTACCCTCCTCTCCTGCGCCAACGGTTGGAAAAACAACACTTAATTATACACATTTCCACTAAAGTGACGAGATCAAACTAATTAGATGCTGCTTTTCCACTTACTCCCGCCCAATCCTGAGAATCCAGCCAATTAAGATACCTTTGTCCACCTATTTCCGAGAGAGAAGATGACACAAGTAGTTTTGCTTGCAGCAGGGCCAGAGAAGGTGTGATTGTTCAACCAGCCTACCCGCCCACTCCCGTCGAAGTTGCTGTATATGCGCCCGCAAGCATCACAATCCGCATAAAACATACCAAGCTCTTTACACCTTCGATTCTCTCACTCCTTATATAAGAAAAGCAACATACATCCATACGAAAGCAACGTAAAGCTATGTATTATAAAGGTTTTATATGATTAAATACATAAATAATACAGCATTTGCCCAGGGCTCAACTCCTGTCATAATGCGAAAGGATGAATACAAATTATGGACAAACAGCAACAGCTTGGCTTGACCCCGCCGATGGGGTGGAATTCGTGGAACACTTTTACTTGGGATATCAACGAGCAATTGATCCGGGAAGCGGCCGATACGCTTGTGGCGGACGGTTATAAGGATGCAGGGTACGAATACATTGTCATTGACGATTGCTGGAGCCTCAAGGAGCGGGATGAGCAGGGCAGGCTGGTGGCAGATCCGGTTAAATTCCCGAACGGAATGAAGGCGGTTGCAGATTATATTCACTCCAAGGGACTGAAGTTCGGGATGTACTCTTGTGTGGGAACACATACCTGCGCCGGGTATCCGGGCAGTTTTGAGCATGAATTCCAGGATGCCGCTTCGCTGGCCGAATGGGGCGTAGACTTCCTGAAGTATGATTACTGCTTTAAGCCAAGACATATGTCTGGAGAGCTGCTGTACAAACGGATGAGTCTTGCGCTTAAGAACTGCGGACGGGACATCCTTTTCTCCGCTTGTAACTGGGGTGAGGATAATGTCTACCAGTGGATTCGTGAATCCGGTGCACATATGTACCGGTCTACCGGCGACATTCAGGACAGCTGGGAATCGATCAAGACTCTCGCGCTGTCGCAGCTCGACAAAGCCGCCTACACCGGAGCCTACTGCCATAATGATCTGGATATGCTCGTTGTGGGCATGTACGGGGGCAGCAACAGTGACTTCATCGGCAGTCAGATTGGCGGCTGTACAGATGTGGAATACAAGACCCACTTCTCGCTGTGGAGCCTGATGGGTTCTCCGCTAATGATCGGCAGTGACATCCGCAAGGCGAATGAGGCGACTAAGAACATTCTGCTGAACCCGGATCTGATTGCCATCAACCAGGATATCGAGGGCCGCGGAGCTTACCGCATTAAGCCTGAGCCGCAGTGGTTCCATACCAATGAAGTATTCATGCTGGTAAAAGTATTGGCAGACGGTGACCTGGCCATCGGGTTCTTCAACCTGAGCGATGGCCAGCGAGAGATGTCGCTGCAATTCTGGGATTTCGGACTTCCGTATGCCTCCGGCAAATCGCTGTCCCTGTATGACTGCTGGGAGCACAAGGAACTTGGCGTGTTCAGGGAAAGATATGCTCCGGTCATTCCGGCTCATGATTGTCTGATTGTACGGGCTAAGATCGTCTAACGGGCAGCCAAAAAAATGAGCAGAACCTGCAGAAAATGCGGCGTCCCCTTAATGACGGATGATGTGGCGATTTACCTCAAGCTGGTCACACGCAATGCCCAGGATTTCCTGTGCATCGACTGCCTTGGTGTTCAGTTGAAATGCGGACGAGAGCCGATTGAGCGGCTGATTAAGTATTTCCGGGAATCGGGAAAATGCGTGTTGTTCCGTTAACGTTACAGACAAGCCAGAGCAGCAGTCTCCAAGGATGGAGATTGCTGCTCTGTATAGGTTTTGGGGTCATCATCGAAGCTAAAGTCCCGCTTTGTGGGGTTATTTTATAGGATCAGTGTTATCAAGACAGGGCGCATTCCGTATATACACGGTTAACATTCTGGCTATGTCTTCGGGAGGCATCGCACGGCCGCTCCTAAACCAGTGATTGATAAGCCCGAATTGGGCGTTACCCAAATAGGCTATGGCATATTCAGTAAACAAGCGGCTCTCTTGATTCATCTCCGGTTGCTGTTGTATCAGATGATCATATAAGCGTGTACCGGTCAGATACCGCAGCCGTTCCTGGATCTCAGCCGGGGCATCCGGATGGAACAGCACCTTGAAAAAACTGGCGTGCTGCTGCATATACTCAAGGGCCTTAGTAATAGGAGGGAAAGCTGCTTGCGGGTCAGGATAGTCCATTAACTCTTGCATCTGGATGGGCGCAAATACCTCTAATAATCCTTGGAAAAATGATGTCTCCTCAATCAGATGAAAAATATCTTTATAATGCAAATAGAAGGTACCCCGGTTGATCCCTGCTTTTTCACAAAGATTCTTGACCTTCAGTCCTTTAATTCCTTCCTTCTCCAAGATCGAAAATAAGGCGTTCTCTATTAGGGTACGGCTGCGGACGGCTCTCATGTCTGCACTCTGTTCGGTCACGGGCGGACCTCCTTGTTATGGATAAGCATTCATTTATCAACACTTTTGACATTGTATCTATTAATATACACTTTACCTGTAATGTTCATTGCTCCTCCTAATAGGCCTGAGTATAATGGGTCCTAGCGCTGGAATCAACACGTGTTCATTATCTTCGCCATGGCAGGAGCTTAACTAGGAGGATTAACATGGAATATCGTTTTCTTGGAAAGACGGGTACTAAGGTCAGCAGCTTTGCGCTTGGCGGGTCTGGTTTTGGAACCAGGACAAGTGAGGCAGAGAGCCGGCAAATCATAGATAAGGCTTTGGATTACGGGATGAATCTGGTGGATACTTCTAATATTTACGGAAAGGGAGAATCGGAACGTGTGATAGGCCAAGCGATTAAGCACAGACGGCAGGATGTTCTGTTGGCTTCTAAATTTGGTGCGGAGTCTTCTGAGAAAATCAATCAGAACGGCGGGTCACGCCGCTGGATACGGACGGCTGTCGAGCAAAGCCTGTTACGTCTGCAAACCGATTATATAGACCTTTATCAGCTTCATCTTCCGCTCGAATGGATGGCCTATGAAGAAATTCTGCTCACGTTAAACGATTTGGTGAGGGAGGGGAAAATTCATCATATCGGCACCTCCAATCACCTTGGCGGACAGCTTGTACAAGCGCAGGCGATTAGTGACCGTTATCATATTCATCGTTTTGTAAGTGAACAGACACCCTATTCGTTGATTAACCGGCGGATGGAATTTGAACTGGCCGGAATCGCCAGGCAATACGATTTGTCTCTATTTGTGTACAGTCCCTTATCCGGGGGCTTGCTGACTGGCAAATATAAACCGGGCCAGCCCGCGCAAAGCGGCACACGCGCTTTCGAATTAAAAGGGTATATGGATAATCTCGACCCGGAACTGGCTGAAAATGAAAACAAGTTCAGGATCATAGCCCAATTGCAACAGCTGGCCAATGATTCGGGGATTTTGCTGGCGGATATGGCCACCGCTTTTACACAAAGCCATCCGGCTGTCACCTCTACGATATGGGGACCACGGACCTTGGAGCAATTGAATGCCTATATCTCCGGTGCGGAGACCAGGCTCAGTACAGATGTGCTGGATGCGATTGATGGTATTGTTACGCCAGGCAAACGGGTAGACGATAAAGAGCAAACCTGGACGCCGGTGTGGATGAAGCCGGAACAGCGCAGACGGCATATGTAGCTGCACGTACCTTAAGTATAAAAACAACAGCGGCAGAACAAGACGGATAACCGTCCCGTTCTGCCGCTGAGTCATTTATTTGTAGGGATGCAGGAAGATGCTACGGGCATCAGTTCACGAAATCCGCCTGTTCCAGCAGACGCAGAATTACCGTGGCGGCTTCCGCGCGGGTGGCGGATTGGCCCGGGTGGAATTGCCCGTCAGGCGTTCCGGTGATGAGGCCTGCCTGAACCGCCTTGGCAACATCCTGCTGTGCCCAGCCGGCAATCTGGCCTGCGTCTTTGAACGCTGCTGCCTGTGCTTCGGAAGCTGGAAGCGGCGCGCCAGCAAGCGCCATGGCCTTCACCAGAATAACTGTCATCTCCTGGCGTGTTACCTTGTCATTCGGCCGGAAGGTATTGTCCGTTCCGCCCTGTACCAGCCCGAGCTGAACGGCTGCCCCGATGCTTCCGGCATACCATGCACCGGTGGGGATATCTTTGAACGAACTGGCTGCCGGACCGGAAGAGGAGAAGCCAAGCGCACGGACAATCATCGCTGCGAATTCAGCGCGCGTTGTGGTACCGTCCGGTGCGAAGCGGCTATCCGTAAGTCCGGTTAGGATATACTTGGAGGCCAGTCGGTGAACGGCTTCCTGGGCCCAGTGGCCGTTCATATCTGCAAAGGTCTTGTTGCTGGAGATTACCGCAAACGTACCGTTGCTAGGACTGTGGAAAGATACTTCGCCTACATTAAAGGTTGCCGGTACAAAGCTGAAGCTGCCGTTATTCTCCACCCGCACGACTGTCGCATTCCGGCTGCTCACCGGAGTGCTGAGCGGCAGGGTATGCCGGGCATAACTGCCGCCGAAGCCCGGAATCTCCACCGACCGGCCACCGGCCTCAGCCTTCACTGTATACTCCACCGCCTGGCCGATGAGCTGGCCCTGGACTGTTAGAGCAGCTTGGCGAATCGCTTGCTGCTGCTCTTCCGGGAGTACCGTCATACTGACGGTAAGCTTCCAGTTCTCACTGCCCAGTTGCTGCCCCAGCGCTGCCGGATTAAGAGCACTCACAGGGAAGTGGATGGTGCCTAGTGTAGAGGTAACCGTGATCTGCTCTGCTGCCTGAACCTGCTTGGCGTCCAGAGTGGCTGTTGCTGAGGTGCCGTTAACCGTAGCTTCAACGTTAAGCTGACTGCTGCCTGGAGCTACAGGCTGCACCGAACCTACGGTGTTGCCGCTAGTAGTATTAGTGCTACTTCCACCGTTACCACTGGAAGTCCCGCCGTTGTCACCGCCGCCATTATCGCCGCCGCCGTTATTGCCGCCGCCGCCATTACCGCCGCCATTATCGCCGCCGCCGTTATCACCGCCGCCGTTATCACCGCCGCCGTTATCACCGCCGCCGTTATCACCGCCGCCGTTATCACCGCCGCCGTTATCACCGCCGCCATTATCACCGCCGCCGTTTACCTCCAGCGTGTGACGGGCATACAGATCGAACCGGTCGAATGCCGGTGTGTACTGGCGCGGGACTGCTGTGTAAGGCGTGAAGCCTTGCGCGCCGCTTCCGCCATAAGGATTGGAGCCGCCGTTGTACGTATTATTGTTAGAGAAGCGGATCGTATTCACGCCTGCCTTCAGTTCCACATCCAGCGTCTGGGTAGCGAATTGCTGCCAGGAGATGGTGTTCTTGAAGTAGACCGTCTGCGGTTCGCCGCCGTTGACACTTACTTGCGCATAACGTTCAACGACATCATTGTTGTAAGCATGGGTTCCCGCACTCTCACCATTGGCATAAGTGACCACCAGCTTGTAGGTGCCTGCCTTAGGCACGTTAATGTTCCTAAGCTCCAGATACCGCTCTGCTCCGTCGTAGGAGGTGATGCCGTTCACATATTTGCCGCCGGAGGCATATTTGGCAAAAGCATCCTCCCGGATAAGCGGCAGCTCCGAACCCGCCGGTGTTCCCACCACCACAGCCGCCTCAGACTCCACAGAATATAGAGCAGTCTTACTTACAAAGGCTGCATTAATGTAATCCAGACTAAGTGCCGCGCTGGAGCGCACGTCGATCAGGTTAATACCTCTGCGCAGGAAGACTGGAGCTTTGGCATCCTGCCATTGCCCGTTCGTATTCACCACAGGAAGATCAACCAGCGGCTTACGGTCATGGGCAAGCTGTAGCTTCCCGCCGCCCGCAGAGGCATAGCGTGCGGTTAGCTCATACATCCCGTCCTCCAGCACGCTGACGACGAACCGGGTGTTGGCCACCTGGCTGCCGCCATAGCCGCTTACATATCCGGCCCCCTCGAAGCCTTCCAGACTGCCGGCCCGGGACAAGCCCTGCTCTGAATCATAGTCGGCGAATTCCGCCTGCACCCGATAATTCGGAAGTGCGCCGGGCAGCCCGTTATACGTCAGCTCGATGGCATCCAGAGTGGATTCGCCCTGGCCTGCTTCTCCCGTATCCGGGTTGGTTCTGCTGATGCCGATGGAATGGGTGCCCCCTGTCAGATCGGCGAATATCGTATTGCCGCCAAGCAGCTGCATGTTGTAATCTGCACGCAGAACTACTTTGGTGGCCGGCTGACTGTCAATCTTGACGAACCATTCCGAATTGATGCGCTGATTGGCATCACCCGTATTCGATTGATTGCGCAGCGAAGCGGTCGCGCCGCTGCCGCCAATCAGATCCAGACGGTAATTTCCGTCTGCCGGTACGGTCACCTCTGTCCATTTCACGAGGCTGTCCGCAGCCTTGATGCTTGACACATACTGGCCGTTCGAGGCGGAGCGTCCAGTGCTTTTACGCGGATAGTGATCCGTTGTGACTACATTGGTCTGCACCTCTGCATTCTCCGCTTCATAACGCTTGACGAAGGTCTCCTGCGGAGCATGGCTAACTGCCGGTGTAATGACTGCATAGTAAGCCGAGGTGTAATCATTCAGGTTCACATCCAGCGTGACCGAGCCGTTCTTAACCGGAATATTGCGGTCCAGAATCTGCGCAGGCTCCACCAGGAAGCCGGTCAGGCCGGTGTAGCCTGCATAGAATACAGTGACATGCACCTCTTCCGCCCCGGCCAGGAAGGAAGGGCTGTTCCCGTTGCCGGTGATGTTATTGAATACGATCTGCCCGTCGCCTTGGGTCCCGCCGAAGGCGATACTGACCTGCTGCTTCTGGTCTTGAATCGAAGTTAACCCGTACAGGCCGGGGCCGAAGGCGTCATTCTCAGCTCTGGCGTTGATCACATTGACCTTGGCCATGTCGCCGCCCATCATGTCGGCATACCATTTGTAGAGCCACCATGCCCCGTTCGGCTCGTTCTGCCCGGCGAGCAGGGACCCGTAGGAGTTGGCGGTATTCCAATACGGCAGCATGCTGTTCATCTTCAGCTCATCGTAACGTGCGATGTAATGGACAAGCGAGCCGCCCACGGCAATCTCTGAAGTGGCCGCATATTCATTAATATCGACTTTGAGCGGGAAGGGAAGAGGGCGGTCCGGGTACAGCTCTTTATAGCGCTGTAAGGACTTCGCTTCCACTGCCCGGAAGGTTGTGACGTTCGAGGCAGCCTGATTAAAGGCTTTGTCCCACAGCATATGCCAGCTGATAATATCGGGCAGACAATCATTCTCCACACAGAAGGGAATGAAATCCTCGAATACTTTAGCCCCGTACTGGGTCAGATTCACGCCGGAAATGACTGCACCGGGATCGATTTCTTTGATCTTCTTAACTACGGCAAGCCAGTCGGCATTGAACACGGCTCTGGAGTTCTTCCCCGTCTGGCTGTCTGACAGCAGCTGGGGATAACGGGTGTTGTTCTGTTCAGGCTCATTGAACGGAATATAAATGAATCTGGAATTGACATCCCGGCCGGGATTTGCCGCAGCCCATTGATCCTTGTAGGCTTTAACGGCCGTTGTAATCGGAATGACAGCTTCCTGAATATATTCCTCTGCCGTTCTGGACGGATAATACCAGTGCTGGTAATAATCCTGCATCACGATATTTACGGCTTCCCCGCCAGCCTCGAAGAAATAATCCGACACTCTGAGTGCATCGCCGGTTGGATGCTGGATGCCGTTCGGCGGCTTCTGGGAGATATGTGAGGGCTTGATCGGAATCAGCGTGTTGATATCCGGCACGTTCGGCTCACTGAGGGCATACAGAGCGCCGGAAGCCCCGTGGTATACAGGTCCTAGCGAGCGGTCGGCGAGATCAACCGTTATTTTGGCCGGATTGGTTACCACGACCTCTTCATGCTTGGTCGCTGTATATAATGCGCTGACCTGACTGGCCGTGAGCTGGACATTGTAGATTCGCAGGTCGTCGAATTTCCCCTTGATGTCTCCATCCGAGGTGTAGAGCGACCGGCCGAATGCATTGAACTTCAGGGCGTCCAGATAGTCGCGCGCAAAAAAGTGCTGGAGTACGGAAGTCATCGTTGCACCTGATGTGCTTTTGCTCTGATCCAGGCCCTTGATGCCGACAGGAGCACCGTTCAGGTAAACTTCATAGGCTCCGCTGCTGTTCATCGTGACGGTCACCTGCTGCCACTTGCCCTTGGCCGGGTTGCGGTTCCAGACGACATCGCCTTTGTAGCTGGCTATCTGGCTTGGGTTCGTGCCGGTATAGATCCGGTTGCTGAACGTGCCGTCCCCGGCGATAATAATGAACTCGGAGTCCTGCCAGCCGCTTACCCCGGCATTGCTCAGTCCCTTCTCGGCAATCGTGGAGGACAGCAGACGGTTATAGGCGTTAGCCGAAGAATCGATGTTAGCCCAAAAGGAGACGGACAGCTCATCCTTGATTCCGCTGTAGAGCTGATCGGGCAGCTTCAGCCAGGCAGTACCGTTCCCGCCGCCGGGCAAGGAGAGGACGTCTCCGCGCTGGTCGTCGTAGACAATGGCAGCTACTCCCTTCAGCTCGGCGCGTTCAGCGGCTGCATCGGGGTAGACGCTGTTCACTACCGTGGTACGGTCAAGCACCTGCCCGGAGCGGAAGCTCCACTGGAACAGGGGGGCCGCTTCAGCAGCGGTTTTCATCGGGGCTTGCTCCGGCGCAGTCTCCTGAACAGGAGCAGCCTCCGGCAGTGCAGCAGCGTCCGCCACCGCACCACTATCCGGCTCTGCCGGGGAAGCAGGTGCTTCATCGGAATCAGGTGCCGTAACCGGATCGGTCACTAACACCGGCTCAGTCACCCATACAGCATCCGACGCCGGAACCGGGTCTGCAGGCAGAGCTGTGGAAGCGCTTGCCAAACTGGAGGGCAGGAGAGTCAGAATTGCCAGTATAGATATCAGTGAACGCTTAAGATATAGCCTCAATAGATACTCACCTCTTTTGTTTTTTAGAGATACCTGTCCTGGATAGAATGGTCTGTACACTTGGGGAAATTCTCTATTCACTAATCCTAATCTCCGCTAACTCCGCATAGGCACCGCAACCTCCCTGTCATGGCTGTTTCGCTTCACCGAGAATGTTAAGGGAATGACCCTTACTATAAAATCAAGCTTTTTTACTGTTTTTGTTCCTTTCTTTACGTCTCTGGGTTACTGCTTGGAGCGGGCAGCCCGGGGAGCTTAAGCGGGAGCCGCACAATTCTGCCAGCGCTTCCTCCGTTATCCCCTTACATGTAAAAAAGGGAACGAAAAGAGTAAAAAAAAGACATGCAGAGCAGGGTGGCGGGAACGCAGCCGGGAGTCTATCATTAAAGGTATTCCACAAAACTCTGCTGCCGGAGGTAATGACTTGAAAGCACCCTTCCCCTTGAAGCCCAGCCGCCGTTTTGTGAGCGTGAAGAACAAGATGCTGTTCTTTTTTCTGCTGGCCATTCTGATTCCGGTTGTGATTCTGTTCGTTAACTCCTATATCTCCTCCCAGCAGATGCTTGAACGTAAATATACGGACCTGCTGGCCGATGTGACGAGACAGTCGAATATCCGCATTGAGGAATTCCTGGAGGACACGAAGCAGATCTCCCTCATCGCCAGCTACGGGATTAACAGCTACATCTCAGCCGTGTCCCAGGAGAACTACCCGGTGCAGAATTTCTTGCACGACAGCTCTGTGACGAACGAACTTCAGGCCACGCAGCTGCTGATGAATTACATCACAATGAAGGACCGCGCCATCTCTATCTATGTCTACAATCTGGTGAACGGCAGCGACCTCTATGTGGCCCCGAACAAGCCTGTCGATTATACCTACAACCCCCGCAAGGAGGACTGGTTCACCGAATTCCTGCGTTCTGACGATATTACGCGCGATTTGCCGACCCGGCTGGACCGGCAGACCAAGGCGGACAACAACTGGACGATCTACAATCTGCGCAAAATCTTCGATATGGAGAACGGCAAGCTGCTCGGCGTTATGGCGGTAAGTGTAGACATAGATTTCATCAACCGGCTGAACAAGCGGATGGAGGCAGGCAACCGTTCAGCCTTCACCGTTACCGATGACAGCGGTATGATTATATTCAACAACAATTATAACCTGATCGGCAAGCCGTTCAGGACACTCTTTCCGGTGCGTGAGGAAGAACTCGCCGCAGGTTCAGGCAGGCAGATAGTCCGCGTAGCCGGGAAGAACTATATTCTCATCCAATCGCCGTTTGAGGTCCATAACTGGAAGACTTATATGTATATGCCGGTGGAAGAGCTGGCGGTCGAAGGCGACATCCTGAAGCGCAACCTGTGGACGATTGCTGTTGTGCTTATCCTGTTTGCCCTGGCCAGTTCGGTGTATATGTCGAATCTGATCACCCGTCCGATCAAGCAGCTGATCCGCAATATGACGCTGGTGGAGCAAGGGAAATTCGATAATCTGCCGGCGGTCCGCTCGAATGACGAGATCGGTGTCATGGCCAGCCGGTTCGAGCAGATGTCCGCTGAACTGAAGCAGCTGGTGGAGCGGATCTACGTGGAGCAGGAGCAGAAGGTGGAGGCCGAGATCCGGGCCTTGCAGGCACAGATCAGCCCCCATTTCCTGTACAATACGTTGAATTCGGTCAAATGGATCGCCACCATGCAGCAGTCTGAGAAAATTGTAGAGATGACTGGGGCGCTGATCTCCATGCTCCGCTATACCGCCAAGACGGACAACCGGCTGGTGCCGATCCGTGAGGAGCTGGAGCACATCAGGCATTATATCGTCATTCAGAAGGTGCGTTATTTCAACCGGATCGAATTTCGCTCTGAAGTGGAGGAGACCCTTGCGGAGCAGGAGATTCCGAAGCTGAGCATCCAGCCGCTGGTGGAGAATGCGATCTTCCACGGAATTGCCGACCAGGAGGACGGGCTGCTGTCTATCGGGGTCCGGCGGGCCGGGAATGCAGAACTTACCATTACGGTAAAAGACAACGGTGCAGGCATGAGCGCTGAGGCGGCTGCGAAGCTGCGCAGCAGGCTGGGCGGCGCAGAGGACAGCGGCGGCATCGGCGTGATCAATGTGCATCAGCGGGTACGCCGGTTATACGGCGAGCCGTACGGGGTATCGTTCGAGAGCAGCCCGGAGCAGGGTGCGGTATTCGTGATCACCATTCCCATTCGGGACAGGAAGGGGGGCTATTGAGTATGCTGGGTGTGATTATCGTGGATGACGAGCTGCTGATGCGTATCGGTCTGAAGTCGATTATCCAATGGGAAGATGAGGGATTCACGATTCTGGGGGAGGCCGCCAACGGACGCGAGGCGCTGGAGCTGGCCGGGACGCACCGGCCGGATCTGATTATTACGGATATCAAAATGCCGGTGATGGACGGCCTGGAGCTGATCCGGGAGGCCCGGCGGCTGGACATCGGCGGAGAGTTCGTCATCCTTAGCTGTCTGGAGGAATTCCAGTATGCCCAGGAGGCGCTCCGGCTTGGGGCGGCGGACTATCTGATCAAGAGCGATATGAAGCCGCAGCAGCTGTTGCATGTGCTGGAGACGGTCAAGAAGCGGGCCGTCCGCCTCTCCGCAGGCAGCTCCGGCGGAATGCCGCCCGGCTCCTACAAGGAGAGTATCGAGCATTTGAAGGAGACGCTGTTCAAGGAAGTGCTGAGCGGCTTCAAGGGCACCGAAGAGGTGCTCGCCCGGCGTGAAGCGCTGCACATCCGCCTGCCGGACGGGCCGATGGTGCTGATGAAGCTGAGGATCAACCGGTTCGACCAGCTCCGGCGCAAGTATGTGGAGCAGGACGAGAAGCTGCTGCGCTATTCGGTGGCGAATATACTGGAAGAGATCCTGCCCCGCAAGCGGGCGAAGGAGATCATCGTCATGAATTCTGCGGAATACGTACTGCTGCTTGATCTCGGGGAGGAAGGGCGGATTGTCCGCGCGGAGATCGAGCGCGCCGCTGCCAAGATCCAGGCGGCGATGAAGGATTTCCTGAAGCTGACCCTGTCGATCGGTATCAGTGCTCCGGCCTCCGGCTTCGACCGGCTGAAGCGTGCATACCAGGAGGCCGACATGGCCCTGGAGGCACTGTTCCTGGAGAACGGCAGCGGCCTGTGCTTCTATGATGAGGCCCGCAGCAGGCAGAGAAGCGGAGAACGGCTGACCCTCGACAAGTCTGCCCTGCGGAGATTCAGGCAGGATACAGAGAGCGGCAGCGGGGAGGCGATAACCTTCCTGAACCGCTTGAAGGAGTCCTTGCTGCAAGAAGGCTGCACGAAGCAGGCGGCGCGCTTAGTCTATATCAGGATGCTGGCGGTGATTCAGTCCTGCTTCCCGGCGTTGCCCGAGCCGAATGAAGCCGGGCTGACCCTGTACGAGAGCATTCTCGGGGAGGAGAGTCTGGAGGGGCTGCACGGGCTCATTACCGGTTATCTGGAGCAGTGCAGAGCGCAGATGTCGCAGGGACAATCCTCCCGGAGCTATGCGGAGCAGGCCAGTGAGCTGATGATGCAGCTCTATGCAGAGGATATCTCGCTGCAGTCGGTGGCGGAGCAGATTAACGTGAACGCCTCCTATCTCAGCCGGGTGTTCAAGCAGGAGACGGGCGAGAACTTCGTCAGCTTCCTGACCCGGCTGCGCATGGAGAAGGCCAAGAGCATGCTCAGGGACAGGAACACCAAGGTCTATGAAGTTGCCGAGCGCGTGGGCTATCCGAACACCGCGTATTTCAGCAAGCTGTTCAAGAAGCTGAACGGCATGAGCCCGGAGGAATACCGGGGCTAGATTGGCAATTGTCAAAAAAAGAACAGAGTCTGTAAAAGAAGTGCATCCGCTGAGGGTGCACTTTTTGCCGCTTCCGGGGAATGGTCAAAAAAAGGAAATGTTACGTAAAAAACCGCCATTTCGATACCGTCCGCCTTCGCCTACTATTGGAGGTGCAGCAGATGCAGCACATCCTAAATGGAAGTTGGGGGTAATTCTAGTGAAGAAAAAAAGCTTAGCAACCGTATTATCCATCCTGCTTGCAGCGGCCACCATGACCGCTTGCGGCAATGGTAACAGCAACAGCAATAACGAGCCGGCTGCACCATCGGCAAGCGCGTCCGCAGAGGCAGCGGCTACACAGCAAGCAGGCGGAGAGAAGGTCCAGCTGACCTACGCGATCTGGGATTCCAATCAGGAGAAGGGACTGCGGACCATTGCCGATGAATTCGAGAGCAAGAACCCGGACATCAAGGTCGATATTGAGGTGACCGGCTGGTCCGATTATTGGACGATGCTGGAAGCGGGAGCCACCGGCGGCTCGCTGCCGGATGTATTCTGGATGCATTCCAATGAGATCTACCGCTATGCGAATAACGGCATGCTGCTTGACCTGACTGATCGTATAAGCAAGAGTGAGGACGTCAAGCTTGAGAATTACCCGGAAGGCCTGAACCAGATCTATAATCTGGGGGGCAAGCAATATGCGGTTCCGAAGGATTTCGATACCATCGGGCTGTGGTACAACAAGACGCTGTTTGACCAGGCAGGTGTGAAATACCCGGATGAGAACTGGACCTGGGATGATCTGCACAGTGCAGCGAAAGCGCTCACCAAGGACGGGGTATACGGCTTCCTTGCGCCGATGCACAACCAGGAGGGGTATTACAACTTCGTCTATCAGAACGGCGGCACCATTATTACAGCGGACAAGAAGTCAGGCTATGACGATCCGAAGACGGTCGAAGCTCTGGATTTCTATGTAAGCTTTGTACGAGACGGGCTGTCGCCAGAGGTGTATGGGGATGCCGAGCGTGCCGATCTGCTGAAGAACGGCAAGGCGGCAATGGGCTTGTTCGGTTCATGGAACCTGAGCGGGTTCACAGAGAACGAATTCATGGCGAAGAATTTCGATGTGGCCGTCCTGCCCAAGAAGGCTGTGCAAGCCTCCATCTACAATGGTCTGGGCAATGCGATTGACGCCAAGGCGAAGCATCCGGAGGAAGCGTGGAAGTTCGTAGAATACTTAAGCTCCAAGGAAGGCCAGGAGCGCCAGGCGGAGCTGGGCGTTGCCATCTCGGCGTACAAAGGCGCGGCTGACAAGTGGGTGGATTCGAACAAGACCTTCAACATCAAGGCATTCGTCGATATGGTGGATTATGGCGTAATTCGTCCGTATTCCAATACAACAGCTGTCTGGGAAGACAAGGCTTATGAAGCGCTGAAGCCGGCATTCTCGGGCAAGGTTACCGTGGAGGAAGCAGCCCGTAATGCAGCCACAGTGATGAATGAGAGCCTGGCGGAAGAGAAATAAGCAAGAGTCATATGCCTGCGGCAGCCTCAGGGCTGCCGCAAGTTTGATAGGAGAGGAAAGCAGATGAATCATACCGTCAAGAGGAAAATTGGAGCCAAAACCTGGAATGAATGGTCCTGGGGCTGGTTTCTGATCGCGCCAACGATGATCGGCCTTATCGTCCTCAACTTCATCCCAATAGTGCAAACCGCTTACCTTAGCTTCTTCAAGAGCGGAGATTTCGGCAGAGGCAATATCTACATCGGCGGGGAGAATTACCGCAAGCTGATTCATGATCCCCAGGTATGGCATGCTGTCGGCAATACACTGCTCTACACCTTGCTGGTCGTTCCTGTCAGCATAGCCATAGCCATGCTGGTAGCAGTCCTGCTGAACGGTAAGCTCGCGGGCCGCTCGCTGTACCGCACGATCTATTTCATCCCGATGGTCGCCGCTCCTGCGGCAGTTACCATGGTATGGCGCTGGATGTATAACCAGCACTACGGCCTCATTAATTACGGGCTATCCAAGCTGGGCCTTCCGGCCGTCAACTGGACGACGGACCCGAGGGTAGCGATCTTATCCATTGCGGTGATCGGAATCTGGAGTGTCATCGGCTATAATATGGTGCTGCTGCTCGCCGGTCTGCAGGAGATCCCGAAGGATTACTACGAGGCCTCGGATATCGACGGAGCCAGCCGGATGCGCCAATTTTTCGTGATCACTCTGCCGCTTGTAACGCCAACACTGTTCTTTGTTGTAGTGACCACGATTATCCAGGCCATGCAAGTGTTCGATGTCATCTATATGATGATCGATGTGAGTAACCCGGCCTATGACCATACAGTATCGCTTGTGTATCTCTTCTATAATAATTCGTTCAAGTACTCGAACAAGGGTTATGGCTCAGCGATTGTAATGGTGTTGCTCGCGCTGATCATGATCATCACCTTCTTCCAGATGCGGGCGCAAAAAAAATGGGTCAACTACATGTAGGAGGCGGCACTATGGCCAAACATAAACAACTTAACCGTATCTTAGCCCACCTTGTGCTGCTCCTGGGAGCAGCCGCCATGATTCTGCCGTTCGTCTGGATGGTGCTGACCTCGTTCAAGTCGGTTACGGAGTCCACCTCGATGAATCCGTTTATCTTTTTCCCCAAGACCTGGCGGGTGGAGAATTATCTGGAGGTATGGCGTCAGAATAATTTTTTGATCCTGTACTGGAATACGTTTGCAATGATGGCGCTCAGGGTGCTGTGCGCGGTGATGTTCAGCGCGATGGCGGCGTATGCTTTTGCCAGACTAAGATTTCCGGGGCGTGACTTCTGCTTCAGTCTGGTGCTGTTCCAGATGATGGTGCCGACCCAGATCTTCATCATCCCGCAATATCTGATGGTCGATGCGCTGGGGATGCGCAATACGATCTTTGCCCTGCTGTTCCCCGGGCTGGTCAGTGCCTTCGGCACCTTCTTATTGAGACAATTCTTCATGGGCCTGCCTAAGGAGCTGGAGGAGGCGGCAAAGATCGACGGCTGCAATATCGGCCAGACCTTTGCCAGAATCATGCTCCCGCTGGTCCGCTCCGGTCTGGTGGCCCTCGGGATATTCACCGCCCTCTTCTCCTTCAAGGACTTGATGTGGCCAATGATCGTCAACACAAGCTCGGATGCAGCGACTCTCTCTTCGGCTCTGGCGAAGATTCAGAGCGCCTTTGCCGTAGACTATCCGGAGCTGATGGCGGCTTCCGTGCTGGCGATTTGGCCGATGCTGCTCATCTACATCCTGTTCCAACGGCAATTTATCGAAGGGATTGCAACTTCAGGGGGCAAGCTCTGATTGTCTGTTGACTGCCATCTATCGGATCGGCCAGAATATAACGATAGGACAAGAACGTTACAGAAGCGAACGGAGAACAGATGAAGGAAGGGGAAGCGTCATGAAGAAGTGGAGACCCGGAATCGGGGGCAGCATTGTTCTGCTGCTGTTCACGATTGGCGGCTGTGATACCCGGAGCAGTACAGACGCTTCCCTGCTGTCCGGCGGAGGCGGAGCGGCAGACATCCGCGAACCCGTCACCCTCCGGTACTCCAGCTATCTGCTGGATACGGCACAAGCAGGCAAAGTGTATTTTGACGCGATTGCCGAATTTGAGAAGCTGTATCCCCATATCCAGATCGATGCAGATTTCATCCAGAACAATAATTATACGGCGGGGATCAAGATCCGGCTGCTGGGCGGCGAGAGGGTGGATGTATTCGATACGTGGTCGCCCAGCCTGTTCGAGGAATTCCGCGCTCTGCGGAGCGATATGTACCTGGACCTGACCGGAGCCGATTTCCTCAAGGAATTCTACCCTAACTCCCTGCTGCCGGTTACGGTTGGCGGCCGCGTGTACGGCGCTCCCGAGGTGATGCACAGTGACGGGCTGCTCTACAACAAAACCTTGTTCGACTCTCTCGGGCTGGAGGTTCCGCGCACCTGGGACGAGTTCCTTGCGCTCTGCGTGAAGCTGAAGCAGGAAGGGCTTATTCCGGTGGCAATGGATGCGGAGTGGTCCACAGCCCAGTTCTTCTGGGGGTCTATCATGTCGGATAACGGGGCGGATGCCGCCTGGACGAAGAAGCTGGAGAACGGGGAGATCCGGACCCATGATCCGGTGTTCGTGGATGCCATCCAGAAGCACCGGGAGATTATCGACCGGGGGTTCGTGCCGCCGAACTGGAAGAGCCTGAAGCATGAGCAGGCCAAGGATCTGGTCGGCACAGGCCAGGCGGCTATGATTATTACCGGGACCTGGGACATTCCCAGCATCAAGGAGCGGAATCCGGCTCAGGATATCCGGTTCATGATGGTGCCGGGCAGTGTGCGGACGGTGCCGAACATCAATGTCGGCACGTACCGGGTGATCAGCTCGCGGACGGAGCATCCCGAAGAGGCCAAGCAGTTCGTGGCGTTCATGAACGGCAGGGCTACGCAGGAGAAGCTGGCCGCAGGCGCTTTGGCAGTGCCTTCGGTCATCTCGGCCCCGACGGACCGGAGTGATTCGGTCTCGTCCATTGCCGCTGCGGTAACGCGCGAGGACGCCACGCTCTATTGGCCGCATACGGTATCGACCGAGTCGCTCCAGGTGAAGATTCTGGAGGGCGTCAACCAGTATCTTGCCGGACAGCCCATGGAGACCGCACTGGCCAGTATCCAGCAGGCGATTGATGAGGCTGCGGCGAAACGGCGGAAATCAGAGTGACCTGAGCAGGAGATGGGCGATGTCTCTAGAATATAGTCAGGGAGGCAGTTGAATATATAGACTGAAAGGGTAGGACAAAATGGTTAAATACAGGACGGCAGCTCCGCACGAACGCGAGGAATACATAGATTTGGCCAACCTTGCCTTCCGCTTTGATTTTGAAATTCTGATGCCCAAGGCGTATGACAAGAGCGTAGATTCATCAGCGATGCATAAGGTTGCTGTGGATGAGCAAGGCAGGCTGCGCGCGCTGGTGGCTGTTTTTCCAGAGTCTCTGACGGTATGTGATCATACGCTGCGCACCGGCTACTTGGGTACGGTATCCGTTCATCCGCGTGCGCGCGGCGAAGGGCATATGAAGGCGCTGATGAACCTGTGGCTTGAAGAGCTGCGCGGTACATGTGATATGGTTGTATTATATGGACAGCGGCAGAGATATGAGTATTTCGGCTTCACGCTTGGCGGTGTCATGCTCAAGTATACCGTGACAGAGGCCAATGTGCGCCACAGCTTAAGAGGGTTGGATAACACCGGGATCTCCTTCCGTCCGCTGTTTGAGGTTGAGGGAGGAGCAGAATTTGCGCATAACATGAACACCTCGCGGCTTGCTTATGTTGAACGCAGCTTAGTGCAATTGCCGCTGATTTTCGGTACACTCTGTCAAAAGGCAATCGGCATTCTGGATCAGGGCAGGCTGATCGGTTATCTGGTTGCCAACGAAGCGGGCGATGATATAGCTGAATTCGCAGTGGAGAATCCGGACGATATTCTGCGGACAATTAAGGCTTACATGGCTTACAGCAGAGCCGGGCGAATAACGTTGCACGCGCCGGAATATGACATCCCGCTGAATAAGGCTCTTGGCGGCATTGCCGAAGACTTCGTAATCGAGAATTCGGATATGTATCATATTCTGGATTTCGCCAACGTCCTGAAGGCGTACCTTACGCTGAAGTTCAAGACCACAGGCATTATCCCGGGAGAATTCTCCGCAGTAATGGACGGACAGCCGGTGACGGCGCGGGTGGGCGAAGAGGGGGTTACGGTTGAGCGGTCAGCCCGGCCGGATGCCGTGATTCTTGACCGGCAGCAGGCCCAGGTCCTGCTGCTCACGCAGCACAGCCGTTATATGGCAGTGGATGCGCCTATAGGCTGGTTCCCGCTGCCCCTGTTCTGGTACAAGATTGATAAATACTGATTCATCCGTTACGTGATAATCCCGACCCGATGCGAGGAATGGACAAGCCGGATAAGAGCGCTTACGCGCCTGCCTCCGGCTTGTTAAACGTATAATATTTTGGGGAGCGCAAACAGTTGGATTCTCTCCACTTGCTGAGGAACAAATGTACCCTGGTAGAACAGCAGTTGGATAAATGGCACTTAAATAATCGCATTTCAACCCAAGCAGCTGAAACCACCCGTAGTAGTTGGAGTTTTTCCACTTGCTTGCCCGTAATCCTCCGAAATCCACAAACTAAGATACATTAATCCACTTACTTATTGTACCAGTGTAGTCGGTATCCCCCAGCGCCCGCCGGTTTGCCATCACTCTTCCATCCAGCTCATATATTTCCCGCAGTAAAGGCTTCACCGTCCTGACAGAAGGATGATGAAGCTGTTCTCGCTTCTCCAGTCTAGATGGACTTGCGGAATTCCGCCGGAGTCATGCCGGAGAAGTTACGGAACAGCTTGATGAAGTAGCTGACGTTGTCATAGCCCAGCTGCTCCGCGATCTCCACGATGGTCAGGTTCGTCTGATTCAGGAGATCGCGGGCCTGTTCCATTTTCATTCTGGTCACATACTCAATGAAGGTCAGCCCGGTCTCCAGACGGAATAACCGGCTGAAATGGGTGGGGTTCAGGCCCAGACGCTTCGCCATCTCCTCCATGCCAACCTTCTCGCCTATATGATTCATCACATAACGTTTGGCTTCGGCTATTTCTTTGCGGACATTCTGCTTCCACATGGAGCTTAGCATGAGTATTTTATCCTTCAGGAATTCCTCCAGCCATTCCATGAGCTGCTCCAGCGTTTCGAATTCCTGGATTGAGCGCTGGAGCCGCTCACTGTTGAAGTTGTTGACGAAGTTTTGCATGACGACATATTTCAATTCCAGCTCCATCACCATTTTGAGCAGCCAGCTCTTCACACTCTCCACCGGATATTTCTGGTCCCCGACATACTGCTTGATCTCCCTGACCTTGGCCGCAAGCTGCGAGCTGTCCTCCTGCTGAATGCAGTCCCTTAGCTGCTGGAGGATCTCCGAATAATGCACGAACAGGTCCTCGCCGCTGGTCTGGACAGGCGCATACTTCATAATCGCTCCCTCGGCGGTATAGAAGCGCAGGGCATGGGAATCCAGCAGCGCCTGAATCTGCTTCTTAATGTCGATCAGACTTGGAGTATCCTCCCCGTAAAAGAAGGAAATCCCCATCCGCAGATGCAGCTTCGCCATTCTCTGAACATGCCGGAATTTATTACGGAACTCCTCATAAAGATTGCGGACGAGGATATGCGGCAAAGGAATGAACAGGATGAACTGCCGTTCCGTCAGCGCGAACTGGATAATGCCGTCTATCTCCAGGAATTCCTGCAGCATATTATCCATCACGAACTGCAGGTTCACCACTCCGCCGAACCGCCTCTCCAGCTCATAGGAGCGCTCCGGGACCGCCAGTACAGGCAGATACGGGGTGCCTTTGTGCAGGCTGATGCCCATCGCTTCGGCTTGTCCGAACCACTCGGCTTCATCCCAGACCGGCTGCTCCACGAA
Source organism: Paenibacillus sp. FSL H3-0469 (assembly GCF_038051945.1). NCBI lineage: Bacteria > Bacillati > Bacillota > Bacilli > Caryophanales > Paenibacillaceae > Paenibacillus > Paenibacillus sp. FSL H3-0469. Next base: position 7,526,349 of record NZ_CP150302.1, read on the forward strand.
CATGCGGATGAACCTGGTCCGGATGGCGGCATGGTTCTGGCTGACCAGCTTCTCCATCTGGAGATAGTGGTTACGGGATTTCAGCTTCACCTCCAGCCGGGCCACCGCTTCCGTCAATACGGCAATCACCTGATCGATCTGCAGGCTCTCCTTCAATATATATTCGGCCACATTCAGTTTCACAGCCTTCTGGGCATATTCGAATTCCCCGTGGCAGGACAGGATAATCGTCTGAAGCTGAGGGTTCACCTCCCGCGCCTTCTGGATTAGCTCCAGTCCATTCATCGCCGGCATGCCGATATCCGTAAGCAGAATATCCGGCTGATGCAGCTGGCAGGCTTCCCAGGCCTGTCTGCCGTCCGAGCAGCAAGCCGATAGTTCAAGGCCGAGGGTGTCCCAGGGAATCGAAGTGCTTAAATACTCCAACACCGGATAATGATCGTCTGCTAGTACTACTTTATAGGTCATGATTATCTGCTCCTATCCGCTTCACGGGCATGATTAATTGTACGGTGGTGCGTCCCTTGTGAATGCTCTCAATGTTCATCTCGAAGAGCTCACCGTAGATTAGCTTAAGCCGCTGGTAGACGTTGATTAATCCGATGCCGTGAGCGGACTCTGCCACTGGCGTCCCTTCAGCACTCAGGGCGCCTATCTCCGCATCCTTCTGCCTGATGTGCTGAAGCAGAGCTACGAGCGTATGCTCCTCCATTCCCGTGCCGTTATCCTCGATGGTAATGGTTAGCCTGGACTGGACGAGTCCGATGGTGATGACGACCCGCCCTCCGCCCTGCAAGAACCCGTGCTTGTAAGCATTCTCAATAATGGGCTGCAGGATGAACCGCGGCACCGTCTCCAGCAGCAGCTCTTTGTCCACATGCACTGCATATTCCGTAGGATATCTCATCGTGAACCGCATTAACTCCATATACTGCTTCGTGAAATCAAGCTCACTGGCAATCGAGACGAATTCCTCCCGGCTGGAAAAGCTGGCCCGCAGCATAGCGGAGAGGGAGCCGACAATCGCAGCATTCTCCTCATCCTGCTTCATGAGCAGCTTCAGCCGGATCGAACTAAGCACATTGAATAGAAAATGCGGGTTAATCTGGGCCTGCAGCATCGCAATCTCCGCCTGGCGCTTCAATTCCTGCTCCGTCTCCACCTGCCTGAGCATCAGCTGCACCCGGTCCAGCATGTTATCGAAGGAGTGCCCGAGGCTGCCGATCTCATCGGTTCCCCGGATACCCGAGCGCACCATGAGATCTCCGTCCTCCACCCGGCGCGCCGCCTTGCCCAGGACAAGCACAGGCTTGGTGAATCTCCGCAGCAGCACAGTAAGCGCGAACAAGAAGCTGACCGCAAACACCGTCTGAATAATCAGGCCGGTCCGGTTTATCCCGTTCAACCGTTCCGTCAGCTGCTCATAGGGAGCAACACTGATCAACCTCCACTTGGCATATTTCAGCGGCAGCGAGAGGAGGAGCTGGTTTTCCCCTTTGAACTTGACGATGTCAGGGAAGGCCAGCTCTTCTACTGGCAGCAGCTTGTCAAAGCTAGTGCCTATCAGCTCCTGGTTCCGGTTCGACAGAATGTTCCCCTCTTCATCCAGCAGATACACATCCTCTTCCAGTGAAGCAAACCGCTCACGGATCGAAGCCTCACTGCGGCTGACAATCAGGTAAGCGTAAGGGGCGGCAGTTGTTTCTTCTCTTAAGGCGCGTGCTGTCATGAAGATATAAGGCTGCTCAGCCCTCAGGGACGTCAGGTAATTGTCTTCTGCTCCCATAAATAAGGTATCATACGGCGGGAGCTGCTCCAGAGTAGCGAACCAGCGCCGCTTCAGAAATTGCCGGGGATCATAATCATAGAAGGAATAATCGGAATAGGCATGTCCTTCCTTGTCCAGCAGGGTAATCCGCAGATCGATGGTATCTCCGGCCACCTGCTCCAGGCGGCTGGTCAGGGTCCGCGCAGCTACGGGATTAGTCTTGGCATCCTCCAGCAGGGTCTTGATCTCCGGATCGAAATGGACGAAGTTCGACACCGACACCATCTCTTCGAATATCACATCAATCTGCGACTGGACAATTCTCAGGGACTGCGTGGACTTCTCCAGGGAATGCTCCCGGATAATCAGCTTGGAATAGACATTGGTAATATAGATCATCCCCAGTGCCGGAATCACCAGGCAGGCGATGGAGGTAAGGATTAGCTTTTGCCGGAAGGAGAGCTGACTGAGCCTGTGCTTTTCTTTCATTAATATCCCTCCCGTAGTAGACCTTCACAGACTTATGGTACTTGATTCTGCGGTTCGGCTCATCCAATAATTTTTTCAATTTAGAAAAAATAATGCTATACAAAGTTTTCGCCACAGATAAATTCGTTGCATGTGCTATGAAATTTGCCCTTCTATAATAAAGCTACAAACATAAAAAGAGGTGGATAAAGTGGAGGTTATTACTGAAGAGGGAACGGCAAAACGGTCCGGCAGCCCCGGGATAAGCAAGATGCGCAAGCAATCCTTTTACGACAATATTGCAGGGTATTTATTCATTGCCCCCATGCTCATTCTGACCGTAACGCTGGTAATTATTCCGATTCTCCTATCCGGTGTGATCAGCTTCTCGAACTGGAACTTTGTATCCGGGCTGGACGGGTTTCAATTTGTCGGTCTGGATAACTACAGCCGGCTGGTGCAGGATGAGTCCTTTCACCGCTCGCTCTACAACAACCTGATCATGATCGCCGTCGTTCCGGTTGCGATGTTCCTGGCGCTGGTACTGGCGGTGCTAATCAATAAGGCAACGTATTTCAAAACCTTTTTCAAAGTGATCTATTTTATGCCCTTCATCTCAAGCTTCGTGGCGATTGCCCTGCTCTGGAGAGTGCTCTATCACCCGAACAACGGTCCGATCAACGGCTTCCTCAGATCTATAGGGTTCGAGCATCCGCCTATGTGGCTGGCTGATCCCAAGTTTGCCCTGATCTCGGTCATGATTATTATGGTCTGGACTTCCCTCGGCTTCAATATGGTCATCTATCTGGCGGGCCTGCAGAATATCTCACGGGATTTGTATGAAGCCGCCGATGTGGACGGGGCCTCACCGCTCAGACAATTCTTCAGAATTACACTGCCGATGCTGTCGCCTACGTCCTTCTTCCTGCTTATCACAGGAGTTGTGGGGTCCTTCAAGGTCTTCGATCTGATTATGGTGTTAACCGGCGGCGGTCCGGCAGGCTCAACCTCAGTTATTGTCTACTATCTGTACGAGGTGGCGTTCGTGAATCTGGAGTCGGGTTATGCTTCGGCGATGGGCATTATTCTGCTGATCCTCATCCTGCTGGTGACCTTGTTTCAATGGGTCGGACAAAAGAAATGGGTCAACTACTAGGAGGTATACACATGCGATCGATCAAGCTTAACCGGGTTATTGTCACCGTCTTCATGGCGGTTGCGGGCATTCTGTTCATTATGCCATTCTTATGGATGCTCTCTGCTTCCTTCAAGCCTGAGCTGGATGTTATGAAATATCCGATAGAGTGGATTCCGGCGAAATGGAATGCGGTGGAGAACTATAAGCAGGTCTGGGCGGGTGCCGTGCCGTTCACACTCTATTACTGGAATACGACGAAGGTTACCCTGATGTCTACAGCGCTGTCGCTGATTATCTCCGCTATGGCGGCTTACGGCTTCTCCAAAATCATTTTTAAAGGGCGGGATATTCTCTTCCTGGTTGTCCTGGCCACCTTCATGATTCCAACGCAGGCCATTCTGGTTCCGCAGTTCATTATGTACCGCTGGCTTGGACTGTTCGACAGCCATTTCGGGCTGGTGCTGCTTGCTGCCTCCGGGGTGCTGGGAACCTTCCTGCTGAGACAGTTCTTCCTTGGAATCCATGATGAAATTATTGAATCGGCGCGGATTGATGCTGCGGGCCACTGGACGATCTTCATGCGGATTGCCATGCCACTGGTGCAGCCAGCCCTTGCTACCTATATGATTCTCCGTTTTATCTGGACCTGGAATGATTACCAGAATCCGCTGATCTTCCTTCGTTCCGATTCATTGTTTACCCTGCAGCTGGGCATCCGGAAATTCGCTGATTTCAGCGGCGAGTTCTACTCCTTGATGATGGCAGGCGCTGTATCGGCCATTCTGCCGTTGTTAATTATTTTCATGGTCGGCCAGAAGCAGGTGATTGAGGGAGTTGCGATGGGCAGTGTCAAAGGCTAGACTAATTACATTACAGGGGGCCAAATCATGTCAAAAGTAAAACGCAATCTATTCATCGCCGTACCGCTGTTATCCCTGCTGGTATCCGGTTGCGGAGGCGCCGGCAATGCAGAGAAGGAGCCGGCGGCAACGGGTGCCGGAACAGGTGCAGAACAAGCGGTAACCATTAAGCTGAGCAACTGGTATGCCAAAAAAATGGACAACTGGGATGTCGTGATTGCCGAGTTTGAGAAGCAGCATCCGAACATCAAGGTGGAATTCGCCTCTGCCGAGGACAACAATTCCAATGAATATTATAAGAAGCTCGATCTCGCAGTCGCGGGCGGCGATGATCTGGATATTATCATGTTCAGTAACATGACCTTCCTGTCCCAGCGGGCGGGGCTTGGCATGATCCAGCCGCTGGATGAGTATCTGGCTAAGGACGGCATTAATTTCAAGGATGAATACACCGCCGATACCAGCATTGACGGCAAGGTCTATGGCCTGCCCGGCAAGTCCTCCCAGGGTCTGGTGATTATCAACGAGGATCATCTGAAGGAGGCGGGACTTGAGCTGCCTAAGGACTGGACCTGGGATCAGTACATGGATTACGCCAAGGCGATGACGAAGAAAACGGGCGATAAAACCCGGTACGGAACCTACTTCCACAGTTGGATTCAATATGGCTACGTAGTGCAGAACTTCGGCCAGCCGGTGAATGCCAATCTGACTACCGATGACGGCAAGACCGCCAATATCGACAATCCGTTCATGCGCAAATCGCTTGAGCTGCGGCTTCGGGGAGAAACGGAAGGCTCCGCAACCCCGTACTCCGAGGTGGTCAGCCAGAAGCTGAACTACAGACCGCAATATTTCAACCAGGACACCAGTATGCTTGTTACGGGCACCTTCCTGATCCCGGAGACTGGCGGAACGGATACCATTCCGGCTACCTTCAAGACCGTGTTCGCTCCGCTGCCGAAGATGAAGATCGAAGATCCGATGTCCTCGAACGTGAGCGGGGATGTCCTGAGCATCTACAGCAAGTCCAAGCATAAAGACGAAGCCTACACCTTTATCCGCTGGTTCTCCACTGAAGGGATTGTGCTGCAAGGGAAGAATATCCCGTCCTGGAAAAAAGCTGACTTGAAAGATGTGGTGGACCGGATTATCGCAGGCAGCAAGACCCCGGAAATGATCGACAAGGCTTCGCTGCTCTATGTTCTGGAGAATACTATACCGACTACGGCAGCTACAGCGGTGCCTTATCACGCTGAACTGGAAAAGGTACTCCTGGAGGAATTCGATAAAATGATGCTGTCAGGTCAAAGCATTGATGATACCATTCAGCACGCACAGACCAAAATACAGAAGATTATCGATTCCAAATCCTAAGAAGCAGATATCACAGAGTAGATAGGAGTGCTAACCGTGCTGTATCCAATAATGACGGAAACCCGCAGTTTGTACGATCTGGGCGGGGTATGGAATTTCAAGCTGGACGATGGCTCCGGCTGGGAGGAGAACTGGCAGGCCTCCAAGCTGACAGATACAATCCCTATGGCGGTACCTTCGGCTTATAATGATCTGGGCGTAAGCCCGGAGATTCGTAATCATGTCGGCTGGGTGTGGTATGAGCGGGAGCTGACGCTCCCTTCGAGCATCCTGAATGAGCGGCTGGTGTTGCGCTTCGGCTCGGCCACCCATAAGGCCAAGGTATATATCAATGGAAGCTTGGTCATGGAGCATGCCGGCGGATTCCTGCCCTTCGAGGGCGTGATTAACGGCTATATCCGGCCTGGAACGAACCGGTTGACCGTAGCTGTTCATAACGTCGTGGATTACACCACATTGCCTGTTGGCCTGTACACGGAGACCGAAGGCCCGGACGGGAAGAGGAAGGCGAAGAACCAGCCGAACTTCGATTTCTTCAACTTTGCCGGACTCCAGCGGCCGGTGAGAATCTACTCTACGCCGCGAACCTTCGTTCAAGATGTCACTGTCCTAACCGATTACAAGGAGGAGCTGGAGAAGGGGAAGCAGGGAACCGTCCGCTATAAAGTGGACATTAGCGGTGAAGCCGATATCCGGGTTACGGTGCTGGATGAGGAAGGGGTTGCCGTCTGCTCCGCCACGGAATCCTCCGGGGTGCTGGATATTCCCTACGTCAGGTTATGGCAGCCGCTGAATGCCTACCTGTATACCTTGAAGATTGAGCTGCTGCAATCGGGCCAACTAGTGGATGTATACGAGCTGCCGTTCGGTGTGCGGACGGTAGAAGTGAAGGACGGGCAATTCCTGATTAATGGCGAGCCCTTCTACTTCAAGGGCTACGGCAGACATGAGGATACTCCGTTCCATGGACGGGGCCTGGATGAAGCGGCGAACATTATGGATTTCAATCTGATGAAATGGTCCGGGGCCAACTCCTTCCGCACGGCCCATTATCCTTACGCCGAGGAAGTGATGCGGCTGGCCGACCGTGAAGGCTTCGTCGTGATCAATGAGACCCCGGCAGTGGGCCTGGACCTTAATTTCCTCGTGATGTTCTCAGGGGGTTCGAAGAAGGATACCTGGGCAGAGGTCCAGACCTTCGGACATCACCAGCAGGTGATCCGGGAGCTGATCAACCGGGATAAGAACCATGCCTGTGTGGTGATGTGGAATGTTGCGAACGAACCGGCCTCTTATGAGGATGGGGCGTACGAATACTTCAAGCCGCTGATCGAGCAGCTGCGGGAGGAAGATCCGCAGCACCGTCCGGTTACGCTGGTGACGCATATTGAGGCTTCACCGGCAAATGATAGGATCTCTGAGCTGATCGATGTGCTGGCCTTCAACCGGTATTACGGCTGGTATGTGGACGGGGGAGACCTGGAGTCTGCGAAGGTTAAGCTGCGGATGGAGTTGGAAGCGTGGAGCCAGCGGTGCCCCGGCAAGCCGATGATGATGACCGAATACGGAACCGATACCGTGGCCGGACTGCATGATGTGGAGCCGATCATGTTCACGGAAGAATATCAGGTGGCGTTCTACCGGGCGAATCATGAAGTCTTCGATGAGTTCCGGGAGTTTGTGGGCGAGCAGGTCTGGAATTTCGCCGACTTTGCCACCAGCCAGGGCATCATCCGCGTACAGGGGAACAAGAAGGGCATCTTCACCCGTGACCGCAAGCCCAAGGCGGCAGCCCACGAGCTGCGCCGCAGATGGACGGCGATACCGGATTTTGGCTATAAGAAGTGAAATGAACTTTCGGTTGCAGCGCAAGCTTGCAAACCTGCAAGCCTGCAAGTTTGCAAACTTGCAAGTCTCCAACCCTTCAAGCCTCCCGTTATGGGAGGCTTGTTTTTTTACAACAACCCCCGGCTCGGCTGGGGGGCCTTGATGATTCGTGGCAAGAGGGAAGGGCGGACGGAGTTGGAAAAAAGGCATTTAATTTTGCCGTAATCGAGGGTTATAGGGAAGCAGTTGGAAGAAGTACACTTAATTCCTGGAATCCGATGGATTTAGCAGAAGTTGGGCTGAGTAAGCTGCATTTTTCCAACTAATTAGTTCACGTAGCCCTTTACCGTCATATTAAATGTACAATTTCCACTTCTATAAGTCCGCCATCATGAGTCAGACGCTGTAGCCCCCCCACCCCCTAATGATCCAGTCCCGCCTTCCGCAGACACTGCGCCTTCCCGCTCCACTTCCCGCGAACATTCTACATTCTGTTTTATTCCTGCTTGGCATATCTGCCCGGGGACATGCCGGCCACTTTGGTGAAGCTGCGGATGAAATTGGCGTAATCGCTGAAGCCAGATTGATAGCAGGCCTCGGTGATGCTAAACCCTTCGCGGAGGCAGGCCTTGGCTAATGAAATCCGGCGGTCCAGTATGTAGGAACGTAGCGTCAGGCCTGTGTGCTGTTTGAACTGGCGGCTGATATAGGTGCTGTTCAAATGAAAGGTGCTGCTAAGCTGCTCAAGCGTGAGGGTCTGGCCCAGATGGGCATCAATATACTCCATGGTCCTGCGGACCAGCTCCGGCATGATATCCGCAGGAACGATGCTTGTTCTATGAAACACGGTGTTGGTCAGCACCAATAATTGAGCAAGCATGCTGTTGGCGAGGATATCTGCCCCATACGCATCGGATGAGAGGGCCTTCTCCAGATCACCGGTCAACCGGAGAACCTGCTGAAGCTCGGCTTCCTCCAGATGAACGATGTTGCCCTTTCCCTTCGGGCGGTAGTCGAAGCACCAGGATAGCGGGGTAGCCGGAGTAGACAGGCGGTGCAGATAAGATTTTTGGAGATTGATCGTAATCCGTTCATATTCCGATTCATCCTGGCTGAAGGAACGATGCATCTCTTCCGGGTTCAGTACAAGCAGATCTCCGCGCTGCAGGTGGTAGCAGCTGTTCTCAATATAGAACTTGACGTTGCCGCGCAGAAATAAGTACAGCTCATACGCTTCATGGCGGTGATAGAAGGTTCCCATATTATAGGTGGTTGTCCTGTGCAGGTAGAGGTAATCTTTATGGATAGGGTCATAGCGAAGCTCAAATGGCTCGTTCATGGGTAACCTCCGGATCATTTTGCGCAATAATAACAGCGGAACCTGCAATGATTCTTCTCTGGAACTACTTTAAAATGACATTATCCTAGCATGCAGGAATAGGATTTGCAACCCTTTTATCGTATTACAACAGACTGGAGGACAGGATAGTGGAACTGATTATAACGGCAAGAAGCAAGACTCAGGAAGGTTCTGAGTATACCAGACTTAACGGGCATGGACTACATGCATCCGTAGAGATAACAGGCGGGGCAGGCAGTGCGCGGCAGCCTTTTCAGGCTCATGTACAGATTACGAATCGGAACAGCACGCCTTGGTCAGGCGTCATTCACGTGGAGCTGCCGTTTGCCAAGAAGGATCCGCGTTTTTTTCTTCCCGCAGTTATGTATGGCCGTAACCGGGGAGAAGCTCCGCAGAATGTCCCGAACGAATTCCCAAGATTAAGGGAGGGCCAGCCCGCGCGTCCTTCTTCTTCCTGGTGGATGGTGCGCAGCGACCGGCTGTCGCACCCTGCAGCGCTTGTATATGACACGGGCAAAGTGTACGGATTATGCGCCAGCCCTTATTTTATATACAAGGAGGGAGAGAAGCTCCAGTGGAAGCCTGGGCTAAATGGGGAGTTCTTGCAGTATGGCGGCTTCACCTGCTCGCTTGCCAAGGGGACGGTCGGGTATACGCTGGGGTATGAGAATGCTCCGCTTCTGTTCATCAAATCGCATCTCGTCAAGGAGCGGGCACCGCTGGAGGAGAACTGCTTCGAGCTGGCGGCTTCGGAATCTGTAGAGTTCACATTGGATCTGTATGCGTATGCGGCCGGGTCTGAGCTGGGCATCCATGCTGCACTGGAAGAGATCTATTCCCGCTATCATCAGCCACCAAGATCCGGCAGTGATAGGCGGACCGCTGTAGCCGATCTATCGAAGGCAATCTATCAATATGCGTGGCTGCCTGAGGACCGGAGCTATACAACTTTTGTCTATGAGGATAAGGAGACAGGCGGGTACCGGTACAACAAAATCATCTCCACCAGTTGGACAAACGGACTGACTGTAGCCACTCCTATGCTGATGGCTGCGCTGCGGCTGGGAGATGAGACTATGCGCGGGCAGGCCCTCTCCTGCATTGAGAATATTATCGCGAACTCTCTGAACCCGGCTTCCGGTCTCCCTTACGAGGCCTATCAGGACGGGAAATGGAGCATTCACGGCTGGTGGTTTGACGGGATGCGCACGCCGGGACATTCCGCTTATCTGTGCGGACAGGCCTTATTCTATATTATGAAGGCCTATGAATATGAGAAAAGGCTCAATCATGTCATCCACGAGGACTGGGTGGACTTCGTGCGCAAGATTCTCCCTGTACTGGAGAGAAGCCGGAATTCGGACGGTGAGTATCCTACGATTCTCTCCGAGAGAACCGGTGCCGGGCTTGAATACGATTCCTTCAGCGGGACCTGGATCATGGCTGCAATAGCTTACTATAGCTGGCTAACCGGAAACCGGTCGCATCTGGACAGCCTGAAGCGCAGCGAGCGGCATTATTACGAGACCTATGTAAGACGGCTGGAATGCTATGGTGGGCCGCTTGACACGGATAAAGCGATAGATTCTGAAGGGATTCTGGCGTATATCCGGGCGGTCCGGTATCTGCATGCCCTTACCGGGGATGAGCTGTATCTTGATCATATGAGAGATGCCCTTGCTTACGAATTCACCTTCAAATTCGCCTATAATTCTCCGGTGAAAGTGCCGCCGCTGAGCACGGTGGGCTGGTCCAGCTCCGGGGGGAGCGTGACCTCAGTCGCCAATCCGCATATTCATCCCATGTCGAGCAGCGTGGTCGATGAGCTGTATTATTATGTGAAGCAGCGTGAAGATCCGTATGTGAAGCAGCGGATGCTGGATACCGTGGGCTGGGGCTGTCAGACCTACAACAGATATGACCGGGAGTTCGATCATGGCTTGACGGGCTGGATGTCCGAGCGCTTTTGTCATTCCGAGGGTCTGGTGACCGAGACCTACAGTGACGGCTCACCGGCCAGCACCTGGTTCTGTCTGATGCCCTGGGCCAGCAGCAGTATTATTGAAGGTCTGGTTGGCGATTACTGGGAGGCGGACAGCAAGTAGCGCTATTAATTCTCAATGTTGATATTCTGCCAAAAATATAACCGCCCTGCAGAGGGCGGTTAATTAATTAAGCTGTCGTAAATTTCATACCAGCCGTCTGCACTACATTTCCTTGAATTTCAGTGGAACCATCTTCTACGAATACCGGAATTTCAAGTGCTGATATCAACTTAGTCCAGAACTTAACAGCTTTTACATTCGATTTGAACATCCCCACCTCGTAGCGGCCAGAATACAGTTTGAAGATTTGCATGACAGCATCTTTGGCTATATTCGTGCCTCTGTATTTGGGCAATATAAACAGCTCCTGCACTGAATAGTCCACTCCCTTTGCAACATAAGGAGGGGAGGTAACCAGAATAAACCCAACGATTTTGTCATCAAACTTGATAAAGTAAGGATATAACCGTTCATCCCTATAATACGGCGAGATATCTTCCATTTCGAATGTACCTTCTGCTCCAATATCCTCCTGAGAGTAAGCAGAAAGCTCATAGAGATAATAATTAAATAAGTTTTCAAATTGTTCTTTGTTTGTACCTGTTATTTGTTGAATTGTCGCTTTCATCTTATTAACCCCCATATTTTCTCAGTACCCTAACGATAGAGTATCACACATTACGTCGAACGTAAGGTGAGAAGACAGCTATAATTAACGTTACCTTTTTCAAAAGAATGCCCGGGCACTCAGGACAGCATACTGGCCCGGTATCTGCCCGGGGACATCCCGGCGACCTTGGTGAAGCTGCGGATGAAGTTGGCGTAATCGCTGAAGCCGGACAGCTCGCAGGCGGCTGCGACACTCCTGCCGGAGGTAAGGTGGCTCATGGCCAGGGAGACGCGCTTGTTCACGATATAGGAGCGGACGGTAAGCCCCGTGTGCTCTTTGAACAGCTGGCTTATATATTTACCGCTGTAATGAAATTCCTGCTCCAGCTGGGCGGAGTAGATCGGTTCGAGCAGATGCTCCTCGATGTAAGCCATCGTCTGGCGGACCAGCTCCGGCATGAGATTATGCGGCAGGGCGGCGGAAGACTGCTGCAGAGTGTTGATGAATACTAACAGCCGGGTGGCATAGGAATCGGCCAGCAGATCCTGTCCGTATTCCTCGGAGTGAAGGCTATGGATTAATTGATCCGCCAGTCTGGAATAGAAGGCGCACTGGTCGCGGGAGAGCCGGATCAGCGTGTTCTGCCCGGAGGGAAAGGCATTGAAGCAGGCCAACAGGTTCGTGCGGCTGCTGGATAGCCGCCGCAGGGCAGATCTTCTCAGGTTCAGCCCGATCCGTTCATACATCTGATTGTCGGCACAGACACAGCGGTGCATCTCACCTGGACGGATCAGGAACAGATCGCCGGGGGAGAGCTTGTAGCAGGACTGCTCCACATACATATAGGTATTGCCTCTCAGGAACAGGTAGATTTCATAAGCATCGTGCCGGTGGTAAGGCTGAGCCGGGCTGAGCTGCTCTGTGGTGGTTGATTTGTGGAAGCAGATCATTTCTTGGGGAATCGGAGTGAACTCATACTGGGCAAGTTGTTCCATGGCATCCATTCCTTTAACTGGATATATAAGGATTATTGGTATCCGCGCAATATAGTATCGCTGATATGCAACGACGATATATCAATTATTTAATATAATACAGGAATAGGAAGCGCTTGCAAGTGCTTCAAGGAAAAAGGACAAGCCTGTACAGGGTACAGCTGCCGCTTCGATTAGACAGGAGGTGTGGCGGGAGAAGATCCGGCAGAAGTGACATGAGCCCAATTATATTGAAGAGGAGCTGAAGCAATGAAATCCAAGTTCAAAAAATCACTGTTGACCCTATTGGCTAGTGTGACCATGCTGTCTGCAATGGTAATTTCGCCGCCGCCCAAAGTAAATGCGGCCAGCGATGTGACCGTCAATCTGTCCGATCAAAAACAGGTGATCCGCGGGTTCGGAGGCATCAACCACCCGGTCTGGATCGGCGATCTGACGGCCGCGCAGCGGGAGACCGCCTTCGGCAACGGGGCGAACCAGCTTGGGTTCTCCATTCTGAGAATTTCTGTAGACGATAACAAGAATAACTGGTCTAAGGAGCTGGACACGGCCAAGGCGGCCGTTGCCAAGGGAGCCATTGTCTTCGCTTCACCCTGGAATCCGCCTGCAAGTATGACGGAGACCTTCAACCGCAACGGGAATACCTCAGCCAAGCGGCTCAGATACGATATGTATGGCGCGTACGCCCAGCATCTGAATGATTTCGTGACGTACATGAAGAATAACGGGGTGGACCTGTATGCCATCTCGGTGCAGAATGAACCGGACTACGCAGAGACCTGGACCTGGTGGACGCCTGCCGAAATGCTAAACTTTATGAAGAATTATGCCGGTGCGATTAACTGCCGGGTTATTGCTCCGGAATCTTTTCAATATCTGAAGAATATGTCTGACCCGATCCTGAATGACTCCCAGGCGCTGGCCAATATGGATATTCTGGGGGCGCATTTGTATGGCACACAGGTGAACAACTTTGCTTATCCGCTCTTCAAGCAGAAGGGTGCAGGCAAAGAGCTGTGGATGACCGAGGTCTATTACCCTAACAGCAATAACAACTCGGCCAACCTGTGGCCGGAAGCACTGGAAGTGGCATACCATATGCACAATGCGCTGGTGGAAGGGGATTTCCAGGCTTACGTATGGTGGTATATCCGCCGTCAATACAGCCCGATGAATGAGGACGGCAGTATCAGCAAGCGCGGGGACAGTATGGCCCAGTTCTCCAAGTTCGTCCGCCCGGGTTATGTCAGAGTGGATGCCACCAAGAATCCGAATACCAATGTCTATGTCTCGGCCTACAAAGGCGATAATAAAGCTGTTATTGTAGCGATTAACAAAAGTAATTCGGCAGTAAGCCAGAAGTTTGTCCTGCAGAACGGGACGGCCTCCAGTGCTTCGACATGGATCACGGACGCGAGCCGCAAGGTTGCTGCGGGAGCATCCATCAATCTATCGAACGGTTCCTTTACAGCCCAGCTTCCGGCGCTAAGTGTAACGACCTTTGTAGCGGAACTTGGAAGCGGAGGCAGCACCGGAACCGGAACTACTTATGAGGCTGAGACTGGCACCACACTGACGAATGCCGCCGCAGAGACAGTCAATGCCGGTTATACGGGCAGCGGCTACGTCAATTTTAATGCGGCAACGGATGCTGCGATCCAGTGGAACAGTGTGTACTGTGCGGTGGCCGGGACCAAGAATCTGAAATTCCGCTATGCCCTGGAGAGCGGCACAAGAAATCTGGATGTTTATGTGAACGGCAGCAAGGTCATCAGCAATACCGCGTTTACCGCAACGGGTGCCTGGTCCTCCTGGGGGGAGAAGACGGTTCAGGTCCCTATGATTGTCGGCAACAATACGGTAAAAGTGGTGACTACCGGTACGGAAGGCCCCAATGTGGACAGCATTACTGTGACCGCCCAGTAGTCTCTGGAGCCTCAACGGTTCAATAGCCTGAAATTCAATCCTGGCTTGTAGACAGCAGCTTGCACAGTGCGTTTACAGGCCGGGATTTTTAATGGGTACCGCAATACATAAGCCTAAAAAAGGCGATCGTACAAATTTGAAGGTTTATAGTGTTTTTTTATAATCTTTCGTGCATCCCTCTCATACAAATTTGCTTTTTGAATTGTTAAGCTATTACCAGGCAAAGTTATGTAAGCGCATACAATAGGAGGAATCTCTAGGATGAGTAAAAAGATCAGGAGAAAGGCACTCTCGGCTTCAATGGCTGGTGTGCTGCTGTTATCCGTCATTACCCCTATGCCATTCTCTAACCCGCTTCAAGCTGCTCCGGCTGCTATTGCTCCGGCACAGGTAACCGCCGATTGGTACAAGAGCTATCAGACGATGGATGGTGTAGGAGCCGCCTATGCGTATACGGATTCCGTGCATATGCTGCAGCTCGCTTCAGCCGGCCATCAGGATACGGTCCGGCATCTGCTCGATCTGACCTTCAGTGAACAGAAGGGTACAGGCCACGACATTGTCCGGGTGATCATCGGTGACAACGGCGGCCTGACGACTTCCGGGGCTACTGCGGCCAGCCCGGGGTTCAACCCGCTCACCAGTCTCCTGGCCGATGTAAGTAATCCCGGCTTCGACATTGAGGGGAATGCCATTCCCCTGCGCGGAACAGCGGGACAATACGGCTACAAGATCGAAGCGGAGAACCGCTATTATGACGGCAATACCGACAGCATCTGGCCGGTTGAACCGGAGCATGCTCCTGGAACCCTTGTACCTGTGCAAGACTTCATATGGGATTATCCCTCCTGGAATCAGCCGATCGGCAATGACGACGGCGGTCCGACCAATCTTCTCAGCAAGCCCGGTGAACTGCCGGTAGTCATTAAGAACTCCCCGCGTACCCGCAAAGAGCTGTTCGATATCGATCAGGTCTGGACCATGCTCCAGGCGCAGCAGTATGGCGTTAAGCAATTCTACGCCTGCACCTGGACTGTACCTTACTGGATGAGCCAATCCAACACCAATTCTCCCAGCAAAATTATCCGCGGCGACATTGCCACCATCGACGGAAAACCGGTCAAAATATATTATCAGGCCTATGCAGATTATCTTGTCAATTATATTCGCGGCATGTGGGAGCAGTGGGGCATTCCGATAACCCACATCAATCCTTTTAACGAAGTCGATCTGGCGGGCGGCTCAGCCGCTTATGTTACTGAACTGATTAACGTCTATATCGGGCCTGCCTTGAAGAAATCGATGCAGCCCGGCGGCGACCTCTATGATATTAAGAACCCGGACGGCAAGCTCATCGATTTCATTCCCCAGCTTGCCGCTGTGGACGGCACGAATCTGGGCGCTTCCTTAAGCAGAGGCGGTGAGGTGTTCTCGCAGACCGACCCTGATAATGCACTCGACAAGAATCCCTATCTCGATGTATTCACCACCCATCTCTACGGTACAGTTGGCATCGGTACGGATGAGAACAAGCTGTACCACACCGGCGATTTCTCCAAGGGCCCTCTGGATTACACCAAGGATGGAAGCAAGTATCCCGAATATCTGACGAAGTATAAGCTCTGGCAGGCAGAATTCATGAACCAGGACACCGGTGACGGATCGGCTGGCGCGTATACCCAGCGCTACGGCAATCAGAATATCAATGACGCCGTGCGCTGGTCTAATCTGATGACGAATATGTTCACCAGTAATCCGGGCTTCACCGGCTTTGTCTGGTGGAGTATGTGGGACAGCAACGGCGCGGACGGCTCTGACCTGATCCGCTTCGTGACGACCAACTCCCAGCAGGAGCCGGGACGGATCAGCACACTGACCGGTGAATACCGGTTGTTCAAGCGCTTTTACAGCTACGGGCATTTCTCCCGGTTCATGAATCCCGGCGATGTGCGCTTTGAGGTTACACGCGTACCGGCGCCTGATCTGAATGTGGTCGGCTTCAAGAATCCGGCTACGGGCGATTTCTCAATGACGGTATCGAATGCGAACAATGATGACAGCGTTCAGCCGCTGGAATTCAATCTGAAGGATTTCCCGGCAGGAACGGACAGTGTGACGGTGTTCCGCACCTCGGGAAGCGAGAACCAGAAGAAGCTGGGCACGATTCCGGTATCGGGCGGCAAGTTCGTTATTGATATTCCGTCGGCCAGCGTCGTAACGGTTGTTCCGTCCAAGGGAACCTTTGCCGCCTATCAGGGACTGGACGGGGAACGCGATATCTTCTCTACACTGGAAGCGGAGGGCAATGACAACCATGTGCCCGGTGACAGTGCAGGCCAGGCGGGCCGGGCCAATGAGGCAGTGACGCTTGGGGCAGGCGGCTACCTCGCTTACAACAATGTGAACTTTGCAGACGGCTCGGCGAACGGCGGCGTGGTCCGCAGACACTTGCTGTATCTTACCGCCCAGACGAAGTCGGCCCAGGGAGGCAAGCTTGCCGCTTATGTGCTTCCGGTGGGGGCCGCTGCCAGCAGCAGTGCCGATATCCTGTCCCAAGGTACGCGGGTCGCAGAGATTCTGGTACCGGCCAACGACAGCTACGGCAAATTCCAGACTATGGTCGATACCGGTGACCTCAGTGCTTACGGGCATAAGGATTTCTATATTGTGGCTGAGCCGAGCGGGGCCGGGGGTACCATTACCGTTGACCGCTTCCTGTTCGGCGCAGGCGATTCCGACTGGAGTACAGCCGCCAATAACTCGGTCGTGACGATTCCGGGGAACCTGCTGCTGAATGGAGATTTCGATACAGCCACAGGCTCGAATTCCGATCACTGGTCGGCAGGCCGTTACAATAACGGCAGCTTCGAGCCTGCTGTCACCGGGCCTGTGCTTACGGCAGATACAGTGCAGAGCTACTCGGGACTCTCCCGTTACCTGAAGAACAACTCTACCTCCAAGGTGGCCGGGTCCGGGAAGCTTGCGGGCCGCACAGCAGCTGCGGAGCAGTATGACGGCCTCTGGCAGGATTTGACCGGCAAGCTGACCAAGGGAGAAAGCTATAACTTCAAGGGTTATTTTCTCTCGATGATGAGCCGTCCGGACAGCTATGATGTCGCTGCGGAGCATCCAGGGGATGTGGAAGCGGCGCTGGTGTATTACGACAAGGACGGAGTCCAGCTTGGCATGGACCCGATTAATGGGCGCGATATGCCTGAACCCTACGCTGCCCGTGAAGCTGGCGATCCGGCTTACTGGCAGAACGGCAAACTGATCGGACGTATTCTTGAGGGCGGCCCGCTTGGCCTTAGCTCCTTCCAGCCTGCGGATGTGAAGGTGGCGGACTGGCATGAGACGCCTAATCAGCCGTTCACGTACAATGAACCCGCAGGCACAGCAAAGGTAATTCTGGCGGTGTATGCCAAGGATGCCAACATCCTGTATGCCGACCAAATGTCGCTTACTCCTAAGGCGGTTGTCTCCCGCAACCTTTTTATCGATGGCGTTCAGCCGTCTGATTTTGACGAAGCGAAGTACGAATATAAATTTATGGTGAAAGGGAATGCCATTCCGAAGGTTACAGCGGTAACCAGCGATCCGGCTGAGCATGTGAGTATCTCGCAGGCGAACAATGTGCAAGGAACGGCAGTGGTCCGGTTTAGCAAAGGCGAACAAGTGAAGACCTATAGAATCTTCTTCAGTACGAACGAGGTGGTTGATTTCTCGAATGGCCTTCCGGCAGGCTGGGAGGTAGTAAATCCGGCTGATCCGCAGGCGGCACTCCGCTATAGCGCGGATGGTGCAGAGATTCAGACCTTGAAGAGCGGTACGGAGTATCCGGGCAGCCATAATATGCTGCAGCTTCCAGGCTCCGCTGACGGTAACTGGACGCTGACGGCGAAGCTCACCGTTGACAAACCGTTAAATGATCCGTCCATGGGCGAGAACTCCCAGGTGGGTCTTGGCATCAGCGGCAGTTCAAGCGGAGAATTTTACCGGATCAATGCAAGGAAGGTCAGCAGCAATATCAAAGTCAATAATTCAGGCAAAATTGGTACCGAATCCTTCACCAACAACACGAACCAAACCAACTTAAGCGGTACTAACTATTTCTTGCGGATTGTAAAAGAAGGCAATGTGGTGCAGGGCTATTTCTCGACCAACAGCGGCTCTTCCTGGATTACGATGGGCAGTCCGTCCACGTATACTCCGGAATTCTTCAAGGCTGCCAAGGTGCAATTGTATGGAACCAATACGAGCGCAGTAACGGATTTCAAAGTCACCTTCTCGGGGGTTACCCTGGTGAAGACCCTGGGAGAGACGGGGGAAATAATCTGGCCTGAGGGAAGCAAGCTTGAAGCTACCGGTATTACGCGTACAGGGGTTACCTTATCGTGGCCGGCGGCAATGGATAATCTGGGCGTTACCGGCTACCGTATCTACAATGGGATTGATGCCGAGCCGCTGCTTGTAACCGGCATTGAACCGGTGGAGAGCGAAGCCGGAGCCGTATACCGTTATGAGATATCCGGGCTGCTGCCGAATACGCAGTATACCTTCAAGGTGGAGGCAAGAGATGCTGCGGGGAGCTGGAGTAAGGACGGACCGTCCGTTATAGTGACCACCCTGCCGGGTGAAGACATCACACCGCCGGTCTGGGCGGAAGGAAGTACGCTTGCCGCTTCCGGTATCACGAGTGACGGGCTGACGCTGACCTGGTCAGCTACGGCTACAGATGACAGCGGCATCTACGGGTACCGGATTACGAACGGAACCGGAGAACAGGCGATTACGGTTACAGATGCTGTGTACACGGAGACCGTAACAGGTGCTGTATATAGTTATCAGGTAACGGGATTACAGCCGGGTACAACGTATAGCTTCAAAGTGGAGGCAGGAGATACAGGCGGCAATTGGAGTGCCGATGGGCCTTCGGTGCCGGCAACCACACTGTCTGCTGCAGACACCGCACCTCCGGTCTGGCCTGAGGGAAGCATGTTTGATGCTTCAAAGATCACGGCATCGGGCCTGACATTAACCTGGACGCAGGCTGAGGATGATACAGGAGTGACAGGCTACAGAATCTATAAGGGATC
The DNA here is from genome assembly GCF_038051945.1 of Paenibacillus sp. FSL H3-0469. Lineage (NCBI taxonomy): Bacteria > Bacillati > Bacillota > Bacilli > Caryophanales > Paenibacillaceae > Paenibacillus > Paenibacillus sp. FSL H3-0469. The sequence goes on from NZ_CP150302.1 coordinate 7,545,819, forward strand.
GGAGGAGATAGCGGCGTTGCCTGGAAAAGAGCTGCGGTACGAGGTAACCGGGCTTGCTGCGGGAACAGAGTATCATTTCTCGGTGCAGGCCGGGGATGAAGCCGGGAACTGGAGTAAGAATGGTCCCGCCCTATCTGTAACTACGCTAAAAGACAGCGGCGGTCCGTCTGAGCCGACGCCAACACCGACAACAAGACCGACGCCAACACCAACAACAAGACCAACACCGACGCCAACACCGACGCCAATATCTACACCAGCGCCGACATCTGCGCCAGGCTCTATGCCGTCATCTGCACCAACGCCAACGCCTGTGCCTGGAACAGTAGGGTCGCCAGCGCCGTCACCAGCTGTAACTTCGGCACCTTCACCGGTGCCTGTCAGCCCATTCCAGGATGTGCAGGCCAAGTATAGCTGGGCTTCCGAGGCGATTGACATGCTGTACGGGCTGGGTATTATCACAGGAACCTCCAGCACCAAGTTTAACCCGGAGAAGAACATCACAAGAGCGGATTTTGTGCTGATGCTGGTGCGGGCACTGGGACTTGAAGCGGAAACAGAAGTATCATCTGCTTCCAGCTTTGCGGATGTCAATCAGGCAGCCTATTATTATGAAGCATTGGGCATCGCCAAGCAGCTGGGAATCATTCAGGGAGTAGATGGAAGCAGGTTCAATCCGAAGGGGGAAATCACCAGACAGGATATGATGGTCATCGCTGCCAGAGCACTGAAGGCGGTGAACAAATTAACAGTTAGCGGCAGCGCCGGAGATATAAGCAGCTATTCTGACCGGAATGAAGTGGCGAAGTATGCCGTGGATAGTGTAGCTGCTCTGGTTAGAGCAGGCATCGTGCGGGGAGACGGCATATCCATTCATCCCGCCGCAGCCACCACCCGGGCGGAAGCCGCCGTCATGACTTTCCGTATGCTGAAGAAGTGATGAAGTAACACCCCGCAGGTAAAAGCATAGAATCATATCAAATCCCCCTCACGGCCGCTAGCGTCCCCCCATCGGAAGATGGGCCGGATGCCGGCTGGCCGGAGGGGTATTTTTGAGTAATATAAACGTCCACGTCCCAAGAGCAATCCCTCGCCGTACCTGCCACCGAACAACCAGCATACTAATCCTTCCGGGTGATCATGATCCTGCAAACACGAAGCTGCCAGAATCGGAATTAGGATAGGAATTAGTTGGATAAAGTACACTTGCTTCCGTACATCCCTAGGATATCAGCGAAATAAGATTCTTTTTGCCAATTGTTTGCGGCTTGAAGTGTGCGTGGAGGCTACTCCCCGATAATCGCAATGTCCGTGTTGATCCATTTGGCTGTGTCTAAGCCTTTGGCCTGTAGAAGCAGCGTGTTGATGATATCCTCGCCCCAGTTCTGCTCGTTCTGTGAGATTACGCGGGTGATCTGGCCGTTATCCAGCGCCTGCTGCAAGGCAGGGGTCAGGCCGAGGGCGAGGTTATAACGCTTCAGCCCCTTAGCCTTCCAGACCAGGACAGAGCTGGTGCTGGAGACAAAGTCCAGATTGACCAGCGCGCTGAAATGGGGATGGTCCGAGATCATCTGCTCCAGCTGCCCGGCAGCCCGCTCTGCACTGCCATCATTGTGGCGAATCTCCAGTACATCGATGTCTGTATGCTGAGTCAGGTAGGCCTCAAATCCAAGCAGACGTTCCCGGGTGCTCTGCATCCGGGACATCCCGGACTCCACCAGAATCATTCCTTTGCCGCTTAGCAGACGTTCCACCGTCTGTCCCATCACTGTGCCGGTTGCCCGGTTATCCGCCCCGATATAGGCTGCTCTCCGGCTGGCTGGTGAATCCGATTCGAAGCAGACCACAGGTATCCCTTGGGCGGCCGCCTTGTTAATCATCGCGGTGAGCGCCTGCGAATCCACCGGAGCAATTGCAATACCGTCTACGCCCCGTTTAATCATCATCTCCATGATGCGGATCTGCTGCTCCAGATTGGCCTCATCAGGGGCTTGCACCAGCAGCTCCACGTTATGCTTCCGGGCTACCGCTTCCGCTTTTCCGGTGATCATCTCGTAAGTGGCATTCACCATAGGGTAGATAATGCCGAAGGTCAGCGGAGGTTCTTCACCTGCACTTGACGGAGAATCTCCCGCGCCTATCTGAGAAGTATCCGTTGCTCCGGCTGCCTTAAGACAGCCGCCAAGCAGGAAACCTGCCGTCAGCAGCAGGAGAACCACGGACCATCCCCGAAGCCTGTTACCGCTCACGCATTTCCCGCCCCTCTGCGGATCGTGTGCAGCTGCTCCCCGGTATTTCCCTGCCTGCGGAATTCCATGGGCGTCATCCCCGTTACTTTTTTGAACAGGTTGGAGAAATAATGCTGATCGTTATAGCCGACCAGATAGGCGATTTCAAAGGTTTTGTGACCCGTGGATTTCAACAGCTCCTTGGCCCGGTCCATACGTGTAGCCGTCAGGAATTCCGTGATGGTCTGCCCGGTCGCCTGACTGAAGGTCTTGCTCAGATGGCTGGGACTGACCCTGACCACCTTGGAAATGTCATTCAGGGAGAGCTGCTCCTTGTCGTATTGCTCACGGATATATTCCTTCACCCGGTCAATCAGCTCACGGTGCTTGTCTGCTCCTTCGGAACGCCATTCCCATAGCCGCTCGTATAACTGCTTGAGATACTGAAGGCCATCCTCACTACTGGAGATTTGCTTCAGCGGTGTCTGCAATTCCTGGAGGATGCCGGCGTGGCCTGCAGCTGCGCGGAACCCGTTCTTCGCCGTCTGGACCAGCTCCAGGGTGATATCGTTCATCAGGTAACAGGCATATCCTGAGTCCCAGTTCATTTGCTCAAGCTGCTTGGACAGCTCCAGCAGGAAGCCGGACATCTGCCTGTGGTCGCCTGACTTCAGGAACTGGACCAGCCGGCTTCTGTCGAGCAGAACCCCATGGGCACTAGGGTCATAATACGCCTCAAGCATGGCGGCGGAATGCATTCTGGACATCTGCTTGAACATCCGGTCATTCTCGGCTTCCAGATAGGAGAGGTGGATGCCCTGAAGTCGTTCGCAGACCTTGCCCCGGCTGACGGACAGCTCCAGCCCGCAGCCTTCCCTCAGCCGCTGCTTCGCTGCCGCGCACAGGTCATCCAGAGTCTGGTTCATCTGGGCCGGATCACTGCCTTTATAAATCAGGACCGTCTCAGTGCGGCTGCGCTTGTAAATGAAGCTGTCGGCTGCCTCCTTGAGCAGGCTCGCTAACAATTCCTCTGCATCCGGTGAAGCGGGGGGAGGCTCCGGGGACTCCTCCATATTCTGCGGTTGCAAAGTAAATATAGCGGCGGCGTAGTAAGGAGCTGTTAACTGCAGCTCAAGCTGGGCCGCCGCTTCGTAAGCGGCAGCGGTGCTGATCAGGCCTCCGCACAGATCCGCGAACAGATTCTCGGGGGTGTAGGCATATTTGTGCCTGATCCTTAGTTCCTCATCAATCCGGGCGCTGACGCTACGAAGGAGCTGTAGCAGGTCGGCTGCGCTGAACGGCTTCAGGCAGTAGTCCTCCACCCCCAGACGCAGCGCCTTCTGGGCATACTGGAAGTCATCATGGCCGCTGAGAATGATGATTTTGATCTGCGGGAATTTCTGGCGGACGACAGAGGTAAGCTCCAGGCCGTTCATGAACGGCATTTTGATATCGGTAATCAGAATGTCGGGCAGCTGCGCTTCAATGATTGGGAGCGCCAGCTCCCCGTCGGGAGCGTCACCGCAATAGAGGAAGCCCTCCTTCTCCCAATCGATGCATTCCCGGATATTCTCGCGGATCAGGATCTCGTCATCCACCAGCATAATCTTCTTCATCACTAGACCCCCCTGTTCTTGGGTATGCGAACCGTAATCTGTGTGCCATAGCCTTCCGAGCTGTCCAGACGGATACCATATTCGGGCCCGAAATACAGACGCAGCCGCTGATGCACATTCTGCAGGCCGAAGCCGCCCTGGCCGGTGTCCTCGGGTTCCTCCGACTGGATGGGATGCTCGACCGATTCCCGCAGCGCCGCAAGCCGCCCGTCGGGGATGCCGATGCCATTGTCCGAGACCGTCAGCATAATGGTGCCTCCGTCGGTGTACCCGCCTATGCGGATCAGTCCCATGCCCCGCTTATTCTTAATTCCGTGGTACAGGGCGTTCTCGACCAGCGGCTGCAGGGTCATATTCAAAATCGGATACTCCTGCAGATCTTCCGCCACCTCAACCTTGAACTCCAGGATGTCGTGGTAGCGCATCTGCTGGATAATCAGATAGCTCTGCACATGGGCAAGCTCGGAGCGGATCTGCACCCAGTCGCGCCCGTTGTTGAGGCTAAGCCGGAAGAACGCGGATAATGCCTTTACCAGCCGGATCACGCCATCGTGATTCCCCGCTTCGGCCATCCAGACAATAGAATCCAGCGTGTTATATAGAAAATGAGGGTTAATCTGCGCCTGAAGCGTCCGCAGCTCTGCCTTCTGCAGCTGCTGCTGCTTACGGATGCTCTGGGCCAGCAGCTCTTTGATCTGCTCGACCATAATGTTGAAGCTCTGTCCGAGATCTGCGATCTCATCGGTACCGTCCGGCTTGACTTTGGCTTCCAGATAGCCACTTGCGGTCAGGCGCATCTTGTGCTGGAGCAGCTGGATGGGCCGGGTTAGCCGCCGGGTCAGCAGATAATGGAGCGTGATTGCAAAAATAATGCTTAAGCCCACGCTGATAATAATCAGCTGCCTGATCCGGTTCGCCTCGGCCACAATCTCCTGCAGCGGGGCTATGCCGATAATCGTCCAGCCTGTTGCCAGTGAGGAGGTATGGACGATGAACCGGGGCGGGCCGCCCGTCTGAAGCACGAAGCTGCCGCTTCTGCCCCGTTCCCCCGCAGGGATCAGGTTGTCCTGAATAACGGCCAGCTCCCCCGCCCGCACAGGAGGGACATAGAGGGGATTGTTCTGCTCGTCCAGCAGGTAGAAGAATCCGGTAGTGCCAATCGTCACCTTGTCGCAGAACTCTTTAATGAAGGAATCGTTCAGGTCCACAATGATATAGCCGATGACCTCATGCGTAATCCGCTGCTTGACCGCCTTCATTATCGAGATCACTCCCTTATCTCCGTAGGTGAAGCCGTCTACCCGGTCATAGCTGGTAACCAGCGGCGGGGGCACCCGGAGGATCAGCTCGGGATTCTGGGATAACGCCTGAAAATGCGGATTGCGCAGCGGGTTGATGCCCGACTGAAAGATTCCCCGGCGTTCGCTGATGCCTTTGCCGTACAGATTAATCAGGCTGATGTTGAGCACATTCTCATACTTGTAGGTGTCCCGGTAGAGGGTGAAGGTCTGTAGAATGTCCTTGGCCTCCTGGTAGGTCTCCGACTGCGAGAACAGAAAGTGGATGACCTGAGGATTATTGCTAAGCTCCAGCAGACGCTCGGTATCCTTGAACAGGTTGTCCATATTCGTTCCCAGCATTTCGGCCTGAAGCATGCTTGAAGCCTTGCTGTGACTGGAGATGGATTGGTAGGATTTCTGGTAGGAAATGAGGCCGACGGCAATCAGCGGTATGGTGGACAGCACTATGAACAAAGCCAGCAGTTTGGCTCTAAGACTGGAGGAGATCCAGCGTGTAATCCGCATTATCGGGAATTCCCTTTCACAAGTAGAGTAGATGCCGTTCCTAGTTTTTATTTTATAACAAATATTGGAATACCGAAACAAAAAAGAAAGCGCAAACAAAATATCCACCTTTTGAATAAAAAAGTACACCAAAATACCTGTTCGGAGGGAACAAACCCAAAATTAGAAAGCAAACGCCAAAGGCTGCCCGTATAATGCCCTTCTGTAAGCGTTCTATAATGGGCACAACACCGGAACATGGTGAACGTCAAGGGGGAGGAATAAGGAGATATGAATAAGCTTGGAAAAGTGGGGGCTGTGCTTGCCCTGACCCTGTCCATGACCCTGCTGGGGGCATGCAGCAGCAATAACGGCGGGAACACGGCGGCGGATGCGGGCAAGACAGACAGTGCAGCAACGAAGGCGCCGGCGGCCAATGCCACCAAAGAGGCCAAGGATATCACGCTCGGCTTCTCGCAGGTGGGGGCGGAGAGCGGCTGGCGCAGCGCGAATACGAAGTCGATTCAGGATTCAGCCAAGGAAGCGGGCTACACGCTGAAATTCTCGGATGCCCAGCAGAAGCAGGAGAATCAGATCAAGGCACTGCGTTCTTTTATCCAGCAAAAGGTCGATGTCATCTCCTTCTCTCCGGTAGTGGAATCCGGCTGGGATACGGTTCTGAAGGAGGCGAAAGCGGCTGGCATTCCAGTTGTTCTGACAGACCGTGCGGTAGATTCCAAGGATACCTCACTGTATGTTACCTTCCTGGGCTCCGATTTCGTGGAAGAAGGCCGCAAGGCAGGGAAGTGGCTGAGCGAGCAGTATAAGGATGCTTCCGGCGACGTTAATATTGTAGAGCTGCAGGGAACTACAGGCTCTGCTCCGGCCAATGACCGGATGGCAGGCTTCGCTGAGACCATTAAGGATAACCCGCACCTCAAGGTCATTGCTTCACAGACCGGCGACTTCACCCGCGCCAAGGGCAAGGAAGTCATGCAGGCCTTCCTGAAGGCCAATAAGAAAATTGATGTGCTATATGCCCATAACGATGATATGGCGCTGGGGGCTATTCAAGCGATTGAAGCAGCAGGCCTGAAGCCGGGCCAGGATATCAAGATTATCTCTGTCGATGCCGTGAAGGACGGAATGCAGGCCGCCAGTGAAGGTAAAATCAACTTCATCGTCGAGTGCAACCCGCTGCTTGGACCTCAGCTGATGCAGGTAGTTAAAGATGTTGTCGACGGCAAGCCGGTAGAGGCCCGGATCGTGACCGAGGAGACCACCTTCACTTCCGAGCAGGCCAAGGAAGCGTTGCCTAGCCGCCAGTATTAAATATTGTATAAGAAGAGCTTAAGAAATTAACGAAAAGCAAAAAGAAGCGGAGGGGAAATTTGGAACTGTAGGAGCGGTAGCGACCGCCTTTGTCACCGGATTTCAACCGCGAAGAGCGGATTAAATCAAGAAATCTGGTGACAACAGCGGCCGTAAGTCCAAATGTTCACCGCAGCGATGACCAAGCTTCAAGTTCAAACTTAAGTGCGTGGAGAATAAGGAGTGGATATAGCCTTGAGCACACAGCAGCCCATACTGCAAATGACCCGGATACATAAACGGTTTCCGGGGGTGAAAGCCCTGACAGATGTGAGTCTGCGCCTGTTCCCCGGCGAGGTGCATGCCTTGATGGGCGAGAATGGCGCCGGTAAATCCACCTTGATCAAGGTGTTGACCGGCGTCTATTCGATTGATGAAGGCCTTGTGGAGATGGAGGGTACCGCCATCTTCATGCGCAGCCCGCAGGAATCACAGTCTGCGGGCATCAGCACCGTGTACCAGGAGGTGAATCTGTGCCCCAACCTGACAGTCGCCGAGAATATTTTCATCGGCCGGGAGCCGCGGCGGTTCGGCTGCATCCAGTGGAAGCAGATGAACCTGCGGTCAGCGGAGCTGCTCCGGGAACGGATGAATCTGCACATCGACGTTACCCTTCCCTTGCAGAGTTACTCTGTTGCAGTGCAGCAATTGGTTGCCATAGCCAGAGCGCTGAATATCTCGGCAAAGGTGCTGATTCTGGATGAGCCGACCTCAAGCCTGGATCAGAACGAAGTGGATCAGCTGTTCCGCATTATGAGGAAGCTTCAGCAGGAGGGGCTGTCGATCCTGTTCGTGACGCATTTTCTGGACCAGATGTATGAAATCTCCGACCGGGTCACCATTCTGCGCGGCGGCGAGCTGGTCGGTGAATACATGGCGAACGAGCTAAGCCGAATAGATCTCGTACTCAAAATGATCGGCAAGGAGCTTCATCTGCTGGATGAGCTGCCAACGCTTGCGGCACAGGACAAGAACAGCCTGGGCGATGAGCTGCTGAGAGCTGAAGGGCTGGGCCGCCGGGGCGGAATCGAGCCGTTCGACCTGAATATCCGCAAGGGAGAGGTCGTCGGACTGGCCGGACTACTGGGTTCCGGGCGGACGGAGGCGGCCCGCCTGTTGTTCGGTGCCGACAAGCCGGACTTCGGGCAAGTGATCCTGCCGCCGTCCGGCGGCGGTGTGCACTCCCCCCGGGAAGCCATAGGACGGCGGATCGCCTTCTGTTCGGAGAATCGCAAGACCGAGGGGATCATCGGCGATCTGACGGTAAGAGAGAACATTATTTTGGCGCTCCAGGCCAAGGATGGAATGTTCAAGACGATCCCGCGTGGGCGGCAGGAGCAGATGGCTGGAGAATACATCCGCATGCTGAATATCAATCCTCCCAGCCCGGACCATCTGATCAAGAACCTCAGCGGCGGCAATCAGCAGAAGGTGCTGCTGGCCCGCTGGCTGCTGACGGAGCCGGAGCTGTTCATCCTCGATGAGCCGACGCGGGGGATCGACATCGGAGCCAAAGCAGAGATTCAGAAGCTGGTGCTGACGCTCTCCCGGCAGGGAATGTCGTTCCTGTTCATCTCCTCGGAGCTGGAGGAGGTGTTGCGGGTCAGCGACCGGATCGCCATTCTGCGCGACCGCCGCAAGGTGAAGGAAATATCAGAGAAGGACATGAGCCAGCAGCAGATTATGCAGGCGATTGCGGGAGGCTGAACCAACCATGAGCGTAGTAATGAAGCATCATTTATTCTGGCCGCTGTGCGTACTGGCTGCACTGCTGCTGTTCAACCTGTGTTATTCGCCGGATTTCTTCTCCATCACCGTCCATGACGGGCATTTATACGGAAGCTTAATCGACATACTGAACTTCGGTGCGCCGCTGATCCTGGTAGCTATCGGGATGACGCTGGTAGTGGCTACCAAGGGGATCGACCTGTCGGTCGGTTCCATAGTAGCTATCTCGGGCGCTATCGCCTGCCTGAGCATCAGCAGAGGAGCGGACCAGAACAGTATGGGGCTGATCCTGACCTCGGTGCTGCTGGCCGCAGGCCTGTCCCTGATGCTGGGGGCCTGGAACGGACTGCTGGTCTCCATGGCCGGGATTCAGCCGATTATAGCCACACTGATTCTGATGGTTGCGGGAAGGGGGATCGCCCAGCTAATTACCGGCGGACAGATTATTACAGTAACCAGCACCAAGTATGCGTATATCGGGTCCGGTTCACTGGCTGCGCTGCCCTTCTCTATTTTTGTCGTAGCGCTGGTTCTGGTGATCGCCCTGCTGCTTACCCGGCGGACGGCCCTCGGCCTGTTCATCGAATCAGTGGGCTGTAATCCGGCCGCCAGCAAGATGTCCGGCATCCGTGCCCACTTAGTCATACTGGCCGTCTATGTGTTCTGCGGCTTATGCGCCGGAATCGCCGGCCTGCTGCTCAGCTCGAATGTCTCCAGCGCTGACGGCAACAATGCCGGTCTCTGGTATGAGCTGGACGCTATTCTGGCCGTGGTCATCGGCGGGACGTCGCTGAACGGCGGCCGCTTCTATCTGACCGGCACCGTGATTGGGGCGCTGATTATCCAGACGCTGACCACCACCATCTATATGATCGGTGTGCCGCCGGAGATTACGCTGGTTGTTAAGGCCTGTGTCGTCCTGGCCGTCTGCCTGATCCAGTCGGACACCTTCCGCGCTGCGGTTGCCGCCCGCTGGAAGTCGCGGCATTACCCCGCTGAGAAGGAGATGAGCCGTCATGTCTCTTAACCGCAAGTATATTCCGATCGTTGTCACCATTCTGCTCTTCATCGTCATGTTCACCGCGGGTTCTTTCCGGTACACAGGCTTCTTCTCCCTTCAGGTGCTGATGAATCTGCTGGTGGATAATGCCTTTCTGCTAATCACGGCGGTGGGCATGTCCTTCGTCATCCTGTCCGGCGGCATCGATCTGTCTGTCGGCTCGGTGATTGCGTTATCCACAATGGTCTCGGCGAGCCTCGTGCAGCAGCAGGGCTGGCCGCCCGCCGTGGTTATCCCGCTGGTACTCCTGATGGGCGCCGTATTTGGTACGATTATGGGAGCGATTATCCATTATTTCTCCATCCAGCCTTTCATCGTCACACTGGCCGGAATGTTCCTGGCCCGGGGCTTATGCTATGTCATCAGCATCGATACCATTACTATTGATAACACCTTCTATACCGCCATGGCGCAGACGCGGATTCCGCTGCCGGGCGGCAGCTTCCTCTCCATCAGTGCTGTTATCGCCATACTTGTCGTAGCAGCCGCTATCTTTACGGCTCACTATACCCGGTTTGGGCGCAATGTGTATGCCCTTGGGGGCAGCGAGCAATCCGCACTGCTGATGGGATTGCCCGTGGCGAGAACCAAGGTGCTAGTCTATACGCTTAGCGGACTATGCTCGGCGCTGGCCGGCGTGGTGTTCACCTTTTATATGCTGTCGGGGTACGGGCTGCATGCCGTCGGCTTCGAGCTGGACACCATTGCGGCGGTCGTCATTGGCGGCACGCTGCTGACCGGAGGGGTCGGATATGTGCTGGGTACCTTCTTCGGGGTACTGATTCAGGGCGTGATTCAGACGATTATCAGCTTCGAGGGCACACTCAGCTCCTGGTGGACGAAGATCGTCATCGGCCTGCTGCTGTTCATCTTCATCCTGCTGCAGCGGGTGCTAAGCTCCAGGCGGCTGACCTTAAAAGAATAAGCAGTTCGCATAAAGAGGAGAGACAATTTATACTTGTCTCTCCATTTTTTTGAAATATAATAATGTATAGGCTTCAAGCTATACATTATCCTTCTATTTCTCGCCGAAACGGTACCGTCCTTTAGAAGGAAGGCAAAGCCGTTTCCACTTGCTATATAATTGTAATCGCTATCATATGGAAGGGGGAATCTGCTTGCGAACAGTAAAAGAGTGTCTGGTGCTGCTGGGCATCGTCCTGACACTGCTGCTGCTGGGCGGTTGCACGGGTGGCGGGAATAACGGCGGGCCGCAGGCGCTGCCCATACCTGAGCCTTCTCCTGCGGCGCTTACAGGCCTGCTGCCCTCCGCAGCAGAGACCGCCGCAGACAAGCCAATCGTGCTGGGCTTCTCCCAGCTCGGATCGGAGAGTACCTGGCGGGAAGCGAACACCGCATCGATCCGCGAAGCTGCCGGGGAGGCGGGGATTACGCTGCTGCTGAAGAACGCTGAGCAGGATCAGCAGAAGCAGTTCGAGGCCATCCGTTCTTTTATCCGCAGCGGAGTCGATGTGATTGCCGTTGCGCCTGTGGTGCAGACCGGCTGGGAGCCGATTCTGCTGGAGATTAAGCAGGCCGGAATTCCGGTGATTATCCTGGACCGTTCAGTCAATGTACCGGACAGCTCGCTCTATGTCACGTTCATCGGCTCTGACTTCTATGAAGAAGGTGTGAAGGCGGCCAAGTATGTGAGAGACAAGATGCGCCATCATAACGGGGAGATCCGCATTGCAGAATTGCAGGGAACCGTAGGCTCAACGCCGTCCATCGACCGTGGGCGCGGGTTCCGCAAGATGCTTGACGATCAGCCGAACCTGCAGATTACCCTCAGTGCTCCGGCGGATTTCACGCGCAGCGGCGGTCATGAGGTGATGAAGACTTTTCTGCAGCAGCCGAAGGAGCAGTGGCCGCAGGTGCTCTATTCCCATAATGACGATATGGCAATCGGCGCGGTGGAGGCTATTAAGGAGGCCGGACTTGTGCCGGGAGAGGATATTATTATTGTGTCAGTGGACGGGACGCGGCGGGCGTTCGAGCAGATGGTGGCGGGCAGCATCAACGCTGTGGTCGAATGTAATCCGCTGCTGGGGCCGCTGCTGATGCAGGCCGTGAAGGAGATTATGGCCGGCCGGACTCTGCCGAAGCGGATGGTGACCCCGGAGGATATATACACCCGTGAGCTGGCTGCTATGGAGATCAACAACCGCAAATATTAAGACATAAAAACCAAAAAATTTCAACTTTTCAAACAAAAATCTACATTGTTCATTGGGCAGAAGTATATTAAGATGAACTCGAATAACAAATATTAGTAGATTCGTTCAAGTAATTCAATAGGAGGGGAGGATTGTGAGCTTCCGGCATAAGTAACGCATCCGATTGAAAGGGTTTACACAAATTGTAATGGAGGAGAATGCCAATGTTCAAAAAGCTCTCGGTGCTTGCGATGACCTTTGTTCTGCTGCTGGGTTGCCTGCCTATGCTGTCTGCTCAGGCGGCAGGGAATGCCACAGCCAAACAGCCGGGAAATTCCAATCCGCTGATGGACCACAAGCTGGGTGCCGATCCCTTCGCATTGACGTATAACGGAAGAGTCTATATCTATATGTCGAGTGATGCCTATGTCTATAACAGCAACGGAACCGTGAAGGATAATGATTTCAGCGCACTGAACAAAATCAATGTCATCTCTTCGGCCGATATGGTGAACTGGACAGACCATGGCGCCATCCCGGTAGCCGGAGCCAATAATGTCAACGGTTCTGCGGGCATTGCCAAATGGGCCTCGCTCTCCTGGGCGCCTTCAGCAGCCGTGAAGAAAATCAATGGACAGGATAAATTCTTCCTGTACTTCGCCAACGGCGCGTCAGGCATCGGGGTACTGACAGCCAACTCTCCAATTGGCCCATGGTCCGATCCGCTGGGCAAAGCACTGGTGACTGGCAGTACACCGGGAATGTCCGGGGTGACCTGGCTGTTTGACCCGGCGGTGCTGGTCGATGACGACGGCAGCGGATACCTGTATGCCGGCGGGGGCATCCCCAATACCTCGAACCCGGCGTCTATAGCCAATCCCAAGACAGCCCGCGTACTCAGACTCGGTGCGGATATGACAAGCATTGTTGGAAGCGCATCCACAATTGATGCTCCCTATATGTTCGAGGATTCGGGCATCCATAAGTACGGCGGCAAATATTATTACTCGTATTGCTTCAACTTCTCCGGCACGCACCCGGCTGCCTATCCGGCGGGTGAAATCGGGTATATGGTCAGCAACAGTCCGATGGGACCTTTTACGTACACCGGACATTTCCTGAAGAATCCTTACACCTTCTTCGGGGTAGGCGGCAACAACCACCATGCGGTATTTAACTTCAATAACCAATGGTACGTAGTCTATCACGCCCAGACTGTGGCGAAGGCTGTCCTTGGTGACGGCAAAGGCTACCGTTCTCCGCATATCAACAAGCTGGTCCATAATGCGAACGGAACCATCCAGGAGGTTCAGGGAGACATGGCGGGCATCGCCCAGATTGCCAATCTGAATCCTTACACCCGGGTGGAAGCCGAGACGATCGGCTGGAATGCAGGCATTACAACGGAACGTACGCAGGCTGCGGGCGGTCCGGTTGGCAATATGAATGTGACCAATATTAACAATGGAGACTGGGTTGCCGTGGGCAATGCCGATTTCGGCTCCGGCGCTTCCAGCTTCAAGGCGAATGTGGCTTCCGCCACAGGCGGCGGTAAAATCGAAATCCGGCTCGACAGCGCAACCGGCCCGCTAGTCGGCACGCTGAATGTTCCTAATACAGGAGGAGCGCAGTCCTGGCAGGAGGTACAGACTACGGTCAGCAATGCGGTTGGGGTGCACAGACTCTATCTGGTCTTCACCGGATCAGGCTCCGGTAATCTGTTCAACATCGATTACTGGCAGTTCTCTACGGGTGGCGATGGCGGCACGACACCTCCTCCGGTAAGCAAGGTGGAAGCGGAGGACATGACGCTCAGCGGAACCTATGCGGGGAAGATTACTTCTCCTTTTAGCGGAGTGGCACTGTACGGGAATGATGACGCTGCCGCGTTCAATCAGTATTATGCCTACGGCACGCATAACTTCTCGGTCCGGGGGGCTTCCAACAATTCCTCTACAGCGCGGGTAGATCTGCTGATCGGCGGTGTGAACGTCGGCTCCTTCAATTTCAGCGGCACAACGCCCTCGGTACAGACGTTGACCAATGTGGCCCATGCCACCGGCAATCAGGAGGTCAAGCTGGTCGTTACCACGGATAATGGAAGCTGGGATGCCTATGTGGATTATATTGAATGGAGCCAGTGACGAGGGAAGCAGGCGGGAGGAGGGGCAATTGAATTCTTATATTTTTAAAAAGGCAGGGCTCTACCTGCTGGCAATATCGCTCATGCTTGGTATCCTGTTCAATCCGTCTACGGCTGCGGCGGCGACCTTTACTAATCCGTTTATTTATGCCGATGCCCCGGACAATGATGTCATCAGGGTAGGCAATGTGTATTACATGACCAGCACCACCATGCATATGACCCCCGGTGTTCCTATCATGAAGTCCTATGATCTGGTGAACTGGGAGATCGTGAATTATGTCTACGATACGTATGCGAACGGGGATGCGCAGAATCTGAACAACGGACAGAATGAGTACGGCAAGGGCTCTTGGGCCAGTAGCCTGCGATACAATAACGGGATCTACTATGTGTCCTTCGGGTCCAATTCAACCGGCCGGACGTATATCTATCAGACTACGAACATTGAAAATGGCCCCTGGACCTCATCGGTCCTGGGCAGCTACTATCACGATGCTTCGCTGCTGTTCGACAATGGCCGGGTCTTCCTGGTGTACGGGGTGGATAATATCAGCCTGATTGAGCTGACGGCAGATGCCAAGGCCATTAAGTCCGGCGGAATCAGTCAGGTCATCATCCCGAGTTCCAGTAATATTGCCGGCTCGAACTTCATCGTGAAGGCCGAAGGCGCGCATATCCAGAAGATCAACGGCTATTATTATGTGTTCCTGATCTGCTGGCCTTCAGGAAGCGGACGCACCCAATTGACCTACCGCTCCACCAGCTTAACTGGAGGCTACACAGGTCAGGTGTCGCTGAATGACTCGGGCATTGCCCAGGGCGGCATCGTGGACACGCCTTCCGGCTCCTGGTATGCGATGCTCTTCAGGGATAGCGGGGCTGTCGGCCGGATGCCGTATCTGGTGCCGGTAACCTGGTCCGGCAACTGGCCGGTTTTCGGAAGCGGTGGCAAGGCGCCGCGGACCCTGAATCTGCCTGCCGAAGGGTATCCAGTGAAGAAGGTGTACGCGTCAGACGAATTCACGGCGCCTTCGAGTGGAAACGGATTAGCCAAGGTCTGGCAGTGGAACCACAACCCCGATAACTCGAAGTGGTCCCTGACCCAGCGCCAAGGCTTCATGCGGCTGACCACCGGCAAGGTAAGTACAAGCCTGCTGAATGCCCGGAACACACTGACCCAGCGGACGTTCGGGCCGAAGAGCACAGGCGTGACGGCCCTGGAGACGGGCGGGATGAAGGACGGGGATGTTGCCGGACTGGCTGCTTTTCAGGCTAAATACGGGTTCGTCGGTGTGAAGATGTCCGGTAATTCCAAGTCCATTGTGATGGTTAACGCCAGCTCCGGGTCCATGACTGAAGTGGCGGGTGTGCCGCTCAGCCAGAACAGAGTCTATCTGAAAGTGCTCTGCGATTTCACTAATCAGACGGATAAGGCTTACTTCTCCTATAGTCTGGACGGCAACAACTGGACATCCATAGGGAATACACTGCAGATGTCTTATACGCTGCCTCACTTTATGGGCTACCGGTTTGCGTTGTTCAATTATGCGACGAAGTCAGCGGGCGGCTATGCTGATTTTGATTATCTGCGTCTGGAATAGCTTGTTTGAAGTAGAAACCAATTATGCAAAGGAGATGTATTATATTGAAGAACAGAATCAAGAAGGTTGTGGGCGGACTCGCCTTAGCGAGTGTCCTGCTCACCTCTGTGATGGCAGGCAATGCCAGTGCAGCCATTACCAATGGATCGAAGTTTCTGGGGAATATCATTGCAGGCAGTGCTCCAAGTAACTTCACCACCTATTGGAATCAGGTCACCCCTGAGAACGGTACCAAATGGGGCTCCATCGAAGGCAACCGCAACCAGATGAACTGGGGTAATGCGGACATGATCTATAACTATGCGATTAGCAAAAACATCCCGTTCAAGTTCCATACCCTCGTGTGGGGAAACCAGGAGCCTAACTGGGTCGCCGGCTTATCGGCAGCGGAGCAGAAGGCTGAGGTCAGCTCATGGATTACTCAGGCAGGCCAGCGTTATTCTGCAAAGACTGCTTTTGTGGATGTCGTCAATGAACCGCTGCATGCCAAGCCTTCTTACCGTAATGCCATCGGCGGCGACGGAAGCACCGGCTGGGATTGGGTCATCTGGTCCTTCCAGCAGGCCAGAGCCGCCTTCCCGAACGCCAAGCTGCACCTCAATGATTATGGCATTATCGGTGACCCCAGCGCAGCCGACAAGTACGTGAACATTATCAATATCCTGAAATCCAGAGGACTGATTGACGGAATCGGCATTCAGTGCCACTACTTCAATATGGATAATGTCAGTGTCTCCACTATGAATACCGTGCTCAATAAGCTTGCTGCTACAGGCCTGCCTATCTATGTCTCCGAGCTGGATATTACCGGTGATGACAACACCCAGCTTGCCAGATACCAACAGAAATTCCCTGTGCTCTGGAACCATCCTTCCGTTAAGGGCGTAACCCTGTGGGGCTACATCCAGAATCAGACCTGGGCAACCAATACCCATCTGGTGAATTCTAACGGCACAGAGCGCCCTGCCCTGAAATGGCTGAAGCAATACCTGGGCGGCTCGTCAGCCCTGATGGAAACCACTGACGCCCAGGATCTCACGATCACTGACAGTCTGATCCAGCCGGACAGTGTGGTTGAGCCAGACCCTCAACTGGATCTCCAGCCGGTGCTGGAACCCGTTCCGGCCGAATAAGCTGAAGCAGGCACGCTTTACTTAAGGGCTGCTCCCGTGGCGCAATGCGCCGGGAGTAGCCTTTTTTTGACTAGGATTGTATTGTATGTGAAAAATCGAACACCTTGGGCATGAGGGAGGCGTGTGAGCCAAATGAACACATTGTAAGTGCAGGCGGAGCGTAAGGAGCTAGTGATCTTCTTCTTGCGTTCGCTGACCAAAAGTGGCACACTGGTAACAGATATATTAAACGTGGCAAAGAATGCCCCGCTCCCTTCTCTTGTAGAAGGAGGCGGGGTTTTGTGCGTTTAGAGATTAATCTCATTGCAGACCGGGGGGATTAAAGTGGGATTTACAGAAGAACATGACCAGTGGTTAAGCAATCATTTGAAACGAAGAAAGGGGGAGCGGCTCGATGCACTTAAGCGGGGGCATAGCTACGGTAACCGCTTATTTGTTGAATGTGTATGGTGGCCACTTACCGGACATTTTCACGGACTCCATCCGGAATATGAAGTTAAGGACTGGCGCGGCAGATCCTATTTTGTTGATTTACTGTGGGAGGTTGGTTCCTCGCGTATTGCATTTGAGATTATGGATTACGGCTCGCATGGTACGGACCGGAGCAAATACCGTATGGATTTGAATCGCGGTCTCTTCCTGCAATCACAGGACTACATGGTTCTCTATATCTCGCTGGATGAGCTGAAGGAGAATCCGTCTTTTGTCCTTTCCACACTGAGGAACGTGCTGACTCCTTATTTGTTGGCAGGAACTGCTAATAGAAGCACAGAGAAATCCTATTCCAGAATTGAACGGGATTTGATGAGGTTAGCTATCCGTAACTATCGTGTCCTTCGTCCAGGTGATGCAGCGAGAGAGCTTGAGTTACATTACACGACAATTATTAAGTACAGCCGTATGCTGGTGGATAAGGGGAAATTCCGTCCTGTAGCTAGAGGGACATCTCCACGAGTTACATATTACGAGTACATTGGTACAATTCAAAGCCCAGATCTGGTCTAAAAAACAGCGTCACCGAATTTAATCGAAAAACCGATTACATTGCGCCGGACGGGGGTTGTGGAGGGAAATGTAATCGAAAAACCGATCACATTGCGCCGGATGGGTGGTGTGGGCGGAAATGTAATCGAAAAACCGATTACAATGGGCCGGATGGGTGGTGTGGACGGAAATGTAATCGAAAAACCGATTACAATGGGCCTGATGGGTGGTGTAGCCGGAAATGTAATCGAAAAACCGATTACATTTCGCCCGCCATCACTCACCGCACAGGCAGCTTGTCCCCGCACCTGCCAATCTCACCCCTCACTCCCATCCGCCGCAGGGAGGGACAGCTTACCCTCCCTATACACCTTCCTGTACTGTGACGGCGTGTAAGAAGTGACCTTCTTAAATATCTTCGAGAAGTACAGCGGGTCGTGGTAACCGACTGAGTAGGACAAGGACTTAACCGACAGCCGCGACTCTGCCAGC
The DNA here is from genome assembly GCF_038051945.1 of Paenibacillus sp. FSL H3-0469. Classification (NCBI taxonomy): domain Bacteria; kingdom Bacillati; phylum Bacillota; class Bacilli; order Caryophanales; family Paenibacillaceae; genus Paenibacillus; species Paenibacillus sp. FSL H3-0469. The sequence goes on from NZ_CP150302.1 coordinate 7,564,118, forward strand.
AGATCACAGGCACGCCGGATACGCACGGCGGTCAGGTAGCCGGAGATGGAGGTTCCTGTCTCTTTTTTGAACAGCCGGAACAGGTAGCTGCGCTCAATCGTCACATATTCCACCACATCCAGCACTGATAAGGAAGACTTCCAATAGTTACTCTCGATATAGGCCTTCGCTGACCCTACATAGTCCTTCTTGAGACTGGCCTGCCCGCTAGGATAATACTCCATGTAGTACGACAGCAGCAGATGAAGAGCCGCATCCGACCGCTCCCGTGCATACGGCTCCAGTTCGTACCCCTTGACCTGATCGAACATGGCCCTGAAATCCTGCGGGGCGGCCGACACAACGGGCTGCTCCGGTGAGATATGAATCATGGCAAGTAAGCGTAAGGCCTCTGCCCCGCTGAATTCAATCCAGCAATAGGCCCACGGGTCCTGCGGATCAGGATAGTAATACACCTCCGTCTGCGGAAAAATCATAAAGCTCTCCCCCGCCTCCACAGGGTGTACCACCTGGCCAGTCTTCAAGTAACCTCTGCCGCTTACGATATAATGCAGCGCATATACATCTCTGACGCCCGGTCCCCATCTGTGCAGATTAGGGGGCTTATACCCGTTCCCTTTTACCATTGGACCCTCGTTGAGTCCGTATTCCATAGAGTTCATAGTTGGCACCTGTACCCTTTAAAATGATAATACTACTATTATAAGCTGAATATCAGCCACTGGCTCTATGCCCAGTCGTCACTATAGTGAATATTTGGATTTCCTGCACAATACCCCAACAGGCTGGCAGAATTAACTGGATTTTATAGGCGTTTATGCAACTATATAGATTGAACTTGAAAACTCAAGTTAAAGGAAAAGGGGCGGAGGGGAATTTTGGAACTGTAGGAGCGGTAGCGTCCGCCTGAAAGCTTTCCGCAGGAAAGCTATCTACGGAAGCATATGCTTGGTTTGGATTTCTACCGCGAGGAGCGGTTTCAATCAGGAAATCCCAATACAACAGCGGCCGGAAGTCCAAAACTTCTCTGGAGTCGCGGCTAATCCCAAAACATAAAAATAATTAGTTCAATTTATATAATAATGTAGATGGAGCCAGTTAAGTATGTCTTAGCCGTATTCAAAAATGACAACGCTTTCTTAAGAATGTGAGCTTACGGCGCCCCTTCCCTGGAAGGTAAACTAAAGGTACGAGGGAGGAGCGCATATGGAATTGGAAACACAGCCAAAAAGTCCCGGAACCGGCGGCGGCCGGCGGTCGTTTTTATGGAAGCGGTTTAAAAAACAGAAAGTACTGCATTTGTTCGTCGGGCTAGGCATGATCTATCTGCTGATCTTCGCGTACACTCCGATGTTCGGCATCCTAATGGCGTTCAAGGATTACAGCATCTCCGGCGGCATCAAAGGAATCTTCACCAGCGATTGGGTCGGGCTGAGGTATTTCGATGAATTCATCCATGACTATCAATTCGGCAAGCTGGTCCGCAATACGCTGGTCCTCAGTCTGCTGAAGGTCATCTTCGCCTTTCCGGCGCCGATCCTGCTGGCGATCATGCTGAACGAAGTGAAGCACATGGCCTTCAAGCGGTTTGTGCAGACGATCAGCTATCTGCCGCATTTTATCTCCTGGGTGGTCGTGGTGGGCGTATCCTATGCCTTCCTGTCTGCCGATGTCGGTGTGGTCAATAAGGCGCTGATGGCGATGGGCTTCACGGATGAGCCGCTGGCCTTTCTGACCAGTCCGAATTATTTTTGGGGACTGGCGGTAGGGAGTGCGGTGTGGAAGGAGATGGGCTGGTGGACGATTATTTTTCTGGCGGCGATATCCGGGATCAGCCCCTCGCTCTATGAGGCCGCAGAGATTGACGGAGCCGGAAGGCTGGCGCGTATCCGTTATATCACCCTGCCGGGGATGAAGGGAACCATCGTGGTTGTCCTGGTACTGACCATCGGGAGCATTCTCGGCGGCGGACTGGTTGGTTCAAACTTCGAGCAGGCCTACCTGCTCGGCAACAGTATTAATAATCCAACCTCAGAGATTGTCCAGACCTACGCATTCAGGGTGGGGTTAAGCGACGGGCGGTTCTCCTATGCAGCAGCGATCGATTTAATTCAATCGGTGATATCTGTAGCGCTGATTTTCTCCAGTAACTATATCGCTAAGCGGGTATCGGGCTCCAGTCTGTTTTAGAGAGAGGAGGGAAGGCTATGCTGAAGAGTCAGCGGCAGAAGGATTTTGTTTTTGACAGCGTGATCTATGTGGTATTGTTCATTATTATGCTCACGATGCTGTACCCGTTCTATTACGTGTTAATAGCTTCATTTAATAAAGGCTCAGACTCGCTGCTGGGCGGGGTGTATCTGTGGCCCCGGAACTTTACCCTGGAGAATTACCGGGTGTTCATGGATGATCCCAAGTGGGTGAAGGCTTTCCTGGTCTCCGTACTGCGGACGGTGTCCGGCACCTTGCTCGGACTGCTGCTCACCAGTATCGTCGCTTACGGTCTATCCCATCGTGATCTGTTATTCAGCAAGGTTTATTTCACAGTGATCGTATTCGCCATGTACTTCTCCGGCGGACTGATCCCTTATTATGTAGTCTTGCGTTCACTAGGCTTGTTAAATTCCTTTGCGGTGTACATCATCCCGTCCATGCTCAGCACGTTCTTCCTGCTCATTGCGATCTCATTCTTCCGTGAAATTCCCGCTGAGCTAAAAGAATCTGCGCATATAGACGGGGCCGGTGAGCTTACGATATTCTTCCGCATCATCCTGCCGGTCTCAACGCCGGTGCTGGCGACTATGGCCTTGTTCATGGGGGTCGGGCAATGGAATTCCTGGCTGGATTCGGCTTATTTCGTCCAGTCCGAGGAGCTGCGTACGCTGGCCTTCCGCATGATGGAGGTCATCAACAAGAGCAACTCTCCGATGGATTCGCTGGCGGTAGCCAACAGTGCCTCGGCGGGGGTGACCAGCTTTTCGTTACAGGTGACCTCAATGGTCGTTTCCATTGTTCCCATTATCTGTGTGTACCCGTTCCTGCAGAAGTATTTCGTTTCTGGAATCATGCTGGGTTCGGTAAAAGGCTAGGCCAGTGCTTCGGTGTTCAAATGTTCCATCGCTCATACAGCCCATTAATTCAATCATGGAGGGATTAGCTTGAACAAAAGCAGAAGCTTCAAGATCGTCGCAGCCGCACTCTCAATGGCCGTAGTGTTATCCGCCTGCGGCGGTAACGGGGGAAATACCGCCCAGCCCGCCCCGTCCGGCAGCCCGGACGCCGCAGCAGGCGGGAATGCACCTGCCAAGCCCGGACAGGTGAAGGAGTTAAGCCTGTTCATTGATGCGTCGTGGTACCCGGTTACGGAATGGAAGGGCCCGGTCGCCGACATGATTACCGAGAAGACAGGGGTGAAGCTGAAGGTTACGGTTGCCACCGATGACAAACAGCTTCCGCTGATGATTGCCTCCGGTGACCTGCCGGACCTGGTGTTCACCTCTTCCAATGTAGACCGGTTATCCGACTCGAAGCTGTCGTATTCCTGGAATGAACTGATTGAGAAATATGCGCCGGATTTCAAGATTGACAAGACCCGGATTGCCATCCATACCATGGATGACGGCAATTTCTATACCGTGCGGAATTCCTTTGCGACCCAGGAGGAGATGAAGAATAGTAAATATTCGTTAGGCAGCGACGGCAACCCTGGCATCGCGGTACGGGAGGATATTCTGAAGGAGCTGGGGAATCCGCCGATTAAGACCCTGGATGATTTCGTCAAGGTGCTGGGCATGGTCAAGGAGAAATATCCCGAGATGGTCCCGCTGATTATGGACAAGGACTGGATCGAGCAGTATTTCCTGGCCCAATTCGGTACGGAGACCCTGCTCGACGGCTGGTATGAACAGGACGGCAAGGTGGAATATGCGATCAGGCAGCCCAAGATGCTGGACTTCTTCAAGTTCATGAATAGCCTGTACCGCAACGGCTATATCCTGGCTGAGAATTTCGCACTGGCCAATGACCAGATTGATGATCAATATGCTACGGGCGGCAAAGCCTTCGCCCATAGCCACACCGTATCCACCGCAGATACCGATAACATCAAGATCAAGAGCAATCAGGGGAATTTCTCCTTCAAGATGCTGCCAAGCGTATTGTCGAAGGATGCCAAGGTAGTCAGCTCAGGACTCGGCTTCTCCGGAACCTTTATCACCAAGAAGAATAAGGACCCGGAGGCCTCCATCAAATTCATCCAGTATCTGGCCAGCGACGAGGGCAAGAAGCTGACGATGTTCGGGGTAGAGGGCGTGCACTGGACCTGGAATGAAGAAGGCCACCCCGATTTCAAATACAATCCGTCCGATGCCGATTTCGTGAACAGCAACGGTATTAAGTGGTGGTATCTCTATAATGATGGAGTTACTGAAGGCATGCTGTCCTATGTTCCTGAGCTGCAGAAAACTCAGGCGCTGATGGATCTGAAGTCGATCCGCATCTACAAGCCGGAGATCGGCCTGATCCAGACTCAGCCGGATTCACAGGAGAAGACCATTAAGACCAAGATCGATGAGATGGTCAAGAATGAGAAGGTCAAAATCTATCTGGCTGAATCGGAGGAAGCCGCAGTAGCAGCCTATGAGAATATGCTGAAGAACGCAGAGAACATTGGCTTGCAGAAGCTCACCGACTGGGCGAATGCAACCTATCAGAAGAAAAAAGAATTGTTCAAGTAAGCGAATTCCTGCCGGTAGAGATCAGTCTCTACCGGGTTTTACATGTTCATGGTAGGATTATAGAACACAAGTCAGGCACCGGAGGGACAGACTGCCGTGAGCATTGTACGCAAAATGATAGCAGGGTATATCCTTCTGATTTTTATTCCGGTAGTTGCGTTTGGTTACTATTATTATAGTAAGATCTATGACAGTGTAAGCGGCCAGTTTGTGGAGAGCCGTCAGAAGATTCTGGAGCAGGCTTATGCCAACATGAAGGCGGACCTGGCCCGGATTGATTCCACGCAGCGGATGCTGCAATACAATCCGTATGTCACAGATTATCTGGACGGCAGCTATGAGACGGACGCAGAGAGTGTATATGCCTACAACCGTTATATTAATCCGGTGATTATGCAATCGCTTAATATCAGTCCTGAGATTGAGGGCATCAGAATCTATCTGACCAAGCAGGGCGTGCTGCCCATTACTGACCGGCTGCTCGAACTATCGGCGCTGGATGAACAGGGTGCCGAGGCTACCCGTATGCTGCGGCCGGGACAGGGCAAATGGATACTCCCCGACTCCAAGGTGGAAGCTCCCCCGCTGGTATTCTATCAGAATATATATAACAATGATTTTACCGAGATTGTGGGACTGCTGGAGCTGCGGGTCGGCAGTGAGCTGATCCGCAAGTTCTACCGGGCGACAGGCGGAGGGGATTGGACCGCGCTGCTGCTGCCGGCGGAGGGCAAGCCGCTGGAGCGGGAAGGCATTCCCGCAGCGGTGGACGATGCCACCTGGAGAAGACTGGCCTCGGGAGAAGCGCAGACCTATTTCATCAACCGGGAGGTCATTGTTAATCAGTTATATATGAAGGAACTGGGCGTACGTGTCGCCGTAATCGGCAAGGTATCCGAAGTGTTCCGCTCGATCCGGAGCCAGGAGCTGGTGATGATTACGACTTTCGCGGTGCTGCTTGCGTTATTGTCGTTTGCCTATTACACACTGGCTTCAACGATTACGAAGCGCGTTCTCCGTCTTGCCAGACATATGCGCAATCTGAATGATGACAACCTGAAGCAGTCGGTCAGCAAGGAGGATAAGCCGGGGCGAAGGGATGAGATCAGCTTCCTGACCGAGACCTATAATTCGATGCTCCTGCGCATGGATGAGCTGATCAACAATGTCCACCGGGCCGAGCTGCGCAATAAGGAAGCCGCTTACAAGGTGCTTCAGGCCCAGATCAAGCCGCATTTTCTCTATAATACGCTGGAGACCATCCGCATGCTGGCCGAATCGAACAACGACAAGGAAGTGGCCGAGATCTCTTACTGGTTCGGCAAGCTGATGCGCTACAGCCTGTCTGCCCAGGACGATCATACCGTTCTTTCCCAAGAACTTGAGACCGTAGTCTTCTACCTCAATATTCACAAAATGCGGCTGCAAAAAAGACTCACCTATGAGGTCGATATCGCTGTGGCTGCCGAGACCCTGATCTGTCCAAGATTCATCCTCCAGCCGCTGGTGGAGAATAGTATTATTCACGGAGCTGCCGTGACGCTGCGGCCGGTCCATATCCTGATACAGGCGAAGGAAACGGCGGATGAGATCCGAATCAGCGTGTCGGACAGCGGTATTGGCATTCCTGAGGAACAGGTACGGCTTATTCGCGCCCGGTTATCCCGCGGGGAAGAGGTGAAGGCTCAGGATGAGACGGAGGGAGGCGTAGGGCTGTATAATGTGAGCGAACGGATTAAATCATTTTATGGCGGGACCTCACGGCTGGTTCTTGAGAGTGAGGAGGGCAAGGGGACCTGCCTGACCATCATCCTATCGAAAGGGGCGGCAGAGCAAGCATGAGAATTCTGATCGTAGACGATGAGCCGATTATCCTTGGAGGGCTGGTGAAGGTGATTGGCGGAGCCGCGCCGGTCGGAGCTGAGATCCGCGAGGCCGGCGACGCCTTCGAGGCGCTTCAGATGATGAAGGAATATATGCCGGATGTGACAGTAACCGATCTGCATATGCCGGAGAAGAACGGGTTCGAGATGATGGAGGAGGCGAAGGAGAACGGTTTATGTGAGCGCTTCATTATTCTTACCGGACATGATGACTTCGAATATGCCCGCCGGGCACTCCGCTACGGGGTAGTGGACTACCTGCTGAAGCCGGTGGATAAGGAGGAGGTAGCCCGGCTGCTGAGTCAGGTGAACCGGAATCTTCCCTCCCTGGACAGCACGGACTGTCCGCCTCATGCCAAGCGGATTCTTGCCTATACCCGGCTGAATTATATGAATGACCTGTCCCTGGATCATCTGGCTGAGCTGATGCATCTTCATCCGAATTACATCAGCAGCCTGTTCAAGAAGGTCACCGGCGATACGTTCGTCAATTACCTGAATACCACCCGGATCAAGGAAGCGCAGAAGCTGCTGAGCCTCCACCGGGATCTGCCGGTAGTCGAGATCGGACGCCGGGTCGGGTATGAGAACAAGCATTACTTCAACAAGGTGTTCAAAAAATACACCGGCAGCACCCCGGGGGCTTACCGTGACAATCACTGAAGCTTGCGTGCGGCCGGAGGGCGGGCGCAAGGATGGGGCATGCTGTACCTACACGCCCCTCTTGGCCTTCATGCACTTGAGCTTGTAGGTACGCCCGTAGGCTTTGCCGTATCTTACGATCCGGTCCAGCATCCGGGTATCCTTCAGCTTGGTGAACGGGCAGGGATCGGGGGCGGTGTTCACCTCCAGAATCCACGGGATCAGCCGCCGGTCCAGAGCCAAGTCGACGCCGATCTCCTTAAGGCCGGGATAGACAGAGCTTAACTGGATGGCGCATTTCACGCCAAGCCTGTGCATTTGGGCAAGCAGAGGCTTGCGCTTCCCGGAACGGGTGTAAGCCTTCAGCAGCGTCTCCACCGGATAGATGGTTCCGCCTTGGCTGCCATTCGTAACCACCTTGTGCGGATGTGCCACGCGTCCCGCCGCTCCTGTAGCCTCCCACTCTCCCTGAGGATTACGCTGCACCATCACGCGGATATCAAAAGGCCGTCCGCCGTAAGTCAGCAGCCGGATGCCCTTTTGCACCAGATAGGCCCGGCCCCGGGTCTCCGTCAGGAGGGCCTCATATGCCTCGTTATAATTACTGAATGTGCTTATCCTTGTCCCTGCCTGATAACGGTAGGACCGCGTGGTCCCCGAATCAGCTTCGTTTCCGCCAGCGCCGCTACCACTCCGCAGTATCCGCTGTTCAACCCTTATGACCCCTTCGCCTAACGAACCGCAGCAGGGCTTAATATAGACCATCTGATGGTTTTGCAGCATCGCCTGGAGTACTCTCTGGTTTAATTGCCGGGTCTCCGGGATATGCCGCTTTAATTCAGCCTTCTTCGCCAGTACCCTTGTCTTCGTTAATTTATTGGATATCCGGCTGATTTGCTCCTTCATGCTACTCCTCCGTTCATAGACTCTAATAGGCTATAGTACGGTACAGAGCCGGATTTGGCTTGGGCGGATGCCCCGGGGCCGAACACACAGGCAGATGAATACATAGATTATTGAAGGTATTTATCCGGGAGGCTGCGTTCAGGCAACCGGTGCGGGAGGCGTCGAATGGAATGAGGGAGCAGTGGCGGGATCAAGTAAACGAAGTAATCAGGTACTTCCCCTGGTACAAGGATCTTATGGGCAATGAGCACGAGAATTACAGTCTGGAGTATCTTCCCCTGATGACTTCGGATCTGCTGGACACTCATTATTATAATAATGAACCCGATCCTTCTCTTGCCGTCTACCGGACCTCGGGCACCAGTACAGGACGGCGTAAGGCAATCGTCTATTCGGAAGAGGATGAACAGCATTATATCGATATCAAAACCAGGCTGTTCGGGGAATTGCTTCGGGGAAGCGGATGTGCCAGGGCGCTGGCGGATATGGGAACCGGACATGCTGCGGATACGGCACTGGCTATTTTTGCACGGCTGGGACTGGTGAACAGCTCCATTCCCTTCGAGTTGCCGGTAGAACAGCATATTGAGCGTATTCAGGCTTTCCAGCCCGACCTGCTCTACACAATGCCCTCTATCCTGGATCACATCGTACATGCAGCAGAAGACCCCCTGGCGTTTGGAATCCGCAAAATCATTCTGGTCGGCGAGATCGCTACACAGGAGTGGCAGCAGAATATGGCCCGCCTGTTCGGCCTGAAGCCGGAGGATATTACCGATACGTACGGCTCAATTGAAATCGGCACGATTGCTTATTATTCGCATGAGCTGGGCCGGTATCTGCTGGCTGAAGGCATCGTTGCCGAAACCGTAGGAACGGAGATCGTAGGAGAAGGACTCGACCCGCTGGGTAACGGTGAAGGAATTCTCGTGCTGACCTCAACTGTGCGTAAGCTGCTGCCAGCCCTCCGGTTTGTCACCTATGATGTGGTGAGGGATTTCAGGACTGTGGAGGTAGACGGGGTGGAGCGGCAGAGCTTCCAGTCCATCGTCAAGCGGGTGGGCCGCGAACTGAAGCATGGGGAGAAAATCAGCATCTACGATATTGAACAGGTGGTCTACCGTCACCTTCAGCAGGCCAGGGTCCGGGTCGGGGTCAGCCATAATGCATTATCCGTGTATATCCAGAGCAGGTCAGCAGATCCTACCTGCGTTCCGGTCATCAGGGAAGAGATCAGGTCATGCATCCCGGAGATTGGTCTGATGATCGCCAATCACCTGCTTGACGATATTGAGGTCATTCTGACGGCAGAGGACGGGGAGCTTGCGGGCGGGCAGGTGAAGAATAAGAAGCTGTATTACCGGAAAGATCAAATGAAGCGGCAGGCAGTGGAGCAGAGGGCTGAGCCGCAGCTTAACAGCGGGATATTATCGGCTATCGGGCATACACCACTTCTCAAGCTGGACCATCTGTTTCCCGAAAGCGGGTTCAGCGTATATGCCAAAATGGAGCTAATGAACCCCGGAGGAAGCGCTAAAGACCGTCCAGCACTGTGGATGATCCGGGAGGCCTGGAAGGAAGGGCTTATCGGGCCTGGGACCGTAATCATTGAATCCAGCTCCGGGAATATGGCCATCAGCCTGGCCATGATATGCAAGCAGCTCGGGATGACCTTCATCAGTGTGGTGGATGCCAGAACTACCGGGATGAATATTCAGATGCTGAAGGCGCTGGGTGCGGACATTGATTTCATTGACCGCCCGGATCCTGAAACCGGGGAATTCCTGCCGGCCCGGCTGAAGCGTGTGCAGCAGCTGCTCGCGGAGATACCGGGCAGCTATTGGCCGAATCAGTACGCTAGTCCCAATAACTATCTATCCCATTATGATACGACCATGCCGGAGATCGTGACGGAGCTGGGGCAGGTCGATTATCTGTTCTGTAGTGTCAGTACCTGCGGAACGATAAACGGGCTGGCAGAATACGTGAAGGACAAGGGACTGCGGACCCGGATTGTGGCGGTGGATGCAGAGGGTAGTGTTATTTTTGGCGGCCATCCGAAGAAGCGGCTCTTCCCTGGACTGGGTGCCGGTATTGTGCCGCCGCTGCGCAGACTGGAGCTGATCGACCGGATTGTGCATGTGACTGACGCTGATATGGTGAAGGGCTGCCGGGCGCTGGCCCGCAGGGAATCCATTCTGGCCGGAGCCTCCTCCGGGGCAGTGCTTGCCGCTATTCGGCAACTTAAGGAGGAGATCCCTCCCGGCGCAGTCTGCACCGCCATCCTGCATGATAAGGGGGAACGGTATCTCGATACGGTCTACTCGGACACCTGGGTTCAGAGCCAATTCGGAGCGGAGCTGCTGTCAGACACGGAAGAGTTCCTGGTGTGATCACAGGTGGGAACTTTTACGGGCAGCCAAACAAACCTTACCTGAGCTTGGCTTGATCGGCTAGGAGCCGTCGGGTCAAGCTCATAGTCGGAGGGGGGCGGCATTCTTTGGCGGCCTGTACGAGCGGATTCAGATATAGTCATCACCTGGGAAGAAGGCCTATGGTATGATGGACGTAATCGTAATAACAGAACTGCCCGTGATTTTACACCCCATTAACATGCTTCATATGTTCGCGTGATATAACTGAAACAATCGGTTATAAGAGGAGAAGATGAGATGAAGCTAAGCAAAGAGGAGAGATCGTGGATTCTGTACGACTGCGGGAATTCCGCTTATTCGATGGCCGTGACTACGGCGCTGCTGCCGATTATCTTCGGGATGTTCAATAATGTGGGCAGCAGCATGGATCTGGGGTACTTCAATTCGATCGCCAGTATTCTGGTCGCGGTCCTCAGCCCGATTCTCGGTACGATTGCCGATTATAAGGACCGGAAGAAGCGGTTCTTTATTTTTTTCGCTGCGCTCGGTATCCTTGCCACCGCATCCCTGGCCTTCGTGTCCCCGGAGAGCGGGCAATGGCAGCTGCTTATTGCCTTTTACATTCTGTCAGCGGTCGGCTTCGCCGGGTCTAATATCTTCTACGATTCCTTCCTGGTGGATATTACGGAGGATGAACGGATGGACAAGGTGTCTACCCGAGGGTTTGCCTACGGCTACATCTTCAGTTGTATTCCGTTCGGCATCAGTCTGCTGCTGATCTTCCTGCTGGGAATGGACAAGGCCATCGGCTACCAGATCGGGTTCATCATTACGGCGCTCTGGTGGGGACTGCTGACGGTGCCGATGATCCGGGATGTGAAGCAGAGATATTATATCGAGCCTGAGCCGAAGCCTGTGGCCCGGAGCTTCCAGCGTATCGCTGTCACCTTCAGGAATATCCGCCAGCACCGGATAGTGTTTGTGTTCCTGCTTGCTTACTTCTTCTATATTGACGGAGTGGATACGATTATCAAAATGGTTGTGCCCTACGCCACCTCGGTCCTCGGCACAGATGCCCTGGACACCTTCACGCTGCTGGGAATTCTGCTCATCATCCAGATTATTGCCTTTCCCTGCGCGATTCTCTATGGCAATCTGGCCAAAACCTACTCCGCCCGGAATCTGATTATTGCCGGAATCTTCACCTACGTTATTTCTTGTATCGCAGCGTTCTTCATTAGCTCGGTGTGGCATATCTTCCTGCTAGGTGCGCTGATCGGCTCGGCACAGGGCGGTATTCAGGCGCTTAGCCGGTCCTATTTCGCTAAAATCATCCCGAAGGAGAATTCCAACGAATTCTTCGGGTTCTATAATATTTTCGGCAAGTTCGCGGCGATTCTCGGCCCTGCCTTAATGTCACTGACCACTACCTTGACCGGGGATGCCCGCTATAGTATTTTATCGATCATTCCGCTCTTTCTGATCGGCTGCTTCATCTTCATCACATTGCCAAAGGGGACATAGTATGGAATCTGCCGGATTGCAACCGCAACCACTCTCTGCAGCCAAGCATCTGATCGTCATTTCCTATGATGCCTTCTCTGAAGACCACTGGGAGATGGCCAGCCGCCTGCCCAATCTGTCGAAGCTAATCACCGGCGGTGCCTACAGCAACCGTCTCAGAAGTGTCTATCCCACGCTCACTTACGTGGTGCACACTACCATCGCTACCGGCGTCTACCCGGATAAGCATGGTATTCATCACAACAATCCGCTGCAGCCGTTCGTGCCGGAGGAGGAGCAGCGCTGGTTCTGGTTCCGCGAGGCGGTACAGGTACCAACGATCTATGATGCAGCACATAAGGCGGGGCTGAGTACGGCGGGACTACTGTGGCCGGTAAGCGGCAAGTCCTCGATCCAGTATAATATTCCAGAGATCCGGGCGCTAAAAGGGGAGAATCAGGCGCTCAAGATACTGCGAAGCGGCAGTCCCCTGTACTGCGCCCGGCTGGAGCTGAAATACGGACGGATCAGGCAGGGCATCGCCCAGCCGCAGCTTGATAACTTCACCACGAAGTGCGCCGCCGATACAATTAAGCGTCATAAGCCGAACCTGCTCATGATGCATCTGATTGACCTGGATGACACCAAGCATATGTACGGCACGGACTGCGGGGAAGTAGACGATGTCATCCTGCGGATGGACAACCGGCTGGGTGAGATCATGCAGGCGGTAGAGGATGCCGGAATCCGGGAGCAGACGGTGATTATGGTGCTTGGTGACCATGGTCAGTTCAACGTGCGCTACAAGCTGCATTTGAACAATCTTTTGCAGGCTAAAGGGCTGATCTATGACAAGGACGGCGTGATGCACTGGCGGGCTTACTTCCAGAGCGGCGGCGGTTCAGCTTATCTGCATGTACAGCCCGGAGATGAGGAGGCGCAGCGGCTGGCCTTGGCGGCGGTGGATGAATACAGGCGAGATGGAGCACCGGGAATTGAGAGTGTATATACGGAAGAGACGCTGAAGAAGCTCCATGCCAGTCCAGTGGCAAAAGTCATGCTAGAAGCACAGCGGAGCTACAGCTTCGATGAGGCGTTGACAGACACGCTGGTCACCGATCTGCAGGCCGAGGGCATTCGCTATGCTACGCACGGCTACTCGCCGGATGCAAGCGGATACCGCTGCAATCTCGTCATCGCAGGCGCAGGGATCAAGCAGAGCTACCCCATCGGCGATCTGGAGATGGTTGACATCGCCCCGACGATGGGACGGATTCTGGGGCTGGGGTTCGGGCCGGGGGACGGGCGGGTGCTGGAGGAGATTTTTGAAGAATAGAGCAACTTCAATCGGTCTGATCAGGATGTCCGCGCACGCGGCAGCCGGGTCGGGCTTTTTTTATCGTTGGTTGTATCGGCAAATAGGATGATAGCTTGCTCATGCGGTGTTGCGGGGTGGGGTGCGTGTACTCGTAGGCCAAACGTATGCGGAAAAGCAAATACAATCTGCTGGTGCTTAGTAGAGTAGCGTTAGCCTTAGGAAACAGGTGGATTTCCTCCACTTGCTGATGAACGAATGAGCGCTTCCCGGACAACAGTTGTATAAACAACACTTAATTTCAGCCTTTCCAGCCGCAGAAGCCCAAACAAACTATTTCGGTTGTATTATTTCCACTTATTACCTTGTATTTGCCTAAAGCGGGCTTATTAAGATACGTTTTTCCACCTATTTGCCGCTAAGAGGGGGGCGCCGCCCCTGAACATTAATCAACGGCACGACTGTAATTAAAATTTAAATTACCGTTGACAATTTGCCTATGATCAAATATATTATCCATAAGAATAAAAGTTTCCTTAGGGAAACAATTGTGTTTATGAGAAACAATATACACAATAGATTCATTAAATTGCTATATAGATTGAACTTGAAAATATATGTAAAGGGAAAAGTGGCGGTGGGGAATTTTGGAACTGGAGGAGCGGTAGCTTCCGCCTGAAAGCTTTCCGTAGGAAAGCTCGCATCGTAAGCACCCGCAGTCACCGGATTTCTACCGCGTACAGCGGTTCGAATCAAGAAATCTGGGGACAACAGCGGCCGGAAGTCCAAAACTTCTCTGGAGTCACGGCCAATCCCAAACCTAAAAATCATTAGTTCAATTTATATAGATAGTCCAAACAAGAGACGGGGTGCAGACATGATTCAGATTAAAGGCTTGAACGTTGATTATTTCGGCAATTCAGCGCTGGAAGGAGTGACGCTCGATATCCCCTTCGGGCATTCGGTGGGCATTATCGGGCCCAATGGCGCCGGGAAGTCCACGTTCATTAAGGCACTGCTGGATGTGATCAAGAAGAGAAGCGGAACGGTGAAGGCGGAGGGCAAGGACATTGCCCTGTACAGACGGAATATCGCCTACGTGCCGCAGAAGAACGATATTGACCTGACTTTTCCCATTACAGTTAAGGATACAGTGCTGACCGGAACTTATCCGAACCTGAAGCTGTTCCGGCGTCCGGGTAAGAAGGAGCGGACTATTGCGGAGCGCAGCATGGCGATGGTGGAGATCGGTGACCTTGCGGATAAGCAGATCAGCAATTTGTCCGGCGGGCAGCTGCAGCGGGTGTTTATCGCCCGGGCGCTGGCCCAGGAGGCCAGTGTGTTTTTCCTGGATGAGCCGTTTGTCGGCATTGATATGGTTAGTGAGCGTATCATTGTGGACCTGTTCAAACAGCTCCGCGAGGAAGGCAAGACCATTCTGACAGTGCACCATGATCTGCATGAGGTCGAAGAATATTTTGACCTGATCATTCTGCTCAACAAGCAGCTTATCGCCTTCGGAGATGTGCAGGACACCTTCACCACAGAGAATATCCGCAGAGCCTACGGTACATCTTTGGGCAATGTAATGATCCAGGGAGCAGGAGGTGCCGCTCATGATTGAGTCCTTATCCAGTCTGCTGAATATTCCGGTATACGCGCTGAACGCCGGGTTATCTGCGATTATTCTCGGGATTGTCTCGGGGGCGCTGGGCAGCTTCATCGTTCTGCGCAAAATGTCGCTGATGGGCGATGCCTTATCTCACGCGGTGCTTCCGGGCGTCGCCCTGTCTTATATTCTGGGCATCAACATCCTGCTGGGCGCTTCGTTGTTCGGCCTGTTAGCCGCTATTCTCATTCAATTCATCACCAGCCGCAGCAATATCAAGAGCGATACCTCCATCGGCATCATTCTCAGCTCCTTCTTTGCACTCGGTATTGTCCTGATTACATTTGCCCGCAGCGGGCTGGATCTCACTCATATTCTGTTCGGCAACATTCTGGCCGTCCCGCAGTCCGAGCTGCTGCAATCCTTCATCATCATGCTGGCGGTGCTTGCCATTATTACTCTGCTGTATAAAGAACTGCTGATCAGCTCGTTCGACCCGGTGGTAGCGAAGGCTTACGGGCTGAAGACCGGCTTCTATCATTATCTGCTGATGATGCTGCTCTCCGTAGTGACCGTCTCCTCCTTGTCCCAGGTTGGCATTGTGCTGGTCATCGCCATGCTGGTCATCCCGGCAGCCACCTCGTATCTGTGGTCCAATTCCTTGCTGCATATGATCGTATTAGCCTCCGCAGTAGGGGCAGCCTCAGGGATCATCGGCGTATACGTGAGCTTCCGCTATAATCTGCCGACAAGTGCAACAATCGTGCTGGTAGGCGTCACCCTGTTCAGCATTTCATTCATCATATCGCCCAAGAATAATTTTCTGCGGAAAGGACTGAAGCAAGCATGAGACGTACAAACCGGATTCATATCGTCAAAATCATAACCGTATCCCTGCTCCTTCTGCTGCTCGCAGCTTGTTCTGACAGCAGTACCAGCAAGGAGGAGGCGGAAGGTGACGGGAAGCTGCAGATTGTAGCCACCTATTCCATCCTTGCAGACATGACCCGGAATATTACCGGAGATAAGGCGGAGGTCTACAGTATGGTACCTATCGGCACAGACCCGCATATGTATGATCCGCTGCCCGCAGATACAGGCAAGGTTTCCAGCGCGGACCTTATTTTCTATAATGGCTTGAATCTGGAGACCGGCAAAGGCTGGTTCCAGGATCTGCTCAAGGTGACGAAAAAGGAAGCGGCCGCATTTGCCGTCTCCGAAAAGGTCACGCCGATGTACCTGACCGAGAAGGGGAAGGAGTCCCAGGTTGACCCTCATGCCTGGCTGGATATACTGAACGCGGTCAAGTATGTGGAGGTCATCACTGAGCGAGTGATTGAACAGGACCCGGACAACAAGCAGTATTATCTGGATAACCAGACCGCGTACGTGAAGGAGCTGACGGAGCTGGATCAGTATGCCAAGGAAGCTGTGAGCAAGGTCCCGCAGGAGAAGCGCGTCCTGGTCACCAGTGAAGGGGCCTTCAAATACTTTTCCCGGGCCTATGGCTTCGAGTCCGCCTTCATTTGGGAGATCAACACCGACAGCCAGGGAACACCGGAGCAGATGAACCGGATCATCGGCATGATCAAGGAGAAGCAGATTCCGGCGTTATTCCTGGAGACGAGTGTCAATCCCAAGACGATGGAGACGATATCCCGCGAGACCGGGGTGCCGGTCCATTCCAGGATTTTCACAGATTCTCTGGCTAAGGAAGGGGAAGACGGAGACACCTACCTGAAGATGACCAAGTGGAATATCGATAAGGTCGTTGAGGGCTTGTCCCGTTAGACTTCAACAAATAACCCGCCAGCGTGGATGGATTGCTTATCCAGTCTTGGCGGGTTATTTCCGTTATTGTTCATTATTCAAGCGTTAACAATGCCTAACACAAATCCGTCATAGCCCTTGCTGCCCACTGTCTGCAGGGCCGTAGCATCTATGCGCGGCTCTTCCGCGAGCAGATCCATGAACCGGCGGATGCCCTGCACCCGGTCATCTGCACTGTCCGGATTAATCACCTCGCCGTCGCGCACTACATTATCGGCCACAATGACCGCGCCCGGCCGGGCCAGCTTCAGCGCCCACTTCAGGTAATGCGGATTGTTCGGCTTGTCGGCATCAATGAAGATGAAGTCGAACGGCTCCGTTCCCCGGGCTTCCAGCAGCGCCAGCGAATCCAGCGCCGGACCTTCAATGATCTCTGTCTTGTCTGCCAGCCCCGCCATTCTCAGATTATCCTCAGCGACAACGACATGCTTGTGCTCGAATTCCAGCGAGACCAGCCGTCCGTGCTCCGGCAACGCCCGCGCCAGCCAGATGGTGCTGTATCCGCTCAGGGTGCCGATTTCGAGAATGTTGGCGGCCCCCTTCATCTTGGCGAGCAGGTGCAGCAGCTTCCCCTGGTTGGGAGCGACAGCGATATCCGGCAGACCAGCCCCGGCTTGGGCATCCAGTACGGCGTTCAGCACCAGGTCTTCGTCCAGCAGATTGTTATTGAAATAGTCATCGACCTTACTCCATTTGCTCTGTTCGTTCATGTGAATCCCTCCGTTAGTTGTTTTTTTAGTTGTATTGGATCTGCTTTAAATATAAGGTAAAATCATTCATAATACTAATATATGTTTGTACAATTAACATACATTTAGATTATGAATGGAGAATGCTTATGAACCTTCATGCTCTGAGGTTATTCTATTATGTTGCTGAGACGGGCAGTGTTACGAAGGCGTCAGCCTTGCTTAATATCAGCCAGCCGGCGGTGACCAGCCAGATCAAAAAGTTCGAGAAGGAGCTGGGGCTGACGCTGTTCAACCCCAGCGGCCGGGGGATTTCGCTGACGCCCTTCGGTACAGAGCTGGCGAAGCAAGCAGGCAATCTGTTCACCTATGAGAAGCGGATGGAGGAGTTCATAGAGGATTACCGTCAGGGCAGGAAGGGGAAGCTGCGCATTGCCGCCACCTACCTTCCGGCTAATTTCCTGGTGCCGGGTTGGGCGGCCCGGTTCAAGGCCGGGCATCCGGGGGTGGAGATTGAGATCACAACGACGAATTCGCAGCAGGCCTTTGAGCAATTGCAGAGACGTGATGCGGACGTCGCCTTCTATGGGGGCGGGGCCAAGGAGAAGCCGGAGGATGTGGACTGGCTGGAGCTTTTGGAGGATGAGCTGTGGTTCGTAGTGGCCCCTTCCCATCCCTTCGCAGGCCGTACGGTATCGCTGCCGGAGATGATGCAGGAGCCGTTCGTGATGCGTGAGGAGGGCAGCTCCACCCGGGCGCGGCTGGTCTCGTTATGCACGGCCTATGGCCTGAAGCCGCCGCGTGTGACTCTGCAGTTCAGCGGGCTGGGTGAAGTGATCCGTTCAGTGATGGCGGGCTATGGGGCCAACTTCATCTCCTCGCTGGCTGTGCGGGACTATGTGGAATGGAAGCAATTGTCCCGTGTTCATGTGGAGGGCATTCAGCTAAGCAATAACATTGCCGTCTGCACACGTAAGAACGAGACCCTGCCTCTTGCGCTTCAGCAGTTCATAGATATCTGCCGTCAGGAATAAACAATAATAATATATTCTATTTCAATTAAAAAATATTGATTAACGATAAATTATATGCTAAATTGAACTCACATTAATAAGTGAGGTGTTTCTTGATGAATCGTAAGCCGGGATCAACGGCGTTTCTGAAGGCGGTCATTATTGTATTTGCGCTGGCGGCGCTGGCCTTGTGCATCTTTGCCGTACCGGCCATCGCGGAGTTTGCCTTGGAGCTGTATCCGGGCCAGAATTACATCCAGGTGCTGGTAATGATCGATCTTTACGGGGCGGCGCTGCCGTTCTTTATAGCACTGTTCCAGGCCTACAGGCTGTTAGGCTTCATTGACCGTAATGAGGCTTTCTCGGAGAATTCGGTACGGGTGCTGAAGCATATCAAGCATGCGGCAGTGTCGATCAGCGGAATGTTCACTTTAGGATTACCGCTGTTCTATCTGCTGGCGGAGCGGGATGATGCCCCGGGCATTATTGTGATCGGGCTGATCCTGATTTTTGCTTCAATGGTCATTGCCGTATTCGCGGCCGTACTTCAGAAGCTCCTGAATGAGGCAATAGCATTGAAATCTGAGAATGATCTGACAGTCTGAGGTGATGACTATGGCGATTATAGTGAATATTGATGTGATGCTGGCGAAACGGAAGATGAGTGTGACTGAGCTTACAGAGCGCGTGGGCATCACTATGGCGAACCTGTCGATCCTTAAGAACGGCAAGGCCAAAGCGATCCGCTTCTCAACGCTGTCCGCCATTTGCAAGGCGCTTGATTGCCAGCCGGGGGATCTGCTGGAATACATACCGGACAACGGTGAACCGGAGGAGCCGGGAACGGGAGGCGGGCCGGAGTGAATCCCATAACACGGCTGCTGCATTTCGGGTATCATCAGGCGATGAGCTGTATTTTTCCTGTGGCGATCTTCGGGACGCTCATTCTTACGGAGACGTTCCGGCTGCCGTTCATCCACCGCTATGATCTGATTCTGCTGATCCTGCTTACTGTGCAGTACCTGATGTACCGGAGCGGGCTGGAGACGCTGGATGAGATTAAGGTGATCGGTGTGTTTCATGTGATTGGTCTGGTGCTGGAGCTCTATAAAATCCAAATGGGCTCCTGGGCGTACCCGGAGCCCGGCTATACGAAGCTGTTCGGCGTTCCGCTGTACAGCGGGTTCATGTACGCCAGCGTGGCCAGCTTCATGTGCCAGATCTGGCGCAGGCTGCAGATGGAGTTGACCGGCTGGCCGGGTCTGGCTTCGGCGGGGCTGCTGGGCGGCGCGATCTATCTGAACTTCTTCACCCACCACTTCATTCCCGATCTCCGCTGGTGGCTGACAGCACTGGTCGTGGTCGTATTCTGGCGGACCTGGATCATTTACCAGGTGCTGGGCAAGACGTACCGGATGCCGCTTGTACTGGCTTTTGCCATTGTCGGCTTCTTCATCTGGCTGGCTGAGAATATCGCCACCTTCCTCGGGGCGTGGCAGTACCCGGACCAGCACGAGCGGTGGCAACTGGTAGGCTTTGGCAAGATCAGCTCCTGGTTCCTGCTTGTGATTATCAGCGTGATCATTGTCGCTCAGCTTAAGCATGTCAAGGCCGGGAGGACCGGGACCAGATAGCCAGCCCGTCCAGCGGGTAACGGAAGGACGAACCGCTTCCGCCTGGAGCTGCCGGGACGAGCGTACACTCTTCCCCTTCGGCATGGAGCGCGAAGAGCTGCTCGATGTGATAGATTCCGGGCTCCGGGGCAGATTCATATAGCCTTAGCGCAACCCCGGCAGCGGTGACGGCGGTTATGGCCGCTTCGTGGACACCTGCAATTCCGTATTCTACCTTAGCAGGCTTGCCATTCAATGACCCGTAGGCGTCTATCTTGACGGCGTAGCCTTCCGAGCCGAAGCTGATGCGGCTGAGTGCCTTGACCGCGAGATTGCGGACCGTCCGGTTACGAAGCAGGCGGGTCAAGCCGGAGCGCCTCAGCAGGGCTGCGGCGGAGGTGGCGCTGCGGGAATCGAAGCAGAGCCGGGTGGAGACCGAAGGGACATTCAGGGTCAGCGGCAGGGTCACCTGATCCGAGAAAGGAAAGCGGTAGGTCCGGTGCTGCCGCAAGTCAAAGCCGAAATCAGCAGCTTTGGCTTCTGTGAAGCTGGAGACGGAACGCGGTCTGCCGTGTTCGGTGATGGTGAAATCCGCCGCGAGGTTGTCCACCGTCCACTCCAGCGCCGCCTGCCCGTGGCTGTCGCCCAGCCCCAGCATGATGGAGATATCAATTGACTCCGTATGCGCAAGCTCCCGGGCGGCCTGCGCGGTAAGCAGATTCGTTAAGCCGGGAGCGAGGCCGACACTGAGCAGGGCAGAGGCCTGGAAGCCATGCTTGACCGGGTCCAGTTGCTGTAACTTAGTCAGGAATTCTCCGTTTGCTGAGACATCTACGTAATGGGTTCCGCTCTGCAGGCAGGCTGCGGCCAGCCGGGTGTCCGCTTGGTCGAGACACATGATGACCAGCCTTGTCTTGTCCAGCAGCTGAGGGTTCATAGGCTGATCCGCTGCCAGCCGGAGCGGCTTCACATGCCCGCCGGTGCTGCGGGAGAACTCTTCGGCACGCTGCAGATTTCTTCCTGCCGCATAGACCTTGCCGGGGTACTTCTCTCCAAGAATACGACTAATCTGTGATCCCACGTGACCGTAACCGCCAATGACTATAATATCTGTTTTCATGATAGAATCCCGTCCTTTATAATATTACGCAGTATCTGCGGTATAATTAGATTAAAAATATAAGGATTTATATGTTGCAGACGATAACTTATCCTTATATTTCTCGCTGAAACGATACCGTCCTTAAAAAAGACGGCAAAGCCGTTTCCGCTTGTGTATTATTATCCGGGGATTACGGGCGATAGACTATCCCACATTTGTGGGATTTCGGAGAGGAAGGAAGATGAACGAGGCGATACGAAGCATTGCGAAGCTTGATCCGGCACGGGGCGGGCCTGACCAGGATTCGATGCAGTACCGGGAAGCGGTGATTGCCAGGCTCCGCCGGCTGGTTCCCTTTAGTGCGGCCTGCTGTACGACCGTAGACCCGCATACGCTTTTAACGACCGGGGCAGTGACGGAGCAGGGACTGGAGGCGGTGCATTCCGTGCTGCTGGAATATGAATATCTGCGTGAGGATGAGATGAACTACGCGCAGCTGGCTATAGCGGACATTCCGGTAGTCAGCTTAAGCGGAGCTACAGGCGGGGAACCGGAGCGGAGCGAACGCTACCGCAAGGTGCTGCAGCCCGCCGGATTCGGGGATGAGCTGCGCGTGGCGCTGCGCACAGGCGGGGTCTGCTGGGGGTTCCTGACCCTGTTCCGGCCGCTGGGGCAACCGCCGTTCAAGGAGCACGAATGCGCCTTGATCGCGGCGGCGGGGCCGCTGATCGCTGAACGTCTGCGCAGCTATGCCTCTGCCCTGCCGGTGACCGCAGCGGATAAGGAAGTGCCGGAGGACAACGGTATCCTGGTGCTGGATGAGCATCTGTCTCCGCAAAGCTCCAATACTGCGGCGGAGAATTGGCTGGCCCGGCTCCGGCAGAAGGAGAAGCTGGCGGAGGAGGCGCTGCCCGGAACGGTACGCGCCGTCTGCCTGCGGGTACTTGCGGAGCAGGAGAAGAAGCCTGCCGGAGCTGAACCTTCACGGGCAAGAATCTGTCTCCAGACCGGAGACGCGACTTACTTGACCGTAACCGCAAGCCTGCTTGGCGGCCCGGAGCGGCTGCTGGCCGTGTCTTTCGTCAGCGCCCGCTCTGCGGATGTGTTCAGGCTGCTGGCCGAGGCCTTTGCCTTCACCGCGCGGGAGAAGCAGCTCGCCGAGATGCTGTCGCTGGGCTTATCGACCAAGGAGCTGGCCGAGTCGCTTCATATCTCTGCTTATACGGTGCAGGATCATCTGAAATCGATCTTCGCCAAAGCCGATGTATCCAGCCGCCGGGAGCTGATCAGCAGGCTGCTTCCGCGATAAGGGTAGAGAATCATTATTGTAGAACAAATAAGGGGAATCTCCAGCCAGGCGGCTGTGGAGATTCCCCTTGTTTCATGTCTGGGACCTTTACATAACTGGAACGGTTTCGCAACTGGCTGGAAGGAGCGCCCGAATGAACTCTTACTGGCGAAGTGTCTTCAGCGCGCCGCTCCAGGCCAAGACCTGATCCAGCATAGCATTGACGTTGGCGGCATGCAGGTCAGCCGGCTTGAACACCGAGCCGTTCTCGAAATCGGTGAACAGCGAGAGCAGCGGGTGAACACGAACGTCGGCAACGGACAATTCGCCGAGGATTCCGCGCAGATGCTCAGCGGCGCGGGCGCCTCCGGCGGAGCCGTAGCTGACGATCCCGGCAGCCTTGTTATTCCATTCTTCACGGGCAGAATCCAGTGCGTTCTTCAGTGCCCCGGAGAGACTGTGGTTATATTCCTGCACGATGAATACGAATCCGTCCAGCGTAGCCAGCTTAGCTGCCCAAGCCTGGGCTTCAGCGTAGCTGTCGCTTTCCCCAAACATCGGCAGCTTGAAGTCGGCAATATCTACGATTTCGTAATTGGCATCTCCGCGGGCGTCAGCAATTCCCTTCACCCATTGCCCTACCTGCGGGCTAACGCGGCCCTGGCGTGTGCTTCCAAGAATAATTCCGATATTAAGTGTTGTCATTGTAATTCCTCCTCGAATTTTGTTTTCCGTAATTTGTTTTGCTTGATATGTTTTTTATTATAGCTGATAACTTTAATAAAGCAAGTGAAATTTTGAAACCTAGTTAAATTTTTAGCTAAAAATTAAAACGGCCCACTTACATGCATTTTATGGGTATTAGAAATCAACTGATATGTTATTTTGCATAACATTGAATAGTTGATTTTAGGCTTGAATCCAAAATAATCAGCTGGATAATTGATTGTAATGATGAAATTAGCTTAAAATACACTCAACAAGTCAGTTATTCTGACATATAATTAAAGAATCTTATGTACCTATAATATATGGAGAGGTGGGCGCAGCCATGATAGAGGAAAAGAAACGGCAGACAGAGCTTGAACTCCCGCGTGATTGCACCTTCTCGCCTGAAGATTGGCGTATTCTGGCCCGGTACTGGTATCCGGTGGCTACGGCAGCAGAGGTACAGGATCAGCCGGTGGCGGTGAAGCTGCTGGATATGAAGCTGGTATGCTACCGCAGCGGAGGCAAGGTGGTTATTGCCCGGGATCTCTGTTTTCACCGGGGAGCCCCGCTGAGTAAGGGCTGGGTGGAGAACGGGGAGATTGTCTGCCCGTATCACGGGTTCCGCTATAACTGCGAGGGGAAATGTACTGCGGTACCGGCACATCCAAGCGCCAAAATCTCGCCCAAATTGAAACTGATTGTCTATCCGGCCATCGAACGCTACGGTCTGATCTGGACCTGCCTTGCAGATGAGCCGGAGCAGATTCCCGCCTTCCCGGCCTGGGATGATCCCGACTATATTAATATTCTGATCCCTAGCTTCGACATTGCCGGCTCCTCCGGGCGGCAGATGGAGGGCTTCCTGGATGTATCCCATTTCGCCTACGTGCATACGGCAACCTTCGGTGACCGCAATAATACAGAGGTCCCCCAGTACAAGGTGTGGCGCGAAGGGGAGACGGAGCTGGTGGCCGAATACTGGAGCACAGTCAGCAACTATGGCAAAGGGCAGGAGAATCCCGCGCCGGAAGGCTTCCAGTGGCTGCGGGAGTTCCGGGTATTCGCCCCGTTCGCCGCTTCGCTGACGGTCTATTTCCCGGATGAGGGCCGGCTGAAGATTCTGAACTGTGCTTCGCCGGTGTCGGCCCGTTATACCCGGCTGTTCTGCCCGATCTCGCGCAACTTCGACAAGAACGCCCCGATCGAGGATACCATCAAGTTCAATCTCCAGGTGTTCCAGGAGGATGCAGAAATGGTGGAGTCGCAGACGCCGGAGGATCTGCCGCTGGATCTGCAGGCTGAGGCCCACATTCCGGCAGACCGCACCTCCATTGCCTATAGACAGCTGCTAAGCAGCCTTGGGCTGGGGCAGAATTATACGTCCTGATTCATTATTTCAGTTACTTAGGTATTATTAACAGCACACGCCCGGCTGCCGAGATTAGGCTCTCTGCTGCCGGGCGTGTGCTGTTGTGTTGATTAGGTGGAAACTGCCTGCGTAACGGAGTGTTAGCGGCAGCAGCTAGACTGTATAATTTTCCAGCGAAAGGTCCCATCTTCCATCCACAAGCTCAATTCTGTGCAGGCTGGCATAGGAAGCCGGGAATTTACTGCCCCGGTTATTCCAGTCGATCCCTTTGATGATGTGATAGATGATATTTATAACACCGCCATGTGTAACAATAATTAGGTTATCATCAGGGCCGCTGTCCGCATGCTCTTCGCAGAGCCGGGTGAAGGCCTCTTGAATCCGGGTGAAGAATTCGAGCGGACTCTCTCCGCCGGGGTAACGCTCGTCCATCCGCAGTCCTGAGAAGTATAAGCCGGGGTACCGTTCATTCACGATTTCGTTCGGCATACCGGCGATCACGCCATTATTCATCTCCCGCCAGCCCATGCTGTGCTCCAAGGGTAACTCCAGTTCTCTGGCCA
The DNA here is from genome assembly GCF_038051945.1 of Paenibacillus sp. FSL H3-0469. Lineage (NCBI taxonomy): Bacteria > Bacillati > Bacillota > Bacilli > Caryophanales > Paenibacillaceae > Paenibacillus > Paenibacillus sp. FSL H3-0469. Next base: position 7,589,265 of record NZ_CP150302.1, read on the forward strand.
GCTCGCCGGCTGTATCCAGCGCCCGCTGGAGATCGCTGCTGACTATACGTTGTATAGGGAATGAAGCTGAATTCTCTCTCAAAAAACGGCCAAGCTTCTCGGCTTGTCTGTAACCCTGGGTATTCAGTCCCCGCTGGCTCCAGCCGCCGCGATATCCTTCGTCATCCTTGCCGTGTCTTACCAGATAAATCGCCAACTGCTCTTCGGCCTCCTGTTCTATGATGCGTTAGTATGATTCCTTAAAAGATTCCTTCAAGTAGGATACCCTGCTAAGTCTATCACTCACTTTCCAGAATGTTCAAGAACAGAAGTTACAATCGAAGCAACGCAGCATGACAATACCCGGACATAGCTTACTTGGAAGGTTCGGAAACTACTTGTGGGGCGGCACGAAGACAACACGCTGCTGACTGCCCGGCGGAGTCTTCCATACTTCTTCAATCTGAGATAGCGGATAAACGATAGGGTTCGCTGTGAGCTGACCCTCTGCAATGGCATGGATCAACGCCGGGAATTCCGCCAGATATCCGGCTGGCGTGACGGACCCCTGGCCGCTGCCGATGATCTGGAAGTTGGCAGAGCGGAGTGCAGCGGAAGGAATTGCAGCGTCCGCGCCAGCCATGGAACCGATCTGAATCCAGGTTAACAGCCGGCTGCGGTCGGAACGGCGGGTTAATATCGGGAGCATAGCGAGTGCAGCAGGCTCACCCCACAAATAGTCGAGCACGATATCCACTTCGGCTGAGGCTTCGCCGAGGTTCCGGGCCACAGTCCCGGGATCTCCGGCAAGCGATATGATTACATCCGCACCAAGCTGTGTAAGTGAACTGAGCCGTTGCGGGTTCCGCCCGGCGGCGATGATCTGACTGGCTCCCATAAGCTTGGCGATCTGAACGGCCATTTGCCCGGAGTTGCCGGTAGCGCCAAGAATGAGAACCTTGAACCCGGACTTAGCCTGAATCCGGCGGCTGAGAGTCACCCAGGAGGACATGGCCGGATTCATTGCGGCGGCGATGAGCACGGGATCAGCATCTGCGGGTAGCGGGACAGCGCGGCGAAGATCGATGAGGGTCTGGTCTGCGAACGACCCCAGGGCATTATCGGTGGCTACAAAATACACCAGCTTGCCATCCGGGAGCCGTCCGACGCCGTCAATACCGGGGATTAGCGGCAGTTCATCCGTACTTGTGTAGTGAGATCCATTGGCTTGTGCCCGGACCCGGAGATGCAATCCGGCAGCGAGCACATCCACCAAAGCTTCGTGTTCTCCTGAAGGTACGAGAGCAGCAATCTTTTCGTATTTCGGACCTGAATCGAATGATCTTACAATAGCAGCGTACATAAATAGGCCTCCAATTTACCAGGATATTTATATCCGGGTGAGTGATTTTGTTTGTGAAACAAACTAAAAAGTTTGTAATACAAACAATATAGTTTGTATTACGTACAATGTCAACGGCTACTGTGGTACAATAGGAGCAAACAAGTCTGAAATATACAAAAGTGCGGAGTGAAATCAATGAGCAGTTACGATAATTCTTTTGATAAGCTGGATGATCTCTCGATGGTAGACAGCCTTGTGCAGCTATCCTTCCTGGTGCAAAATATCCTTGCCCGAATAGGAACGGAGCATGATCTGTCGATTATCCAGATCCGTCTGCTGGGGATACTGCGCGACCGGGAGCCGGGTATGCTGCAGCTGGCCAAGCATCTGGGCCTCGATAAATCCAGCATTACAGGGCTCGTTGACCGGGCACAGCGCCGCGGGCTGGTAGAGCGTACCGTATCACAGATTGACCGGCGGGCATTCAATGTGAGGGCTACGGAGACAGGCTGGAAGATTATTCACGAGGTCGGGGAGCAGATCGAGCGTCAGATTATGGCGGTAACCGATAGTCTTACCGGGGAGGAGCAGGCGCAGATGATTGCCCTGGCCAGCAAGATTCTGGTCACTGCTCCAGGGGTGAGCCGCTGATAAACGGTAGGGTTCTTGACGATGAAGCACATAGGAGGGATTTCCATGGACCAGGAACTGATGGATGAACTGGCGTCTCAATTCAGGAATTCGCTGAAGGTGCTGAACGCGGCCGGTGCCGAGACCCGGCAAGCCATCCTGATGGCCTTGCTGCAAGGGCCGCAAGATCCGGGTATGCGTGTAGGCGAGATAAGAGGGGCCACCCACTTTTCCCGTCCGGTCGTGTCCCATCATCTTAGAATCTTGATAGAGGCCGGAATTGTTAGCGTCCGCAAAGACGGCACCCGCAACTATTACCGGCTGGACTCTGGAAGCAAGCTGATGGTGCTCAAAAGCTTGGTGAACGGGCTGGAGAAGGTTCTGGCACAATGCGAACAAAGCAGCGATTCTCCTGTTAGGGAAGAACTGCTGCTTGAGGACTAAGCTATTACTAATCTGAACTATTAAGGTGTCTTGGTCCGCTCCGCCAGTGCAATAATGGACTTCTTATCCTGCTCGGTCAGCAGTGCCAGGAAGTGCTTGCGTATGGCCGTAGAGACTACCGGAAGTGCCTCATCCAGAATGGACCGGCCGGCGGGAGTAATGTTAATCTGTACACCCCGGTCGGTATCCAGCGGTTTTCTTTGTACCAGACCACGCTTCTCCATCCGTGTCAGATGATGGGATAGCCTGCTCTTGTCCCAGTCCATGGAGTCGGCTAGCTCCTGTTGGCGAAGCTTGCCCTCCCCGAACTGCACCAGCCTGTCTAATACTCCGAAGTCACCCTCGGATAATCCTGTTTGCTCAGACATATCCTTCACAACACGGCCGAAGATTCGTTTGTAGGAGCCTTTCCACATATTCCAAATCCGCATTTCTTCTTCGTTTAATTCGTTCATATTATCCATAGAAGAATCATATCATGGTTGACGTATCAACCACAAGGTGTTACTGTGTATTTATAAGTTGACATGTCAACCAAAGGAGAGATGTATTGTTTTGGTTGATATGTCAACCTATATCAGATATGAAGGGGTGTTTTTATTCTATGGAATATGTGAAGCTTGGAGTAAGCGGATTGGATATATCAAGGTTAAGTCTGGGAACTATGGGCTTCGGTGTGCCGGAACGCGGCAATACGCCCTGGTTGCTGGATGAAGAGAGCAGCAGACCGATCATTAGAAGAGCAGTCGAATTAGGCATTAACTTCTTCAGTACAGCCAATATGTATTCAGATGGCACCAGTGAAGAAATACTAGGACGCGCAATCAAGGATTTTGCCCGCCGGGAAGAAGTTGTGCTGGCCACGAAGGTGTTCGTCCCCATGCGGAAGGGTCCGAATGCGATGGGTCTCTCCCGTAAAACCATAATGACCGAGATTGACCACAGCCTAAGACGGCTCGGAACAGACTACATTGACCTCTATCAAATTCACCGTTATGATCCGAATACGCCCATTGAGGAGACGATGGAGGCTCTGCATGATATCGTGAAGGCGGGGAAGGCGCGTTATATTGGAGCATCTTCTATGCTGGCATGGCAATTTGCGAAGGCCCAGCATGCCGCAGAACGAAATGGCTGGACCCGGTTCATCTCGATGGAGAATAGGCTGAACTTGCTCTACCGGGAAGAGGAGAGGGAGATGCTCCCGCTGTGTAAGGATCAAGGAGTGGGCATTACTCCTTATTTGCCACTGGCTGCAGGCCGCTTAACCAGAGATTGGGATCAGTTCACTGAACGTTCAGAGAAGGACCAGGTTGCCAAGGCGATGTTCGCAAGAACGGAAGAGGCGGACCGCAAAGTTGCACACAGAGTAGCAGAAGTTGCTGCTAACCGGGGGATTTCGCGCGCACAAATCGCTCTGGCCTGGCTGCTGCACAAGCAAGAGGTTACTGCTCCGGTCATCGGGTCTACCCGGATCAGCCATCTGGAAGAAGCAGTAGCGTCACTATCTGTGCAATTGACACCTGAAGAAATCATCAGCCTGGAAGAACTTTATATTCCTCATTCATTACAATAAACCATACGGATCTATGAGCGGACACTCTAGCGGTGTCCGTTTCTCGTTGAAGTTAGAAATAATGACTTCGTCTGTTGTGGCAGAAGGATATCCGTTAATTAAGCCATCTTGTTCCATACAAACCTATTATGCTATAATTACTTACCGACAGACAGTCGGTCGGTAAATCAGCTATGATAAGCATATTTCCAAGCACAGGCAGAACAATCCAAGCTTCACCATAAGGAGACATGACCATGAGAGTTGTCAAAGAAGCGGAAGCCCGCAGAAATGAGATTCTGGATGCAGCCGGGGAGCTGTTCGGACAGAAGGGCTTCGACGGTACGAGCACTGGCGATATTCTGGGCAAGGTCGGCATTGCACGCGGGACGCTATATTATCACTTCAAGTCGAAGGAGGATATTATGGACGCGCTGATTGAGCGGACGAATGCCACTATCCTTCATGCCGCACAGCAGGTTGCTGAAGATAAGAGCATACCCGTCATTGACCGGATTCTCCGTGTAGTCATGGCGCTGAACATCAGCAGCGGAGACGGCAGCAGCACCGGGATCATGGAGCATATCCACAAGCCGCAGAATGCGCTGATGCATCAAAAGGTTCAGAAGGCGGTCATCCGCAGCGTTCCGCCCATTCTGGCCTCCATCATCAGCGAGGGAATAGAGCAGGGGATATTCAGTACTCCCTATCCGTATGAATGTATGGAGATGGTTGTAGTCTATGCCACCACCATTTTTGATAATGACATGGTTGACATGACGGAGGAAGAGCGGATGTTACGCATTCTGGCCTTCATTGCCAATGTGGAACGGCTGCTTGGTGCTGCGGGCGGAAGTCTGATGAGTGTGATGCAGATGTTCGGCGGCGCAGGTGAAGCCAATGTGGAGCATAGGGATGAATAGCTCCGGCACAGGGTTCGGCAGATTTCTGTTTCTGTGGTCAGGGCAACTGATCTCAGCCATCGGCAGCGGGCTCACCGCGTTCGGGCTGGGGATCTATACCTTACAGCAGACCGGGCAGGCATCGGCGATGGCGCTGGTGACCCTGCTGGCATTCATGCCTTCCCTGCTGCTAAGTCCTGTCGCAGGCGTGCTGGCGGACCGCTATGACCGCAGGCTGCTGATGGTAATTGGAGACAGTCTATCTGCCTTAGGTCTGATCTATATTCTGGTCTGCCTGCTGAATGGAGAAGCGCAGCTGTGGCAGATATGCTTAGGCGTGACCGTCAGCTCGGTGTTCTCCTCTCTGCTTGATCCCGCCTATAAGGCTACGGTAACGGATCTGCTCACCGAAGAGCAGTATACGAAGGCCAGCGGTTTTGTACAGATTGCCGGCTCCGCCAAATATCTGATTTCGCCGCTTATTGCCGGGCTGCTGCTGACAGTGTCTGATGTGAAGCTGCTGCTGATCATCGACATCTGTACATTTTTCTTAACCGTACCGACTACCCTTGCCGTCCGCAGCGGTCTGGCCTCCAAGCAGGCGGAACAGGCACAGGCCTTTATCCGGGAATTCAAAGAAGGCTGGCGAGCGGTCTCCGGGAACCGTGGGGTGCTGGTGCTGGTGATTATGACCTCGGTCATGACCTTCTTCATCGGATTCATTGAGACCTTGTCCATGCCGATGATTCTGGCGTTCTCCAGCAGTGCGGTCTTGGGGACGCTGGAGACGGTCATGGCCTCGGGAATGCTGGTGTCGAGTGTCGTGATAGGGATGCTGCGGATACAAAAGAATTTCGTGCGCATGCTGGCAGTGTCGCTTTTTTGCTCAGGAATCAGTATCGCGGTCTTCGGTCTGCGTGAGAATATTGTGCTGATTGGCGCTGCGGGGTTTATGTTTTTTGCCATGCTGCCCTTCACGAATACTGCCCTGGATTATCTGGTCCGCACCAATATCGATAATTCGGTTCAGGGTAGAGCCTGGTCACTGATCGGACTGCTCTCACAGCTCGGATTCGTGGCGGCCTATATGCTGGCGGGTGTGCTGGCAGATTACGTATTTACTCCATTGCTGGTGAGCGGCGGAGTCCTGGCGGATAGTGTGGGACGGATTATCGGCACAGGCAGCGGGCGGGGGATGGGACTTCTCATTATTATTGCCGGGCTGCTGTTAAGCGCCGCTTCGGTCATGATCTATCGGCTTAAATCCATTACAAGTCTTGAGAGCAGGGGGTAAGCTATGTTTTACCGAATAATCCGCAGCGATATCCGCACAAGCAAGGGAATCACGCTGACGACTATGCTGTTCGTAGCTGCCGCAGCCATGCTCGTCTCTCTGTCAGCCATTCTGGTCGTCAACCTGACAGGGGCCATTGATCATCTGATGACACAGGCGAAGACGCCGCATTTTCTGCAGATGCATTCCGGACAGCTGAATCAAGCCCGGCTCACGGCCTTCGCAGAGCAGAACAGCAAGGTTGAGGATCACCAGGTGCTTGAGTTCCTCAACATAGAAGGCGCGAAGATTGGTATGGACGGCCATACGCTTATTGACAGTGTCCAGGATAACGGCTTCAGCACACAGAGCAGGAAGTTTGATTATCTGCTTGATCTGGACGGGAAGGTGATTGATGTACGGGGCGGCGAGGTGTATGTCCCGATCAGTTATATGAAGGATGGCTCCATCAAGGCCGGAGGGACGGTTACCGTGGGTGACACAAGCCTCACCGTAGCGGGGTTCCTGCGGGATTCACAGATGAACTCGCTGCTCGCTTCGTCGAAGCGGTTCCTCGTCAGCCCGGCGGATTATGCAGAGCTGGCGCAGTACGGAACCACGGAATATCTGATTGAGTTCAGGCTGAAGAACCTGTCGATGCTGGGGGCCTTTGAGACCGACTATACCGCAGCGGGACTTGAGGGGAACGGCCCGGTGATTACATATCCCCTGTTCAGAGTGCTTAATGCGATTTCTGACGGGCTGATGATTGCGGTGATCCTGCTGGCGAGCGTTTTGGTCGTTATTATTGCTTTTCTATGTATACGGTTCACCCTTATGGCTACCATCGAGAGCGATTACCGGGAGATTGGTGTTATGAAGGCCATCGGCCTGCGCGTCTCGGATCTGAAAAGAATCTATCTGGCCAAATACGCAGCGATAGCCGCTCTGGGCAGCCTCCTTGGCCTCACGTTATCATTCATCTTCAGAGGTCTGCTCCTTGAGAATATCAGGCTGTATATGGGCGAAAGTGCGCATCCGGCGCTTGCCCTAGCCTGCGGTGTCCTTGGTGTAGTGCTTGTATTCCTTACTATTGTTGTCTATGTGAACAGGGTGCTGAAGCGTTTCCGCAGGATTTCGGCGGTCGAAGCCATCCGTTATGGCACATCCCAGGAGACCCGGATGGGCTCCAGACGTTTCACCTTGAGCGGCAACCGGCTGCTGAACACGAATGTCTATCTGGGGGTTAAGGATGTTGTGTCCAGAAAAGGTCTATACGCAACCATGCTTGCGGTGCTCGTCATCTCTTCCTTCCTGATGATTGTGCCCCAGAATCTCTATCATACGATTTCCTCCCGGGGCTTCATTACATATATGGGCATCGGTGACAGTGATTTGCGCATGGATATCCAGCAGACTGACCATATTGCTGAGAAGGCCGCAGAGGTTGTGCGGGTCATGGACGAGGATCAGTCGGTATCCCGCTATGCTGTGCTTACCACCCGGGCGCTTAACGTACAGCTCGATCATGGAGCCGGGGAACGGTTAAAGGTTGAGCTGGGAGACCATTCTATTTTCCCGGTGGCCTATTCGGAAGGGCGGAGACCGGAGGCAGCGGATGAAATCGCCCTGTCTGCCGTCAATGCGAAAGATCTGGGCAAAAAGCCCGGGGATTCCCTCGTCCTTCTGCTTGACGGAGAACCGCAGACGCTTACGGTAAGCGGAATTTATTCCGATGTGACCAACGGCGGTAAAACGGCCAAGGCCGTATTCACTACACGATCAGCAGAGGCGATGTGGTCTGTCATCTATGCAGAGCTGGCAGATAAGTCGCTGGTGGGCAGCACAGTCTCCGAATATGCCCGGCAGTTCAGTTATGCCAAGGTGTCAGGGATTGATGAATATGTGACACAGACCTTCGGCTCCACCATCCGTTCAGTCGGTAAGGCCGCATGGGCTGCTCTGGCCGTAATGCTGGTCCTTAATGTACTGATTACCCTGCTGTTTATGCGTATGCTTGTAGCTAAGGACCGTTATCCTATTGCTGTCATGAAATCCATGGGCTTCCGGAATTCGGATCTGACGGTACAGTATTATACGCGTTCTATATTTGTACTTGTGATCGGGATGGTGCTGGGAACCCTGCTGGCGAACACCCTGGGGCAGATTCTTGCAGGGGCTGTGATCTCCTCCTTCGGGGCATCGTCCTTCAAGTTCGTGGTCCATCCGCTCTCCGCGTATCTGCTGTGTCCGCTGCTAATGACCGGTTCTGTACTCATCGGGGCGGTTACCGGAACCTCGGGCATCGGCCGCATTCAAATATCCGGCAATATTAAGGAGTAGATCAGGAAGATGAAGAAGATTATTTCGGGTCAAAATATAACCAAACAATATGGCACCGGCGCGGAGCAGCGCAAGGTGCTGGACGGAGTATCTGTCGATATTCACGAAGGTGAATTCGTCTCGGTGATGGGACCCTCAGGCTCAGGGAAATCCACGCTGATGTTTGCACTGAGCGGAATGGACCGGATCGACTGGGGCCTGGTTGCTTTTGAGGGCAGGGATCTGGGAACACTGGAGGGCGATGAGCTTGCGGATCTACGCAGAACGGAGATGGGCTTCGTATTCCAGCAGCCGACGCTGATGAAGAATCTGAACATCCTGGATAATATTATTCTGCCGTCGATGCGCGGTAACCGGCGGAAGGTTGCGGCCATTACAGATAAGGCGCAGCAGCTTATGCACAAGGCAGGGATTGCGGAGCTGGCGAAGCGTAATATTACGGAGGCTTCGGGCGGACAGCTGCAACGGGCGGGCATTTGCCGCGCGCTGATGGGCAGTCCGCGCATTATTTTCGGGGATGAGCCGACCGGTGCACTGAATCTGAAGGCTGCCGAGGAGATCATGGACCTGCTGTCCGGGATCAATGAAGAAGGTACGGCAATCATGCTGGTCACCCATGATGCCACCGTGGCGGCCAGGACGCAGCGGATTATGTTCATGTGCGACGGCCGGATCGTCGATGAGCTGCGCCTGCCGAAATACAGCGGAGGGACGCTTGAGCCCCGCATGAACTTAATCACGGCGAAAATGCGTGAGATTGGGATTTAATAGAAATAAAATAATTGAGTTCAGCATGTCCTCTAAAGCTGCAAAATTACTGATAAAAAACATTACTGAGCACCTAAATGCTTAGTAATGTTTTTTATATAATAAAATGTAATTAAATTGATATTAAAGGTTTTGAATTTCAGGACTTTATTCAATATCCGTTTGACGTTAAAACAAATATAGGTTTAGGAAATTTGGAAGAGGTAAACAATCTGAACAAAATTTAGGCAGATTCATATGAAAAAGAATCTTTTCAGGAGATTCACGAAAAAGTCACAATATGATTCCATTTTTTTACGGGTATATCAGTTATACATAATAAGGAGAGGAGGGAACTTGGTGGATGAGGTGGAGTGGATCCGAAGAATACAGGAGGGGGAGACGCAGTATCTTACACCGCTGATCGAGCATTACTACCCGGGGATTCAGAAGTACTGCTACTACAGGGTCCGAAGTGAGGAAGAAGCAAAAGATCTGACTCAGGAAACCTTCTATCGATTCTGCAGAAGTGTTGACAAGTACAGGCATGCGGGAAAATGTCTTGCCTATTTATACACAATCGCCCGGAATCTTTGTAATGATTACCTGCAAAAACGCCGCTCATTGTCTTGGGAGCAAGTGCAGGAAACAGAAAAAGTATATACACGGCAAACCTCTTCTATTGAAGAGCAAGTGGAAGGAGCGCAACTGGTGACTGAATTGCTTCTGCTGCTGCCTGAAGAACAGAGGGAAATGGTCTTTATGCGATACTGTCTGGATATGACCTTCCGTGACATTGCCCGTGTTACCGGAGTTAACGTATGTATGGTCCAATATCGGGTGAATCGCGGACTAGTTGTATTTAGAAACTATTTAGAAGGGAGTGAAATTGTTGAAAAAAAAACAGCGGAATTTCATCACAACTACACTAAGAAATTACCCTTCATTTCCCGTTGATCATGAGAGCATAGAACAAACGATTTATAGATCTAATAAGTTGCTGCCTCAAATACAGGTGACTCGAAGGGCCTCATTACCAGAGTTTTATAAGGCTCAACTTACTTTTATCAGTTGGAAAGTGTGGATTCTACAATTGTTAATCGTTGCTGGAATGGGTGTACTTCTATATCAATTTATTAATCGACCTCACAGAGATATTGAAGTTGTCATGTTGGCTTCTATTGCTGCCCCATTATTAGTGATTACGGGTTTACAGACACTGACCCGATCTTTGACTTGTCATATGATAGAGATTGAATTAAGCACCTGGCGGAGGCTGGAGAAGCTGACACTGGTGCGCATGAGTCTGCTTGGCATTGCGGATCTAATCGGTCTGATCATTTTGGCCATTCTCTTGAACGCTTGGATAGAGATGGAGATTGTGAGCCTCCTGCTATATTTGCTGGTACCGTTCAATGTGTCATGTCTTGGATCTCTTTGGTTAATGAACCGAGTTCGTAACACAAATTGTGGATATTACTGTCTGGCATATTGCGGACTGTTGATCATAGTACAGGTTATTTGTTCATTTACTCCTCCATTATCCTTATTTCTTTCATCAGCAACCGGATCTTGGCAGATATTACTAGTGCTTTCTTTGGGCGGGATTGTCTATGAGACTCGAGGGATAAGCAGGAACTTCAAAAGTCTGGAAACAGCCGTGAAAATACATTATTAAGTTTATAGTAGACAGATCAATTGTGATTATAAGGAGAAGTGTGGAATGCTTGAACTTAAATTAAATCAAGTGAGCAAGCAATTTTCTGCCAAAAGAGCGGTAAACGGGATCTCAATTCAGCTTTCTAATGGTGTCTATGGCCTACTGGGAGCAAATGGTGCAGGAAAAACAACACTGCTACGAATGATCTGCGGAGTCCTGAACCCTACATCAGGTACGATCCAGATGAATAAAGAAGATATCAGTGACATGGGGGAGCGCTATCGTGACTTGCTTGGCTATCTGCCCCAAGACTTCGGTTATTATCCTGATTTCAGTGCAGAGGAGTTTCTGTGGTATGTTGGATCACTAAAGGGATTGACTTTGGCGGCATCAAAAGGGAAAGCACGGGATTTACTGGGCACAGTTGCTCTAGAAGATGTGGCTCGGAAGAAAATTCGTACCTTTTCTGGAGGAATGAAGCAGCGGCTGGGTATTGCACAGGCTCTTCTTAATGATCCCCGCATTCTGGTACTGGACGAGCCCACGGCAGGTCTTGATCCTAAAGAACGGGTCCGTTTCCGTAATTTAATTGCTGATCTGGCCAGGGATAAAATAGTAATTATGTCAACTCATATTGTATCCGATGTGGAATATATTGCAGATCAAATTCTCGTGATGAAAAAAGGAGAGTTGATTGCGAGCGGAACGGTCGATCAACTGACAACAACGATGAACGGCTATGTATGGACTTGTCATGTCCCGCTTCGGAATGCTGAGGAATGGAATGCCCGTTATTGCGTGAGTAATTTACGCCATGAAGGGGACCAGGTGGAATTGAGAATTGTGTCGGCAGATCAACCGAATGAGACGGCGGTAGCAGTCGTACCCTCATTGGAGGACTTCTATTTATATCATTTCCAGGATGAAGAAGCTGTCACGGCTAAGGGAAAATAGGAGGTATGATCCATGGATATACTGACGCGGTTCGAACTGCGAAAGATTATTCGACGAAAATCATTTTACATAGGAATTTTAGTTTTGGTAGCAGTAGCGATATTATTATCTGTTTTATTAGTAACAAATATTCAAATGACAGGTAAAGAGGCGAAATTCTTGAATGGAGTAGCAGCCATTCAACTAGAGAGAGAGTACAATCGGCAGCTTGCCGGTCCGTTAACTATAGCAGCAATGGAGGCCGCTGTAAGAAGGCATCAAGACTTACTCCATGATCCTAGTAATCTGGATGAGAAGGGGGAGATGACTGTCGAAGCAAATGCAAAATACGATACTAGGGATAATCAAATTCAATTTTTAATAATGGATGCCTTTTCTCCTGCAGGTGAACACGATTATGATTTAATCGACAAAATCAATCCTGAAGAAATGAAGGATTTTTATCAGAAACGGCTGGAAAAGGTCCAGGTGTTTTTAAATAACAATGATTCTGATAACAACTATACTGATAAGGAAAAAGCTTACTTTATTAAAATGGACGAGCAAATTCCAGTGCCTTTTCAGATGGACTATGTTACTGGCTGGGAAAATGTATTCGAGAATTTACCGAGTCTCTTTCTAGTTATTGCTTTTGTTATTGCGCTTAGCCTTGCAGCGGTTTTTGCTGGGGAGTATCAGAGAGGAACGGATGCTATAGTTCTATCTACCCGTTATGGTAGAAGCAAAGCCATTGTTGCTAAATTAAAAGCAAGCTTTATAGTTTCTACAGGATTAATTATTTTTTCAATTGCAATATATACTTTCCTGATACTCGGGGTGTTTGGATTTGATGGTTCAGGCGCCCATGTACAAATGATCAAGTTTTTGGCCCCTGTTCCCTACACTGTTATTGAGACCTACCTGTGGACGGTACTGATCGGCAGTCTGGCATGTCTTATGGCAGGAGCCTTGACACTTTGGTTCTCCAGCCGGATGAGCAATTCATTCTCAGTTATTGTAGCAGCCGGAGTCCTGCTTGTAGGTACTCAGTTTATCCCCGATAGCAAAAATAGTCGTCTATTAGGCTATCTGACAGATCTGCTTCCCGGAAATATGTTTGACAGCTTTAGAAAGATAACGGGTTATGAAATATTTAATATCGGGGGACAGTTGATTCCAACGTATAAAATAATGGTTGTGTTCTCGATAATTGCTATAGCACTTCTGATACCTTTTACTTATCGAGCATTCAAAAAGCATCAGGTTGTATAGGGGGCATGACTCATGAACACGCTAACCCGTTTTGAAATACGTAAAATAATTAGAAGTAAATTATTTTATGTCGCCATTGGGCTTGTGACGGCTGTTGTCTTGCTTTTGGTCAACATGAGGTTTACAGGGGCATACATAACAGATCCAGAGGGGAAAGAAATTAAAGGTTTTGCAGCCATCTCTCTGGAAAGACAATATGCGCGTCAGCAAGCCGGACCCTTATCAACGGAAAAAATAGCAAATGCAATTGAACGCCATAATAAAGTTTTGCTTGATCCGAAAAATATTGATGCTAATGGGAATTTAAATAATCAGGCTTATGCTATATACGAAGTTCCGGATGAACAGATCAATACGTTGATACGGTATGCCTTTTCACCATTAAGTCAGTTCGATTATTCTGTAATGAATAGATTACATGAAGATGAAGCAAAGAGATTTTATGAGAAGCGGATGGAAAAAATCAATGGATATTTAGATTACGATTATTCTTATGGTAATTATTCAGATAGGGAGAAAACTTTTTTTAATGCAATGAACGAAAAACTCCGCGTTCCCTTTCAGATGGATTATGTTACCGGATGGGAGAAGGTGTTTCAAAACCTTCAAAATCTCTTTTTAGTGATTGCTTTAGCCATCGGGATATGTCTCGCTCCAATCTTTGCTGGGGAATATCAGCGGGGCACCGATGCAATAATATTGTCTACCCGCTATGGCAGGAATAAGGTGATTACTGCCAAACTTAAGGCGGGCTTTATCTTATCTTTAGGTTTACTATTCTTAGCACTCATGCTATACACGCTTCTTCTTCTGGGGATATTTGGTTTTGAGGGCGCGGGAGCCAATTTACAGATCATTGATCTTTTAGCTCCCGTCCCCTATACGGTAATCCAAGCATATCTGTGGACGATCTTGATTGGTAGTTTAGGCTGTCTGATAGTAGGAGCATTGACGTTATGGCTGTCTAGCAGGTTGAATAGCCCCTTTTCAGTTATTATTGTGATTGGTATTTTTTTAATTGGTCCATTCTTTATTCCTGCAAGCAAGAGCAGCCGTTTGTTTAATCAACTGATGGATTTATTTCCGGCTAATATGTTTAATGGTTTCAAAAAAATCACTTCTTATGAAGTGATTGATCTATTCGGTGCATTAATTCTAGAGTATAAGTTCATCACAGGCTTTGCTATTATAGTAATAGCCTTGCTGCTTCCGCTTACTTTTAGGGCATTTAAGAAGCATCAGGTGGCCTGATTAAGAATAAAGCGTACTTTATGTATTATTTTAATCAGCTTGCAGACTGCCAATAAATGAATAAAAATAACTTTTAAAAAAGACGGAGACTTTCGCAGGGTTGAAGTCTTCTTTTTTGTGTTATATAGAAGCGCAGCAGAATGTAAACTAGGTGCCAAGCGCTTGAGCCCCGCATGAACTTAATCACGGCGAAAATGCGGGAGATTGGGATTTAATAGAAATGAACGATCTGCCCGGATGGTTCGTATTATAGTTATTTGCTAACACCAAGGAAGAGGTGAGAGGAAATGCTGACCATTAGGCATTTTACGAAGAGTTACAAAGGCGGGGCTAAAGCGGTGGATGATCTTAGCCTCGAAGTTGAACGGGGTGACATCTACGGCTTCATCGGGCATAACGGCGCAGGCAAGACCACGACGATCCGCGCTGTGGTGGGCGTGCTTGATTTTGAACAAGGGGAGATTGAGATCGACGGCATCTCGATCCGCAAGAATCCGGTAGCCTGCAAGGCGAATATTGCCTACATCCCGGATAATCCGGACCTGTACGATCACCTGACGGGAATTCAGTACCTGAACTTCATCGGCGATCTCTTCAGTGTATCGGGGTCCACCCGGGAGCGGCTGATCGGGCAATACGGCGATGCCTTCCAGCTTACAGCCAGTCTGGGCGATCTGATCTCCTCGTATTCCCACGGCATGAAGCAGAAGCTGGCCATTATCTCTGCACTTATTCATGAGCCGAAGCTGTTAGTGCTGGATGAGCCTTTTGTAGGACTTGATCCGAAGGCAGCGCATACGCTGAAGACTATTATGACGGATCTGTGCAGCAGGGGCAGCGCGATCTTTTTCTCCACACATGTACTGGATACGGCGGAGAAGCTCTGCAACAAGATTGCGATCATCAAGGGCGGACGGCTGATTGCCCACGGCTTAACTGAAGCGGTAAGGGGCGAGAACAGCCTGGAGGACGTATTCATGGAGCTGATCGATAATGATTAATGTCTGGAGATTAACGAAGCTGCAGCTGTTGTCCTCCTTCGGCCTCAATCAGGCGCTCCATACGAAAGACCCTGCACGCAGACGCAAGGCGCTGCTGATCAGCCTCTTGGTGATAGCCGGTATACTCATGATAGGAGCCGTGTCATTCGGCTACAGCTTTATGATGGCGAAGTCGTTCGAGCAGCTTGGGCGGATGGAGCTATTGCTGGCTGTGATGATGACAGTCACTTCGCTGGTGAGCTTCTTCACTACGGTCTATAAGGCAAGCGGGGTATTATTCAGCTATAAGGATTACGATATGATTATGTCCCTCCCGGTGAAAACCAGCCATGTTGTGGCGAGCCGGGTGCTTCAGCTCTATGTGATGAATCTGTTCTTCACGCTGCTGGTCATGCTTCCGGCGGGGGCGGTGTATGCTATCCATGTGAAGCCGGGTGTGCTGTTTTATCTGTTTTTTGTAATGACGCTCTTCTTCATTACCCTGCTGCCGATTATAGCGGCTACGCTGGTAGGCTCTCTCATTAGCTGGGTCTCTTCCCGGTTCCGGGCGAGCAAAATCCTGAATATGCTCTTCACCTTCGCCTTCATCATTGTACTGATGCTGGGCTCGTTCACGCTCAATCAAGGACAGCAGGCGATTGCAGATGCTGGAACCGCCTTAGGTGATATGATCTTCAAGGTGTATCCCCCGGCTTCCGTGTATGTTGATGCGGTCTGCTCGTACCGGGTGAGCGCCTTGCTCTTCTTCATCGCGGTGTCTGTGCTGGCCTTCATGCTGTTCTCGGTCCTGCTGGCGACCCGGTACAAGGCGATTCATACAGGGCTTATGACCAGCCGCGCAAGCCGCGGATACACGATGAAGCCGCTACAGGCTAATTCAGCATTCAAGGCCTTGTATCTAAAGGAGCTGCGGCGTTATTTCAGCTCGGTCAATTATGTGCTGAACACAGGGATCGGGATGGTGCTGCTCCTGATGATGTCCATTTCCTTATTATTCGTCAGCTCAGAGCAGCTGGGAGCTATACTAGACATCCCGCAATTGTCAGACTCCCTCAGTACGCTGAGTCCGCTGGTTATCTCTCTATTTGTTGTTCTGAGCTGTACGACAGCCTGCTCTATTTCTCTGGAAGGCAATCATCTGTGGATCTTGACCAGCTCCCCCGTGCCCAAACCGGCGATTGTATTCAGCAAGGTGGCGGTGAATCTGACCATTACCTTACCGGTGATTGCCGTAAGCTGGGGACTGCTGGCCTATACCCTGCATGCCGGGTGGATGGAGGGTCTATTGATGCTTGCCGTTCCGGTTATCTATGCCTGCTATTCAGCCCTGCTGGGCGTTCTTGTGAACCTGAAGCTGCCTAAGCTCGACTGGACCAGTGAAGTTGCGGCGATCAAGCAGAGTGCGTCGGTGCTGGTAACGATGCTAATCGGTGTCCTCACGCTGGCTGTTCCGTTCGTGCTGTTCCTGCTGCTTCATGGGGTGAACGGAAATCTCATTCTGCTGGGATACGGCGTGCTTCTGGTAGCGGTCTGCGCCGGAATGTACAGATATATCCAGATTAACGGGGAGCGGCTGTTTGCGAGGCTTTAGCTGCTGAAGAAACTACTCTTGGAACGGGAGGAGGCCTGACCTGTTCCTGGGAGTGGTTTCTTTGTGTATTCAGAGACAAATGATCACCTATGTCTTAAGTCCGGTCTACGAATAACGTCCTATCCTCGACTTTACCTTCTTAAGCAATGGTCCCGCCAGGGCTCTTGCCTTCCGGGCGCCTTCACTCAAGATTGTGTCGATCTGCTCTGGCGCTGCTATGAGATCATAGTATTTCTTCCGTGGCTCTTCCAGAGCAGCATTAACCACCTGGAACAGCTCCTGCTTGGCCTCACCCCAGCTAATGCCGCTTAGATATTTGTCTCTTAACTCCTGCACTTGAGCGGGTGTCGCAAATTCTTTATATAACAAGAAAATATTAGAGGTTTCCGGGTCTTTCGGTTCCTGCGGAAGCGTAGAGTCTGTTTTGATTTTGCTGATCAGCTTCTTCAGGTTCTCTGCCGTTTCGAACAGCGGAATCGTGTTGTTATAGCTTTTGCTCATTTTCCTCCCGTCAAGACCAGGAATCACCGCTGTGCTCTCATCGACAATATAATCAGGCAGCTTGAACGTATCTCCATAAACCCGGTTGAAGCTTTCGGCGATATCTCTGGCGATCTCCACATGCTGAATCTGGTCTTTGCCGACAGGGACCTTGTCTGATTGAAACAGCAGAATGTCCGCAGCCATCAGAATCGGATAGGTGAAGAGACCCATATTAACACCAGTATCCGCATCCACGCCCAGTTGTTCATTTTGATCTTGGATCGCTTTGTAGGCATGGGCACGGTTCATCAGTCCTTTGGACGTCAGGCAGGCTAGAATCCAGCTCAGCTCAAAGATCTCCGGCACATCAGATTGTCTATAGAAAATCACCCGATCCGGGTCGAGTCCGAGTGCCAGCCAAGTGGCTGCGATACTATAAGACAGATCACTGAACTCGTCTCTATTCTGTATGAAATTTAACCCATGGTAGTCGGCCATGAAGTAGAGTGAAGTGCAATCACTGGCCCCGGCGATTTGCAGTGCAGGCTTGATTGCTCCGATGTAGTTCCCCAGATGGACTTTGCCCGTAGGTTTAATTCCTGTTAATACAATGTCCTTACTCATATTATCCCTCCGTCTATAAAATCAAAAAGGGGTTTTCTCATCCTGAAAAGGACGAGAAAACCCCGTGGTGCCACCTTAATTAGTCCGAACGGTGATCCGGACCGCTTGAACGTATCGAAACATCACTATATGTTTGAATACGCGTCTCTTTTAACGACGAGACATTCGCCAAAGCCTACTTCCTGAAGGTTCGGTTTGGATGCTCAGAAGCCCACTTCGGCATATTCCCTACACTGATTCGCACCAATCATCAGCTCTCTGAAGTATTCGTTATGCTTACTCTCTTCATCATTGCAAAGTTATATAATATTGTATTACTGTATTTTTACAGTACTTTTCGGTGAATGTCAACGGATAGTTCAAATAGGATTAGGGAGTGAGTCTGTGCAGACAATACGTGCAAAGCTTGAGGGATATACGAATCAGTACCTGAAGCTGTGGAATTTTTACGGCGTGATTCAGGTCATCTGGAAGGGCGAGGTGCTCTTCGAGCGGGCCTGCGGGTATGCAAGTATGGAATTTGGAATTGAAAATACGCTGGACTCACGCTTCTCTCTCGCCTCCATGTCGAAGCAGTTTACGGCCTTTGCTATTATGCTGCTGCATGACAAGGGCCTGCTGGATGTTGACCAGCCTGCACACCTGTATCTCCCGGCAGAGCTTGCTATTGATGAGTCGATCACCGTTCATCATTTGCTGTCACATACCTCCGGTCTATATAACTTTTATAATTTTGAGAATGATTTCTTCGGCGGAGACTACCGGCTGGACTATTCCCGGACAAGGTTCTTCCGGCAATACATTAACAAGAAGCCAACCAAGCCGGCAGGAGCAGCGTACGATTATAATAACTCCAACTACAATCTGCTGGCCTGGATCATCGAGCATGTCTCGGGGGAGAGGTACGGGGAGTTTCTGCATCATCATATTTTCCTGCCTCTAGGGATGAGCAGAAGCACAGTGGATGACGGATGCGCCGTGATTGAGAATAGATCCAGCAACTATATCACAGACTTCGAAGTAACCGTCAAATGCCCGTATTACAACGAGAAGTTCAGCATCGGAGCAGGCGGTATTGTATCGGACTGCGCGGATTTGTACAAATGGTATGTCTGTCTGCGTGACCGGAAACTTCTATCGCCTGCAGGCTATGAACGATTCTTCCAAGAGAACGAGAACAGCTACTGCTACGGCCTTGAGCACCACCTTCTATATGGGCAAGACAGGTATTCCCATGGGGGCGATCAGCTGGGGATTTGCACGTATATGCAGAATTTTTACGCTGAAGATCTTTGCATTATCATCCTCTCAAATAATGAAGGAATCAATCAGTATAGACTCGGCCATGCGCTCGCGGATATTCTGCATCATGTGGAGGTGGAGGCTCCGACCCGGCATCTTGAGCTTCAGCTCAGTGAGGAATGTTTAAGGGCGTACTGTGGAACCTATCTACCAGACAAAATTCAGATCGAGCTGACCGGCGGGAAGCTCTACTTCACCAGATTCACCGGCAACGTCCATATTGAGCTCTACCCGGTAGGCGAAGGAGAATTTGTCCAGCGCTATTATGACCAGCTCCACCCCTATAAGATCACTGAGAATGCGCAGGGAGAGGAAATTTTTCTCGGATATGCACGATTAGCCCCTTGAAGTTGCCGTTGCGTCAAGTGATAGGATAGGGATGAGATCACAGGAAGGAGGGCGAAATGAGCAGAACGATTACTATACAAGAATGTTCAGAGCAGCTGGGGCTGACGAGCCGCACCTTGCGGCACTGGGAAGCGGAAGGATTGTTTCAGAGTAAGAGAGAGGTCTCTTCCCGCTGGCGTACATACGATGAACATGCGCTCAAGTGTATCAGGATAACAGCGCTGCTGCGGAGAATGGATATCCCGATCAGAGAAATACAGACTGTCTTGGATAAGAGTTCTGTGCCTGTGCTTAAGCAGGTTATACAGAACAGGATAAGGGCTCTACAGGTGCACCAGGAAGAACTCGAACGGGTGGGACAGCATTTACATCAGGTACTCGATTACCTGAATAATTCCAATAAGAGGACCTCCATTCAGGAGGAACTGCTTAGCGAAATGGAGAATGTCTTTATGAGTAATGTAACGGGACAGTCAACTTTCAAAGTGATTACACTGCCGGCGATGAGAGTAGCTTATCATATCGTGGTGGACCAGTCTCCGGAAGACAAAGCGATAGGTCCTATCATGGATTGGTTGGAATCTGCTAATCTTCTGGGCACCGCGCGGTTATTCGGCGGAAATATGAAGCCTATGCCAAGTATTGCAGGTAAACCCTATGGCTATGGAATGTGTGCGACAATTCCTGATGGAACCACCGTGCCGGAACCCTTCAAGGAAATGACCCTGCCCGGCGGGCTATACGCCAAGCTGGACAGCAGTGACGATATTGGGGGCTCATGGAAAATGCTGATGGATCAGTTAGAGCATAGTCAAAAGTACCGCTCTGACCGCAGCAGACTCTGCCTGGAAGAGCATATCCGCAATGACAGCCCTGCGGGCAGTGGCAACCTGTACGATTTATCTTTACTGGAACCCGTAGTATTGAAATAATTGTAGCCAAACCCAAGAAAAGAAGGGAAGTAAATGAGCATTGAGTTCAGTAAGATCAGCCTGTTTGAACGTGGAACACTCCTGGAGCTGTTACAAGATGCCTATTCCTTTGACGGCAGGTATGAGCAGAGCTGTCTGGAGGATTGGCAGGAGTTCGACAATTTTTTCTTTGACAATCTGCAAATTGCAGATAAATATGGGTTCATGACTATGCTGCATGGTAAGGTGATTGGCTTTGTATCCTGGGACCCGAGGCAGTTGCCCCAATGTGCTGAAATCGGCCATAACTGTATTGCGACTGCTCATAAGGGCAAAGGATACAGCACCCTGCAGCTTCAAGAAGCGGTTCATCGTATTCTGCGGAATGAAGTGCAGCACATTCTAGTGACGACTAATGGCGATCTGATCCCCGCCCAGCGGATGTATGAGCGTGCCGGTTTTATTTTGCAGGGGAAGCGGGACATGGGGCCTGGCTCCGTACTTAAGGGTGAGCATTGGGATTACGTCTATAAGGTATAACGTCAGGAGGTACATACTATGAAAAAGTCAGAAGTTACACTAGGTAAAGCTACGGTGAAGGATGCGGCGGATATTCATGCTATGCAGCTTCAGGCCTTTCTTCCGCTCTTGGAGAAATATCAGGATTACGAGACAAATCCGGCTAATGAAACGCTGGAGAGGCTCGTAGAACGGATGAATCAGGAATTTGTTGATTACTATATCATCCGAAACGCCGGAAATGCTGTAGGCAGCATGAGAGTCAAGAAGACAGATGAGCATCATTACTGGCTCAGTCAGATATGCGTATTGCCGCAATACCAAGGTCTGGGCATAGCCCAGCAGGCATTCGCACGGATTGAAGAGATCTATGCGGATGCGCAAACTTGGGGGCTGGCTACCGTCGTGCAAGAGGAGCGTAACTGCTATTTGTATGAGAAGCTGGGCTACAGAAAGACCAGTGAAACCCGGGAAATCAATGATAAGATGACCTTGTGCTTTTATGAAAAAAGGTTAAATAAAGGTTAGCGCTCCAGAGCTATGAAATGCTGCATAAATTGCAACTCCGATTCATTGATATAGTAGTATTTGCGAGGATTGTTGTATAAAAAGCAGGAATAATCCGCTCAGAAGCTTGGTAGATGCGGGAAAACTGCCTTTTGTACAACAATTTTGGTTTTCGGACTTTACAAAGAGATGAAAGTTGCAATATGTGCAGGATTGTGAATGGTAATCTGGGATGTCCGGGGGATGAGAACCCTGCGCGTCAGCGACTTAGCACGAACCTCACGGACTGGAAATCCGTTATTTCGGCGGATTACAGTAATTCCGCAGATGATGCGAACAGAGAATCCGTTAAGTAACCAGAATTGGCCTGATTTCAGCTCCCAAGGGTGGGATAAGGTCCTCTGAGTCCGCAGCGTGAAGAAAATCAGGCTTTTTCGGCGAATAAGGTCCTCTGTGTCCCCATAACACACTATTATTGTCTACATCCGCCCCGGCTTTGGCAGACCGGGCACATTGAGCGCTTCGCCCAGCGTATCGGTGAAGCTCCGGGTCAGCTACATTTACTTGCCCTCCTGATGGCATAGTGTGTAACTAAGATGCTGATTTCAACAAGTACTTGACAACTGTAACTATAGAAAGTAAGTAAGAATATAAATTATCTTAACTTAAAGATAATATTTAGCCAAATATCTTAAAGTAAAGATATAATCTGAATGAATCAACTTAGGAGGCAATTCAAATGAACAAGCAAACCATGGGTATTCATCATATCACCGCTATTGTCGGGCATCCGCAGGAGAATATGGACTTTTATGCAGGGGTACTGGGACTGCGGCTGGTGAAGCGAACGGTCAATTTCGATGATCCGGGAACGTATCACTTCTACTTCGGCAATGCTGGCGGGAAGCCGGGAACCATTATTACCTTCTTCCCGTGGGCGGATGCGTATCAGGGTAAGATCGGCGGGGGCCAGGTTGGCGTTACTTCGTATGTGATTCCAGTCGGGGCGATGGCATTCTGGAGAGAGCGGCTCACGGCGTTCAAGGTGGCTTACACAGAGATAGAGCGGTTCGGGGAGCAATACCTGGAATTCGATGATCCGCATGGCCTGCATCTGGAGCTGGTGGAACGGGAGTCGGGTGAGCGTAATGAATGGACCTTCAGCGGGGTAACACCGGAGGTGGCGATCAAGGGCTTCGGCGGCGCGACACTATTGTCCACGCATCCGGAACAAACGGCTGAGCTGCTGGAGAAGGTGATGGGACTTACATTCGAGGGGCAGGAAGGTGATGTCGCCCGCTACCGCTCGGCTGCGGATCTGGGCAATGTGGTTGAGCTGAAGGTAACGGCTGTACCGCGCGGTGAAATGGGGGTCGGCACTGTCCATCATATCGCCTGGAGAGAGAAGGATGACCAGGATCAGCTTGAATGGCAGGAAGTTGTGCATAATAATGGATATGGGGTAACGCCTGTGCAGGACCGGAATTATTTCAACGCCATTTACTTCAGAGAGCATGGGGAGATTCTGTTCGAGATCGCTACCGATCCTCCGGGCTTCGCCCATGACGAGACACCGGAGACGATGGGAGGCAGCCTGATGCTGCCTGCACAATATGAGCCGCACAGAGCACAGATTGAACAAATTCTGCTGCCGGTTACTGTAAGAGAGCTTAACTAATCTGATCTGACAATACAAAGGAGGCACGAGCATGATCACTATAGATCCGCAGCAGGGCACCGAACGGGATAATTATAAGCTTCTGGTCGGGACGATTATTCCGCGTCCGATTGCTTTTGTAACCACCTTGTCGGAGGAGGGGGTCTTGAACGGTGCGCCATTCAGTTACTTTAATATCGTATCCTCCAACCCGCCGATGATTTCCGTCTCTATTCAGCATGCCGGGGGTCAGTCCAAGGATACTGCACGCAACATCAAGCAAATGAAGGAGTTTGTGGTTCATATTGTGGATGAGCAGAATGTCGGACAAGTGAATATGACGGCTGTGCCGTTGCCGCCTGATCAGAGTGAGGTCACCTTAGCCGGAATGACCCCTGTAGATAGTCTGCGCATTAAGGTTCCCGGCGTTCAGGAAGCGAAGGTGCGGATGGAATGTGTGTTGGAGCATTGCCTGGAGCTGCCGAATAATGATCTGATTATCGGCAGGATCGTGCAGTTTCATCTGGACGAGGCGATCTACGAGCAGGGGAGAATTAATCCGGTGGCATTAGGGGCGGTCAGCCGTCTGGCCGGGAATAGCTATGCGGGGATTGGGGAGATTTTTGAGATTGAGCGGCCGGTGTAACGATTAATCCTGGCATATCCATGAACAGTGCTAATAGGCTATTTAGGCCAAGTAGATACTTTTGGTTCAAAGTACAATAAAACCCTGGCGGAAGCGCCAGGGTTATCTGTGTCATATAAAAGGATTGCATCGTGTCAGGGAATATGTTAATGTTAATAAACTGTCGGCCATTTTATTTGAAATGGTCAGAGTTAATGCATCTTATTTATATCTTAAGTATAGCAAACGGACATCCAGTTTGTCAAGCCGCCAGTGTGGAACGATTTCAGCAAGAAAAAGGAGTGTTCAGAGAATGGAAGAGACAAAGGTCTGGAAGCAGGAGCAGGAGTGGCTGGAGCAGGTGAAGGAGAAGCTGATCGCGGGGATCGCTGGGCTGGAGCCTGAGGTCGGGCAGCTGAAGGAGCAGGCTGCGGATATCCGCCGGGGATTCTGGGAAGAGGTCACAGTCGATACGAACTCACAGGAGGATTTTGAGGAGAGCTTCTTCACCATCACCCAGCAGGAAGCGGTTTTGTCTGAACGGGAACGCAGTCATGCGCGCAAGCTCCGGCAATGGAAAAATATGCAGCGGCTGCTGCCGTCACCTTATTTCGGGCGGATTGATTTTCGGGAGGATGGGCAGAAGGGGACGGAACAGGTCTATATCGGGGTCTCCTCCTTCGCGGCTGCAGACGGCCTGAGCTTCCTCATCTATGACTGGCGTACCCCGATTGCGAGCCTGTATTACGACTATCCGCCGGGACATGCGGCCTTCGACACACCGGGAGGACGGATCACCGGCCGGATGGAGCTGAAGCGGCAGTACCAGATCCGCGGAGGCCGGCTCCAGCATCTGTTCGATTCGAGCGTGACGATCGGAGATGAGCTGCTGCAGCAGGTGCTGGGTCAGGGCGCTGACTCCCAAATGAAGAGCATCGTGGCTACGATTCAGGCGGAGCAGAATGCCATTATCCGTAACGACACGAGCCGGATGCTGATTGTGCAGGGAGCGGCGGGCAGCGGCAAAACCTCGGCAGCGCTCCAGCGCGTAGCCTACCTGCTGTACAAACACCGCGAGCGGCTGACGGCCGATCAGATTGTTCTCTTTTCGCCCAATCCGATGTTCAACAGTTATGTGTCTACCGTGCTCCCGGAGCTAGGGGAAGAGAATATGCAGCAGACGACCTTTCAGGAGTATCTGGACAAATGGCTGGGAGCCGCGTTCCGTCTTGGAGATCCGTTTGACCAGATGGAATATGTGCTCACCGCCCAGCAGCAGGAGGGTTATGCCGCCCGTCTTAAGGCCATCGAGTATAAAGCTTCGGAAGCGTTCCTCCACGCTCTTCAAGGATATGCCTACTTGCTGAAGCAGGAAGGGATGCTGTTCAAGGATATTTGCTTCCGGGACCGTGTGCTCATATCAGGTGAACAGATCCGGGCCAAGCTGTATAGCTACGATCCTTCCATCCGTCTGCCGAACCGGGTGGAGCTGGTGCAGAAATGGCTGCTCACCGAGCTGGCGGCACTACAGAAGGAAGAGCAGGGGGCAGCTTGGGTAGAGGAGGAGATGAATTACCTCGACAATGAGCAATACGCTGCAATTCACGGTAAGCTGCACAGAGATAAGGGCGTGTTCGACTTCGCGGAGAAATACCTCCGCCTGCAGGAGATGCTGGTGCATAAGCGGGAGCAGGATGAAGGGGATTTCGATTACGCCGAGCGGGAGCAGGAGCTGCTGGGAGAGATGATCATGAAGGAGCAGTTCAGACCGCTGAGACGGGGGATCAGGAAGTTCACCTTTATCGACATGGCCGGGCTCTACCGTCAATTGTTCAGTGATGAAACGGCCTACAGGAAGATGACAGGTGAGACGGAGGTGCCGGAGCTATGGCCGGAGATCTGTGCGCAGACCCGGGAGATGCTGGACAGCGGGACACTCTGGTATGAAGATGCTACCCCGTACTTGTACATGCAGGAGCTGATTGAAGGCGTGCGGACGAATACGCAGGTGCGGCATATTTTCGTGGATGAAGGCCAGGATTATTCGATGTTCCAATACGAGTTCCTCCGCAAGCTGTTCCCCCGCGCCCGAATGACCGTTCTGGGAGACTTCAGCCAGGCGATCTTCACACAGGCAACGAATCTGTATGGGGACCGTTCACCGCTGCTTCAGCTGTACGGGGAAGAGGAGACTAGCCAGTTCCTGCTGGTCCGCAGCTACCGCTCGACCTTCGAGATTGTGGAGTTCACCAAGCCGCTGCTGCCTGGAAGTGAAGGAATTGTGGCTTTTGAGCGGAGGGGCAGTAAGCCTGTATTGTCTAAGCTGGGGAGCAAGGACTTGAAGGCAGAGCGTATCATGGAGGATCTTGCTAAGCTTCAGGCTGAAGGCTATAGCTCTATCGCTATCATTACGAAGACGGCCGCCGAGAGCAGAGAAGCGTATGAGAGTCTGGCTGCTAGTGGAGGGGTGCAAGAGCTGAAGCTGATTACGAAGAACACACCAACTTTTGAAAAAGGAATACAGGTGATCCCCGCCTATCTCGCCAAAGGCGTCGAATTCGACGCGGTGCTAATCTACGATGCTTCTGCGCAGACGTATCATAGGGAGAGCGAGCGGAAGCTTTTTTATACGGCATGTACTCGGGCTATGCACCGGCTGCAGCTGTATACTGCGGGAGAGTGGACGCCGTTTGTTGACGGTGTGGATGAGGAGCTGTATGAGCAGACCGTAGTTACACTATAGATCTAAGAGTGCCTCTCCAAGTGCTGGAGGGGCCTTTGCATGTTGAGCCTGGTTCAACAATGAGAACGAAGCGAATGGCTCTGTGATACTTTTTTCATATCAAAAGGATCATTTAATGATATTTCACCTATTAATAGTGGTTTGTTACGCTTAAATTACTATTAATTTAGGAGGTAAGAAGATGGAATATCGGAAATTGGGTGCTAGCGGCTTATCGGTCAGTGAGATTGCTTTTGGAAACTGGATTACGCATGGTGCTCAAGTGGATTATGACACAGCCAAAGCTTGTGTCCATGCTGCATTGGATGCGGGAATTACTACATTTGACACGGCAGATGTGTATTCAGACACGAAGGCGGAGACGGTGCTGGGAGAAGTCTTAACAGGAGTGCGGCGGGAAAGCATCGAGTTATGTACCAAGGTCTATCAGCCTACAGGAACAGGGCCCAATGACCGGGGGTTATCCCGGAAGCATATCATGGAAGCTTGTAACTCTTCGTTGAAGAGGCTGCAGACGGATTATATAGATATTTACTATGCCCATAGATTTGATAAAAAGGTTTCGCTGGAGGAGACCTTCCTGGCATTCTCTGATCTGGTGCGTCAAGGTAAGGTTCTGTATGTGGGGATCAGCGAATGGACGGCTGAACAGATCACACAAGCCGCAGTTTTGGCCCGGGAGCTGAGGGTTCCCCTGGTGGCTAGCCAGCCGCAGTATTCGATGTTATGGCGGGTGATCGAAGCGGAGGTTATCCAGGCTTCAGAGCAGGAAGGAATCGGGCAGGTCGTCTGGTCACCGCTGGCCCAAGGAATTCTGTCGGGAAAATACCTGCCGAATCAACCGGTTCCACAGGGGTCCCGCGCTTCGACTTCGGCGGGTTCTCCATTTTTCGAACGATTGGCTGGCCAGTGGCTGCACCCGGAGGTCCTTACGGCGGTCTCCAGACTCTCCTCACTTGCACATGAAGCGGGGCTGACGCTGCCGCAATTGGCCATCGCATGGGTCCTGCAGAATCCGCAGGTGTCGTCTGCAATCATCGGGGCCTCCAGACCGGAGCAGGTACAAGAGAATGTTAAGGCTTCAGGGGTGCGTCTTGAACTTGATTTGCTGGGTGAGATCGATAGAGTACTGGAGGGACTGGTTGAACGTGACCCTGCAAAGACCGGCTGAATAAGTCTGTCTGCTCACCATTCACTTGGAATTATGATCTTGTAAAATCTCTACAAATGCAGAGAGGATGGCCTGATTCGTATCCGTTCTCCAGGCAGCATAGAAGGGAACAGGCGGCGAGTTTTCTTCGAAGGGTCTGAATACGACTCCGCTGCGCTGGAACACGGAAACCGAAGAAGGGACAATGGAAACCCCGAGGTTCGCTGCTACAAGGTTTACAATGGTATACATTTGTACGGCTTCCTGTACAATCTGAGGGTAAACATCATGCTCTGCGCAAAAACCCATAATAAGATCATGAAAAGGAAGTCCGTGCTTACGCGGAAAGAAGATAAATGGTTCGGAACGTAAAGCAGAGACGGGCACCGCCGGCAGTTCAGCCAAGGGATGTTGATCAGGCAACACGGCAACCAGAGTTTCGTTGATCAAGCTGCAATGACTAACATTCTTAGCCGGTTCAATGAAGCGAAGGAATCCAATATGGATGGTACCGTCATGTAAGGCCTGCCATTGCTGGGCAGAAGTCATTTCCAGCAGATTCAGCTGGATTTGAGGGAAGCGTTTCCGGAATATTTTGAGCACATCCACCATGATTCCGCCCTCTGCGGAACCGATGAAAGCAATGTTTAAATGTCCAATGATGCCCTGGCTTGCCAGTTGTACCGTTCGAATAGACCGCTCCAGTTGAGATAAGATCCTTCGGGCTTCCTCCAAAAAGACAGATCCCGCCGGGGTGAGACGGACTTGACGCTTGTTCCGTTCAAATAGCTTCACACCCAGCTCTTGTTCCAGTGCTTGAATCTGCTGGGTCAACGGAGGCTGCGTCATATGTAATTTCTCTGCGGCACGATGGAAATGAAGCTCTTCCGCAACCGCAATGAAGTATTGTAATTTTCGTATATCCATTGTGTTGGACCTCTTTTCCTATCCCTCTTGGCATTATAGCATATGAAGGAGGAGAAGGAGGACGCGTTAAGAAGCAGAGATCCTACGAAGAAGTGAGGGCTTCTTATTGACATTGCCAATAAGTTACACCATACTGTAACCAATACAGTATAGTGTAACTTATTTTTTTGATAAGAAAGGAGAATCCAATGAATACCTACACTGCGAAGCAATTGGCTGAGATACTGCAGAGTGAAGATCCGCAGATGAATCTGCGGACGGTCCGGTATTATACGCAGATCGGGATGCTGCCGCCGCTTGAGCTGGACGGGAACAAAAGGGTGTACACCGACAATCATCTGCACTATCTGCGCGCCATCCTTGTATTGTCCAAGAGCGGCGAGACGCTGGCTTCGGCACAGGAGAAATTGGCGGGATTGCCGCCGGATGATGTGATCAAGCTCGGGGATAATCTGCGGCTGTACCAGTCGGATCAGATGCTCCACAGTGAGCTGCATGTTATCAGTGAAGATATAATTCTCTCCGTTAGCCCGCGGATCTCGCCTGCGCTGAAGGAGAAGATGGTTGAGGCCGTCACCCGTTTACTTCAAGAGGAGGGACAGGTATGATCCAAATGCGTTTTGCAAAATCTGCTATTGAGCATGAAGAAGGCATGAATCATCTCTGGATTCAGTTGGCTCTGCCGTGTCCTGTGCAGAATGCCCGCTTACAATTCATCCTTCCGGCAGGGCTTCACCGGTCTCCTGATCTGAGTGGTACTGTTGAAGACGGCAGTGGGAGATTAAGGATTAACGAGATGCTGGCAGTAACGGACCTGTACTTTGAAATCTTCACGCTGGAGCCGATCCCTTGTGGGGAATATACCATTAATGTTGAGCTGTCCTACACGGGCGGCGATGGAACGTTAACCAATGTGAAGCAGGAAATCCCGCTTATGGTCGTGTCTGAGGAAGAGTCGGCTGCGATTCGTACTGATGAGGAAGTAGTGCGCAGAATTAAAGAGCTGCGGGGGATATGCGGCAGCAATGAGCTGAGACAGTACAACGAATACACCCCAGCTAAGCTAATCAGGCTTGATTCCAGCGCTATGTCGGAATGGGAGAAGAAGTACCGCGTTGAAGGGGTAATAAGATAATAATGACTAACCTCTAATTGGCACAATGTATAGTGCGAGCCATATAATTGCATCACAGGCAGGTGAAATCTATGAACTATGAGAACGCCGGGGATATTTTGCCGGAGAAGCTGTTACAGGAAGTGAAGAAATATGCAGCGGGCAAGCTGCTGTATGTTCCGCAGGATAACCATAAGAAGGCCTGGGGAGAGGTTTCAGGCCAGCGTCAAGCTCTGGTCAGACGCAATCAGATGATGCTTAATAAATTTCTGAATGGGACCCCGGTCTGTGAGTTGTCGAAGGAGTACTTTCTGTCCGAGGAGACGGTTAAACGTATTGTGTATTCCAAGAAGGATACGAATAAACTGGATTACCATCCCACTACAAACTCCGCCAAAGCCTACTCGGAAGCAGGCATGCTGGAAGAATGGATTCATACCTATCTGCTGTTCGGCCGCCGTAACAAGGGATTCTCTGACGGATTGCGGCTGATGTGCAGATATTATGCAGGTCCGCTGCGGATGCCGCTCTCCTTGCTGAGCAGATCCAGCGGACCCGAGGGTGGCATGATGTGGAGAGTGGACCGGGATTATTTTGAGCAAAAAGTGTTGCACTGGATGAATGATATCCATGCCGGCCAGGATACTCCGCCGCTTATTGTGAATTACGCACAAGGGGAATTGGAGCTGAATTGCGGCAATCCATTGCTGGAAGCGCTTAAACGCTCTGAGGTGAGTGAGTATCCTGTAATCCTATGGGTTACGGAGCGGGCGGATTACAGCAAGGCGCTGGCGGATTATGCTATGCACGTATAGGCTTATGCCGGGAATAGCTTTAACTATTCTCGTCATATGACCTTTCCCGGCTCTCCGGTATGATGAAGATATCACATAAGGAAAGGCAGACGTTGGGGATGACCTACGGGACTACAGGTTGTGCAATAGAATACGCCCGGCGGGGGGCGATAGAGGAGTGGTTACAGCTCTTTTTGAGAAATGACGGGGGTAATGTGGTATTTGCGGACGGATTACTGCTGGAGCCTAGAACGTATACGGGACCGGTCCGCATGGATATCACAAAGTTTGGCATAGAAGAGGGTCCCCCATCGTATTTGACCAGAGCAGATGAAATTGCCGGCTTTTATGACATTGTTGAGCAGATGACGGAGTGCTACAGCGGGTGGGATATGCCTCCGCTCATTGTTAATTATGCTGACGGGAGATTTGAAATCAATGACGGGCGTCACCGTAACGTGGCCTTGCATCAGATGAATATTACCTATGCCCCCGTGATATTCTGGACGAGTTCAGAGGAGGATCAGCGGTATATTTCGGAATACTTGAGTGAAGAGAGGGCTGAGTACATATGACAGCGACATTGCCATTATTCATTATCACCGGAGCCAGCGGCGTAGGCAAAACAACGGTGATGCACGAGCTAAGGAGACAGATGCCTGAATTTGTGCTGTTCAGCACGGATGACGATAATTTCGGGACGACGGGCCAGAAGCTGGAGTATCAGGACCGGTATAATGTGCTGTTTCATTGTGCGCGTGCCGTTGCGTTGTCGGGGAGAGGAACGGTTATTTGCGGGACGATGATGCCTTGGGATGCCAAGAAATGCGATGTATACGATGCGTTCAGTGAAGTGCACTTTATTAACCTGCATTGTGACGATGCTACCCGCAATGCCCGCCTGCGGGGCCGGGAGGATGCAGCAACCTGGACAGAGGATATGCTTAGGCAGCATCAGGAATTCGCGCAGTGGCTGCTGGACCATGCAGATACGGAGTATGATCCGCCGATGCCGACCTTTGACTCAACCTCTACACCTCAGGCCCGTCTGGCAGAACAGATTAAGGAGTATATCGGGTCAAAATGGAAGGGGAGCGCGGGAATTGTATCATAGCTGTATGTAAAAGTTTAAGGCCATCCCTGCCGGGATGGCCTTTGAACTAGTTTAGCTGGTATAGTCTATCAGATGAATTGGATGCCACCGCTTACGGCTTCATACTATCCCACAGCGCCTGGAAGGCACCGGGCTCAACCTCGAAGAATACCGGCGCATTGCTGTAGCGAACGAGTCCCTGGCTGAACAGGGTCAGCTCCACCCGGGTTTTGTCCTCCAGCTGAAGGTAGACCAGCTTGCGGTCTTCTTTGTCATAGATCCCTTGCTCTATGAGCGGCTCAGCGGCTAGGGGCTTGGCGGTCATGAGGGCGCTCAGGAAGCCGTCAAGCGCTGCGCCTTCGGGCAGCGGCAGGTATTGTTGCTTGCCGTTATTCCAGCTTTCAAAGCTCTCCCACTGGGCGGAGGCGATGCGCCCGTCCAGGTTCAGCTTGCCAATGAGATCGGCTCCGCTGTTCACGGTAATTCCATTCGTATGCTCGTACAGCTCCGCGAACACCTGGCCATCCACTTCTGTATAGGACATGACGAGGAAGCCGGAATCATAGCCCTTGACGGCATAAATATCCGTCTCCCCGATGTTCGAGGCCAGCTCGGTATACGCATCCTTGCTGCTCCATTCATCAATCCCGCTGGTCGTGCGGCCCAGCTTCTCTCCGCGCAGTGCAGCTGCATCAGCCGCTTCCATGCGGATCGCTGCCTGGGTATAGATATTGCCCTGGTAGACGACTAGGCCAATCATATCGGCCACAGCACCGGAGCTTTTATCCGGCAGCTCGATCTTGGGAATAACGACTCCGGCAGAGTTCCCGGCAGCAGGTGTACCCGGATCGACCTGGGCTACTTGATTCGGTGAACCTGTTCCGCCCAGCTGCTTCATTACACTTGGTCCGGCCAGGCCGATCCCGGCAGCAACCAGCACGCTTGCTGCAATATACACCATTTTACGCGGACGGCGCTTTTGTTCCATTTTACCTTCTAACCCTTGCTTCATTTCTCTGCTTGAACTCATAGTATCCACCGCTTTCTTATATTGGTTTCGAAACTGTTCTTCCTTCATTCCGCTTCTGCTCCTTCCAGTTCCAGTCTTAACAGCTGACGCCCGCGCTGAAGTCTCATCTTCACGGCCGACTCGCTGATCTGCAGAATTCTGCTGATCTCCTGGACGGGATAATCCTCGTAATAGTACAGATGAATCACAGTCTTATACTTCACCGGCAGGGCGAGCACAAGCTGCAAGACCGCCAGCTCCTCGGGGTTATCGGCCGTAACCGGCTCCACCCCTTCGAGCTTGACCTCGCGCTTGCGCCAGCCTCTGCCCAGCAGATTCTTGCAATGATTGGTGATGACCCGGATCAGCCAGGCCTTCTGGTGTTCGTCATCCTTGAATACGGGAGCCTTCTCCATCAGCTTGATGAAGGTGTCCTGCGTAGCCTCTTCGGCATCCTGGCGGCTGCCCAAATGAACCAGGGCAATCCGGTACAGCATATCTGCATATTGTTCGTAGCTCTTCATCACAGGATGGCCCGGCCGGGTCATGGGTTGCTGCATGAGGTTATGCCCTCCTTTATCTATAACACCCTTTAGGACGGCATCCGGTCACATTTTGTTTCCGGGAATTTATTCTGCGTGCTCTAAGCTCACCCTGATACAGCAAAAAAAGGGCCATGATTAATGGCCCTATCCCAATTCTTAAGATTCCTCAGATTCCGGCGAACATATCATTCAAGCGGTCCCAGTTGGCCGCGACCCACTGATTCTCCTGACGGAAGCGGACAAGCGGCGGGAATTCATCCTGCCCGGGCACGGCGATCCATTCGGCTTCCTTCCACCAGATTAATTTGAGTGACCGGATGAGTGTACTTGCAGGCAAGGGGGTATATTCACGGTAGCCTGTCACAAACGACCGTACCTGGTCCAGTCCGATCCCTCCTTCAGCCAACGCACAGGAGAGGATCGGCCGGGCTACATCGAACTCCGGATAGACGTAATGCAGCCGGTCGAAGTCCAGGATCGCTGCCACCTGATCTGTACTGAACAGGATATTATCCACGAACAAATCCCGGTGCCCCCAGCCCCGTTCGCAGGCCGCGAAGATGCCGGTGTCCATCCGGTCTATGATCCTCCGCTGAAGCTCAAGCGCCGATATCGTATCCTCGCTCTGCCGGGCAGTGGCCTGAAGATAGCGTGCCTCCCAGTTTCTCACCATAGACGCTTGGCTGCGGACCTCCCAATACAGCGGTAACGAAGCAGGCTGCGCATTAAGCAGCTTGTGCATCTGGCCCACAACCCTGCCCAGTGCATACATCTGCTGCTCCGTGGCCGAGCCGGGGACAAGACTGTGCCCGTCACACAGAGTCATCAGCACATACCGTTCCTGTGAAGACGTTCTCAATACATAATTTCCCTCGTATGAAAATAATTTCGGAACAGGAAGGCCTTCCAGGTATAGATGGTCCTGATGGCTTAAGGAGATCTCCAGTCCGCGGGTGAGCGCTTCAGGGTAACGGATCTTGCTGTACTGCTTCACGAACAGACGGCCCTGATCACTGTCCAGTCTCCACTTCAGATTCAGGAAGCCCTGATCAATCTGGACCGCTTCCGTGACATGCATCCCGAATCGTTCTGTCATAGAATCCAGGATCTCATCCCGGATTCTTGCGGCTGTATCTGACATACAATATCTCCTCGTCGGGGTAATATAAGGGCTGGGTTAGCGAAGTATTCACGCTAGTAGAGCATCAGATTTAATGGTGGAGTTGAGGCTTAGCGATGTCAGAAGGGCTGAAGGCGTGGAGCAATCCCCCCTGGGTGTCCCCATACTCAAACAGGGTTCGATCTTAATTGGGCGTTTGGCTCGGCGTTACGGACTGAGGCGCGCTCATTTCGGAGGAGAGTCACAACTTGGGCAAGTGGCGCAGGCAGATGAACCGGCCTCTTCGCAAACTCTCTATGTGAAGAGACAGCAGTGCAGCGACCTATAGGGTTATAGGAATGAGAAAAAAGAGCGCAATAGACCGCGCTTTCTTGGCGGAGACATCAGCCTGCCAGAGGCAACCGGATAAACCTCTTCATGCGGGGAGAGGGATGGACTGCCGGGCTTCTGCATTGTTTCCAGAGATGCGGATAATTGCTTAATCATTACTCGCATATCCTCAAGCTCTGCACGCTGCTGGAGCAGCTGTACCGAAACGATCTCGCTCGCTTTTTGATCCAGTGCGTGTTCAATATACTCGATCCGGGACCATATTTTATTCATAGGGTCACCGTCTGTATTTAGGCTTGGATTCTCCTGCAGCGGTCCCCTTGACAGCTTGTCGTTGGTGAGATCCGGGTCTATCCCTTCCAATGCTTCCCCCTGATTAATACGGTCTTTAATATGATTAAGCTGGCTGATTTGCTGCTCCGAGAAGGTATAGTGTCCAAGACGGTCCTTTGGAAAGAAATCGGGGAACATGGCCGCCCAGCGTTTGATCGTAGTCTGGCTAACGGACAGCAGCTCCGCAGCTTCCTTTGTTTTCAGAATTTCCATTTCAATCCCTCCAGTGTAGTTGTCTTCTATGAGTAATTCGTTATTCTTCGGCGGCCCCCTGCACGGGTGACAAAGGAAGTGCTGATTCGCCAATCAAAGTGTTATTACGACTATTCTTGCTCTCTAGAGAGCGGTGTACATACAGAAGAGTATAATTGTATCCCTGGGGAGTGGTCCTGCCACGCTTCTTTCTTCATGGACCAGAATTATAGTAGGAATACAAAAAAAGCTTTCCATAACCCCTTCCGGGCAATTATGAAAAGCTTTCTTCAGCTCGTTACAGACATTGTGCTGAGCTGCCTTAAGGGAAAAGGCAGGGGTTATAGCAGGGAGAGCTTGAACTTGAACGTATACGGACGGCCCGCAAGCAGCGTGAACTGCTCATGCGTTGGCGCACCCCAGCTGTCGTCGCCGCCGACACCCATTTGCTTGTAATTGACACGCAGCACGGTTTTGTCAGAGGCTGGAAGCTTGTAGCCGTGGTCGCTGGCTTCAAGCTCAGCCGGAGACCAAGGGAGCGCATTAACTTCAAGCGGCAGCGCGCCTTCTACGGATAATCCGTGTCCTTCGTGTCCTGCGGTAACGGAAGCGAACCGGACATCCGTCTTGTTGCCGCATTCCTGAGGGCGGAGGTAATCCGTGAACTGCTCACTGACCTTGCCTGTGTAGAGTCCCAGCGGAGCTCCAGCCTTACGGTCCCAATAGTTCTCATGCGGCCCGCGGCCATACCAGGAGATCGTGTCCAGACTGCTGTCCAGTTCGAAGACCATTCCGAATTCCGGGATCTCCGGCAGGCTGCTGCTGCCCGGGTTCAGCTCCTGGACAATCTCGACAGAACCATCTGTGCGAATCTCGTAATGCACACGCAGAGTGGACTGCGGCTGCGCACCCAGCAGATAGTCGGCGGTCACGAAGCCGAGATTGCCTTCCACGCGGCAGCTGAACCGGGCCAGCTGACGCTCATAGGAGGCTTCCTTCCAGACGGCGCAGCGCTCGGGATGCTTGTTGCCGAGATCGTTGTCGGTTACGGCCCGCCAGAAGTTAGGTCTGGCCGGTGTCAGCAGATACTCCTTCCCGGAGGACTTCAGAGAAGTAAGCGCGCCGGTTGCAGTCTCGAAGGAGAGCGCAAAGGCGTTGCCCTCAAAGGTCAGGAAGCCATCCTGCTCGTTGACCTGTAGCGTATTGCCTGAGCTATCCGGGTTGCCGGATGGAATGTACGGGGTTAACACGAACTGTTCCCAGGCAATTTCATGCGCGGCCTCAGACCAGGCGGTTGCGTTCTCTTGAACAAATGACACCGTTAGCACTGCTTCCTTGTCCGATTCAAGCAGCGCTGAATCCAGAGGAACCGTGAAGCTGGCTGCTTCGCCAGGCGCTGCGGAGAGCGGCAATTGTCCTTCCTGGGCCGCCCTGCCGTTCAGGGCCAGCGTCCATCTCAGCTGATAGTCTGCCAGATCCGTGAACAGGAAGTTGTTGCGGGCCTCGAAGCTTCCGCTCTTCAGATCAAGGGCAGTGATGATAATATTCTGATAGCATTTCTTCACCTCGTAGAGCTTAGGCGTCACGCTGCGGTCCGCGAACAGCAGCCCGTTGCCGCTGAAGTTGCCGTCATGCGGCTGCTCCCCGAAATCTCCGCCGTAAGCCAGATAAGACACGCCTTCAGGAGTGGTTGTGCGGATCGCCTGATCCACCCAGTCCCAGATGAATCCGCCCTGAATGCTGTCATATTTGTCGAACAGCTCGGTGTACAGATGCAGGCCGCCGCAGGAGTTGCCCATGGCATGGCTATACTCGCATAGAATATAAGGCTTCTTCGGATTGCTGAGCGCATACTCCACGACTTCATCCGGCTTGATGTACATCGTTGATTCAATATCGCTGGCCGCGTCCGAAGGTCTGTAATGATAAGTACCTTCATAATGCACCGGACGGGTCGGGTCTGCTTGCTTCAAGTGGTCATACATGGCCAGGAAGTTATCGCCGCCGAAGGATTCGTTGCCAAGCGACCAGATGATGACAGACGTGTGGTTCTTGTCGCGCTGCATCATGGAGTTACAGCGGTCAATGACGTTCGCGCGCCATTCCGGGCGGCTGCCGGGAACGTTGCCCTCATGCAGTTCCTTCTGCCCGTATTGCCAGGAGCCATGTGTCTCCAGGTTCGTCTCGTCGATCACATAGAGACCGTATTCGTCGCACAGCTCGTACCATACCGACTGGTTCGGATAGTGGGAGGTGCGTACGGCATTGATATTGTGCAGCTTCATCAGCTTGATGTCGGTGATCATATCTTCCTTGGAGAGCGCACGGCCGGTATCGCAGGAGAATTCATGGCGGTTCGTTCCCTTGAATACGATCCGTTTGCCGTTGATCTTCATCAGGCCGTCCTGGATCTCGAAGGTCCGGAAGCCCGTCTTGCAGCTGAGCGCCTCCAGCAGCTCTCCCTGATCGTTCTTCACCGAAATCAGCAGGGTGTAGAGGTTAGGCTTCTCCGCGCTCCATTTCAGCGGGTTCTTCACGGCTGCGGACAGCTTAAGGAGCTGAGTTCCCTCCCCTTCAAAAGCAAACCCGGCTGACACAGGCGCTGCCCATGCCGGTTGCTGTTTGCTGTCGTAGAGCTGCACCTCTACGGAATGTGCCCCGGTGACCCGGTTATAATAGTTCTCCAGCGTCAGGTCGACTTGCAGCTCCGCATCGGTGAAGGTCTTGTCCAGCCCGGTGCGGACGAAGAAGTCGGCTACCCGCACCGGAGGCGCAGTGTAGAGATAGACATCGCGGAAAATTCCGCTCAGACGCCAGAAGTCCTGATCTTCGAGCCAGCTCGCATCACACCAGCGGTAGACTTCAACGGCCAGCTTGTTCTCGCCGGGAAGCAGGTAGGCAGTGATATCGAATTCTGACGGTGTGAAGGTATCCTCAGAGTATCCGGCAAGTTCTCCGTTCACCCATACATAAAAGGCCGATTCCACACCCTGGAAGCTGAGGAATACAGGTTGTCCGTCCCAATCCTGCGGAACGCTGAAAGAACGGATATAGGAGCCTACCGGATTGTATACCGTCGGAGCGAAGGGAGGCTTCAGATCCGGCTCGGACACTTCCCAAGGATAGCGGACATTGGTGTACTGGGGATAATCATATCCCTGGAACTGCCAGTGGGAAGGAACGGTGATATCTGCCCAGCCGGCAGCGTCGTATCCGGTTTTATAGAAGTCCTTGATCCGTGCATCCGGTGTTTCGGCAAAAGCAAATTTCCACGTTCCGTTCAGCGACTGGTAACGGGAGGAGGAAGCTTTATCCCCTTGCAGAGCATCGGCTGCTGCCGGGAAGGACATCATGGAGGCATGGGCGTCTATACGGTTCAATTGAAAAATCTCAGGATTATTGTTCCATTCGGGATATCCGTTGGCAGGCTGCTGATATGAGAGTTTGTTGCGCAAGTTAACATCTCCTTATATTGTTATATTCATATTATAGGATGGGAAATGTTCTGGGTATATATAATGATTTTGTTCAGATATAATAGAATATGAAACAAAGGGGTGCCGGATGGCATCGGAAGGGGGAACGCTATGGATAGCATGATGATCTTTTGCGAGATGGAAGATATGCTTCTGCTGCCGCTGTATGCAACGACCATCGGGTATTGGGAGCATCAGGGGGAGATGGCCCGGCCTGCGGGCTTCCCGGATTATCAGCTGCACCAGGTCCTCGGCGGCAAGGGTGAAGTGAATATCAGGGGCAAGTCCTACCTTGCGGAGGCGGGCGACCTGTTCTGTCTCTACCCCGATGTTCCCCATTCCTATACCCCGCTTAGCCGGGAGTGGGAGCTGGCCTGGATCTCGTTCAACGGAAGAGAAGCAGCCCAGATGCTGCTCTACGCCGGAATCCGCGAGTCCGGAGTCGGACGTCTGCGGGCTGAGCCCATACTTGCTCCGCTGGAAGAGATGCTTACCCTCTCCTCCGGCAATGAGCTGCAGGACAATCTGGAGCGTTCCAAGCTGCTGTATGCACTGCTGCTGGATCTGAAGCGCAGCCTGCTTCCGGCCTCGAATGAGGACAACGAGCTTGCACGGATGAAGCCGGTGCTGCAATATATTGAGCTTCACCTGCACCGCCCGCTGCTGCTGAAGGAGCTGGCCGAGGTGGCGTCTGTCTCGCCGCAGTATCTGTGCCGGCTGTTTCAGCGGACCGTCCGTGAACGGCCGGTGGCTTACATTAATAAGCAGCGGGTCAACCGGAGCAAGCAGCTGATGTTCAGCAGCCGGGGCCAGCGGATCTATGAAATCGCGCAGCGGGCCGGCTTCGAGAATGTCAGCTATTTCTGCGCCGTCTTCAAACGCATTACCGGCATGCAGCCGGAAGAGTGGAGAGGGCTGCACGGATTGGACTAGAGACTGCTATAATTAGAGACAGCGCATTTATACATCTGGATTATCATCCGGGCTTACGCCCACAAATTTTAGAAAACAAGAGAGCGGAGGGATATTATAGTGATCCTAGGACAGAGCAGAGCTTATCAGATCCGCTTAATGGATGAGCCGGCGGCCAGGGAGATTGTCAACTGGAGGTACGAGCCGCCATATACCCTGTACAATATGCTGGATGCGGCTGATGCCGCAGAGGATATCGAGGAGCTGCTGGATGGCTCTTATTTCAGCGTAGCTGCTGCGGACGGAGCGTTGATCGGGTTCTTCTGTTACGGGCAGAACGCGCAGGTTGGGGAAGGGATAGAGAGCGGACTCTACCTCGATGGAACGGCCCTCGATATCGGCTTGGGGATAAGACCGGATCTGACGGGGCAGGGCCATGGACTGGCTTTTCTGCAGGCGGGGATGAGGTTTGCAGAGCAGACGTATGACGCGAAGCGATTCAGATTGTCGGTGGCAGCTTTTAACCTGAGGGCAGTCCGCTTGTACAAGAAGGCAGGCTTCGTCCTTTTACATAGCTTTGTGCATCAGCACGGGGAGAGCGAAATGGAGTTCCTGCTGATGGAGACCCCGGACATGGCTGCCCGCCAATAGCGCGAGTGGAGAATACACGGTGAAGTCTGTTAATATAGAATTATGGCATCATCCATATCAAAGGAGAATTCAATGTGAACGAGAACCTGAAGCAAGCGTATGTGCAATTAGGATTACCTGAAACCGTAACCAGAGAGGAACTGAACAAGCGGTTCGACCTGCT
Source organism: Paenibacillus sp. FSL H3-0469 (assembly GCF_038051945.1). Taxonomy (NCBI): domain Bacteria; kingdom Bacillati; phylum Bacillota; class Bacilli; order Caryophanales; family Paenibacillaceae; genus Paenibacillus; species Paenibacillus sp. FSL H3-0469. The sequence continues at coordinate 7,629,719 of NZ_CP150302.1, forward strand.
CCTGAAGCGAAGACGCGCCCTGACCACAGAGGAAGAGATAGCAGCCTACGAAGCGGATTTCCGGGCGTACAAGCTGATTCTTGATACCTGGGATGAACAGGAGATCCAGAAGGCTGAAGACGAGCGGCTTGCAAAGTATGGACGTTTCTCCGGTACGGCGAGCAAGTGGGAGACCTTCATGCGGCTCTACAAAACACATGTAATCCTCGGCATTATCGGGCTGCTGGTAGTGATTTTTGGCGGGAAGGCCCTCTATGACAATTACCAGCATCGACAATATCTAGCTTCCCTGCCGCCCGTGGATGCGAAGATTATGTTCATCGGCAGCTTCGGTGTCACGGATACGAGCGGCAAGACCGAGGAGCTGGAGAAGGCGATCATCGCGGCTTACCCGCAGTGGAAGCGTGTGGAGACGGTGATGACTTATCTGCCCAGAACGGGCGATGGCTCCGACTCGCTGGACATGAACTATATGCAAAAGGCAGTTGTGGAGCTGGCGGCGAACCGGCCGGATATCCTCGTGCTGGATGAGGCCACCGTCAAGTGGATTGGCGGGCAGACCGGATTCCAGAATCTGGAGCCGATCACGGCGGACGGGAAGCTTGCGGCGGATGATACCCGGATGCAGTGGGGAGTCAATGAGGACACGGGCAAGAATGAGCTGTACGGTGTGGATATTCTGAAATCCCCGTTCATCTCGGAGCTGCCAATCAATTATAATGCGAAATCGATCATTATCGGTGTCCTGAACGACAAGGACAAGGATAAGATGCTGGCGTTCGTGAAGCATATTGCGGAGGAGCCGCCCGTTAAGTAAGCAGGATACACAGTAAAAAGAAGGGGTGTCCCAAAAGCCATGAAATGGCTGCTTGGGACGCCCCTTTGGTTTGGAGAAGGATGTACGTGTTCGCTTGCTGTTTGTTAGCTTGCCTGATTATCCGTTCGGCCTTACTGCTCCAGGCGGTAGCCCCCGTGGAATACAGGACCGACATATTCATTGAACGCATACCCGTTACGGATAGCGGCGGATACGAAATCCTTCGCCTTCACTACAGCATCCTTCACCGACAAGCCGTTAGCCAGTCCGCCGGTAATCGCTGCTGCGAAGGTGCAGCCGGCGCCATGGTTATGGGCAGGCTCGATCTTCGCAGTCTCAAGGATGAGGTATTCGCTGCCGTCGAAGAAGATATCAATCGCCTTGTCGCCGCCCAGCGCCTTGCCGCCCTTGACGACAACATTCTGTGTGCCCAGCTGATGAATCAGGCGGGCAGCTTCCTTCATCTGATCAAGTGTAGTCAGCTTGCCGAGACCGGAGAGCACTCCGGCTTCGAACAGATTGGGAGTAGCCACCGTAGCCAGCGGCAGCAGCAGATCGCGGATGGCATCCGCACTCTCCGGGTTCAGCACTTCATCCTCGCCTTTGCATACCATAACCGGATCGATCACGACATTGGTCTGCTTGTTGCTCTTCAGGGCCTGTTCAGCCACCTTAACAATCTCCACACTGCCGAGCATCCCGGTCTTCATGGCATCCACTGGACCGCCGGCGAAGATCGTCTTGAGCTGTTCGGCAACGATAGCAGCATCGACAGGGTATACATTATGATGCCAGCCCCGGTCAGGGTCCATCGTTACAATGGTAGTCAGGGCACTAAGGCCGTAGGTGCCGTATTCCTCAAAAGTTTTGAGGTCTGCCTGAATGCCTGCGCCTCCGCTGGAGTCACTGCCGGCAATGGTTAATGTCTTAATGATTTTTGACAAAGGTAACGTCCCCTTCTTGTATATGAATAGTATGCTGCTTATTATAACAAAAATCATCGGCTTAGTCCGCAAAAAAAGTATAAGCTCCAAAAACGCACCGCTGCCCTTGGGTGAGAGCAAGGGTTTGCCGGTTGCCGCACTGCATATCATGGTAGTCTAGTGGATTATTTATTCAGGAGGCTGCCATGATTGAGATCAGTTTATGCATGATTGTCCGTAATGAGGAGAAGAGCCTGCCCCGCTGCCTGGCTTCTGTGGAAGGGCTGGTCGATGAGATCGTCCTTATAGATACGGGATCGGCAGACCGCACCAAGGAGATTGCCGGTGCCTTCGGAGCCGCAGTTTACGATTTTACCTGGATTGAGGATTTCTCCGCTGCCCGTAATTACGCCTTCAGCAAGGCGACCCGGGATTATATCTTCTGGCTGGATGCAGACGACTATCTGAGAGAAGAGGATCAGGCGCTGTTCAGGGAGCTGAAGTCTTCACTGCCGGAACATGTGGACAGTGTGAGTATGCAATATAATCTCGCTTTTGACGGGGAGGGAAGGGTGACGACCTCCTTGCGGCGCAACCGGCTGGTCCGCCGTGCGTGCGGGTTCCGCTGGATCGGTCCGGTGCATGAATATCTGGAGGTCTACGGCCCGTCACTGGCAAGTGCCGTCTGTGTTACCCATGAGAAGGATAAAGCGTACACGGACCGTAATCTGCGGATCTACCGCAAACGGGAAGCGGCAGGGGAGAGCTTCTCTGCACGTGATCAATATTATTTCGCCAATGAGTTGCGTGACCACGGAATTCACAGGGAGGCCTGCCGGTATTATGAGCAGTTCCTCAGCGGCGGGCAGGGCTGGATCGAAGACAATATTCAGGCCTGCCTGCGGCTGGCTGAATGCCTGGAAGCAATGGGGGACAAGGAAGCGGCCTTCACTGCGGTTACCCGTACGCTGCAATATGATGCCCCGCGTGCCGAAGGCTGCTGCCGGCTGGGGACCTGGCATCTGGAGAAGGGCCAGCTTCACCCGGCAATCTACTGGTTTGAGCTTGCCCTTCAGCTGCCAAGGCAGGCGGAATCCATGGCGATGAAGAATGAAGCCTTCGCCACCTGGATTCCGAATCTGCAGCTTGCGCTCTGCTATGACCGGCTGGGGCAGCATGAACGGGCCAACCGGTATAATGAGACTGCGCTGCTTCATTCCCCCAGCCATCCCAGCATGCTGTATAACCGGAATTACTTCCAGAAGCTTCTGGGCGACAAGTATGTCTCCTTGCAGCAGCTCTGAGCACCAATAAGCGCTCCCCCGCCAAGGCTGGGGGAGCGCTTATTATGGTCTAAGGATGTCCAGGCATTGCCGCCGGCTCCAGCAGGAGCTGAGGTTCGCTCGTGCGGATGAATTCCAGCACCTTGTCGTAGATAATCCGGTGGCCGTCCCGGTTAGGGTGGATGCCATCCCGGCAGATGAACTTGGTGTAATCCGGCTGCTGCAGGAAGGCGCCCCGGACATCGATAATCTTCGTCTTGGTGCTCTCGGCGACCTTGAGGATCGCGGAGTTGTAACGCTCCTGCCACCAGTAGATCTTGGTGACGCTGCCGAGGAATTTCATAATGTTCACTTCGGAATCGGGATTGTTGCCGCTGACCCACTTGAAGTAGTTGTCCGCATTCAGCGGAGGCAGACTCATCAGGATTGGCGTGATCTCCTGGTTCTTCAGGAAATGAATCATATCAGCCAGCATCCGCTCGAAGGCCGGAAAATCCGTCTTGGGACTATGCTCAGCCTCAGGGTTGCTCGCAATCTCTCCCCAATGGTAGTCGCAGTCATTGCCGCCGTATTCAATCAGCACCACATCGGGCTTCTCCTTCAGGACATCCCGCTTCAGATTGCCGAAGCCCTTCATCAGCGTATTGCCGAATCTGGCAGTATTGCGCATAGCTCCCTTGAGCTTGCCCTGAAGCATAGATACATAGTTATCCTCCAGAATGACATACTTGCTTCGGGTCTCGTCATATACAACGCCCTTGGAGATAGAGTCCCCGCTGACCATATATTTGAACTGAGACCCCATGGACTCTTGCTGCTCCTCATTTCTGTTCATGCTCCCGCCTCCGATAACCCTAGTGTATATACAATCAGTGTAAACCATACATGCAGCCCTGCCTATGTATAGATGTCATGGTTTCTTAGTCCAGTCAGCAGACTGAATTTCCCATAGAATAATGGAGAAGGAATTTGTTACCAGGAGGCCGTGTTGATGACCAAAATCATTGATTTCAATAAAAGTGCAATTACCAGCTTCAGTCAATCGCTCACTATACCTGTTCCCCTGTCCCCCTCCATCTATACGCTGACCGAATTCGGGCTTGCCACAGTACAAGGCGGGAGTGTCCTGCTCAATGCCACGGTTGGGGTTCAGACAACGCTGGGCAATCCCAATCTGCTGCTTACAATTCTGCGTTCGGGAACACCCGTGTTTACCCTGCTGGCAACGGCATCCGGCGGGCAGCAATATGATCCGTTCAGTCTCTCCTATGTGGATTTTAACTTTCCATCAGGGTATTTCACTTATACGTTGACGATTTCACAAGTGAATTCTTCTACGCTGAACGCAGCCAATCTGATCGGTCCTATAGATTTCTCGGGACTCTCCATGGTGTAAGCGATGACGTTGTCTGCCCTCAGTTGAGAAGGGAAAAAACAGGTCCAGCTGCTTCCTCCAAGCCGGGCCTGTTTTGCCTTGCTATTCTACTTTGTCTATCATCTTCATTCTTCGGAGCTGCCTACCCGTTCTCTGCAAAAGGGCGGCCAACGCGCGCTTTTCCCGCACCGTTCCCGCTTAAAAAGGCGGCAGCCGTCCGCTCCAGGGTTTTAACACTGTTCTCCCAGGTCCATGATTTTGAATCGGCCTCACCGCGCGCGGCGAGCCGGCTCCGGAGTACGGAATCTTGAATAAGCCGCATCACATCCGCCGCAAGCCGGTTCTCATACCGGTAGGACAACAGGCAATTCTCCTCATGGCGGGCATACTCCAGATTTCCTCCCGAATAGACCGAGACTAACGCAGCCCCGCAGCGCATCGCTTCAAGTCCTGGCAATGAACCGGTGTCAAAAATACTAGAGCTGACAAAAATATCAGCACCGTTATAGTGATAGCATAGCTCCTCGTCATTGAGCGGGGTGAAGAAGCGGTATTTGCCGCTGTCCATCATTCTTCTCAGGGATTCGGAACTGAAGCATTCATCCGGCGGACTGATGAAATTGATATTGACCCACGGGAAATGCTGCTTCACGATATCCAGCTGATTCACCAGATAATCCTGCTCGCGGTGCCAGGAGAACCCGTTCTCCACCTTGCGCAGGATCGCTGTTATGTTCAGCGGCTCCTGAAGCTCCTTGCGGATATTCATGTTTCGGAATGAAGCGCTGATCCCTACCGGCACAATGCTTCCGCTGATTCCGTGGCCCAGTCTAATCAACTCCTGCTGCCATTTCGAGAGGACAATCAGCTTATCGGTAATGTTATAGGAGGGGAAGGAGACCTCGTTCTCTGGCAGAAACAGCGGTTCATAACACAGAGAGAGGCGGATATGCATGCCCTTGCCGTTCAAGCTGGCTGCCTGTGAGACAGGAACCGTAGTGTAGAAGTTGGAGACGATGATATCGCTGACCGGGAAATCGGATTCACGAAGCAGTGTGTAGTCGGTAATCAGCAGAGTGGAATGGACGTCATAGGAAACATCCCCTCCCAGCGGCATGACAATTACAACCTGGTGGCCCCGGGCCGTAAGACCGTTCGTAAGCTCCACGAGCATGCGTTGCGCCCCGCCATGGCATAAGGTAAGAATGGGGAAAGTGAACCGCATCTGTGATCCCTTCCTTTCTGCACAATCGCCCTGCAACAATGCGATAGGTATACTATTTTATTCAGTGAAAAGCGAAAAGTACCGCTAAGCGGTACTTTTGGAGGAAATGGGGCTATGACCGGATGATCAGGAATTGCGCAGGCTGCGCAGCAGGTTCACGGAGTCTTGGATCTCCAGGCTAGTGACATCCTCGAGCGAGACATCGATCATCGGCTTATGCGCCTCAAGCTTGTCCAGGAACTCAGCGGTGTGGAACAGCCCGGCTCCGGGAGCGCCGTGACGAATGCGTCCGCCGTCCTCATAGATTCCTTTGAGATGGGCGAGGATGATCCGGTCGCCGAACAGGCTGAAGGATTGGTCGACGATCTCATCCTGAAGATGAACCTCTTGACCGATCAGGTTGCACGGATCGAATACGACACCGATGGAGCTGGAGGGCACCTCATCGAGGATTCGCCGCATTTTGGCAGGAGAGGACAGGGTATGGGTGCTGACGCCTTCAAGTCCTAAGAATACGCCCCACTTCTCCGCTTCCTCCGCCAGTTCCTCGACCGTTGCCTTAAGGGCATCCCAGCCTAGCTCCTCATAGCGGTAAGGGTCGAGCTCCTGGAAGGTCGTGAGTGCTCCCGTCTCCGTGGCGACCATAGGGGCACCGAACAGGCGGGCATAGCGCAGATGCTCCTTGAAGCGGTCAATCTCCGCCCGGCGGACCGCAGGATCGGGGTGAATCGGATTGATGTAGCAGCCAAGCACGCCGATGCGGATGCCGGCCTTGTCGAATTGCTCGGCGATATAGGAAGCGAGTCCGGGACTCAGCTTGCCCGGGGAGAGGTCGATATCCTGTATGGCCTTGGACAGAGCGAGCTGTACGAAATCAATATTGTAGGTCTGAAGAGCGGCAGTCAATTCCTTCAGCGGCAGGCAGCCGGCCGTGTGCGCTAACGTTCCGTAACGAATAATAAACAACTCCTTTGGAATTCTATCAATTTATAACTATAATATTAATGACGCTTACATAGACATGCAAGGTTAAAGAGTGCATGCAACAACAGGAGGAATTGAAATGAATGCAATAGAAGCACGTAAGCAAGAGCTGGAGAAGTGCCGTCCGGAGCCTACTCTGGACCGGGAGACGATTGATGAATTTTGGAATGATCTGCTCGCAGAAGATGAGGAGCAGCCGCTGGAGGTGACCCTCACCCCTGAAGAGACCCCGTATCCGGGTATGAAGGTGAGTAAGGTTAGCTACATGAGCTATGGGGAGACTACGATCAATGCCTGGTATATCCAGTCTGCTGTTGATACAGAGGACACGGGAGACCGGCCGTGTATTGTGACCTTTCCAGGGTACACCGGAGACCGGGGATATCCCGAACGTTACGCACATTTCTTGCTGCTTGGATACACTGTCCTGGCTGTAGATGTACGCGGACAGCTTGGCGAGACCGGTAATCTGCTGCCGCAGGAGCACGGGATTGTCAGAGGCTGGATTACCCAGGGGCTGCTGGAGAAGGAGCAATCCTATTATCTGGCGTTAGCTATCGATACGGTCCGGGCTATCGAGACGGCAGCGCAGCTGCCCGGGGTTGATCCGGCACGTATTGCAATTAATGGAGCCAGCCAGGGCGGAGGTATCGCGCTCTTGGCAGGGGCGCTCAGCCGCCGCGTGGCTGCGGTAGCCGCAGACATTCCTAACTTGTGCCGGCTGGATTTCGGAGTGCTGAATTCCACCAGCTCACTCACTGAGATTGCGGATTACCTGAAGCGCTATCCCGAGCACCTTGAGCGTGTGCTGGGAAATCTGGCCTTTTTCGACATCGTTAATTTGGCGCACCGTTTCACCGTCCCTGTTCAGATGTCCGTAGGCTGGAAGGATACAGTATGTATGCCGGAGACGATCTATGCCGCTTATAACCGGATAGAGTCGCCTAAGGAGATTAAGGATTATCCGTTCTCCGGGCATGAGGTGAGCGAATTCCAGCGCAGACAGACGGCACTGTTCTTCCAGGAACATCTGGGCTCCTGAGTGAATTGTTCTAACCCACAGTGATTAGCAGTAAGGGAATGGTGTGAAGATATAGTAAGGGTTGTCGCGAGGCCATGAATAGGCAGTCTAATCACCGGGAGGGAATTACGGATGGATAATCAGACAGGTAAGCTGCCGGCAGGAGTATTGGTGGAGAGCTTTGAGTATGACAAGAAGAATGAGGAGCTTGTGAAAAAGAGCTTCTGGAGCAAAACCCGGAAAGCCGCCGGTAAAATCCCCTTCACCAGAGAAGCGATAGCCATGTACTACTGTGCTATGGATGCCAAAACACCGTTATGGGCGAAAGGGATTGCCTTTGGCGCGCTGGCTTATTTCATTTCCCCGATCGATGCCATTCCCGATGCGCTAATCGGCCTGGGCTTCACAGACGATGCTGCTGTCATGGCTGCGGGCATCCGGGCCATTGCCGGACAGGTCAAGGAGGAGCATAAACAGAAGGCGGAGGAGTTCTTCGAGGATTAAAAATAGCCTGGAAGACAGCGAAGGGATGCAGCGGGTGGCTGCATCCCTATTTTGCTATGCCCCGTTACACTCCGGTGTCTATAGCCGGACTCTCAGAGATCTGCTGCTTCGCCTGATACTCCAGACCCCAATCTCTCATCAGCTTGATGATCGGAATCAGAGACCGGCCGAATTCGGTCAAAGAGTATTCGACCTTCGGCGGCACCTGATGATAGACCTCACGGTGTACAACGCCATCCTCCTCCAGCTCGCGGAGCTGCAGGGTCAGCATGCGCTGGGTGATGCCGGGGCAGATGCGGCGGAATTCATTGAACCGGACTGTGGAATCCATCATATGGTACAAGAGTACCCCCTTCCATTTGCCGCCGATGACATCGAGGGTGAATTCTACAGGACAAGCAAAGGCATTGCCATCAGGGCAGGTGCCGAAACCGCCTTTACGGTCGCGCATCACTGAACACGCTCCTTAGTATCATTTTGTATACTACATCACAAAAATGTGCGTACTTCTAAATGTGTTGTATATCCATTACTATAAGCATGGGAACAGGAAAACGTCAATTCCTTATCATGAACGGTAGACAGAAAGGGAGTATGGAGGATGGAGAACACAAGCACAGTTAGTGAAATGACGAAAGAGCAGATTTTGGCGGCCTATGAGTATAGACATGCGACCAAAGAATTCGACAGCAGCAGAAAGATCAGCGGGGAGGATTTCGGCTTCATTCTGGAGACGGGACGTATGTCACCGAGTTCGTTCGGGTTCGAGCCCTGGAAGTTTGTCGTTGTCCAGAACCCGGAGCTCCGGCAAAAGCTGCTGCCATACGCCTGGGGCGCCCAGAAGCAGCTTCCGACCGCAAGCCATTTCGTGCTTATTCTGGCCAGACAGCCGCGTGATCTGGCAGCTGACTCAGAATATATTCAGAGTATGATGTCGGAGGTGCAGAAGCTGCCGGTTGAGATTGCAGAGGGCAAGCAGCGGGTCTACGGCGCATTCCTGAAAAACGATTTCGGCCTGGCTGGCAATGAGCGGGCGATCTTCGAGTGGGGGGCGCGTCAGACGTATCTGCCCCTTGGCAATATGATGACCGCAGCGGCGCTGATCGGCATCGATTCCTGTCCGGTTGAAGGCTTCGATAAGCAGAAGATGGAGCAGCTTCTGGCCGACGAGGGAATTATGGACCCTGAACATTTCGGACTGGCCTGCATGGTAGCCTTCGGCTACCGCACCGGCGAGCCGCGTACCAAGACCCGGCGGACCGCTTCCCAGGTGATAGAGTGGATCTAAGGGCGGCGTCATCAGCGGGCAGGAGAATCTGCTGAGAATCTAAAAAGAAACGGGTGCAGCCCTCAAGGCAGCATCCGTTTCTTTTTGCAATTTGGAGGACCTGCGGCAGTTCCTGCTTCCGCATCCACCGTAATGAAAATACATAGAAGAGTCGAAAACTTATTGAAAATTTACTGAAAATTCTGCTACTCTTAGGAAGTCAGCCTGCTGCCGGAAAGAGGCTGTTTATGATCGTCATTTCAAGATTGAAGGGATTCCTGCATTATGAAAATCATCCGCATTATCGCCGAGGTCTGCTTGCTGTATGTGTTCTTCCTGGCCGGAGACTATTTGCAAGAGCTGCTTCATTTGCCGATTCCAGGCAGTATCGTGGGACTGTTGCTGCTGTTCGTTCTGCTGCTGCTGAAGATTGTGCCGGTGAAGCTGATCGAGAACGGCTCGTCCTTTATACTGGCTTATCTGCCCATGTTCTTCATCCCCGCCACCGCAGGCATTATGAACCATCTGGATATCTTCAGCGGAAGAGGGCTGCTCCTGATCGGCATTCTTGTCATCAGCAGTGTGCTGACCATGGTTGTCACAGCACATTCCAGCCAGTGGATTGCCGCCCGCAGCGTCAAACGCTTAACACGCCGGACGTACCGTGCCCGTAATCTCCACGGGAAGGGGAAGGAAGCATGAGAATTCTGCTGGCCATTGGTTTCGTGCTGATGAACGTTGTGATCTATCTCTTCATGTCCATGCTGTACAAACGCTACCGTCTTCCTGTCCTCCTGCCCGCGCTGACCGCAACGTTTACGGTTGTTGTTCTGCTCATGGGCTTCCATATCTCTTATGAGACTTATATGATCGGTGGCGACTGGATTAACCGCCTGCTGGGACCAGCCGTAGTGTCGCTGGCCTATCCCTTATACAAACAGCGGCATGTGCTGTGGAAGAACCTCCCCGCCATTCTCGGCGGAACAGTCACCGGACTTATGGTCGGAATGTTCAGCGGACTGCTGATGGCAGCCGGACTCGGCTTCTCCAAGCTGTATGTGCTGTCCATTCTGCCCAAGTCGATTACCACCGCTGTAGCGATCCAGATCTCCAGCAATCTCGGCGGAGATTCATCGCTGACCTCCGTCTTCGTGATGGTTGCCGGCTTCACCGGCGCGATTGGCGGCCCCTATATCATCAAGCTGTTCAGAATCCGCAGCGAGTCGGGGATCGGCATTGGCCTGGGCACAGCTTCCCATGCTCTCGGCACAGCCAAGGCGCTGGAATACGGCGAAGAGTCGGTGTCCATGAGCTCTGTAGCCATGACCGTATGCGCGATTGTCGGCTCCATTGCCGGACCGCTAGTCGCCTGGATCATGTACCATTAAGCTTGCAGTGCTTCAGTAATCAGCCGTTCACGCGCAGCCGGATCACATTCCAGGAAGCAGCCGGAAGCATTGCACTCACCCGGCCGCCGTCTGCGGCTGCCGTTCCCCGGTTGTGCGGAAGCACATTCGACGGGTTGGAGCGGGTATTGGCCGCCTGAAGATCCTCATGCTCAAGAACCGTGTGCTGAATAACCTCTACAGCGCCGAAGCTCCGCAGATCAACCGCCAGCTCCATGCCTTCGCTCAGATGGCGGTTCACTGCAAACACAGTTACCTCGTTCAGCTCCTCATTATATACACTGACCGCTTCCAGATAAGGAACGTCGGTGAAATCCTTGGAGTCATATTTCGCACTTGTAATCAACGGGTGAAGCACTGTTCCCCGGCCGTAGATGGAGGCATGCATGTAAGGATAATAAGTGGTCTGCAGCCAGAGCGGTCCGCCGTCCTCCGTCATAATCGGTGCAATGACATTAATGAGCTGGGCGATACAAGCCATCTTGACCCGGTCTGCATGCTTGAGCAGGCTGATCAGGCAGCAGCCCACCACCAGCGCATCCTCCAGGGTATAGACATCCTCGAATTCAGGCGGTGCAATCTGCCAGTGCTGCTCAGCACGGCTAGAGCCCTGCGACTTCCACACATTCCATTCATCAAGGGAGAGGTAAATCTTTTTCTTGCTTTTCTTCTTAGCCTTGATATAATCACATACTGCTGCTACGCTGTCGATGAACTGATCCATATCGAGCGATTGGGCCAGGAAGTTCGCTGTATCTCCATCATTGTTATTGTAGTAGGTGTGCAGCGATAGGAAATCTACATTATCGTAGGTGAGATCCAGAACTGTAGCTTCCCATTCGGCAAAAGTACTCATATTGCTGCCCGAGCTGCCGCAGGCGACAAGCTCCAGGGAAGGGTCTACCCAGCGCATCGCTTTAGCGGTCTCATTGGCGAGTCTTCCGTATTCGACTGCAGTTTTGGCTCCAATCTGCCAAGGACCGTCCATTTCATTGCCCAGACACCAGGTGCGGAAATTGTGCGGAGTCTTGTAGCCATGGGAGATCCGCAGGTCGCTCCAGTAAGAGCCGGAGGGATGGTTGCAATACTCGACCAGATTTCTTGCAGCGTCGATCCCGCGGGTGCCGAGGTTCACTGCCATCATCACTTCGGAGCCGGCCAGCTTGGCCCAATCGGCGAATTCATTTGTACCTACCTGATTAGTCTCTGTAACCCACCAGGCAAGTTCAAGAGAGCGCTTCCGTTCTTCTTTGGGTCCGACGCCGTCTTCCCAGTTATAGCCGGATACGAAGTTGCCTCCCGGATAACGGATGATTGGTACGCGTAGTGCCTTAATGGCCTCAAGGGCATCACCGCGGAATCCGTTCGCATCAGCGGTAGGATGTCCAGGCTCATAGATTCCGCCATACACGGCCCGGCCCAAATGTTCAATGAAGGAACCATACAGCCTTGGATCTACCTCGGCCAGCTTGAAGTCTTTGTCGACAATCATCTTGGATTGAATGCTCATAGTTTGAAGCTCCTTTGTGTTAGATTAATGAAATAGCTAATCGTTCAAGCCCGTTTATGATTACATGATACGAATTACGGGGTATACTAAGCAATAATTAATTTCAGGATTAACATAATAACTAATTCAAAGAGCGCGGAGGGCTACCGATGTATTTAACCACAGATTCCGAATCGCTGAAGGTCTATGAAGCACTTGCCAGCGAAGTGCGGCTGCGGATCATCGATCTGCTTAGCAACGAGGAGATGCATATCAAGGAGATTGCAGCCCGGCTGTATCTCAGCAGTGCCATTGTCAGCTCGCATGTAGCGAAGCTGCAGAAGGCGGGCATCGTCAGCTCCCAGATGAAGCGGATCGATGGGGGGACTTATAAATTCTGCTCACTTTCTGCGAATTTCTTGCAGATTAAATTATCCGGGGCCAAAGGAATCGCCCGCAAGGTGGTCGAGGTCTCTGTGCCTGTCGGGCATTACACCGATCTGGAAGCCTCACCGACCTGCGGCATTGCCACCACCGAGAAGCTGATCGGGTATTATGACGACCCGCGTTATTTCCTGGACCCGCAGCGGGTGGATGCCGGCATACTCTGGTTCGCCAAGGGATACGCGGAATATAAGGTTCCGAATTATCTGTTCATGGATCAGACGGTGCAGGAGATTGAGATATCCATGGAGATCGGCTCGGAGGCGCCGAGTGTAAACGAGAAGTGGCCTTCGGATATCTCTTTTATGATGAATGGCATTTCACTTGGCAAATGGACCAGTCCCGGTGACTTCGGCGTAATGAGAGGCCGGCTGACCCCTGCCTGGTGGAAATCGGATGTGAACCAGTACGGGCTGCTGAAGGTGCTCAGAATTAATGCAGGAGGAACTTATATAGACGGCCAGCAGATATCGGCAGTTACCATTGATCAGGTGGGCTGGCAGCAGGATCAGTGGAGCTTCAGGTTCACGGCAGAAGACACCACCCGAAGGCGGGGCGGCTTAACGTTATTCGGGCGCGGCTTCGGGAATTATGAGCAGGATATTGTGTTTCGTGTGTATTATGAGTAAGAGGGGCCTGTCCGGCGAATGGCAAGGGAATGGAAAAGACAAGTACATTGGGAGCTTTGTTCAGATGGGATGTTTGCAAAAGGGGTCCGCGGGTAACTATAACTAAGTAATCCAAATCGCGCACAACTTGCATACAAGGAGGAATTCACATGTCAGATCATTCCGGTAATGAAGCAGACATCCGCAACAAAGAGAATAAAGACGGGGATTCACTCGCAGAACGAAAAAAGATGGAAAACGGTGTGGATATTGAACCGGAAGCCGATGATTGGGAAGCCAAACCGGCCGAAACGGCCCATCCTGACCCGCTGCCTAAGAATTAGGAGCTGGGGTATAGGGTATAAGGCAAATAAGGCATAAGCCAAAAGGCAACATAAGGCAACATAAGGCATATGGCTTATGGACGTAGCAGACTGTCCCTCCGGGGACAGTCTTTTTCTAATGAGAAGCCTAAAATGTATGCGAAAACCGAATACAATGTGCTGGTCCAAACGCAGGAAGTTTTATTAGCATGCGGATGGAGAAACATGAGGAACCGCCTGGGAATTGAATAAAACAGCAGCATCTTAACAGGGTCAGCCATGTGCAGGTCCGCCAGATTTTCCCGTCATAACGTCCGGTTCCTGGAGGCATACTAGCTCCAATTGGAAAATTAATGGGACCGGAGGCGTGAATAACGATGACACCGTTACTTTTACAGCAAAGTTACAGTATAGTGGCTGCATCAAGCCCCTATCTGTTCTATTTCACTGTATATTCGTTCCTGGGGTGGGTCCTTGAAGGCAGCTATAACCTCTACAGCACTGGGACTTTTCGGAAAGAAGGATTCCTCAAAGGGCCATTCAAGCCCATGTATGGCTGCGCACCGCTGCTGCTGCTGGCGGCACATGAAATTAGCCTTCCCTTTCCTTTATTCCTCCTGCTTGCTCTTATCGTCCCTTCGGCGGTTGAATTTGTCAGCGGCTGGCTGCTTAAGGGGATCTTTCGTAGGCAGTGGTGGGATTATTCAGGGATGCCGTTTCAGCTGCAAGGGCATATCTGCCTGAAATTCTCGCTGTATTGGTGGGGACTGTCACTGGCTTGCATCTATGGCTTGCAACCGCTGGTACACTTCCTGTATCTGCATATGGAGCGGATATGGATGCCCATACTTCCCATCGTCCTGCTGCTATTCACAGCGGATCTGCTGTGGACCTTCCGCACCCGCCGCCGCGGGCTGCAATTGCTGGATCATCTGTTGGAACCGCCAGAGCTTGGCGAAGGTTGAAGAGTTAGTGAAGAATGGAAACATGAAAATTACAAAGAACCCACAGATATCTCCGCCTTATGGCTGGAGATATTTTTGGGTTATATAACCTGTCAGACAAGGAATATCATGCAACCATGTCAAATATAGTGCTAACCCGGTTTATCCATAAACCGTGGAGCGGGAGGGCACATGAAGAACTTTTTCAGCAAATATAGCCGGGTTATTATTATTCTTGAAACACTACTTATTGCGGTACTTTCACTATTGCTGATACGGGAAGTCAACAAGCCAGTCCCTCTGGTCAGGGACCAGCGGAACTTGATTACGCATTTTGATCAGCTGGATTTGGACAGAATTACAGAAATGATACATAGATTTAAGGAAGGCAAGGGTGATAACCTCACCATGCTTCAGTGGGGTGTTGACAGCGGGCCGTATATTCATGATTTCTACAACGATGGCAGGGTACTGCACTGGACGGTGGACAACAGCCGGGACTGGGCAGGAGACGGCGGGAAGATTGAGTATGTATGCAGAGCGATCCGGCTTGCCGAGACTATGGAATACTATAGGGTAGAGCTGACGGATTGTGAGAATCAATCGGATGATTTCGTGGTTCATCCGGTTTCTTTCCGCAAGGATGAGCTATAGGCTGGAATTAAGAAGGATATAGGGTCTAATTGGATTCAAGTCAGGAGGAAGCTTCATGTCAATGTCTGAGTATTACCGGGAGCTGAGGGGGAAGGCGGGCAACGGGCTGCTAATGATGCCGTCTGTAGCGGCAGTAGTAAGGGATGAACAGGACAGAATTCTGCTGATCCGCAAAAAGGATGAGACGTTATGGGGCCTTCCGGCCGGAGCGATTGAACCTGGAGAGACTCCGTCCAGGGCGCTGCGCAGAGAGGTGTTCGAAGAGACCGGCTTAATGGTGACGCCTGAACAGATTATCGGCGTATTCGGCGGTGAGAAATTCAGATATGAATATAGCAATGGAGATCAGGTAGAGTACACGGTTATTGTATTTGAATGTATCATTGTTAAAGGCCAGCTCAGAAGCCTGGACGGGGAGGCGGAGGAGCTGAAGTTCTTCAAGGAAGATGAGTTGCCCGGGCTAACCATCCCGTATCCCCCGAAGCTGTTCGTGCGGGATGATGCTGCGCCCAGGAAGGTTATATTTGATTGAGAGAAATAAAGGAGTAGTTTCCAGTGCGGAATTCATTAATACGATCCAGAATGATCTACTGCGGCGCAGTACTCCTGGCCATTGTACTGGGTCTTGGGACCAGGGCATACGGGAACCAGCTGCCGCACTTTGTCAGCGAACACTTTGGGGATGCGATCTGGGCAGGGATGATCTACCTTGCTTCCCGGGTGCTGCTGGTCCGGCATCCGCTATGGATGTCGCTTGCCCTTAGCCTATGCTTCAGCTTCGGAATTGAGTTCAGCCAGCTCTATCAGGCAGAGTGGATTCTGCATGTGCGTGCTACAACCCTGGGCAGCTTGATTCTCGGCCACGGCTTCCTCTGGGTTGATCTGGTCCGGTATACAGCCGGAATCCTGTTCTGCTGGATGGTTGATCAAATCTTACAAAATTGATTCTGGATTATATAGGAAGAAGAATATATATTAAGTGAGGCGATCCGGTCTGTAATAATCTGGAACAAGAAAGCCGGTCATCTGCCGAATGCTGCCTGATTTGGAGATGAGTAACCGTAAATGACAAATAGTTTGTTGGTGGTATGTCTGTTGACTCTGATTATTCATACGGCGGAAACCTTGTCGTATTCGGTGCGTTTTGCCGGAGTGAAGCTGAACAAGATCGCTATCGCCTTATCCCTGACCGGAATTATCGTGCTGGTCTCCAGAACCGCAAATATGGTACAAGGCCCCTTAACGGCGAAGTTCGTAGATTATGCTAAAGCTGACGACAGCTTCCCGCTGCTCAACTATCTGCGGATTATTATGCTGGCATCTTCACTGGGTACATTGATCGCCATTGCGTTGTTTCCGACGTTCGTAGGACTATTCGCAAGAGTGATCTCCAAGCTGGAGATTGAAGGCTCCATTCCCAAGCTTCTGACAAGTGTAACGGTCAGCCAGCTCAAGAATACGCGCAAATATATCCGTAGACCGAAGGTCAGGCTGAGCAGCTTCCGGTATCTTGGAATTCCCAAGCGCTTCATTGTGATGAATGTCTTCGTGACGGCCTTCTACACGGTAGGCGTGTTATCCTCAATGTATGCGGCCAAGCTGTTGCCTGCGTTCAGCACCACTGCTTCCCAGGCATCAGGTCTGATTAACGGGATAGCAACGATACTGCTGACGGTGTTCATCGATCCGCAGCTGGGAATTATCACTCATAAGGCAACCGAGAATGCGCAGTACCGTGACCAGCTCGGGAAGATCTATGTACTCCTGATGGGCTCGCGCTTCCTTGGGTCGCTGCTGGGCCAAGCCCTGCTGGTACCGGGAGCCTTCATCATCACCTGGCTGGTGAAGCTGCTCTAAGCTTCAGAAATAAGCTACTTCGGCAGCTTCAGCTCTGCGGCATGGAGCGCCGTGCTGATCTGTTGCTCCCAGCCGTACAACTGCCCGGCCATGGTACGGATCTCCTTCATCCTGATGTAAGACAGTTTCATCGCAGCCGCAGCCTGGGTGGCGTCTCCCGCCTGGACAGCGGCTTTGTAGCGCTTGTCGGCTTCGGTTCTCTCTGATTGTGCGGCTGAGAAAAGCTTGTTCTGGGCGGCAATCTGCTTCTTGAGCAGGGGGATCGGGGCAAGGGCATCCTTAGCCGGCTTGTTCTTCGCAGCAGTTAACGCTTTGGCTTCTGCCAAGGCTGAGGCGGCCTTCTTCACTTCAGCCCGTGCTGCGGCAGCGGCAGCCTTCAGCTTATTGCGCTTCAGCTCAAGCACGGTGGCACTCTTCAGATTATTTGCCTTACGGGCAGTGGTAATCTGTTTACTGAGAGCAGTGTACTGGTCCAGGAGCGGAGCATGCTTCTTCTGCACGGCTTCCGAGGCAGACTTAAGCTTGGCGAGCTGAGCGGCGTTAGTAGCTTGAAGCTGCTTGTTCACGGCGGCAAGGGCAGTGTTATTCTGCTTGCGCAATTCCTGATTCCGCTGGAGGTCGGACTTCAGCGATGCCTGTAGACCCGTGTAGTCTGTGTACAGGTTATGAATCTCGTCCAGCGCAGCATCCCACCCGGAATCGGCAGAGACACCGGACAAGGGATAGGCCCACAATGACAGTATGATCACCAGCACAGCCATCCTTCGTACAATTCTCCCCGACAAAGGTGTAACAACTCCCTCACTTCTCCAATTCGTGAAGCTCGTGAATCTAAACATTGACTTCAGCTCCTCT
Organism: Paenibacillus sp. FSL H3-0469; assembly: GCF_038051945.1. Lineage (NCBI taxonomy): Bacteria > Bacillati > Bacillota > Bacilli > Caryophanales > Paenibacillaceae > Paenibacillus > Paenibacillus sp. FSL H3-0469. The sequence continues at coordinate 7,647,698 of NZ_CP150302.1, forward strand.
GATTGTTCATTTTGGCAATAGACACAAAGAAGCACCTCCAAGAAAGGCATGAACTGCCTGTCCTGCGAGGTGCTTCTCCCGCTTACCATGTGTTACCTGTGCATTTACTATAACCCCGGTGAACCTGCATAGTCAAGCATTTTTGGGAACGTTAGTTCGCGGAATGGGAATTTTATCTTCTTTTTTGTATATGACTCTGCCGGAAAATCTAGTAGAATATATCTGTAGTTTACAATAATATATAAAGTTCGACATCTTGGTACTCACAGGAATGGGAGATGCATTATGCAGCTTAGACATGTGAAAATAAAAGGAACAGGCAAATATTTGCCGGAGCGTGTAGTTAGTGATGCAGAGCTTGATAAGATCCTTGGCACAACACCGGGCTGGGTGAACAAAATCACCGGCGTCGGCACCCGTCATTACGTGGGAACCGATGAAACCGCCTCCTTCATGGGCGCAAGAGCCGCTGAAGCAGCCCTCGCCGACGCAGGCCTCAGCTTCAGTGAGGTCGATTGTCTGGTATGTACGAGCGGAACCAAGGAGCAGCCGCTGCCGAGTACCGCTGTGTTCATTCAGCAGGCCATGGGGCAGGCGGATTCCGGTGTCCCGGCTTTTGATATGGATGCGACTTGTCTCAGCTTTCTGGTAGGGCTTGATGTGATGTCCTACATGGTGGAAGCGGGCAGATATAAGAATGTGCTGCTGGTGGCTACTGAGATTGCATCCGTAGGGCTGAACTGGCAGGATAAGGAGAGCTCAGCCTTGTTCGGTGATGGAGCGGCGGCAGTGGTGATCGGGCCTGCGGAGGCCGGAGATTCCTCGCAGATTCTCCATGCCTCCCTCAAAACCTACAGCAGCGGGGCGCGTTATTCGGAGATTGCCGGAGGCGGGACCAGACTGCATCCCCAGAATTATACAGCCGAGGATGCGCTGCCTTATCTGTTCCATATGGATGGACAGGCTATATTCCGCAAAGCGTCCAAGCTGCTTCCGGATTTCATTGCTGACATGCTGGGCGCCACAGGCAATAAGATGGACGACTTCGCACTGGTCATTCCCCATCAGGGCAGTGCAATGGCTATGCGTCTCCTGCGTAAAAAGCTGGGTATTGCCGAGGAGCGCTTCCTCGACAATACCGCAGGCCATGGCAATACGATTGCAGCGTCCATTCCGATGGGCCTGCATGAAGCTATCCGTCAGGGCCGGATCTCACGCGGAGACCGGATCATGCTGATCGGCACAGCGGCAGGGCTGTCTCTGGGAGGCATGATTATTGATTACTGAGGCCCGGCGTATTCTGATTACCGGCGGGCGCGCTCCGGTGGCCCTGGAGCTGGCAAGGCTGTTCAAGGCCGCAGGACACCGGGTATATGTAGCGGAGAGTGCCGAGTATCACCTGTGCCGGGTATCCTCTGCCGTCGAGGCCAGCTTCCGGGTGCCTGCCCCAAGGCATCAGCCGCAGGCCTATGTCCAGCGGCTGGCTGCGTTAACGGAAGAGCTAGGCATTCACTGCCTGATTCCGACCTGTGAGGAGATTTTCTATGTCTCTGCCGGTCTTGAGCATCTGACGGGGTGCCGTGTACTTACATCAGACCGGAGCATTCTGGCCGGGCTGCACCATAAAGGGGAGTTCATGGTCCTGCTCCGTTCGCTTGGATTCAAGGTCCCGGACACGGTGCTGATCAGCAGTACGGAAGAATGGCGGAGAGCTGTGAAGCAGGCAGCGCAGAGGGGGGAGCATCGGGTCTATAAGCCTGCATATTCCCGCTTTGCGTCGAAGGTCATTCTCCCGGATAAAAGCTCCGCTTCAACTAATCCGCATAGCCGCGTTCCGGGAGAAATAGTGCCTCCAGCCGGACTATCGGCCGAGGCTCCCTGGGTGTCCCAGGAGTACATTCAGGGCAGAGCGGTTTGTACGTACAGCATACTGCACGAAGGCACAGTAGTGGCGCATGCTGCGTATGACAGCAGGTACAGGACGGGGCGCAGCGGGGCCAGCGTGTATTTTGAACCGCTGGAGCATCCTGCGGCTCTGGAATGGGTCCAGCGGTTCGCCGCAGCAACCGGCTTCAGCGGCCAGATCGGATTCGATTTCATCGAACCGGAGAACGGGATGCTGTATCCGATTGAATGCAATCCGCGCGCAACAAGCGGTATTCATCTGTTCACGCCGGAGGAAGGGCTGACGGAGGCGCTGCTGAATCCCGGTCTGCTCGTGCAGAGCGGAACAGTGATTGTTCCGCGTTCAGCCCGTACAGCGATGCTGACACTGCCCATGCTGGGCTGCGGATTTAAGCCGGGACCCGGGGGTCTCCGCAGCTGGAGGCGGGCGCTGCTTGGAGCAGCAGATGTGGTCTACCGCAAGGATGACCGCCGCCCTGCCCGCGAGCAGTTTCGCATAGTATACGCCGCCTGGAAGACAGCCAGGCGGCACCGCATCTCAATCACAGAGGCGTTAACAGAAGATATAGAATGGAATGGTGAGGCATGACCAAAGCGCTGGTAACAGGTGCAACCGGATTTCTTGGACGGCATACCGCCCAGAGGCTGGCCCGGATGGGCTGGGAGGTCTACGCGCAGGGACGCAACCCGGAGCAGGGGAAGCAGCTGGAGCAGGAAGGTGCCGTGTTCCTGGCCGGGGATCTGCGTGACCCGGAGACTGCCTATAGCTTTTGCCGGGAAATGGATGTGGTGTTCCATTGTGCAGCCTTGTCGTCACCCTGGGGCAAATATAAGGAGTTCTATACGTGCAATGTGGAGGCGACAAGCCATATAGTTGAGGGGTGCAAACGGCATCACGTAGGAAGGCTGGTTCATATCTCCACGCCCAGTGTGTATTCCAGACAGCGGTCCCGCTTCGGCATCCGGGAGAGTGATCCGCTTCCCGGCCGTCCGGCCAATGCTTATGCCGCAACGAAGCTGATTGCCGAGCAGGTTGTCCGTCAGGCAGCTCGAGAAGGGCTTGCCGCCTTCATGCTCCGGCCCAGAGCCATATTCGGCCCGATGGACAACGCTTTGTTCCCCCGGCTGCTGGCAGCGAATGAGAGTAAGGGGGTGCCGCTGATGAATGGCGGACAGGCGAGGCTTGATCTCACATGCGTAGATAATGTAGTCGATGCCATGCTGCTCTGCTGTGAAGCCCCGGTCTCTGCAACCGGCAGCGTCTATAATATTACCAATGGTGAGCCGCTAAGGTTCGAAGAGCTGGTTACCCGGCTATTCTCACTGCTCGGGCTGCCGCTGCACACCCGGCGTTTGCCCTACCCGGTAGCTTATACCGCAGCGGCCCTGATGGAGGGGATCTACAAGGTACTGCCTATCCCGGGTGAGCCGCTGCTGACCCGTTATTCTGCAGCCGCACTCGGCATCTCCCAGACACTGGATATTACACTGGCCCGTGAGCAGCTGGGTTATCAACCGCGTATAACAACAGACGAGGGACTTCGCGCCTTTGCAGAATGGTGGAGGGAACAGCAATGATTACAGAAATTCCAGTTGGAGTATCTATATTGTCTGCGGGCTATTGCCTGCATCCCGAGCGGCTGACGCTGCGCGGAGGCACACTGAAGCCGGTTGCCTTCCCGGCAGGTTATGCCCTGATCCGGCATCCGGAATACGGCCCCATCCTGTTCGATACAGGCTACAGCGCGCGTTTCTTCCAAGAGACAGCAAGTCTGCCAGCCTCTCTATACCGTAAGATCACTCCGGTTGTCTACAAGGAGGAAGAGAGTGCAATGCGGCGGTTGCAGGCAGGCGGGATCTCGCCGGAGGAGGTGCGGTATGTGGTGCTGTCGCATTTTCATGCCGACCATATCGGCGGGGTACGGGATTTTCCGCAGGCGCAGTATATTTATTTGCAGAAATCTTACGATGCCGTAAGCGGGCTGGGTCCTGTGCGGGCTACGAAGGCGGGATTCCTGCCCGGGCTGCTGCCGGAGGATTTCAGACTCCGCTCCATTCCTGTGGATGAAGCTTCGGCGAAGCGTGCATTGCCGCAAGGCCTTCCGTTCACGGAAGCCTATGATCTGCTCGGAGACGGCAGCCTGCTGGCGGTTGAGCTGTCAGGCCACGCCGCCGGGATGATCGGCGTATTCGTCTCCACCGGTGAGCATGATTATCTGCTCTGCGCAGATACGGTCTGGTCGAGCCGGGCGTTCCGGGAGAACCGCAAGCCGCACCCGGCAGCAGGCCTGATCATGTCCAGCCGGACAGAATACCACCGCAATTTCGAGCGGCTGCGTCAGCTGCATGAACAATTTCCCCTGCTTCGGATTGTGCCCAGCCATTGCCGTGAGGCGCTTGCGCACTGGGGAACGGGAAGTGTGACATGAAGCGGATCAGGCTGGTGATTACCCATTACATTCTCACCAAGTGGGGCAGACGCTGGAAGAACAGGGCAGCACTTGAGCAATGGCAGGAGAAGCGTATCCGGCTCCATGCAGATAAGGTGAGGCAGCACTCGAAGTTCTACAGGGAGCTGTGGGCAGGCATTCCGTCCAAGGATTGGCGGAGTTTCCCCGTGATCGGGAAGCCGGAGATGATGGAGAATTTCGATCAGCTCAACACAGTTGGCATTACGAAGGAGCAGGCCTTTGCCGAGGCCTATGAAGCGGAGAACAGCAGGAACTTCAAGCCTACGCTGCAAGGCGTCACCGTCGGGTTATCCTCGGGAACCTCCGGCAACCGGGGGATTTTTCTCGTGGGAGAAGAGGAGCAGGCGGCCTGGACCGGTACTGTACTGGCGAAGCTTTTGCCGGGTGGACTGTGGAAGCGGGCGAGAATTGCTTTTTTTCTGCGGGCAAACAGTAATTTGTATGAATCTGTGAAGCAGGGACGGCTGCAGTTCCGTTATTTCGACCTGCTGGAGCCGCTTCCCCGGCTCTTGACCCGTATGAAGGAGTACCAGCCGGATATCTGGATTGCACCGCCGTCCATGCTGCGTCTGCTGGCTGAGGCACAGCAATCGGGCGATATGAATCTGCACCCCCGCCGGATCATTGCGGTTGCGGAAGTGCTGGACCCGCTTGACCGGCAGCAGATTGAGCAGACTTTCGGGCAGAAGGTGCATCAGGCCTATCAGTGTACCGAGGGCTTCCTGGGTGCGACCTGCAGTCATGGAACGCTGCACCTCAATGAAGATATTGTACATATCGGCAAAGAAATGCTGGATGAACAATCACGCCGGTTCGTACCCATTGTGTCCGATTTCTCCAGAAGTGTGCAGCCCATCGTCCGCTACCGGCTGAATGATATTCTGACTGAAGCGGCAGAGCCGTGTCCCTGTGGTTCGCTGTTCACGGCCATTGAGCGGATCGAAGGACGCTGCGATGATATTCTGTATCTGCCCCATGCGGCAGAGAGCACGCACGTTACGGTATTCCCTGATTTCGTTACCCGGGCGGTGCTGGCGGCTTCCGCAGACATTGAACATTACAGGGTCATCCAGCACAGCCTGACTGAGCTGGAAATCTCCTATCGTACACGGACCGGTACCGATGAAGGCACGGAGCAGCAGATTACAACAGAGCTGACGCGCTTGTTCACGAGGCTATCCTGTCGCCCTCCGCAGTTGACTTTTACCGCTTACAGCTTCGTGCCCGGAACTGTGAAGCTGCGCCGGGTGGAGAGGGGCTGGAAGCTGTGAAGAACCGGGTAACACAGTATGACCGCGATTCTGCTCAGGGGCTGGACTGGCCGGATACGGAGTATGGGCGGTATGCCCGGGAGTATCTTACACCGCTGCTGGAGCGGGGAGCGCAACCTTTTATCGATAATGTGAGTACAACTGTTAAGGTGCTGACCATCGATGGGCTGCCGGTTCCGATTACCGTCAATGAAGCAGACTATGACAACTCGTATGTATGCTCACCCTATACTCACTATGTCAGCTATGCGCGTGAGGAGCTGGCCCTGCTCAATAACCGGATGCTAGAGGGCCTATTGTCACTAATGCTCACAGGAGTGGGCTGGATGCTGCGGCAAGCACGGTTTAACCGGGTGGTTCAGGTGAATAACTGGCTGCTGTCCACCAATCTGTATCCTGCCTTAAGTGCGGAACAGCTGACGGCGATACTTGATTACCTCCGCCAGACTTATCCGGGTCATACCTTAATCTATCGTTCGCTTAGCCGGGAGACCTCGGGAGAAATCATCGGCAGACTGCAGGGGTATGGCTGCAAGCTCGTTCCAAGCCGGCAGATCTACCTGCTGCACCCGGATACCGCTGACTCCAAGGCCAGGTGGCTAGTCAAACGTGACATGAAGCTGCTGGCGAAGCATGGCTATACTGAGGTTGGTCCAGAGGAGATCACGCGGGAAGACATTCCCCGCATTGTGGAGCTGTACAGACTGCTGTATATCGATAAATATTCGGCTTATAATCCGCAGTTCACCGAAGCCTATATTGCCATTGCGCTGGAACGGCGAACCTTGCAGATCTACGGTCTGCGTAAGGAAGGAAGGCTGGATGCGGTGCTGGGCTTCTATGAGCGGGAGGGTGCGATGACGGCGCCATTGTTCGGTTATGACACAAGTCTGCCTCAGTCCCTAGGACTCTACCGTATGCTGTCCGCTGTGCTGATCGGGCTTGCAGGCAGCAGGGGGCTACTACTGCACGAGAGCTCCGGCGTCGGCCAGTTCAAGCGCAACCGGGGAGCGACAGGAGCCACTGAATATTCGGCGGTGTATGACCGGGGGACCACTCTGCTGAACCGCTGCGGCTGGTCGATCTTGGAGCTGCTGCTCCGGCGGATCGGCATTCCGCTTATTCAGAAGCTGAAGCTGTAGGCCGGAACAATGAATGTGAGCCAGGAGGCAGAAGATGAACTTAGCTAACCGTACTACCTTGTTCAGGATATTGCTGATTCCCCTGTTCATTGCGCTTTTCCCCATTTACCCGGAAGGATGGGTCAACCAATTCCCGATCCTGCCTATTTAGAGGTGCATGGTGTTTTTTATGCATCCATAGTTTTTATTGTGGCTTCTATAACAGATAAGCTGGACGGGTACGTGGCGAGAAAATATAACCAGACTACCAATTTAGGAAAGCTGCTTGATCCGTTGGCAGATAAGCTGCTTGTTGCCGCCGCGCTGATTCTAATGGTGAGTCTGCATATGATCCCGTCTTGGATTGCTTTTTTAATATTGGCGAGGGAAGTTGTAATGATGGGTGTCCGTATCGCCGCTTCAGCGCAGAAGGTAGCTCTGGCAGCCGATAAATACGGCAAATGGAAAATGGTCCTGCAAGTTGCTGCTATCGCGGCAATTCTTTTGAATAACGCGCCCTTCAGCCTGTTCACTTCCTTTCCTGTTGACCAAACCCTGATGTACGCTGCATTGGTACTAACTGTATACTCGGGTTACAACTACGTTAAGAACAATTATCAGCTGCTGCAATTGGAGACTCATACATCACATCATTAAAAAAGGAGGTGCCCCATGAACACTAATTTAGGCCAGCCCCATGGGCATGAGCCGGTTGCGCTAATTACCGGGACCTCCAGCGGATTCGGGCTGCTGACCGCAATTACGCTGGCCCGCAGAGGGTACCGGGTCATTGCCACCATGCGGGATCTTGGCCGCAGCAAGGAGCTGGTTCAGCAGGCTGAGCATGCGGGTGTGCGGGAGCGCATTCATCTGCTGGCGCTGGATGTGACGGACGAAGTCTCGATTGCGTCTGCCGTTCAGGCTAGTCTTGAGCTTGCCGGCAGAATTGATGTGCTGGTGAACAATGCCGGCTTCGCTGTAGGCGGATTCGTGGAGGAGGTCAGCATGGAGGAGTGGAGGCGGCAGCTGGAGACCAACTTTTTCGGCCTGATTGCTGTAACGAAGGCGGTGCTTCCTCTAATGCGGGTCCAGCGCAGCGGCCTGATCATTAACGTGAGCAGTGTCAGCGGCCTGAGCGGATTTCCGGGCTATGGTCCGTATGCCGCCTCCAAGTTTGCGGTGGAGGGGTTCAGCGAGAGTCTGCGGCAGGAGATGCTCTCTTTTGGCGTCCGCGTTGTACTGGTTGAACCGGGCTCCTTCCGTACCCCCATCTGGGACAAAGGGATTACAGGTATGCACAGAAATGAAGGCTCCCCGTATCATACCAAGCTTGAGGAGGTGCTGCGGTACTCCCGGCGCGCGTCCGAAACGGCTCCCGATCCGCAGGAGGTAGCTGATCTGATTGGACGGATCACTGCCAAACGTGCACCGAAACTGCGCTATCCTGTAGGCCGGGGCTCGCGGGTGCTGATGATCGCCAAGGCCCTGCTTCCCTGGAAGGTGCTGGAGGGGATTATCTCCAAATCACTGCGGGCAATGAAATGATAGCATGACAGAACAGAATGGAGGTGGATGGTTTTGCCGGGAACGGTTGGATTACATATATGCTTTGATGAGCAAGGCCGGGAGATTGAGGTGCTGGATGTGACCCGGGTCGACAAGGACACGTACCGGATTGAGGAGACACCGATTTTTAACCCGGGGATTGCGCTTGGCGACATTATCCGGGTCAGTGAGCGTGAGGGGATCGCGTATTACATTGAGACGGTGAAGAAGTCCGGGCTTGTCCGGTATGCCTGGCTGCTGAGCAAAGAAACGGCGGCTTCCGGCGAGATCCGCAGCTTCACGGAGCGGGTTACAGAGCATGGGGGCAGATGGGAGCAGATCTTCGGCGGACTGCTGGTGATTTATCTGCCTAAGCACTCTGCTGTGGACGCGGAGCTGGAAATGTCGCGGATTATTGAGCATTTTGAAGGCTAATTATACGAATCTGAGGTGAAGGACATTGAAGAAATTCTTGAAGCAGTGGGTGCCGAGCATTGCCATTGGCATTATTCTATCCTTATTTATCCGTACCTACGTAGCGGAAGCAATGCGTGTGCCTACCGGCTCGATGATTCCGACTATAGCAATTAACGACCGGCTTGTGGTGGACAAAATGCTCTGGAATACCTCGCTGAAGCATGGCGATATCGTGGTGTTCCATCCGCCGGTTGCCGAAGATGCGCAGAAAAGATATGTAAAACGGCTGATCGGGCTGCCGGGCGATGTGATTGAGATCAAGGAAGGCAAGCTATACCGCAACCATGAGGCTATTGCCGAGCCGTATCTCCAGGAAGCGATGACCTATACCTTCGGGCCGGTCACCGTTCCCGCAGACCATTATTTTTTCCTGGGAGACAACCGTAACGTCAGCTATGACGCTCACTTATGGGAGACACCGTTCGTAGACAAGGATGCGCTGATCGGCAAAGTACTGTTCGATGTGAACCAGTTGTTCTAAATCCGGTAGTCGACCACCACAACGTTCTCCAGCATTCCCTCCAGCATGGACACGAACTTCTGATGGGCTGGATGAGGCCCGTAGGCACGGAGGGCTTCCTGATTCTCAAAGGTCACGCGGAGCCCCAGCGTATAGCCGTGGACATTCTGCTGCTCTTCGGTTACATTAATGCCTGCTGTAAGGTCAATAATGCCGGGGATTTGCTTTTTCAGCGCCAGCAGAGCTTGTAACAGGTCTTGCTCCTGGCCTTTATCGAATTGCTCATTGAAGCGGAAGACGACGAGATGCTCATACATAATGGATTGATCCCCCTTGGGCAAAGTGTTGGACTACATTAGCGATTATACTACAAATTGGACGGATGGAGGTTGAATGCGTTGACTGGAGATTTCCTGGCCGTAACCGACCGGATCAAAGCGCCTAACCCTGTTAGAGTTTTGATAGGTGTGCTAATTCCCATAATTATTCTGAGGCTGCCCCCTAACCCCGACCCGGATAGACATTTCTATTTAAACTACATCATACAGGTATGGATTGGACTCAGCATTGTGGCCTGTGTCTTCATTCTCATCAACGCGTTGCGGAAGGAAGGTCAGCTTCAGTGGGGGACAGATTCGCTTATTATTCGCAAAAAGCGCATCTCCGCGCAAGGGATTAAAGCCATTTACATAGATGGTCCAATAGTAGGAATATTGCCTGCAGGCAAATGGATTGTCCCGGTTAATCTCTGCTTCAGGTTCACAGAAGACACGGTAGCGGTGAGGAAGAGACTAATGTACTGGGCAGAAGAGAACGAAATTAGGATAAAATACAAGAGATTTGTCAGATGGCTCTGAACAGAATATGGAAAGGCGTCTAAAGACAGGGATTCTATAGAACTAGATTGCTTGGAGTTTGTGACTTTCACCGGATTGTTACTTTACCGTCTGTTGACTATGATCAAGTGGAGCATAACGGAATATTCCTATCATACAAAAGGGGTGCTGGTACTTGAAAGTACATGTCACGGATCTGAAGCACGGTGATTGTCTCATGGCAGACACTTTCAATGGTGTAGGGCTGCACGTTCTCCCCAAGGGGACGCGTGTGGAGCGGGAAGAGATTAGTATCCTGATCCGGCACAAAATTGATTATGTCGATATCGAGCCGCGCAGCGGGCTGAATACGGATGAAGAACCTGCGCCCAGCCACGGGCTGCACGATGATTTTGATCTCGCTATTTTGAATTATGAAGCGATTTTTCTGGAAGCCTTGACGAAAGGCAGCTTCTCGCAATCGGCAGTCGATGATACGCTGAAGCCGCTTCTGGAGACGCTGGAAGGGCAAAAGGATGTTGTCTCCCTGCTGCTTCTGCTGGACCGGGATGACATCGATACATATCACCACTCATTACAGGTGGGCTTATTATCCTATTACATTGCTGCGTGGATGGGTTACTCCAAGGAGGAGCGCTACCAGATCAGCCGTGCCGGCTATCTGCATGATATCGGCAAAAGCCAGGTGCCCCTGTCAATCCTGAACAAGCAGGGTCTGCTTACGGATTCTGAGAAGGAGGAGCTGGCACGCCACACCTTCTATGGTTATGATCTGATCCGCGGCTCCAAAATGGACGAGGTTACCGCGCTGGTAGCTCTCCAGCATCATGAGTATGAGGATGGCTCAGGCTATCCAAATCAGCTGCTCAAAAAAGAGATTCATCCGTACGCCCAGATTGTTTCGGTAGCCAACATCTATATGTCGCTGACCACATCTACTGCGAACCGTCCCAAGCAGGGGCTGGTTACGGTGCTGCGCAAGGTGCATGAGATGGGCTTCGGCAAGCTGAACGAGACGGTGGTGCAGGCATTGACAGGACATTTACTGCCGAGCTTCGTGGGCAAGAATGTACAGCTCAGCAACGGCGAAGTGGGCATGATCGTCATGAACAACCCGCTGGACCTCTTTAAGCCGCTGGTAAAAGTGGGCGAGGGCTTCCGGGACTTGTCGCGTGAGCGCAGCCTGTCCATCGACGAAGTGGTGAACTGAATAACCGGATGAAGAGGCACTGTCCGCAGCGTCCTCTTCTAATGAACGGCCGGACTGTCCTTTTGGACGGTTTGGCTTTTTTTCGTGTGCAGAGAGAAGAAGGGAGGTTGCGTGCAGGAGTCCCTGTGACCAGTGGAAGGTTTGTATTCAAGTCATAGATTGGCTATGATTAATGAGAGAAGGAAGAGTTGCATAGAGATTCTAGTCATTTCTGTGCAGCAGCATAAAGGAGAAATGAAGATGCATACCGACAACCAGTTAGAGAAATTGAAGCAGCTCAAATACGAGCTGACCCGCTTTATGATGATCTATAAGTTCGCTCTTGCCGAGATGGAGACCAAGATTGATATCCTCAAAGAGGAATTCCAGCTGCTTCACGACTATAGTCCGATTGAGCATACCAAGTCCCGGATCAAATCCCCGGAGAGCATTATGAAGAAAATGCTGCGCAAGAACAGTGAGCTGTCCCTCGACCAGATCAGAGCCAGTATTAAGGACATCGCCGGCCTGCGGATCACCTGTTCGTTCATTTCGGATATTTATCAGGTCAGTGCTATGCTGCAGAAGCAGGACGATCTTAAGGTGCTTGAGGTGAAGGATTATATTAAAAATCCGAAGCCGAACGGTTATCAGAGTCTGCATCTGCTGATCGAGGTTCCTGTATTCATGTCTGACTGTCAGGAGCATGTCTGTGTTGAGGTACAGATCCGCACGATTGCTATGGATTTCTGGGCCAGTCTGGAGCATAAAATTTTCTATAAATACAGCCAGGCGGTTCCCGAGCATCTGACCCGTGAACTTAAGAATGCGGCTGACAAGGCGTACGAACTCGATCTGCAGATGGAGCGGCTGCACCGTGAAATTAAGGAAATCAAAGATTCGCAGGAGGACGAAGATCCATTCTCCGAGTTGCGGGATATGATTCTGAACAATCAGCAGTTCAGTCTGCCGGATAATTTTGTTAAGCTGTTGAAGGAATAGAGGATGGCTTGACAGAAAGACATATACATATGGGAGCTATCAAGGGAGCGATTACGGGTTGAGCGACAAGCATCTTCGTAATTGCAGTGAACCAGGCGGTTTGTTCAAGCAGGGGAGATAAGCTTGCCCTGTTCTCTGGGGATACCTCCCGGTACCATGTAATGGATTCAATTGCTGATCAGATAAGGAGACGGGTCCATGCAGTCATTCAAAGTGATTAGTCTGGATATGTTCCAGACCCTGGTGAATATTGAGAGCAGGCGGGCAGAGGTCTGGAGGCCGATTCTCAAGCAGGAGTTCAGTGAAGCAAGGGCACTGCAGCTGGGCAAGCAATTGCTGAGCCGTTATTATGCCGCAGCCTGCGAAGCACGGGATACGGGTACTTTTATCAGCAGCAGAGAAATTTATTACAGAGGGTTTCAGAACGTATTCCAGGAGTCCGGCTTGGATTACGATTGTGAGCAGGCAGTGGATAACCTCTTTGCACAGCACCGGCTGTCTGAAATGTATGATGACACTGAGGCCTTCTTACAGCGCATATGCCGGGATTATCAGGTATGTATTGTGAGTGATACAGATGATCTTATGCTTCCTGAGTTCTACCGGAATTATCCCATCTTACTGTTCACTTCGGAGACGTATCAGTCGTATAAGAATGACGCGTATAACCGTATGTTCACTGAGGTGCTAGCCCACTATGGGGTGGAGCCGGAGCAGATTATCCATATTGGAGACTCTGTATCAGATATTCTTGGAGCGGCCAGAGCCGGAATCAAGTCCTGTTGGCTCAACCGGAACGGTCAGTCCTGGGAGCTTGAAGTCAAGCCTGATGTTACAGCGGGAACACTGGAAGAGGCCTATGGGCTGATATCCAATGAACAATAACAAAGGAGCTGTGAGCGAAATGAACGACAATGTGGAAGAGCAGGAACTGGAGTTGTTAAAATACCCGATTGGAAGATTCGCCGCTAAGGGGAACCGGACAGCAGAAGTGCGGGAAGCATCCGTTGCCGTCTTTAGGCAGCTGGCAGAGGAGCTGCGGGCAGCAGTAGAGCCGCTAACGGCTGAACAGCAGCATACGCCTTACCGGCCGGGCGGCTGGACCGTGATTCAGGTCGTGCATCATCTCGCCGATACGGGGATGTATGCATATCTCCGCTTCAAGCGGGGGCTGACGGAGGAAGCGCCGCTGGTTCCAAGCTACAGACAGGATCTGTGGGCGGAACTGGACGATTCTTCCAATGAACCGGTGGAATCCTCACTTCAGCTCATCGGACTGCTTAATCGCAGATTCGCGACCTTACTGGAATCCTTGCAGCCTGAGGATTATGAACGGACCATCGTAAGCGGTGGTCTGGGTGAGATGACACTGGATGCCGCCGTGGAGAGGTACATCTGGCACAGCCGCCATCATATCGCGCAGATTACAGCATTGATCCAGCGAAGCGGCTGGTAAGTGATAACTTTGTTTTAGCATAAAAAGACGGAGAGGTTGTGTACTCTCCGTCTTTTTATTTTGTCCGGGATAGGAGAAGGGTGTGGAGGCCCGACGAGAAAACGAGGAGTCTTGAATGTATGCGGAAACCGCATACATTCAAGCGGACACTGAGCCTACAGGCAAAATGTATGTGAAAAACAGCATACAATAGAGCGGAAGCGGGCCTCCGGGCAATACGTATGTGGAAATCAGCATACATTCGGGCAGATATGGTCCTCCGGGCAAAATGTGTGTGGAAAACACCATACATATGGGCAGCTACGGGTCCTCCGGGCAAAATGTATGCGGAAAACAGCATACATTAGCATAGGGCGGCTGCGGGCCCTACGAGACGCTGCTCCTTTTAGGGTTGCAGCCCCATCCAGCCCAGCCCGTCCGCCCAATCCATTGTCTAATCGCGCATTCAGCTATTCAATTCCGCTTAAGCTGCAATTTTAGTGTGCGGCGGAGCTATTCATCGTCACCTGGGCATGGGCGGATACATATCCTATAACCAGAACGATAAAAAACGGCCCCGAGGAAAGGACGGATATGTGTGACCTCTTATATGGACTATACGTCGCCCAATACACAGTTTACGTTTGATATGAACGGCAACACCTTATTCAAGAAGGATGATTGCAATTATATCAACGTACTGGGCGTCAAAAATCTGAACACCCTGGAGAATACCTCGCTGCTCGATATCTATCTCAGCAGATCCAATGTGGTCGAGCCGCATTATCATCAAAATGCTGCTGAGCTGGTGTATTGTATCTCGGGCGCGGCTGTGGTGTCGCTGATCAATCCGTTTACAAACGAGCTGCTGCATTTTCCGATCACTCCGGGCCAGGTTGCCAATGTACCGCAGGGCTGGTGGCATTATGAAGTGGCCACGATGGATTGCACCCATCTGCTGGCGATCTTCGATGCCCCTACACCGGAAGTTATCCTCGGCTCGGATCTTCTGAGCCTAACCCCGGCTAATGTGCTGGCACATACCTACTGCCTCAATGAAGCGCTGGTTAAGGAAGCACTCGCTCCGGTGAAGCCTCAGACCTTCATTGGTCCGCCTGCGGATTGCTGTCCTCCTGCGAAGGCGGCAGCCGAGAATATGAAGGGAACCCACCCTGCTTCCGCCAATATGGCTCCGCTGCCGATGATGGCTAATGCCAACATGCCGCCTTATATGCACCAGCAGCAGGCTCCGCAATCCTTCGGCTACCAGCCGATGGCGGTACACGGTTATTGTGCTCAGCCGTACGCCCAGCCCTACCGCCAGCAGCACTACTTCCAGGCTCCTCCGCAAGCTGTGCATGAGGCTGGAGCCGAATAACAGAAATCCACACAGCACAAACGGCAGCGTATTCTGTGAATGCAGAATGACGCTGCCGATTTTTTTGCAAATATAAGAACTTATAGGTTTCACACGATAACTTATCCTTCAATGATGCTTATCTGGAACCTGGAAGGAACGCAGATAATTCTGAATATCCTCCTGCGGGGTTTCGAGCAGATCGGCCAGCATGCTTTGGATAGCGTACAGGGCGGCAACCTTTTCGTCGATTTCGGTGATTTTGTCGCGGACGAGTTCCTTCAGGGTGTCTTCATCCATCTTCGAGCCGAGCAGGGCAAGTGCCGCCTGGATTTCTCTCAGTGAATAACCCAGGGACTGGGCATCCTTAATGAACTTCAGCTTGACCAGATAATCAGCAGAGTAGATCCGGTATCCCTTCGCGGTCCGCTCCGGGGCTGGCAGGATGCCGCTGTCCTCATAGTAACGGATGGTTGCTGCACTCAGCCCCGACTGCCGCGCCAGCTCTCCACGGGTCATTCCCTTCATCTGGTAATCCCTCCTGTATTCGATATCTATCTACTCTACGGTCTCTTGTGCGTGTAGGCCGTGTCAAAGATTACTTCCGGGTATTCGGCCGACGGACCGTTTAGCAGCGCCTGCGGCTCATCTAGCAGATACTGATCGAAGAACGACCGGACATAGGCTCTGCTTAAATCTACAGTATGCACCGGATCAAGACCGTTGGCGAATAAGGAGGGTGACAGCAGGGCTATATCCGTAAAACTCTGGTGAATGAAATGATCCACCGTCAGATAATAGGTATCCCTGGTGCTGCGGCTCATGACCGACTTCAGATCCGGCGTGAATTCTTCATAGATCAAGGGATCTGTATTCGCTTCGGGATGTGCAAGGTGCTGCGCACTCGTTCCGGTCATCATGTACATAAAAGGCTGCGTCAGCCCTTCATGGGCAACTTGTCCCCAGAACCCGCCCTCCAGACTGACACCTGCCTTGAAGCGCTTGTCCTGGGCTAAAGCTTCGGCGGTTGTAGCCCCGCCATAGGAATGGCCGAAGATTCCTGCACGGCTGAGATCAAGCCTGTCCTGGAATAATCCATTCGGGTCTTGGGTATTCCAAGCCGTCAGGGTGTCCAGCACAAAGCTGGCATCCCCTGCACGGATGGCAATTCCGTTCACATTGTAGCTGTAGAGCTCTGCGGAAGTATCAAACTTCGGATCAGGCACGTAATTGACCGAAGCACCGTCCGGGTAAGTGACCTTGGCTGAGGTATAAGGATGATCCAGCCCTACGACAATATAGCCGTGACTGACCAGTTCTTCGATAATTGACATACTCTGAAATCTGGTGGAGCGGATCCCCGGCGAGAACAGCAGGACCGGATAGCGGGCTTCTTGTACCGAGAGCTGCACTCCAGCTGTAACATGTGTAGGAATATGGGTGACATGGCTGAATAGCTGCTTCGGCAATCCGAATACAAGACTGATCGCTTCGCCCAGTGCGGAGGGATAATGCTCCTTAGGCTTACCTGCAGTCTGGTCAGGATCGGCCGGATACCATACATTTACCATCAGCTTCCGATTGCCGCCTTCCTCAGCGCTTAGTGTCTCGTCACGCTGCTCATCGGTAAGCTCCCGCGCAATCGTCCCGATGGCATATTTCCCTGTTGGCTCGGGTAGTGTGAACATGGGCAGCAGCCTGGCCGCATAGACGGATAATCCTGAAAGAAGAAGGACCAGGATAAGCAGGAGACTCTTCCATAGCTTCGCATACCGTTTAGGCTGGCCCGTCCGGGCACGCTTTATAAGTCTGAATCCTAGTATGGTCAACAGTCCCAGCGCTGCGGCGTAGGCCGGAGCCATCTGGATGCGGTAATTCTCCAGCAACCCATGTAGCACCACAGCTATAACGACAGCCAGCAGCATAAGGGTATCCAGCCTCCGGTTTTTCTTTGGGCCAATCATTCCTGCCGTAACAGCCAGAATCACAACTATGACTGCAATCTCAAATAATCTCATTTGACCTACCTCCAACTCTATTCATCTGGAACAATTAGAGTATAAAGGTTGAAGTGTACTTCAAGGTCAAGGCTTAATTTCTAGGATAAGCGGACAAGCACGCGGCCACGGGTGCCCGACTGGAGAATATCCTGAAGTGCCAATGGCAGCTCAGTCAGAGAAATCTCACGGTCCACCAGCGTATCCAGCACCGCAGGCTTCATGTCGCCTGCCATGCGCTGCCAGAGCTGGGCCCGTTTCTCCATAGGGCAAGCTACGGAATCGATGCCGAGCAGACTGACTCCGCGCAGGATAAACGGCAGGACGGTGGTCGGGACAGCCGTGCCTGCGGTTAAGCCGCTTGCGGCCACTGCGCCGCCGTAGGCGATTTTGCTCAGGACAGCAGCCAGCGGGGCACCTCCGACTGAATCTACGGCAGCCTGCCAGAGCTGCTTGTCCAGCGGCTTCACCGCACTGCCCGCGACCTCTTCGCGGGAGATGACCTCAGCAGCACCCAGCGCCTGCAGATATCCGGCTTCAGCCGTTCTGCCGGTACTGGCAGTGACCTGATAGCCCAGCTTCGCCAGGATAGCGGTCGCCGCACCTCCGACACCGCCGGTGGCACCGGTAACGAGCACTTTTCCCTGGTCAGGGGTCATGCCTTGTGCTTCCAGCGCTTGCACAGACAGCGCCGCCGTGAATCCGGCCGTGCCGTAGATCATCGCTTCCCGCAGCGTCAAGCCCTCCGGGAGTTCAACAACCCAATCCGCAGGGATGCGGGCGTATTCGCTGAAGCCGCCGAAGTGGGAAACGCCGATCCCATAGCTGGTGGCAATGACAGACTGGCCTTCGCGGAAACGGCTGTCCTTCGATGAGACTACCGTTCCTGACAGGTCAATCCCCGGAATGAACGGATAATTTCGCACAATATTCCCATTCGGGATGCTTGCCAGCCCGTCTTTATAGTTTACACTGGAATAAGCTACCTTAATTAACACTTCACCAGCGGGCAGTTCCTCCAGGGATACCGGTCTGATCTCAACGGAGAATGGTTCTGTCTTGTCCACTACCAATGCTTGAAAAGGCTTCGTCATATCTTCTCTCTCCTAATTCGTGCTGTATTTGTTCAAACATAAGAATTCATAGGCTTCACACCATTACTATTGTGCCCCGTCAATCTAGGAAACACAATGATATGCCACACTAAATGGTTACAAAGGAGTGTTCATATGAGGGCGAAATTGCATAAAAGCGTGCTTATCGCAGCAATCTGTCTCGTTTTGGGCGGGGGAGCATTGTACGTATCCGCAACATCTGATTCCGGTCCGGCAGTACAGAGGCTGCGTCTAAGTGAGGATGAGCCTGCGCGGTATCTGCAAGGGCTTGCGGCTGTAACTCTGGATCGGCTGGAGCTGACGCTTGGTGATCAGAGCCGTCCGGGTAATTATATCAGTATTCCTAACCATACAGAGCTGCTATGGAGGAAGCCTGTGCAGACACCGGCAGGCCAAGGGGAACTGATCAAGTTCATACAGGAGGGGAGTGCGGTCTATCCAGCCCCTGAAGTTACTTATTATTGGCTCTGTTATCAGCGTCCCGGCAAGAGTGAGAGCGATGATACCGTCACCTACTATATAGAAGCGAAAGTATTGGGGCAAGATGAAGAGGCTGCGGAAGCAGAGCTGCTAGAGCTGGCCGAGAACTGGGAAATTCCCGGTTAACCCGGATTTAATTGTGAACAACAAGTGAACTGTAGTATATTGAGGGTAGAATTCATCCGTCTGATGAGGGAGGCATACTCTATGTCCATTGCAACAACGATGATTATCCGGCTTGAAATCCGTAAGGCAGAAGCTTCTTTTGGCGATGTGGCGTCCAGGCTGGCAGCAGCCGGCGGCGATATTGTAGCGATTGACGTGATCCGTGGCGGCAAGGATGTGACGACCCGTGACCTGACCGTGAATGTGCAGGATGCGGCGAATGAAGAGATTATCAGCGTGCTGAAGAATATGCCTGGAATCAAAGTCATCAATGTCTCCGACCGTACCTTCCTGGCCCATCTCGGCGGCAAAATCGAGGTTACCCCGAAGATGCCGATCAAGAACCGCGAGGATCTGTCGCTGGTGTATACCCCAGGCGTGGCCCGTGTCTGTACGGCGATTGCCGAAGATCCGTCCAAGGCGTATTCCCTGACGATGAAAAGAAATACGGTAGCTGTCGTCACCGACGGCACCGCTGTGCTGGGGCTTGGCGATATCGGACCAGAGGCGGCGATGCCGGTGATGGAAGGTAAGGCCATGCTGTTCAAGCAGCTGGCGGATATTGACGGGTTCCCGCTATGTCTGGACACTAAGGACCCGGAAGAAATCATTCAGATTGTGAAAGCGGTTGCTCCCGGCTTCGGGGGCATTAATCTGGAGGACATCAGCTCTCCGCGCTGCTTTGAGATTGAACGCCGGCTATCAGCGGAGCTGGATATTCCAGTCTTCCATGATGATCAGCACGGAACGGCCGTAGTTGCGCTGGCCGGTCTGTTGAACGCTCTCCAAGTCGTGGAAAAGTCGATTGCAGACTCCAGAATCGTAGTCGTCGGCATCGGTGCGGCAGGCGTATCGATTTGCCGTCTGCTGCTGGCGGCAGGTGCCAAGCATCTCTATGCGGTAGACAAGGAGGGGATACTGAACCGGAACGAATCCTACACCAATGCCGAATGGAGCTGGCTGGCCGAAGCCACGAATACTGAGAATCTGAGCGGAGGACTGGATGAGGCGGTGCGCGGAGCAGATGTCTTCATCGGTGTATCCAGAGGAGGGATTTTGCAGGTTAGCCATTTACAGAGCATGGCCCAGGACAGCATCGTGTTCGCTATGGCTAATCCGACCCCGGAGATTGAACCGGATCTGGCCGAGCCTTACGTCCGGGTGCTGGCAACCGGCAGAAGCGATTACCCTAACCAGATTAATAACGTGCTGTGTTTTCCGGGGATTTTCCGCGGGGCGCTGGACTGCCGGGCCAAGACGGTGAATCTGGAGATGAAGCTCGCAGCGGCGCAGGCCATTGCATCGGTGGTTCACCCGGATGAGCGGAATGAGCAGTATATTATTCCGAGTATTTTCAACGAGAAGGTTGTAGAGCAGGTACGTCTGGCTGTAATTAAGGCCGCCATAGCGACCGGCATCGCCCGGCGCATCCCGCCGGATGTGAGCTGAGGAGTCCACTGAGTATGGGGAAGGTGAACAAGCTGTGGCCTTAGGCTGCGGCTTTGTTTGCGTCTGCTTTTGAGCAGGAGTATATAGTTGGCCATGTAAAAGCAAGGATGCCAGGGGCCCGGGAGTGATAGATTGAGCGGAGGAAGGCTTACGCCTGTGCTTATGGGAGAGGTGGGAAGGGACGAGTGGCAGGAATTAGATGAATTTTGTACATTTGCTGGTGGCCGTTGGGGGCATGGTAGGGCAACAATTGGATAAACAACACTTAATTATCGTGATTCAAGGAAAGTCTTCAAAAGTTGAGTTAACAGTTGGACTTTTTCCACTTGTCTCCTGGAAATCCCCGATATTCGATAAATTAAGATACGTTTGTACACTTGCTTCCTGCCGGGGAGGAAGAATCCTTTAAGATCAGGCTACGCTGTTTATATATAAGGGGCAGCATGGTAAAATATACAAATGGATACAATGATTCATCATTCAGGAGGGCTTATGTACCGCAGAATTCATATTATGGGAGCTTCCGGGGCGGGAACAACTACCTTGGGCAAGGCGCTGGCGGCGAGGCTTCCGCATGTTCAATTGGACAGTGACGATTATTTCTGGGAGCAGAAGTATACGAAGCAAAGTGTTGTGGCAGAGCGTCTGAACAAATTGCAGGCAGATATGGCGCAGCATGAGCCATGGATTCTGTCCGGTGCGGTTTGCGGCTGGGGGGATTCGCTGCGGGATACCTTCGATCTGGTGATTTTCCTGTGGATTCCTGAGCAGGTACGTCTGGATCGGCTGCGGGCGAGGGAGTATGAACGATACGGTGATGAGGGTCTGCCGGGCGGAGATAAATATGAGGATGTACAGGAATTTATGGCTTGGGCGGCGCAGTACGATACGGCAGGACCTGAGGTCCGCAGCCGCACGCTGCATGAGGATTGGATGGCTGGGATAAACGGTGATCTGTTGCGGCTGGAAGGGGATTTTACAGTGGAGGAGCGGGTGGAGGCAGTACTGCAATTCCTATCCCGTTCAAGCTAATTGAATCTATGGGAAAAGGGGGCTGACCATGAGGACGATACTTCGTGTGCTGCTGCTTCCGGCAATTCTGCTATTGCTGCTGACGTCCTGCAATACGGAAACGACCTATTTCAATTATACGTTCAAGGGCGAGGGGGACACCTGGTCAGGGGTGTATAAGCAAGAGGCCAGCCAGAAGCTGACCAAAAAGAATAAAGTGACCAGTGAAAGCTCCAAGCGGTATAACTTAGTACTGCGTTACAAAGGCGACCAGTCTGATCTCGAAACGATTAAACAGATGAAATATACGTTCAAAGCTAAACATAGCAGCGGCAGCCAGACTATCGAGGGGCCTGTTGAAGTAGCAATGCTGAAAATGGGTGCTTCTGGAAATGGCTCTGTTGAGAAAAAAGACTCCGTCATTAAAGTCACTGTTGAGTGGGACGGGAAGAGTGAGGAGTTTGAGCTCAAGAATGAGAAGTAGGGGGCGTATCCGGCCATGGTAACCATCGAACAAATCGAAATCGCATCACTCGAAGCATTGAACACACTCTACGATGAATTAATGGGCGGACGGGCGGACCCGTTGAAGCTGGAGAATGCCTTTCGGACAATCCGGGAGGATGAACGGTATGTGCTGCTGGGTGCTTTTGTGGACGGGGAATTGTTAGGCTCGCTGATGGGGATCGTCTGCCAGGACTTGGTGGGGGATTGCCGCCCGTTCATGGTCATAGAGAATGTGGTGGTATCTTCGCGCGCACGGCGGCAGGGGCTTGGCAAGAAGCTGATGACTGCGATCGAAGCGATTGCGCATGAACGGGACTGCTACTATATCATTTTCGTGTCGGGAGAGAAGCGGAAGGAAGCGCATATTTTCTATGAGGCGATGGGGTATAGAGAGGAGAAGGTCGAGGGGTACCGCAAGCATCTTAGCTCGCATTAGGGCGGGAACATATGATTGAGGGGAAACTTATAAGTGTAGGAAATCATAAGTTGTATCACAGTATTATGGGTGAGGACAAAGGCTTGCCTCCAGTAGTGTTGGAGCATGGCTGTGGTTCTTCTGCATTGTTCTGGTCACTTGTTGCTCCTGAGGTTGCTAAGGTCACACAAGTTATCGTATATGATCGTGCGGGCTATGGCTGGAGTGAGCCAGGACCGTTTCCGCGTACCAATGAGCAGTGCGTAACTGAGTTGTATGAGCTATTGCAGCAATCTGGAATGAAAAGTCCCTATTTATTGGTCGGTCATTCCTATGGCGGATTAAATGTAAGGCTGTTTACCGGGAAATATCCCGGTCTGGTGGCGGGAGTAGTGCTGGTAGATTCGATGCATGAGGATGAAGTTACAGCGCGGTTTCCGGAAGAGCATGTGAAGGGGCAGATTTTGGCGGCGAGGTTCTATCGGGCCCTGAATTTGCTATCCAGAACTGGATTGTTAAAGGTCTTGTCCGCGTTAAGAAGCTTCCCCGGTTTTTCAGCTACCATTAAGCCTTTTTCGAAGCAGACGCAAGAGTTGTTATGGAGATTATCCTTTCAAAAAAAGACTATAGCGGCCATGCACAGCGAGTTCTCTAATGTTCAGGCCGGCTATGAGCAGGTTAGGGAACTGATGCAAACCGATATTCCATTGACCGTTATCAAATCGGAAATAGTCAATGACTTCTATCCGGGGACTTCAGAAGATACGAAGCGGACCATAAGAGAGAAGCTGTGGGAAGTGGCAAATGAGCTGAACCGTATCATAAGTTGGGGCAAGTTTTTTTGGAAAAAAATAGCAGGAGTCTTTATTTACAGCATGAGGGCCATTGGAGCAGGGGAGTTCACGCTCCGGTCGGAACATTGCGTAAACGGGCTCCTGCAAGTTTATTTGTACTATAGAATGATGATGTACTTCGAAGGGGCTTTTGCCGATTCACAGCAAAAGCCCCTTCCGCCGTTTCGGCAGAAGGGGCCAGTTCAAAAAAATGTTGTTGCACCTGCAGGTAGAATTCGAGTTCTATGCTTCGCATATCCTTTTGGATGCCGAAGTGAATCTGCCTGATGATGGTCTGGAAGAGAGTCTTCTGTGTTTCTGAGGAGAAGAATGCAGCAGCGAGTGGAATGGCCCAGTAACTGCTGAACCAACTTTACCGGAATTGGGTCGGAGGCGCACTCCATGATCCGCTTCCTGTTAGGGATGGTTGTATAAAACAAGCCGCATTCTTCTTAACGAATTCCCATGCTCTCTTTAGAAAACATTACTTAAGAAAACTTACAATAATTAATGTTAAAAACAGTAAAGGGATTCCAAAAACGATACAATATCCAATATATCTTAATGGTACAGGCAAGCTTTGAAGATCCACTTTTTTTGGTGGGCCACCAGCTTCAATTTGTTGCAAAGGGTTTAGCTGCTCATCTATATAAGTTGATTTTTGTTCAATAATGTTTTTATCGGTTGATTGTGTTTCATGAGTTTTCTGTTCCATTGTAACACGCTCCTCACCTAGTTTAACCATATTATAACATAAAAAAAGATTTATGATGAAATAATCCATTAAACTTGAATTAATTCCCTTATTATGGAATGATATAGATGCAGCTGCAAATCTATAATTTAGAGGTGGAAAAATGACTAAAGTAAAAACACTAATTCTTACGGCAATAATTTTACCAGTGTTACTTATTGGAGGGAATTCAGCCCAATCTGTCCATGCCGCTTCTGTTGATGAAGAATCAGTAATAAAACCGTTGGCATTCTTTCCTGAGGATACTGATCTAATTTCGATTTGGCGGGTTGCAAGTGGAGGATATATTTACTCTCCGGTCAGTGTCACCTCCTACGTAAGTATTTATTCAACAACGTCCGGCTCTAATCTCTTAGCTACAAAAAGAGAACTGGTAAGTAAAACCTTTCTAAGTGCATGGGACGTTTATCCTAATGCGACTTTTGGGCCCGGTATTCTTAATATTAGGGGTTCAAATGTTTCATTGCCCAATTATGGTAGTTATTTGAGTGATCCTAGTTGGGTAATGATAGGCAAATATAATGATACTCAGGCTTTGTATAGTTCCACCTCAGGAAGTGGATATGGACAATCAGTATTTGTTGGAGGCAGTGGGTCTTTTCAAGTAGATACTACAGGACAAGTTGATTTCACTTGGTAAGGGGAGAGGAATTTATGAAAAAAAAATATATTGCCAGTTTTGCAGTTCTTTTTGCGGGAGTAATTTCTTTTAGTGTTATGTTATCTGCTGAAACTCCATTGGAAACTAAATCTTCACAGATCCCTAAACAAGTTGAAAGTAATTTACAACTTGAGACAAAAACTATTTTTCAACTTGACAAAATTTCAATAACTAATCAAGATGTTGAAAATTTTAAAGCATATCAACAAATAGGAGATTCATCACTAACTGATAAAGAAATAATAGAACAACTAGCAACTGAGCAAATTTATTTGAGCGTTGCTCAACAAAAAAATGTTGCTGCAACTCTAGAAGAGGGTAAACAAGAAGCTCTAAAGAATAGAGAAATTCTAAAAACACAACCTCAAAATATTCAAAATACACAATTAAAATTGATAAAACTCATGGGACTTGACGAAGAAGAGTATTGGAATGATTTTGCTCCAAAAGAATATCAAAAAATTCTCACTGCTCAAAATTTAACTAAACTTCTCTTAGAAGAAAATATTCTTAAATACAACTCTAATCAGCCACAGGAGTTCGGAAAAGAACTTAAAGCTTACAAACACAATCTTTATGTTCAAGCTCTTAAAAAAGCAAATGTACTACCAGAATAATTCAAAAAAGCCGTTCACAGTAAGGCTACGTGAACGGCTTCTTCTGAGATTAGGTGCTTGAACATATGGCAGTCTACAATCAGGTGTTTTTTCAAACTAAAGGGCAATGGAACAAAATTAGAGGAGATTGATTAAACTTTTTAATTTTGGAGGACATTAAGAAATACAACCTAATCCTAAACAAAGATAAGGTCTATGAAAAAGATCCTTGTTTTTTTGTCGTTCAAGATTTGCTATTATTTAAAAACTTGCCGCTTCAGCTATCAGGGTGAGGCATACCTCCACTAAAGGGCACTTGGTTGAAGCACAGGGCAGCGGGCATAATATACATATAGAGAAACCACAGATTATTATTGATGCAATAGTGCAGATGCTGCGGCCCCCTCATTAATAGGCTATTTCCAAAGCTGGGACACACAGGTTCTAGCTTTTTTTGTTGTTACAATTCCAATTCTCCGCTAAGTGTCAGGTATCTTCACAGTGATCCTCCAAAATTTAAGTTTGACCATCTCCATGATAGCGCTTTATAATCCGTTCATGACTGGCATAGGCCGGCGAGGATCACTATGAAAGGCGGGGGAGAAACATGAATCCAATATGTAAGGTGCTGATTGTGGACGATGAAATCCTGGTCCGGCAAGGGATTAAGTATGTGCTGGATTGGGAACAGGAAGGATTTCAGATCGTGGGTGAAGCGGCCAACGGACGGGAAGCATTGAATTCGCTGCAGACCTTGCAGCCGCATATCATCATTACGGATATTGTCATGCCGGTGATGGATGGCGAGGAGTTAACCAGGCTGGTGAAGCGCGATTATCCGGCTACCGAGGTGATTGTGTTAAGCAGCTTCAGCGAGTTCCATTATGTGCGCTCGACGTTCCAGCATGGGGTGGCGGACTATATTCTGAAGCCGAAGCTGGAAGCCGGAGCCTTATTGCAGGTGTTAAAAAAGACCCGGGAACGCATCCCGGAACTGAGTGCCGCCGCAGCATCCATGGAGGAAGCAGAAACCCGGCAGCCGCTGGATACCCTGCTCGGCCGGATGCTATCCGGTTACCGGCTGCCGCCGGAGAGCGAAGCGGAGGTGAAGCGGCAGCTGCCGTATAAGGGCTTCGCGCTGCTGGGCTGGGAGACGCTACAGCCGGTACCGGGCGGCGAAGCCCTTAACCGTAGCTCCGGTAACGCTGCCATGAACAATAGCGCCCTTAGCCTTAGCGGCAATCATGCGGCCATAAGCAGCAGCGCCCGCACTGCATATGAGACGGCATCTGTCACCGTCACCACCGCAATTACCGGAGAACTGGACCGGAGAGTTCCGGGACTTAAGCAGTGCGTCCTTCCAGGCGCAGAGCCTTCGGGCACTACATTCATGCTGATTAATCTGGAGGAAGCCCATTGGCCGCAGTTGCTGGAGGCTGTACACCAGTTAGCCGATACGCTGGCTGGGCAAGAAACGGAAATACGGCTGACGCTCAGCCGGAGATTCAGCTCGCTCAGCGAGCTGGCGGCCATCCAGCAGGAGAGTAATGAGCGACTACAGCAGTGCCGGTTTTTCCGGCCGGAGCAGATCCTGCTCAACCAGCTGGAACGTCCAGATCAGGAGGCCCCGCTGCCCAAGTTCAATCTGACGCAGTTCACAGAACAGCTGAAGCGGCAGCAGCTTACGGAAGCGTTCGGTGATCTGCATCAGCATGTGGATGCGCTCAGCCGCCAGAATGACGGGGATGTGTATCAGTTCAAGTCCTTCCTCAGCAATATCATCTTCAATATTACGAATCAGTTCAGCCATCTGCAGGAGCTGGAGGAGGGGAAATACGGCCTGTTCCGGGCCATCGATGAAGCGGGTACTGCGGAGCAGGCTATGCAGATTCTGGATCATTATCTGACCCGGATCATGGAGCTGACTTCATCGGCAACGTCTGCACCGGGCGGCAATGCCAATATGGCGAAGCTGCTTCAGTACATAGAGGAGCATTATGCCGAGCCGCTGACCCTTACGGAGCTGGCCCGTCATTTTCATTTTAACCCATCCTATCTGTCCAGCCTGTTCACAACTCATAATCGCGAAGGCTTCAAGGAGCATCTCAACACGGTCCGCACGGGCAAGGCGGCAGAACTGCTGCGGGCTGGGGAAGCGCCTATAGCGGAGATTAGCAGTATGGTCGGGTACGGGGACCACAGCTATTTTTGCAAAGTGTTCAAGAAATACACCGGCTTGTCCCCGAGCGGCTACCGGCGTCAGCATTACGGGCAGGAGTAGAGCGCATGCGCAGATACTGGGAACGGTTCAAATTTCACAGCCTGTTCATCAAAATCTTCATCGTCATGCTCATCAGCATCATCGCCGTAGCCATCGCTTCCTCCTGGACAACCGTCCGCATGTCGGAGAAGCTGTTCATGAATACCTTCAGCATTACGAATTCCAAGGTGATCAGCCAGATTAAGTCGAGCTTTGAAGCGTTTCATTATTCGATCGTTACGGCTACCAATAATACTCAGCTAAGCGGCACGATCCGTTCCTTCTTGTCTGAGGAGGACTCGGACTCCCTGCGGATGCTGCGGACCTATTACAATATGACCACGCAGATGAAGAAGATTCAGTCCACGCTCGATGCCTACCAGGTCGGGATCAAAATCATGGGCAAAAACGGCCGCAGCTATTCCACCAATACGAACAATCTGCTAATGAGTGACCGGGAGCTGCAGCAGCATGAGCTGACACGGAATACTTTGGCTGAGCCGAAACGGCTGATGTATCAGTTCTATGAGGAGACGGTGCAGGATGCGCCGAAGAAGGAAGCAGTGATCGTGGGCAGCAAAGCGCTGATGGACAGGACTAGCGGCGATATATACGGGACGCTGTATTTTACCATTCATGAAAAGGATTTCCGCTCCTTCTACGGGAGCTTTGTCAGTACCGGGAACGATGTGGTGATTCTGAATAAGCAGGGGATGATTGTGTCCAGCAACCGGAGTGATCTGATGGGCCGGCAGGCAGGAGATCTATTGCAGGTGGCCAGTGAGATTGAGGAGCAGCAGCTTGCGTACCGGAACATTGATTTTCAGGGCACGGATTCGATTCTGATTGCGGATTACCTGCCGTCTTATGATTTCTATATTGTGAACCTGATCGATAAGCAGACGGCCCTCGGCCAGATGGTCAACGGTAAAATGGTCGTGCTGTTCTGCTCAGCCATCGTGGCCGTGGCCCTGATCGTGGTGTTCCTGATCTTCAGAAGGCTGACCCGCTCGCTCACGCTGCTTACCCGGCAGATGTCCAAGATCACCGAGCGTAACTTCCACAACTACATTACGGTTACGGGGAGCTTTGAATTTCAGGAGCTGGGCCATGCCTATAACTATATGCTGGACGAGCTGAATGAATATGTCGAGAAACTGGTGGAGACGCAGAAGGAGCAGCGGAATGCCGAGCTTGCGGCCTTGCAGCATCAGATTAACCCGCATTTTCTGTACAATACGCTGGCTTCGGTCAACTTCCTGGTGCAGCAGGGCAGCCAAGAGAAGGCGGTGCATACGATTCATGCCCTAATCTCGATGCTGCAGAATGCGCTGAGCAATGTCAGTGAGAGCATTACGGTGACGCAGGAGCTGGAGAATCTGAAGTCTTATGTGTTCATCAACCATGTGCGGTACGGCGAACGGATCAGGGTGAATTTCTTCGTCTCCCCGGACTGTATGGAATACCAGCTGCCGAAGCTGATTATTCAGCCGTTCATTGAGAATGCCTTCTTCCATGCGTTTACGCACAAAAGCGGCGGATATATCCATATCCTAATCTCCCAGGATGCCGGGTCCCTGCTCTGCGAGGTGGTGGACAACGGGGACGGGATGGATACTGGTGCGGCTGATCTGCCTATGCCCGGCCTTGAGGGAAAGCGCCAGCTGTTCACCGGAATCGGTATCCGCAATGTGCATGACCGGCTGGTGCTGATGTACGGCGAAGAATATGGAGTCACGATTAAGAGTGCGCCTGGAGAGGGGACTGCCATCCGAATCCGCCTGCCGCTGATGAAGAAGTGAGATTATTACCATTTTCCAAAAAAAGAACAAATGCCAAACAAGGTAACGCTTACAATCAGGCGATAAAATGACCAATCCCCATAAAGTAAGTTCTAACGGGTCCCCTGGAACGGGTGATAAGATTACTTATGTAATAAATAAGCGCTTACATACAAGCGAAATACAGTAAAGCGCATCAAAGGGGAGGCTTACCAATGAAAAAAGGCTTTGCGTTAGTCCTGATTTGCCTGCTGCTGCTTACGGCCTGCAGCTCGAACTCCGGGTCCAAGAATTCCGGCAACACTGCTGCGGACACGGGAAAGACAGAGAATACAACAGCTACAGAGCCTGCACAGGCGAAGGAAATTACGATTTGGGCTTGGGACCCTGCATTCAACATCGCCGCGCTGGAAGTGGCCAAAGCAGAATATGCCAAGACAAATCCTGACGTGAAAATAAACATTGTGGAATATGCCCAAGCGGATATTATCCAGAAGCTGAACACGGGACTGAATTCCGGAACCACCAAGGGTCTGCCGAACATCGTGCTGATTGAGGATTACCGTTCCCAGAGCTTCCTGCAATCGTATAAGGATTCCTTCTACGATCTGAGCAGCTCGATCAAGGGCACCGACTTCGCGGATTACAAAAGCGGACCGACCAGCCTGGACGGCAAGCAGTATGGGATTCCTTTTGACTCCGGCGTGACCGGCCTCTATCTTAGAACCGACTATCTGGAGCAGGCAGGCTACAAGCTGGCCGATCTGCAGGATATCGACTGGAAGCAATATATTGAAATCGGCAAAGCGGTGAAAGAGAAGACCGGCAAAGCGCTGATTACCCTGGACCCGAACGACCTCGGCCTGATCCGGGTGATGATTCAATCCGCAGGCGAGTGGTACCTGAAGGAAGATGGCAAGACGCCGAATATCGCGGGAAATGCACCGCTTAAGGAAGCTTTTGAAACCTATAAGGAGCTGACCGAATCGAACGTAGCCAAGGTGCATGCAGACTGGAGCCAGTTCGTGGCTGCCCTGAACAGCGGTGATGTCGCCTCCGTGCCGACAGGCAACTGGATTACCCCTTCGATTACGGCTGAAGCGTCACAATCCGGCAAGTGGGGCATTGCACCGCTTCCGAAGCTGACGGTGAACAAATCCGTTCATGCCTCGAACCTGGGCGGAAGCTCCTGGTATGTGATGAATGTGGATGGTAAGGAGACGGCAGCAGACTTCATGGCAAAGACCTTCGGCTCGAATGTGGAAATGTACCAGAAGCTGCTGACGGACATCGGTGTCATTGGGACCTTCAAAGCGGCTGCGGGCGGAGAAGCTTACAGCCAGGCCAATGAATTCTTCAGCGGCCAGAAGATTGTATCGGATTTCGCCGCCTGGACGGAGCAGATCCCAAGTGTCAATTACGGAATCAACACGTATGCGATTGAAGACATCCTGATTGTAGAGATGCAGAATTATCTGAACGGCAAGGATATTGACAGCGTGCTGAGCGATGCCCAGGCCCAGGCCGAGTCACAGATTAAATAGTTAGCTCTTATATAGTGACCTTGGGCGTGGCCAGCAGCTTCCGGGAGTTCAGGAGGCGGGCGGCGTCCGGGGTTTATTTTATAATATTCAGGAAAGGACTGGGCAGCTGTGCATCAAACCAATTCCAAACTAAGATTCCGCACCAAAAGCGTGTTGACCGGATGGTCCTTCGTCCTGCTTGCGGTCATTCTGATCTTCGTCTTCTATTTCTATCCGATGCTTCAGGCACTTATTCTGTCGTTCCAGACGGGAACGGGCAGCAATCTTACCTTCACCGGCTTCGATAACTATTCACGGCTTCTGTCTGACAAGACATTCATAGTATCGGTTAAGAACACCTTCATCTATCTGCTGGTTCAAGTGCCGCTGATGATCATCCTTGCGCTGTTTATCTCGGTGCTGCTGAATGACAGCAAGCTGAGATTCAAGGGGTTTTTCCGGACGGCGATCTTCCTGCCCTGTGTCACTTCACTGGTTGCGTATTCTGTGGTATTCAAGTATTTGTTCTCCGGCAACGGCCTGGTGAATACGATGCTGCTGAAGCTCCATCTGGTCAGTGCCCCGATAGAATGGATCACCGATCCGTTCTGGGCCAAAATCACCATTATCATAGCGATCACTTGGCGCTGGACGGGTTACAATATGATTTTTTACCTGTCGGCCCTGCAAAATATCGATCACTCCATCTACGAGGCCGCCAAAATTGACGGAGCATCGTCTACCCGCCAGTTCTTCGGAATTACGGTCCCGCTGCTGAAGCCGATCATCCTGTTCACCTCGATTACTTCAACCATCGGAACGCTGCAATTGTTCGACGAGGTCATGAATATTACAAAGGGCGGCCCGGGCAACGCGACCCAGACGATCTCCCAGTATATCTACAATTTGTCGTTCAAATATGCAGCAGACTTCGGCTATGCAGCCACCGTATCGTATTCGATTGTCATTATGATCGCGCTGCTGTCGGTCATCCAGTTCAAAGTGGCAGGTGATAAGAATGGCTAAAAGTAAACGGTTCTTCATGTATCTGTTCCTGAGCATCGCGGCCTTTGTCTCGATCTTTCCATTCCTGTGGATGGTCGTCAGCTCGACGAACCAGTCGGTGGATGTCACCCGCGGGCGGCTGCTGCCGGGCACCCATCTGATGGAGAATCTGCGCAAGCTGCTGGACACCACGGACCTGCAGGTATCCCTGATGAATTCAGCGAAAATCTCCATAACCACCACGCTGCTGGCGCTGCTGATTGCCTCGCTGGCCGGTTACGGCTTCGAGGTGTTCCGCAGCCGCTCGAAGGACATAGTCTTCAACATTCTGCTGCTGTCGATGATGATTCCGTTCGCCGCGCTGATGATCCCGCTCTACCGGATGTTCGGCCAGATCTCGAACGTCTTTCCGTGGATGGGTATCGATACGATGACCTCGGTCATTCTGCCTACCGTGACCACTGCGTTCCTGATCTTCTTTTTCCGGCAGAGCACCAAAATGTTCCCGAAGGAGCTGCTGGAGGCCGGCCGGATGGATGGGCTCAGTGAGCTGGGCATCTTCCTGCGCATCTACCTGCCAACCATGAAGACGACTTACGCAGCCGGAGCGATCATTACGTTCATGTCGAGCTGGAACAACTATCTCTGGCCGCTGATCGTATTGCAGACTCCGCAGACCAAGACCATGCCACTGCTCATATCGACCCTCGGCTCAGGCTACGCCCCGGACTACGGCATGATTATGATAGCGATCGTAATCGGCACGATCCCTACTGCGCTGGTATTCTTCGTGATGCAGAAGCATTTTGTGGCTGGGATGATCGGGTCGGTGAAGTAAGGTGAACAGGAGTTACCTCTCTATATTGGGAATAGTCGTGGCTCCGGAGATTGTTTGGACTTTCGGCCGCTGTTGTCTCCAGATTTCTTGATTCAAGCCGCTTCCAGCGGTTGAAATCTGGAGACAAAGGCGGACGCTACCGCTCCTACAGTTCCAAACATCCCCTCCGCCACTCCTCCCAAATAGGGGGAAGCTCAAGTTCACTTACTTTGGGGGTAGGGCAGGGGGAAAGGATAAAGGCAAAGAGAAAAGCAAAAGCAAGGGGGGTTTAAAATCCCTAAAGGAAAACCAATATGTCTTCCGTATTGACATATCGCAAATCATCGATATAATAATGATTATGAATCCAATAGATGTATTTAAGGCTTTATCGAATGAATCCAGGTTACAGATCTTACAATGGCTCAAAGAGCCATACGTCCATTTTAAACCCCACGAAGGAGTGGATATGGAGGAGATTGGGGTTTGTGTAAGTCAAATAACCGACAAGCTGAACATGACTCAGTCAACGGCCTCTCAATATCTTACGATGTTGCAGCGGGCAGGGCTAATCACCACAAAACGTATAGGCAAATTTACGTATTATCAGAGAGACGAAGAAGCTATACGTCAGTTAGCCCAGTATACGATGAGTGAGATGTAAGAGAGATGAAACTGAGTTCTGTACACAGAATTCAGCTTTTTCTCGGCACTATGATTCGACAATTCGCGATATGTCTTTTTAGATATCAAATCGACAATTCACGAATTGTATATTCAAAAATATTCAAAGGAGTTGTATCATTCTATGTCTGTAAGCTGGAAGGTGTATATTTTAGCCATTGTTAGTTTTTTGGTCGGGACGTCGGAGTATATTCTGTCTGGCATTCTAGATAAGGTATCCCTTTCTCTTGGTGTTTCAGTTGCTGCAGCCGGACAATTAATTACGATTTTTTCGCTAGTCTACGCTATATTCACTCCAATTCTTATGGCTGTAACCGCAGGTATAGACAGACGAAAATTAATTATGATGGGTCTAGGTTTGTTTGTGGTATCTAACATTCTCGCTGTTCTTTTGCCCGGGTATGGATTGTTTGTAGTTGCCCGCATCATTATGGCCATAGGCGCAGGGGTAGTGGTTGTTACCGCCTTAAACATCGCAGCGAAAATTGCCCCAGAGGGTAAACAAGCAAGTGCGATTGCAACGGTCGTAATGGGCTTTACAGCATCATTAATCATAGGCGTACCTCTTGGGCGCATTGCAGCGGATACGCTTGGCTGGAAATCTGTGTTCGGGGGAATCGCCCTTTTAGGGATTATCGCAATGATTATACTTTCTTTCGCCATCCCGCGTGTTAAGGGAGATGAACCTATTCCATTAAGGCAACAATTACGTTTGCTACAAAAGCCTAAGGTCGCACTGGGACTCTCGATTACCTTCTTTTGGCTTGGCGGATATTCGGTAGCATATACGTATCTTTCACCGTATCTGCTTGAAGTATCGGGCATAAATGATAAATATCTCAGCGGAGCTTTGCTTATATTTGGAATAGCCAGCATGATAGGCTCCAAAATCGGTGGCTTCAGCACAGACCGGTGGGGGGTTAACCGAACCTTATTCAGCGGGTTGATACTCCATATTGTAATGCTGATCCTATTGTCTTTAGTAACGAATACACTCATTGGTGTAATGGTTGTGCTATTGTTGTGGTCCTTCTCCGCATGGTCCTCTGGTCCAACGCAGCAATATCATTTAACGACAATTGAACCCGAAGCGTCAGGTGTGATGCTTGGCCTTAATCAGTCTATGATGCAGCTTGCTATGGCAGCGGGTGCTGGGATAGGGGGAGTAGCTATTGAAGCAGTCTCGCTTGTATCTATTACATGGATTGGTGCTGTTGGGGTTGCGATTGCTATAATCGCTACGCTCATTTTATATAGAATGAATTCTAAATCAGAGATGAATGTTCAACATCTAGTTCAGAACCAGTGAATGTTGCTAACCTTGCAGAAATACATCTGGTGACAAAAAAACGGTGGCCGGTTATTCCGGGCACCGCTTTTTTCATCCTATTCCCCGACTCTATACCATAGTTCACAATATTCATAGCCATCTGCGCTTGTACCATACATTTCGAAATTGCCGCCATCTAGAATCGTATAGGTTGATGTTGGCAGCCATTCCGAGAAGATACGATTCTTCAAAGACCGTAAATCATACTTGCCGCTGCCATTCCCATCATGGAGTGTTGAGAATACGACCCACGTAGCTGCGGGAACATCAACCACAGTGTATCCTTTCACTTGGCTGCCTGGCGCTTTGTAGCACCCGATTAGGTATGGGAAGGTCGAGTTGCTAGTGAAGGTATAGGCATCGAAGGCAAAGACCGCTCCAAGCTCCTTACTGAAATTGCCTTCGTCTCTCCAAGCCCCGCTTACTGATTGGGCTAAACGTTCGAACTCACCATTCTTGAATATATTTTGCCAGACCTCCGGGATCGTTACGCCCGCTTCATTCGCAATAGTGTCGTAGTGGTAGATATCCTCCAGCCCATACACTTGAAAAGCATCCCGTTTCTCCATCCGGTAATTCATTCCGGTCACTCCCTTTAAGATGATTTGAAAGGAGATGCGGGGATAGGCTCTTAACTCACTTCCGGCATTGCGCGCTAATGTAGGCGTCATTCCATGCAGATTGTGAAATGCACGGGAGAAGGCTTCCGGTGATTCATACCTGTACTTCAAGGCTATCTCCAGCACAGTGTTCTTTCTGTCCTTTAGATCAAACGCAGCCAGCGTCAGTCTTCTGCGCCTGATATATTCGGACAAGGGGACATCAAGAACAAATGAAAACATACGTTGAAACTGGTAAACCGAACATAAGGCGATTTTAGCGATTTGATCGTAAGCAATATCTTGTTCCAGGTTGTCTTCAATATAGCTGATCGCCCGATTCATTCGTTCTAGCCACTCCACGGCAATCCCTCCTTTCGTAAGAAGCATATCATCGGGCAGTAATCGAAGCCTGATTATCGGTGCAGCATATTGTCAGGCTTAGTTTGGGAATAGTTATGGCTCCAGGAATCGTTTGGACTTTCGGACGCTACCGCTCCTACAGTTCCAAACATCCCTTCCGCCACTCCTCCCAAAAAGGGGGACCAAATACGCTTATCGTGTTTCCCTTTGTACTAACACCCAATATGTTCGTCCCCGCATTCGTAATTAATTCTATTTCCGATGTTCCACTTCATGAATAAATTAATATCCTCGATAGAATCTAGGATTCTCCATTTATACTCTTTGTTTTCGCGGAGCTCTCTCAGGACGAGGGGTTTAACGATGTGTTTCTCTAACTGTCCTTTCGTCCGGGCGATGTATGCAAATCCCAAAACGGCATTAGCACGAATAGCAGCTGACTCATGATCCGCAAGCTGGGCACAAGTATCTTGGGCGAACTTCCAGTTCGAATGGTATTCACCGACAGAAAGAGGGAGCGTCAGAAGATCAGCGGCGTCATTTCTTTTTAGACGGTCCTTTATCTCCTCGCTGGTGAGTTCATTGAGCGGTGTATAAATTCTGGACGACTTTAGCATAATTCTCCTTCATCCCCTTGCACTTTGGCATAGCTCATAATATTAATCTCTTTTGCAATAACTTCACTCTAATTATAAATAGATCAAGTAAGTATTCAAATGGCTTCTACGTCTTCAATCAGAGAAAGGGCATGTCACGAAAATGACACTGCCTCCCTGGGCGGTTTGTTAGATTTTAGTAGAGAGGCGCAACTGATGCGGAAATATGGAGTAATAAGAAAGATGGTAAAAATATATGAAATAGAGGAAAAGAGAGGATGTTTGGGATGAAGACAGGTAAAAAAGTGCTGACAGCCTTACTGGCTGCGGGATTGAGCTTCGCTATGTTGACGGGGGTGAATCCGGGGAAGGTAGAGGCGGCGGCCAAGAAATACCCTGCGCTGCTGAAAATTAACGATTACTATGTGCTCTATACGGCACCAAAGGCGCCATATGTGGATGCCAACTACCGGACGATGATTCCGCTTCGCTCCATTAGTGAGCTGATGGGGGCCAAGGTCAGCTATGATGCCAAGGCAAGAACGGCTGCCATCGAAAAAGATAGTGTAACGGTTAAGTTCACAATTGGTTCCAAAACTGTATCGGTTAACGGGGTTGCCGGGTCGATGGATACGGTTCCGGTGATGGAGCAGAATTCGATGTTCATCCCCGTCAGTGTACTCGCCGGACGTCTGGGCATTGTGAGCAAATGGGATCAGGCGAATCAGCTCTACACGCTGACAGGTGAAACCCTGATGCAGACGGATATCATCAAGTATTCTATAGAGGACACTGAGAAAGGTCCCTTCACTTCCCCACCGGGGACGATCATTAGCGACGATGCGTTCCGGCCAGTTTCTTACACCTTTGACCCTGCAAAAGGCAGCTTCACGGTGAAGGCGAAGAATATAACAGGGAAGGATGTTCCTGAAGGAGCAGCGGATGTTGCCGCGTATATTCTTTATGATGATCAATTGATTCAGTTGCCGGCGCAGAAGCGGGAAAGACCGGCTGTCCGTAAGGATGGAACAATTGAGGTTACCGTTAAAACCGAAACACCGAGTACTCCTGCCTATTTGCTTGTAAAAGGGCGCCTGCTCGACCGCTCCGAGAATTAATTTCAATTTCGATTTTGGAACAGAGGTGAATCTATTTGAAGGACACCCATGTTCACATCCTGTGCGGCGACTCGTTCGGGGGCAGTATGAAGCAGGCGCTGAAAGGTCTTGGCTGGACGGATAGCCATAAGCTGATTATTCTTCGGGAGAATTATGCTATAGGTCCGCTGGATCAGTTGGATACACTCGTGGGAAGGAAGCTTCGCAGCGACTGGTTCCGTCAGCATATCCAGGAATACTTTACGGTCTCTGATGAATGTGATAGAGAGTATACGGAGCTGCTCGATAACCTGGAGCAGATTCCCGAACAGGCCAAGATAGTCATCTGGACCGGGAGCAATGCATCCGAGCAGGCGGGGCTACGTCTAACCGTTCATCTGCTGGGGAATAGAGAGAATGAACTCATAGTGATGGACGCCGGGGCCATCTGTGAGGAGCTGTTCAACCGGCCGGATGCCTTCATTAACTACTGTCATTCCGGAGAGATTCCGTCAGACAAGCTTAGGGAAGCGCTTCTGCGAATTGATGTGGGCAGCAGGTTGAGTGCTTCGCATATCGCGCGGCTGTCTCAGGATTGGCTGAAGATTTCCGGGCAGTCCGGCGTACTGAGAATCTGGCAGAAGGATGCCCTGCAGGAAGTGCCTGCTGATTACTACGACAGCTATCTGCTGGAGAAGCTGGATTCACTGACACCCCCGCCAGGAGAAGACGGGTTCCTGAAATCAGCCCGGCTGGTCGGAGAGGCGATCGGATACTGTGAGCAGTATGTCGGTGATGCTTATTTCGAGCATAGGGTGAGGGAACTGATCTACAGCGGGGTGCTGGAGATCAAGGGCGTTCATACAGCGATGAGATTCTATAGCATCCGGCGCAAGAAAGGGTAAGGTATAAAGGTTATATAAGAAGCACTATAGCAATTAACAAAAAGCAAAAAGAAGCGGAGGGGAAATTTGGAACTGTAGGAGCGATAGCGTCCGCCTTTGTGTTTGGATTTCTACCGCTAATAGCGGTTATAATCAAGAAATCCAAACACAACAGCGGCCGGAGGGCCAAATGTTCACCGCAGCGACGGTCAAGCTTGGAGTTCAAATCTTTAGAGGCAAAAGGAGGCCAACCATGCAAACCTTATTTCGTTATAACTGGCAGGTCCGCGAGGAATGGTATCAATGGTGCGAGGAGCTGCCGGAAGAAGAACTGGTGAAGGCACGCATTGGGGGAGTCGGCGGGATTCTGCAGACACTGGTGCATATAGTGGATGTGGAATTAAGCTGGGTACGGGATATGGAAGGCAAGCCGGATATTCGTATAGACTTCCCGGAGTATAACACTTTGCAGAAAATCAGAGAGGTGGACGCACGCTTCCGGCCGGAGGTGGAGTCCTTCATAGTAGCCTGGAATGAGGATTTGGAGCGGAGGATTCTAAGGGAGGATAGACCGGATGGGCAGGTTACCCAGCACACCTGGGGCGAAGTAATACGCCATGTTATCGCCCATGAGATTCATCATATCGGCCAGCTCTCCATCTGGTCAAGGGAACTTGGCCGGAAGCCAGTCTCCCCTAATCTGATAGGCCGGGGGCTGGCGGAGTATCTGCCCGGCAAAGCATAGGGGCTTGTCCAACCCTATGTCTCTGCCGGGAGTCTTCACCGGCTCCAAAAGTATTAGCTACTTTCTGTTCCGCTACAGCTCCGGCGGAAACCACAGATGGCGCAGATCGACCCAGCCCTGGCTGTTGAAGGTCACCCCGCGCACGGAGGGCAGATAGGCAGTCTCGGCAGGCCGCTCGTACAGAATATGCAGCTGGTGGTCACGGGTTAGAGTATCCTCAATCACCCGGAAGCCTTCCGCACGCACTGCGGCGTCAGGCTCCCGCGAGATCTGGCGCAGCCTGCCCTCAATGCCCGCGCGGGTGCGCGGTTCAATGTGCAGCGAGAGAGTCAGATACAGGTCGTACAGCCGGAGCTGCTCGTCCTGGTCGCGGAGCAGCGAGAAGACGATCAAGTCGGACTTCAGGCGGATCGGGCCTTTGAATTCCTCCGGCGACACGGATAACACCTTGCAGGAATACCCGTGCTGCCTTAGTCTTGCGGCGATGTATTCGGCATCCCCGGCATACTGCGGGATCGTGGCAATCTGCAAGACTTCAGCCGGAGGCGCTGCGAAATGCCGGAAGGGCACTCTCGGTGCTTCCTGCAGACAGGACAGCAGCTCGGCACGGAGAAGGGGATCGCTTAGCGGTCCCTTTTTCTTCGTGTTGCAGGTTACGAATTTGCGGACATAGGACTCAGAGTGGATTCTGCTTAGAGAGTCTGTGCCGGCTGCTGACGGATTCGGGATGACATGGAAGGCAGAGCCGGTCTCTGAGGGCTCCCGGTCAAGGCTCCACGGGACATAGATAATCTCCACACGGTCCAGATGGGCCCGCCCCTGGAAGTAGTAAGGGAACACCTCCAGCACACAGGTGTCCTCATTCATCTCCACGACCTTGAACGGACCGGTGCCCGCCGGTCTGCGTCCAAACAGATTCTCTCCAATGGATTCCAGATCGCGGGGCACAATCGCCGCCCGGCTGGTGCAGAGGAAGGGAAGGAAGAGTTCGTTCGGCTTCTTCAGCAGAATACGGACGGTTGACGCATTCAAGGCCTGGACCTCCTGAATCTCCTTGACAATATAACTGTACAGCATGCGCTGCGAGGTAGACATCATCCGTTCGAAGGAGTAGACGACATCCTCCGCGGTCAGTACCTTGCCGTGATGGAACAAGACCTCCTTGCGCAGATGAAAAGTCCAGGCCGTCCGGCTCCCGTCTGTCTCCCAGGCATGCGCCAGGCCGGGGATCACCTTGCCGCGTTCACCGCTGCGGCCGACCAGCCCGTCAAAAACATGGCTGGAGACAAACGACTCCGCCAGCAAATTCATATACAGCGGATCGAAGGTATGGAGCTGCTGGGTGACCGGCAGCCGCAGCGTATCGATCCGCTTATCGCTGTGCACCTCGGCATGATGCCCGAAGTACGCCAGCAGCCAGCCTTGCAGCGTGTCCTGCAGTGATGAAGTGCGGGCATGTCCGCGGATGCCCTCCAGCGCACTGCTGATATCTTTACTGCTTATCGCCTGCTTCATGGATTCCAGGGCAATGTCCTCGGCCGCCGCGAGGAATACCAGCTTGGAGCGCCGTCCCCGCCCCCGGCTGGGGGTCCAGGTGATCCAGCCGAGATCGGCCATTTTGCGGATCACATGCAATGCATTGCGGTGGGTACAGCCAAGGGTCAGGGCCAGCTCGTCCAGGGTGATGGAGATCTCGGCCGGACCTCCATGCTGCGAATGCAGCTTCAGGAATTGACTGTGCAGCTTCATGTGGGACATTCTCCTCCTGTCAAATCTATAAAATAGGAAATTAATGATAATATATTTCTCTTTTTCTTCTTATTTTATCAGCTAAAATCAGGGTATGACAGTAAAAAGATGGGGGAATTTACCATGGGCGATCAAAATGATTCCAAACGGGGGCTTGGTCGTGTAGCTTTATTAGCCGCATTCCTGCTTGCGGTTGTGCATCAGTATCTGTTTTACGACAAAATGCCGGGAATCTCATATCCGATTTTTATCACGCTATTTTATGCCTTTATGCTCTATTTCGCCAAGGAGCGGCTGCGCAAGCAGACCTGGTTCAGCTATGTTTGGATGGTGTCCATATTTCTGTTGTCCCTGACCTATATGCTGTTCGGCAACTGGTTTTTCTTTGCGCTTAACTTCGTTGTTATTCCGGTGCTCATTCTATTACATATGACGTATATGCTTAGTTACCGCAAGCCCGCATGGAGCGGACTTGCGCTGATCGGCGCGGCACTTGAGCATCTGTTCCCGCAAAGTCTGCGCAACTGGGCCACGGCACTGAGGCTGCTGCGCCGGGGCAAAGGCGGGATGGCGAATGAACGCAAGCAGGTATTGATGCGGGTGATGATCGGCCTGCTGATTTCCGTGCCGCTGCTGCTGATCGTGATCTCGCTGCTCTCTACGGCGGACGGAGTGTTCAGTCAGCTGCTGGCAGCCCTCCCGGGGATTTTTGACAATATTTCGCTGGGGGACTGGATCTTCCGAGGCTTGTGGGTTCTGTTGCTCGGACTCGGCATGTTCGGCTTCCTCTGGGGGTTCGTACAGAGCAAATCCTATATCCGCTCCCCTCTGGTCAGTGAGCTTGATGCGATGGGGAAGAAGCTGGAAACGGCTGAAGCAGGGGACGAGGGGATCGGTCTGGATGACCCGGTCATTATCACTACCATACTTACCGCAATCAATGCAGTGTACATGCTGTTTGTGAGTGTCCAGTTCTCGTATCTGTTCGGGGCCTGGGATGGTATTCTGCCGGAGAACAGTACGTATGCGGACTATGCGCGGAGCGGTTTTCTGGAGCTGATTCTGGTCACATCGATTAACTTCGCAATCTTGCTGCTGTCCTTGCTGGCAGTGCGCAAAGCGGGCGGTATCCTGAAACGGGTCATTCAGCTCCTGCTGTATATTCTGGTGTTATGCTCCATGGTCATGCTGTATTCTGCATACTCGCGGCTGACGCTATATGAAGAGGCGTACGGTTACACCTACATCCGGTTCCTGGTGCATGCCTTCATGATCTTCCTCGGATTGCTGCTGGTGCTGGCGGCCGTGCGGATTAGCCGGGAACCCTTCCCGCTTCTAAAATGCTACATTGTGCTCGGCCTGCTCTCCTATGTGCTGATGAACTATATAGGGATGGATCATATCATTGCGAAGCAGAATATCCAACGATATAAGGCAAGCGGCACACTGGATGCCGGTTATCTGGCCGGGCTCTCCGCAGATGTGGTTCCAGAGCTGATCGAATTCAGCAAGCAGAAGAAGGGAATTCTGGACGAGGCGCTGCGCAGCAGACTGTCTAACCTTACTCAGCCTAAGCAAAGCTGGCCATCGTTCAATCTGGCGAATCACCGGGAGCGCAGAGCGCTTGCGGAATATTTTGCGGGAGAGGTAGCACAGAAATAGCTTCCGTGCTTTGACTTGTGTTACAGTGATTTCAGCTAAGATGACACAAGGAGAGAAGAAGCTGATGCAATCGATTATAAATCCGGAGGCGGTTCGGAGCCTTACCGAGCAGAATGGCCTTACAGCCATGTTCAGCAGCAGCGCCATTGCCCAGATGGAGCTTCGGCGCTACGGCGGCGGGGAGGCGGTCTGCTCAGTGGGCGACCGGCTGGAGCATATGTTTTTCCTGATGCAGGGCAAGCTGAAGATTCATACGCTGCTGCCCAACGGCAAGTCGATGCTGGTCCGGTTCGCCCGGCCGATGTCAGTGATCGGGGATGTGGAGCTGCTGCGTCAGTATCCGGTCAAGAATGAGGTTGTCTCTGTAGGGGATAGCCTGTTGCTTGTCGCCGGAAGGAAGCTGCTGCTCCGGGAGATTGAAGACAATACCGCGCTGCTGCGCTTCCTGGTAGGAGAGCTGAGCCACAAAATGTACACGCTCGGCCAGACCTCAGCCATGAATGTGCTCTATCCGGTGGAGAACCGGTTCGCGAGCTACCTGATGTCGCTGTTCGCGGACAACACCGGCGACCAGCGCGTAGAAGAGATTCGTACCTCCACGCTGACAGAGACAGCCGATCTGCTTGGCACCAGTTACCGGCATCTGAACCGGGTGGTGCGCCGCCTGATTGAAGACGGGATTATTGAACGCAGGAACGGCCGTCTGATTGTACGGGATGAGGAGCGGCTGGCAATGCTTGCGAACGGGAATTTGTACGATTGAACCGGATGATTAGGAAGTAATTCAGAGAACCACTATTTCTGCCTTGGCAGGGATGGCGGTTTTTTGCATTCAGATTTATTTAAGAATTATGAAGTACGATACATAGAGAATACATAGTAGAGCTTACATATCGAGTGGAGGTAGTTATCATGTCGAACAGAGTTAGAGGAATCCGGGCCAAAATCATGTTTGGTTTCGCCGCTGTTATTATCGTGTTCATTCTCGCATTAACCGGCAGTACTCTATTTCAGGGTAAGGTGACCATGCTTACAGATCAGATCAACCGTAATTACAGCAAGCTCTCGATGGTACAAAAATTAACCGATGAGATCCGGACGGCGGACGGCCTGGCCGCAAGGTATGTGATGAGTAATACCACTGAGGAGAGAACAGCCAATCTGACCGCCTATGAAGCCAAGATCCCGGAGATTACAGCCGCAGTCGAGGAGGTTAAGGGCGCCGGCCTGAATGAAGCGGAGCTTGCGGGAATTCAGAAGCTGGAGGGCGAGTGGGACAATTATCTGACGGTGCTGAAGCAGGCTTTTGCCTTGGCTAAGGAAGGGAACTTCCCGCAAGCGCAGAAATCGTTCACAAGCCTCTCCCTTACGACTATCATCGATTCACAGCTGGTGTTCGAGACGATGCTGCATGATGAAATTATGAAGGAACAGAGCCAGGCGGCAACCCACCGCAGCTCGGCAATGATTACCAGCATGGGGGTTACGGGCTTATCCGTGGGACTGGCTCTGTTGATCGCGTTCGTATTGTCCGCACGGATACTGAGGCCGGTGAAGGATATCAACAGGCAGCTCCAGGAGATTGTGGACGGCGATGCCGACTTAACCCGCAAGCTTAGTGTGCAGACGAAGGATGAGATCGGTGAGCTGGCCCGGAATTTCAATAAAATGACCGATAATCTAGGAGCGATGATCACCCAGGTGAAGCTATCCGCGAACGGTCTGGCGGCTTCTTCAGTGAAGCTGACCTCGGATAGCGGAATGACCGCCGGAACTACCGAGAAGATCGCCGGAATTATGGGTGAGGTCGCTAGTGGGGCGGGAATGCAGATGAATGACCTGCAGACTAACATGAACAACATTATTGAAATGTCGGACGGCATTCAGCTGATTGCAGCCAGTGTACAGGAAATCTCGGAAGCTTCCCTGCGTTCTGCAGATTATGCGGTG
This sequence comes from Paenibacillus sp. FSL H3-0469, assembly GCF_038051945.1. Taxonomy (NCBI): domain Bacteria; kingdom Bacillati; phylum Bacillota; class Bacilli; order Caryophanales; family Paenibacillaceae; genus Paenibacillus; species Paenibacillus sp. FSL H3-0469. The sequence continues at coordinate 7,691,795 of NZ_CP150302.1, forward strand.
GCCGGGGATCTATCCCTGCAATCTGCTGTCCGGCAGATGGATTCCATCAATGAATCCATTCAGTCGTTATCGCAGAAGGTGACGGGCTTCGTGAATCGTTCACAGGACATAAGCAGCATTGTCGGGGTGATCAAGGGGATTGCCTCAGAGACGAATATGCTGGCACTGAATGCAACCATAGAAGCGGCCCGGGCCGGAGAGCACGGCAGAGGATTTGCTGTGGTAGCCGATCAAGTGCGCAGACTGGCCGAGCAGTCCGCAGATTCCGCCAATCAGATTGCAGAAATGGCGACTGGAATCCAGACCGATGCTGACCATGCAGTGAAGGTGATGAAGAATAGCATGAACGAAGTAATGGGCGGAACCCGGATCATAGAAGAGGCCGGGCAGTCTTTCAATGCCATCCGCCATTCGATCGATTCACTGGCGGGACAGGTTCAGAAGGTATCCGGTGCGGTAGAAGAAATCACGGCAGCGACGGAGGAAATTGTAGATTCCATCCGTACTGTTACGCATATCTCGGAGACCACAGCGGCCAATACACAGCAGGTATCCGCAGCATCGCAAGAGCAGATGGCTTCAGTGGAACAGATCGCCTCTTCTGCCAGTGCCCTCAGCATGCTGGCGCAAGGACTGCAAGGACTGGTAGCACGGTTCAATGTGTAGTTAGGCAAGCCCCCAACCTGAACGCAGGGAGGGGGCCTGGTCTTGCTTATCTGTTACTTATTCATATATTGCCGGTACAGCTCTTCAAAAGTATCGTAACGCTGGGGCTGCCGGCCGACCCGGTGATATTCCTCCAGATAGCCGTCCATTGCCAGGAGGAACTGATCCTTGAACAGATCCAGATTGGCGGCATCAAAATACTGCATGAGCTTGAACTTCCGTGTTCCCCGCGACCCGGTCATCTCATCCAGCAGACCCTGCGCTCCCAAGGCGGTGTAGAAGGCGTAAGAGGCATCCTTCTTTTCAGCACTAGCAATGACCTTGTTGCGGTAGTTGCACCATAACTCCTCATAAGTACCTGCCAGATTATCATAAGTCGGGACTGGCTGTTCCACATATTTTTGATATAGGGTTCTGTACAAATCAAGGATACTTTTGAGCAGAATGCCGGAGGACCTTCGGATCTCGTTAACCGTCTTTGCGCAGATCACATTCATGTAGATCGTTTCATAATTCACAGGGAGATAGCGGTAGGCTGCGGTGTCCTCCAGGTATCTTTTCATCCCTCTTTTCAAATAAGTATTGTTCATATGCGTCAACGCGTTCACCAGATTGTAGACCAACTCCGCTGAAGCCAGCCTAACGGCTCCCTTATCCTCCGTAAGACAAAGATTCGCATATTCCTGCTTCGCCAGATCGATCCACTTCTTCGCCCTTTCCAGACAATCGCGTCCTACAGGCTTCGCTAGTGCATCCAGCGCCCGCTGCTGGTACCCTCTAAGCTTCTCCAGGTCCTCAGGCTTGGCATAATAGAGCACCTGCAAATCTATAAGCGAGGAGATCATCGGACTCTCAAGCGCCGCCTGATCTTCGATCCGGGTCTCCCATGGAGTGCAGTAGATATCATAACCGACATCCCCCAAAATGAAGCAGGAAGAGATGCTCCAGCCTTGGTTGTTATTATTGATGATGATCAGATCCAGATCGCTTTTCTCATGATAATCTCCGGTATTGTAAGAGCCTGTAAGTCCGATCACCGCAATCTCTTCCGGAAAATCCCGTTTGGCCCGCTCGATCACCATGTTGATCAATTTTTCATTTTTGGATAATAGCTTCTGCCTGATACTTTCATTCATAGCTGATTCCTCCTGCGCTGTGGCTTGTTGTTGTACTCATTGTAAAAGGATCTGCCGCCCGCGGGTATGCCGACTTCAGCTAGGTTCATTCTCTCCCAGAACGCTCCGTATGTACGCACATACTTTTCATAGAATATGCCATCGACCTGAGCCAGGCTCTGTCTTATATTATTACCATAATTTGTTTTATGAAAGCGCATACTCGAAGGTGGCACTATAATCTATGGGAGGTGGTTGTCAAATGATCAGCAGAACCAGGTCTTCGGTGAAAAGGACATTCCTCATGTACGGTCTGATGCTTGTGTTATGTGTGGGACAGCTCGCGTTATTTCCGGCAACGGGGGCGGCGGCAGGCAATCTGGCTCAAGGCAAGACGATTAGCGCAAGCTCAGTCGGTGATGTGTATGTAGCAGCGAACGCCAATGACGGTAACCAGGGGTCGTATTGGGAGAGTGCCAGCAATGCTTTTTCGCAATGGATCAAGGTGGATCTGGGTGCCGTCAGCAGTGTGAATCAGGTTGTACTCAAGCTGCCAGCAGCCTGGGAAGCAAGAACGCAGACGTTGTCGGTCCAAGGCAGTACGGATGATGCCTCATACAATAATCTGACCGTCTCTGCGGGGTATGTGTTCAATCCTTCCAGCGGCGTTAGCTCCGTCACGATTCCCTTCACTGCAACAACCGCCCGTTATATCAAAATAAACTTCACGGCCAACACCGGCTGGCCTGCTGCGCAGCTGTCGGAGATTGAGGTGTACGGCACCACGGCCTCTCCACCGGGAACCTACGAAGCGGAGGCCGCCGCCTTATCCGGCGGGGCCAAGACGAACACCGATCACACCGGCTATACCGGTGCGGCCTTCGTTGACGGCTATTTGACACAGGGAGCAGCCACAACCTTCACGGTAACGGCTCCGGCGGCAGGGAATTACAGCGCGGCTCTGCGGTATGCCAATGCCTCAGGCAGTACGAAGACGCTGAGTATCTACGTGAACGGCATGAAGATCAGGCAGACGCAGTTTGCCAATCTGCCAAGCTGGGATAATTGGTCCACGCAGGCTGAGGTGGTGGCCTTAGCTGCCGGAACTAACACGATTGCCTACAAATATGAGGCGTCCGACTCCGGGAACGTGAATCTGGATCAGCTTGTACTGACAGCTTCAACGGCACCAACGGCAACGGTTGCCCCTACGCCCGTTCCAACGATAGCGCCGACAGTTGCGCCAACGGTTGTGCCAACTGCAAGGCCGGCTACCACACCAACTGTAGCTCCAACGCCAACTACTACACCTGTGCCAACATCTACACCAGTCCCTACAGCAACCCCAACCACAGGTCCCGGCGTGAACCTGGCGACCGGCAAAGCTGTGAATGCTTCCTCCTCCGTCTTCACCTTTGTTCCGGCCAACGCCAATGATGGAGATGTCACGACCTATTGGGAAGGAGCAGGGGGAGATTATCCGAATACGCTGACTGTTAACCTTGGTGCAAACGCCAATATAACTTCGGTAGTTGTGAAGCTGAATCCGGCAGCAGCCTGGTCAACCCGTACCCAAACTATTCAAGTCCTGGGGCATAATCAGTCGACAGGCACCTTCTCCAGTCTGGTACCGGCAGCTGTGTATACCTTCAATCCGGCCAGCGGCAACACAGTGACCATTCCGGTCACAGCAACCGTCAGTGAGCTGCAGCTGAAATTCACAGCGAACTCCGGATCAAGCGCCGGACAGGTGGCGGAGCTCCAGATCATCGGCACACCGGGGGCGAACCCGGATTTGACGGTGACCGGGATGTCATGGAGTCCTTCCGCTCCGGTAGAGACAGATTCTCTGACACTGAACGCTACAGTGAAGAATAGCGGCACTGCCTCATCCGCAGCTACCAATGTCAGCTTTTATCTCGGTACCGTTCTTGCCGGATATGCCCCCGTGGATACCCTGGCCGCAGGAGCTTCGGCCAATGTCTCCTTCAGTGTTGGTGCCAAGGATGCCGGAACCTATACGGTAAGCGCCAAGGTAGATGAGATGAGCAATGTTGTAGAGCTGAATGAAGGCAATAACAGCTATACGCATCCTTCTGCCCTTACAGTAAATCCGGTATCCAGCTCAGATCTGATCGCCTCTCCGGTCAGTTGGTCTCCAAGCAATCCGGCAGGGGGGAACGTGGTCAGCTTCGCGTTAGCCATCAAGAATCAGGGATCAGCTTCCTCGGCAGGCGGCGCTCATAACATCACGCTGACCTTGTCCGATGCTACGACCGGCGCGGTCCTCAGAACGTTGACCGGCACTTATAACGGTGTCATTGCTGCCGGAAGTACTACCGCTCCTGTGGCTCTTGGAACCTGGACGGCTGTGAACGGTAAATATAATGTAAAAACAGAAATTGCCGTGGATGGCAACGAACTGGCGGTAAAACGGGCCAACAACATCCAGAATCAGCCGCTCTACATCGGACGCGGGGCCAATATGCCTTACGATATGTATGAGGCAGAAGATGGAGTGATCGGCGGCGGAGCGGTCAAGCTGGCACCGAACCGGAATATCGGTGATCTGGCCGGTGAAGCTTCAGGCAGACGGGCCGTTACGCTGAATACCACAGGCAGCTATGTCGAATTCACCACCAAAGCCAGTACGAATACCCTGGTCACCCGGTTCTCTATTCCCGACTCGGCCAGCGGTGACGGCACAACAGCGACCCTGAATATTTATGTTAATGGTGTCTTTAACAAAGCCATCACCTTGAATTCCAAGTATGCCTGGCTCTATGGCTCAGAGACCAGTCCGGGCAATTCGCCAAGCGCCGGTTCCCCGCGCCATATCTATGATGAAGCGAACATCATGTTCGACAGTATCATTCCGGCAGGCAGCACGATCCGGCTGCAGAAGGATGCAGCCAACACCTCACAATATGCGATAGACTTCGTGAGCCTGGAGCAGGTATCGCCGATCGCCAATCCTGATCCGGCGAAGTATACCGTTCCGCTTGGATTCACACATCAGGATGTGCAGAATGCGCTGGATAAGGTCCGTATGGATACAACGGGTAATCTTGCGGGTGTCTATCTTCCTGCCGGAAACTATGAGACCTCGAATAAATTCCAGGTCTACGGCAAGGCAGTGAAGATCATCGGAGCCGGACCGTGGTATACCCGGTTCTATGCTCCGCTCAACCAGTCGAATACAGACATCGGCTTCCGGGCGACAGATTCAGCGAATGGCTCGACCTTCTCGGGGTTTGCCTACTTCGGCAACTATACTTCACGGATTGACGGTCCCGGCAAGGTGTTCGACTTCTCCAATGTGGCGAACATAACGATCGACAATATCTGGACTGAACATCAGGTATGTATGTACTGGGGGGCCAATACCGATTATATGGTGATCCGCAACTCCCGTATCCGCAACACCTTCGCCGACGGGATCAACATGACGAACGGCAGCACGAATAATCTCGTGTCCAATAATGAAGCCCGGGCTACCGGAGATGACAGCTTCGCGTTGTTCTCGGCGATTGATTCCGGCGGCTCGGATATGAAGGATAACGTCTATGAGAATCTGACCTCGATCCTGACCTGGCGGGCAGCCGGGGTAGCGGTATACGGCGGTTATGCCAATACCTTCCGCAACATCTACATCGCGGATACGCTCTGCTACTCAGGAATTACGATCAGCTCGCTTGATTTCGGTTATGCGATGAATGGCTTCGGCGCTTCGCCGCCGACGAACTTCCAGAATATCTCGGTCGTCCGGGCAGGCGGACATTTCTGGGGCTCCCAGACCTTCCCGGCCATCTGGGTGTTCTCCGCCTCCAAGGTGTTCCAGGGCATCCGGGTGAGTGATGTGGATATTGTGGACCCGACCTATCACGGGATTATGTTCCAGACCAATTATGTCGGCTCATCGCCGCAGTTCCCTGTGGCCGATACGATCTTCTCGAACATTACAATTTCCGGTGCCCTCAAGAGCGGTGACGCCTTCGATGCCAAGTCCGGTGTCGGTATCTGGGCGAATGAGTCGGCAGAGCCCGGCCAAGGACCGGCGGTGGGTAATGTAGTCTTCAACAACCTGAAGATCCTGAATACGGTAACGCCGATCAAAAACACGACCTCCACGTTCACTATAACGGTGAATCCGTAGGGGGGACGAAGCACCGCCTTCTGTGAAGCAGCGTACCACAAAAAACCGCCGCCCGTGTGTCCGGGAGAGGCGGTTTTTTGTGCTAAATCGCTGCGGGGTCCTTAGGCTTAGATTGCAGCATGACTACTCGACCACATAGGTTATCTTTCATACCACGCCTGGCTACGGGAAATCCTGCATCTTTTACAACAAATTAGTCTCTGCATAGCCTCCAAAACGGAAATCCTGCACAAATTACAACAATATGAACTCAGACTTCCCAATCTGCTGATTAATCCTGCAAAATGTGCAACAATCGTGGACCTGAGCTACTCTGAAGCTGGAAATCATGCAAAATGTGCAACAATCGGCGACCAGAGCTACTCTGCGGCTGGAAATCTTGCATAATGTACAACATTGCCGGTGTTGCAGATTCCACAATTCTTTAAAATCGACAAATGCTATCCCGTGACTATACAATGGGTGTTATATCGTGCATAGGATAAGGACAGAAACAAAGGAGGCACACCCATGACGAATCGGGTAGTAAGCAATATTACGGAGCTGATCGGCGGTACGCCGGTTGTGCGCTTGAACCGGGTAACGGGACCTGCGGATGCGGAGGTGTATGTGAAGCTTGAGATGTTCAATCCCAGCGGCAGCGTCAAGGACCGGGCGGCCTATAATCTGATTCTCCAGGCGGAGCTGGACGGGCGGCTGCAGCCGGGCGGGACGATTATCGAGCCGACTAGCGGAAATACGGGGATTGGGCTGGCAATGAACGCGGCAGCGAAGGGATATAAGGCCATTCTGATCATGCCGGATAATATGACGAAGGAACGGATCAATATCTTGAAGGCTTATGGGGCGGAAGTGGTGCTGACTCCGGCGGCGGAGCGGATGCCCGGTGCGATTGCCAAGGCGGTGGAGCTGGGACGGGAGATCCCCGGCAGCTTCATTCCGCAGCAGTTCGAGAACCAGGCGAACCCGGACATTCACCGCACCACCACCGCGCCGGAAATTCTGGAGCAGATGGAAGGGCGGCTGGATGTCTTCGTTGCCACTTCCGGGACAGGCGGCACTATTACCGGAACAGGCGAGGCGCTTCGCGCGGGGCTTCCGGAGCTGCGCGTGGTTGTCGTGGAGCCCCAGGGTTCGCCGGTGTTATCCGGCGGTCAGCCCGGGCCGCATAAGCTGGTGGGGACCAGCCCCGGCTTCGTGCCGGCGATTCTGAATACCGGCATTTACGATGAGATCGTCCAGGTATCCGATGAGGATGCCTTGGAGATGGTAAGAGAACTGGCCCGTACCGAGGGAATTCTGATCGGACCTTCCGGCGGAGCCGCAGTCTGGACTGCCTTGCAGGAGGCACGGCGCCTGGGACGGGGCAAGCGGGTGTTATGTATCGCGCCGGATACCGGGGAACGTTACCTCAGCATGGGGATTTTCGACTAAATCATATTGGAGGACCGCTATGAATCAAGCGAAGCGCAGTTTCCGGTACGGGGTAAGAGCGGCTGGAAGTCTTATTCTTACAGCAGCCATAGCCGCTAGCCTGAACGGGTGTGCCCGGACGAACAGCAATGACGCTGCCAGCAGTGCAGCAGCTTCGGCCGGTCCGTCTGCCGGCAGTCCATCGCCAGCCGCACAGCCGACGGATAGTCCGCCAAGTGCGGTCCCGGCAGCATCAGCGTCAGCTACGGCCTCCCAAGCCCCGGCTGTCTTCCTCGACCCTGCCAAGCTGCAGCCGGTCTTCGGATTCGCGAGTGAGACCGGGAGTCATATTATCGTCACCAGGGAAGAGGAGGGCGCCGGGGAGCAGATGAAGTCCCTGAATACTGCCATCGGGAACGGAGGCCAGGTGTTAGCTGTGAAGCTGGAGAAATGGCAGACGGGCAACGAGAATAACAACGGCCGGGAGCTGGCGAATAATATTCCGAATATGTCCGGTTATCTGTTCAAGGTAGAGGGTGACGCAGCGATGCGGGATGAGACCTATGTTCTGGTTGATTCTGCGGTCTTTCCGCAGGCAGCCTTGCTGGAGCTTCAGCCTGCTGACCCGGCAGGCCCGCAGCTTGCAGCTGGTGATCCGGTCCGCAAGAGTATAGCAGCCGCCAAAGGGCGGAAGATCCAGGCAGCCTGGAAGCTGGCCGGGCTGGGCCCGGACAGACAGCTCTATCTCGTGCAGTTCGTAAGACAAGATAAGGATATGCTGTTTAGCCTTGTTCTGGAGGTGGACGGGAAGCTCAGCTTCAAGGACTATCCTGCGGAGATTACGGATAATGAATATTCAGTCTGGCGTGTCGATGACGGCGGTGAGGTGAATCCGCAGATGTTCTCCCTGCTGTTCGCTGCACATTCCGCAGACGGACTACTGCTAGGGCTGAACTGGTGGGGAGCAGAGGGGGTGAACAGCTTTTTCCTGCAGCAGGAAGGCAATGGCTTCACAGAGCTAGCGATCGAATATGGCCGCTATATCTCTCCCTTGTGAGCAGGGCGAACGGACAGCAAGGCTCCCCGTCACTTTTGGGTGACGGAGGGGCCTTGTCTGCCTGTCATATAGATCATCTGGATAGGCCGGATCAGCATATATCCCAGCATCCCGCCAAATGTATTCAGAAGAAGGTCATCCACATCAAAGGTTCCAATATAGAAGACGGCTTGCGAGCATTCCAGCACCGCGCTTAACGCGAAGGACCACAGCAGGACTCCGGTGAAGGAGCCGCTGCCTTTTCCATTCGGGTTGAGCAGCACCAGGAAGATGCCATAAGGAATGAATAAGGCGATATTCCCCAGGAAATTAACGACGGTGCTTGTGCTGATATGGTGATAGGTATTGGTTAAGGTGGCCAGCGGGACCAAATTTCCTCTTTGCAGACTGGCGGCAATATGGCCCGGGCTGTTCTGGAGCTGCTGCCATAGAAACGGGAGATCCATCGAACCGAATTTGAACAAAATAATTTTAAACAAAATATACACGTAGACGATAAACAGTACCTGTAAGCCGTACTTTGTCTGCTTGTGTGCCGTATTCATTTTATATCACCGCTTTCTATAGATTGTAATGTTATATGGCTTAGTCCTTAAGGATAGACCGTCATAATCACACCGTTCATATTGTCGCCGGAGAACTCAATATGCTGAGCGTCAGGGGTGGGAACAGGAGTGTTCCCGGTAACTTTGATATAGGAAATTTGATATTCGACCCCGTTAACGGTAGTGACAATCGACTTCTGCTCCTTAAGGAATTCAAGGTATTCTTCCAGCGTGAAGTTCTTGTCGCGCATAATCACACTGTGCGGAAGCCCTACATACCGGAAATGCCAGGGCTCATACTTGATGCCGGTGATATCTGTTTTATCCTCAGGATAGCGCAGAATGAAGCCGTAATCCCATGCATGCTCCCGCAGCCATTGCCCTTCAGGGGCATGGCTCATGGACATCTGAGAGGAGCCGATGTCAAGCGACAAGCCCAGGTTATGCTCGCTGTATCCGGGCGGAAGAGCGTAGTCTGCTCCTTTTTCCTCGTATAATTGCTTCTGCTTCTCATTGTCCCGGTAGCCGCTGCTGATCAGAAAGCTGTTGATGTCATCCCCGGCTGCGGCATGTACCATCTTGGTGAATTTCTCTGCCACTTGCTTGGAGAGCAGCGTTTTGTGATCCAGCAGCAGGTAGCCGGAAGTCAGCTCATCATAATCGGTAAGCCTTACAATATCCGCGCTGACCCCCGAGGGCTGAACGGGATACTCCTTGTTGACCAGCAGCAGGTTCCCCTGATAGATCTGGCCCTTCGGGATCACGGTCAGAGTCTTCGAGCCATTATCATTATCTGCCGAGACTCGTATTGTCTTAATATTCAGGTCTGCCGTGGCATCCTCTTTATCCCTGGACAGCCACTCATAACCGATCAGCAGGGCAATCACAATTACCACTAACCATTTCTTCATGTTCTCGTCCTCCTTGTTTCAATGACTTAAGCATAGGGGAGCGTGTTTAAATAGAAGTGGGGGAAAGATAAAGTTTTTCTTAAAACGTCTCCGCTTAAAGTGTTCCAGCTTGAAATGTACATGCAAAAAAAACCGTCCTTCTAAAAGGACGGCAACACTTCGGCTATAGCTGGAGCAGACTAGTGGATCAGACCCGGCAGACGGACCTCGAAGAGCGTGCGGATCGTGTCACTCTGTACGGAGATCGTCCCCTGATGCTGCTCGACGATATTTTTGGCAATGAACAATCCCAGCCCGGTACTGCCTTCCTGATGGGTTCGCGCCCGGTCGCCCGTATAGAACATATCGAATAGAAAAGGCAGGTCCTCCTCAGGAATCCTGTCTCCATAGTTGATGACCTGGACAACGACCTGCTCACCCTCCGGGTAGCAGCGGATATCGACATAACGGCCGTCTTTGCCGTAACGCACCGCATTGGTCAGCAGGTTCTCGAACACCCGGGCCAGTAGTTCCCCGTCCCCGGTAATTTTGAGCTGCGGAGTGACCTCAATCCGGGCCGTCAGCCCGTTGTTCTCCAATAGAGGATACAATTCCTCGATCAGCTGGACCAGCAGCTCGCTCAGATCAAGGGGGCGCTGCTCCACGGTAAGCATGCCGTAGTTCATCCGGGTAATCTCGAACAGCTCATCGATCAGCTTTTCCAGCCGCTGTGATTTGGTGTAGGCAATCGTGGTGTAATGTTTAACTTGTTCGGCGGTTAATTCTCCGTCCTTCAGCACCAGATCCAGGTAGCCGAGTACAGAGGTCAGCGGAGTCCGCAGATCATGAGCCAGATTCAGCACCAGCTTGTCCTTGCTGTTCTCCGCGAAGTCCCCGCGTTCCACCGCTTCTTCGAGTTTGTCTTTGGCCTGGTTAAGATCGGCGGCAATATCCTCGAATTCATCGTTAGAATGGATTTCGATCCGGCTTTTGAAATCCCCGTTAGCCAGCAGGCGGATATGATGCGAGATTTCTTTGAAATAGCGGGCGTACGGCTTGGTGAACAGGAAGAAGAACAGCAGCGCCAGCGGAATGAAGAAGATCAGGAAGAAATTCAGGTCGCCGAAATCGGCAATTAGGTAACGGAAGCGGGTCAGCTTGTCTTCATACTTCACCTGAGAGGTATAATACATTTGCAGGCTTTTGTAGAGTACAAAGGTAATAACGCCGGAGCAGAGCATGCTGAGTACCAGCAGGGATATCATTTTGAAGCGGAAGCTGCGGACCAGATTAGCCATTGAACGTGTACCCAACTCCCCAGATCGTTTTGATCCATGTATTTTTACTCTGGTCTTCGCCCAGCTTTTTGCGCAGGGTGCGGATATGGACCATCACGGTGTTCCCGCCTTCATAATAAGCCTCACCCCAGATTTGCTGAAAAAGCTGCTCAGCGCTGAATACTTTCTTCGGGTAGCTGGCGAGCAAATACAGGATATCGAATTCCTTCGGCGTCAGCTCCACGGGCTGTCCGTACAAGGTCACGGAACGGCGGTCCGGATCGACAATCAGTCCCCCGGCTTCCACCACGGCCTTCTGCTCGGTAACCGGCTGGTTCAGCTTCATGGAACGTCTGAGCTGCGCGTTCACTCTGGCGACCAGCTCCATGGGATTGAAGGGCTTGGTCATATAATCGTCGGCGCCGATGACAAGCCCGGTGATTTTATCCAGATCCGAAGTCTTCGCGCTCACAAAAATAATCGGCAGCCCATGCTGCTCCCGGATCTGCCGGGTCACCTCATACCCGTCCAGCCCGGGCATCATAATATCCAGAATTGCCAGGTCGATATGCCTGGACTGGATGACCTGCACCGCCGCCGGGCCGTTTGTAACCTTTATAGGGTGGTAGCCTTCTTTTTCCAAATGCAGTCCGATCAGATCGGCAATTTCCGCATCGTCGTCGGCGACAAGAATCGTAATTCGTTTCATTTCATTATCTCTCCTGTAGTGTCAGCATGAAATTATCCTTGATTGTGCTTCAATCCTAGTGTAACCTATCGGATATTGTTTCGCTAACTGTTATGATAGTAAGACTATATAAGAAGCACTTAAGATTTTTGAACTTGAAGCTTCATCGTCACTGCGGTGAACATTTGGACTTCCGGCCGCTGTTGTCCCCAGATTTCTTCATCCAATCCGCTGTTCGCGGTTGAAATCCGGTGACAGCTTATGCTTACGAGGTAGCTTTCCTGCGGAAAGCTTTCGGGCGGTCGCTACCGCTCCTACAGTTCCAAATTTCCCCTCCGTTTCTTTTGCTTTGTGTTAATTTCTTTAGCGCTTCTTATTTAACATTTTAAATACTTAATTTCGTAACAATTATCTGTGGGTATAGCCCGAAAGAGTCATGCCGGGAAATGCCCGGGAATGATAAAGTAATCCATAGTAATTAGGGAGGGAACCGTGACGTATACCCGAATTAAAGTGCTAATCCTGCTGATTCCAACAGTCATGGTGGGTATCTGGGAGTGGGTGAGACATCAGTTCCTGATGCAGTACATTTCCATGGACACGGGAAACTACTTAACACCTGTATTGGTTTTTATGTTCAGTATTATTCTGCTGCTGCCGCTCTTTCGGATCATGGAGCGGAACCAGCGGGAGCTGGAGCAGGAGCGGGCGGCAACAGGGGCGATGGAAGCGCGGGAGGCTCTGGCCAAGGAGCTGCATGACGGAATGGCCCAATCCCTGTTCCTGCTCTCCGTGCGGATTGACCGTCTGGAGCAGAGCCGTAAGGACGGCAGCGTCAGCGCGGACAGTGTGGATCAGATCAAGAAGACCGTTCACGAGGTGAACCGTTATGTACGTCAGGCCATTGCCAATCTGAAGGTGCCGGTGAGCGGCGCGGAGAGCTTTTCGCTGGAGCGTTCTATCCATGAGCAGCTGGCGGCAATAGCCGGAGAAGTCATGATCGAGGTATCTCTGGACTGGCATCTGGAAGAGCAGGTGCTCACACCGGCGGAACAGGCAGAGCTGTTGTCCTGCATTCGTGAAGCGATTATCAACGTGCGTAAGCACACACGTGCGGGCAAGGTATCCGTATCGGGCCAAGGGAATGAGCATGGCTGGCGTGTAACCATTGCAGATGACGGTGCTGGAATTGAGCATGACGATCCTTTTGCGGTGAACGGCAGCTATGGCCTGCAGATTATGAGGGAACGGTCCCGCAGTATGGGCTGGGCGCTTCAACTTCACTCAGGAGCGGACGGAACCACTGTAGAAATTGTAAAAGGGGGTGCGCAGAATGGAACGCTGCCGGGTGCTGATCGTCGATGACCATGCGCATGCACGTGAAGCGATGATCGAGATTGTGGGACTGGATGAACGGTTTGAAGTGATTGGTGCGGTGGCCAGCGGAGCTGAGGCGATCGTCTGGACCGGGCAATGGATGCCGGATCTCATTCTGATCGATATCGAAATGCCGGGAATGGACGGTCTGGAGACCACGCGGCGCATTAAGCTGGAATATCCGTATGTCCGGATTGTCATTGTCACCGTGTCGGATGAGATCTCTTATCTGTTCGAAGCGCTTAAGCAGGGCGCGCAGGGGTACCTCCTGAAGAACCTGGCCCCGTCCACCTGGATCGAATATCTGCTGGCAATTGTAAGCGAAGAGGTGCCATTGAGCCGGGAGCTGGCATTCCAGATTCTGAAGGAGTTCGCGGTCACCTCCGTCAAGGAGGAGCGGGAGGCATTAACCGCGCGGGAGAAGGAGATACTGGGCTGTGTATCCTCCGGGTCCACCAATAAGGAGATTGCCGTCACTCTCGGGATCTCCGAGCATACGGTCAAGAATCATCTCAAGAATATTCTTCAGAAGCTTCAGCTTCAGAACCGCACACAGCTTACCAGATATGCGATGGAGCAGGGACTGGCTTCGCGGGAGCGGGATTTTCCGGGGAAGAGATAGAGCTTAAGATAGCGTAGACAGACCCAATATCCATTATTAGAGAATAGGGGAGATTCCATTGAATAGAATGTTTCGCAAAATAGCAGCACTGGCTGCACCGGCAGCCGCCGTACTACTGTTGTTCGCAGCCGTGGCGAGCGCCCACGTAACCGTTAGTCCAGCGCAGTCCAGCACGGGGGCCTGGGAGACGTATACCCTGAAAGTACCGTCTGAAAAAGAAAGCGCCACCGTCCAGGTGGATCTGCGGATTCCGGCAGGCGCGGAATTTAAGCAATACGAAGCCACTCCCGGCTGGGAGGTAACAGTGGACGGGAATAAAGTAAGCTGGATTGCCAAGGATGGCGGCATTCAGGCCGGACAGTTCCAGCGCTTCTACTTCACAGCCAAGAACCCGGACTCCGCAGGCGATATCGCCTGGGATGCCTATCAGCACTATGCGGATGGCAGCCTCGTGCAATGGTCCGGCGAAGCCGGCTCAGAATCCCCGCATTCCATCACCGCCATCGCTGAAGCCTCCGGCAGCGCCGATGGCGGTCACGGCCACGGTGCCGCAGACATGTCCGGCTCCGGCACCATGACCATGGACGAGCATCAGGCCATTGTGGACAATGAAGGCGCCAGCACCGGCACCTCGCCGATGCTCTACATTACCCTCGGCATCTCGCTGGTCTCCTTCCTGCTGGCAGCGATAGCCTTGCTTCGGAGGAAGCAGGAGTAGGCTGGAGGATTAGGATGGATTGACTTGTATGGAGAGAACCCCGCAGCAGATGTGATTTCTGCTGCGGGGTTCTTTGTGGTTGGTATGGGTGCGGCGTTGGCCCGGACTGTTGTCTGTTGCACTATACTGGATGCTGTTTATATAATGGCTATTTGTGATAGCGCGGAGAGTGAGGGAATAAGTATTGGATCCCAAGTCGGTTGATTTCCTAAAAAAGGTAGCAAAAAGGCGGCAGAATCGTTAAAGTGTTTGTACCCCTATATCTTCCAAAATGAGATGACTTTATGAAAATATCTGAATTTTGAAGTTTTAGAAAAATTAATTGAAAGGAGATGCTTAATGTTTGATTTTGAAGAATTAAAAAAATGGATTATAGAACACGATATTGAACAAAAAGCATATAAGGGATTTTGGATGAATCTAGAGAATTATAAAATCGAAGAGCCTAATGAATTTATATGCTATTTTTCTGCATACAAAGGAAAAGAGGATAGAGGGGATTTTGAAGTCGAAATTAAATCAGTATCAATAAATTATAGTAACAACTATCCTAAATGTGATTATAATCATGTTATTGTTACAATCCCTGTTAAATATAAAGGGAAAGAAGTTGGATACTATCAACTGCTTTTAAATTTTGATGGTACACCTGACGATGATTTTTTTGTAATACACTAATATAGTTAGATTTATCAGTAGCTGTTTTACTGCTTCATGATAAATGAATGAATCTAAATTGAGAATAATTTGGGTAGCCGAGAATCCAGAGCGGGAAGCACAACAAGCAGGATTAAAATCCGTTCCAATTAAGGTGGAGAAATAATGGGAGTAGAAAGCTTTTATGCTAAATTACTTGTTAAAGAACAAGAAGGGAATAATAAATCAATATCTGATTTAATAAGTAGGCTTACTGAATTGAATATTAATTGTGTTCCAAGAAATGAAAATGAGTTTGAATTAGAGAAGTTTTTAATAATGACGATTTTTCCCTTATTATAAATTACAGGTTTGATAATCCAATTGAATATGTGAATACTACTTTAAACGTAATTTTTATGGGGAGATCTTTCGCTGAATATTATATTCTTCTAAATTTGAATGGAGAAATTATAGATGATGGATTAAGTTTTGAATAAAAGGGAAAAAAGTATCAGATAAGTCGATACGAGTTAAATGACAATAAATAGGAGAACAATATGGAGAACCTCAAAGTGCTGTACTTAAATGATACTGAACGTTCAGAATGGGAGGGCAAGAGCAAAGGGTATAGGAATGATGTTTACGTTAAGGTAGGGAACAAGTTATTTAACATAAAAGTCTATGATATGGTAAGGCTTCAGCAGGACTACGAATTAGAAATACAAACATATGGATACTACTCCATTGAACCTAATCTGGTTTTAGTAAAAGATGTGAGCAAAGAGGAAATTGAATTTGTTGTCAGAAGATTGTTTGAACAGAACTATTTTGAAAATATACAACCAATCGATGATGAGAATATCTATAGTCATTTTGAAAAAAATGCAAATAACGGTGAATATTGAGTTCATAATTCCAGGTGAAAGCTTTGTCTCTAAACTTGTATCAACAATTCGAACTCATAGGGTAGGTATATGGAAATAAAAAAAAGAACAATAGTGAGAGTATTATTTATCATTATGTTTACTATACTTATCGCTACAATAGTCTTAAAGTATAGTTCATTTGAGCGAAGGATCTTGTTGTTTGAAATGTTTCGTGGGATAGTTTCTTTGTATGGACTAATTGTAGAGCTTCCTTTGGCATTCGTTCGAAATCGTAATCAGTTAGATAAGTTATGGAAAAGAGTAGTATTATTACCTGTTCTCATATTTGCAGTATTTAGTATCTGTGTTACTGGGATAAATACATATAATCTGACCAAAGATGTCTTCACAGGATATCTCGTAAAAGTGGTATCCATTATTGAACGAGAACATGAGTATAGAAGTAGTGACCGTATTTGGGTTAGTGACAATTCTAAGCGTTTAAAGCTATACCTGGCCCCTGGATACGTTAATGTAGACGTTGGAAAAGCTTATACTTTCCGGGTTTTTGAGAATTCTCATATAGCAATTCCTATTAATAAAGTGGAGCAACCTAATGATGATAGCTAAGGAAGGATCTATCTAATAAAAGGAGGAGGGAACGCAGATACAATTAAGACTAGAAAAACTATGGAAGAGGGCACATATAGAAAGAAGCTACTTTAGTCTGGAGAAAATATCAGACAGATTTATTTTGGTGAAAATAGTATTTGATTATGACAAGGTGAAAGATTATTACGGGAGACTAGTATGGTGTTATTATGGTAAAGCGGAACCTCTCATTATTTACTTTGATAAAAGCAGGGAAACTTATACAAGTGAAGAAGTTTTGCTCCCTAGTGAGTTGACATTTTTTGTTGACTCATTCTCAGATAAGTACGTAAATTATCCGCAGATAAGAACCTCAGGGCTTCCCGCTTTATCTTTAACAACAAAGGAAAGGATGAGTGATGACTTTCTTGTTGAGGAAAGAGGCGAGTTAACAGTGGCTTATAAGGACAACAACATCTATTGCCTATTGAATGCAGGTCAACCTGACGATATTGTACAAGCGGGAGAGAATATTGGTTTTTATTTCTCTAACAAAATGCTGTCTGGAATTAAGCTGCAGTTAACCGATCATGATATGCTGCTACTCCAGCAGGTCCATTTAATTTGACTAATACAGATTTATTGAGCGAGGTGATCCCCATAGCCGCTAACTTCAACATAGTCATCTACTCTCGGGACATCATTGACCCGGATAAATTGTTGAGAATTGTGCGAGACAAGGGTTTTGCACCTGCTATCAAACAGATCGAATCAATAAGAAACTGGGAATATGAAGATTCGAGAACTCTCACGATTCAGGGAATGCTGACAGACCCTTTAACCGCTCTTCTAGAGGAAGGGAGAATTATTCTAATCCAGGGAGAGGCCAAGCTGAACAGGTTTGTAGTGCTTTTGAGCAAGTCGGAAGAAGTGTATGAAACAAGAATTTCAATCGATACCCGCCATATAGATTACCTGGACGATACTCTGAACGAACGTAACCAGCCCTTCTATGATGCACTATCAAACCTGTTGTTATCTTCCGAACTGTCGAATGATTTCCTTGTTGCCGCATTAGGTGTTGAAGTGGTGGTAGACTACCATACCGACCCAAACAAGATGATGCGCAATAGCCACAATGTGCTGAAGTGGGTATTTAAACCATAAAGGAGGCTCCCATAATGTCCCTATCCCGACAACAACTAATTGCTCTTGTAACCAAGATCGTGAACGCTGAAGGAACTGAGGCGGAGCTGGATGAGTGGCTGGAGGTGGTAGCGAGCAATGTGCCTCATCCCGGCGTGAGTGATCTGATCTTCTGGAATGAGCCGGAGCTGACGCCGGAGGAGATTGTGGATGCTGCGCTAGGGTATCAGCCGATTGTGCTGCCGCCTCCAATAGAGAACTAGCTCTGAACTGCCTTGCGATTGCTGATCGCGAGGTTTTTTCATTACACAGTACCCCAATCCCCAAATTCGTCAAGTGTGAAAATGGTGCGCTAATTGCTGACAAAATTCCCGTATAATCAACCGTTTTCTCTCACAGCATCGGCGAAATCTGCTCTATGATGGAAGCGTTACCAAAGTATGCTTGGGGAGGTAAGGATCATGAGTCGAAAACGTATCCGAAGACTAGGAATACTTGTCCTGCTGACAGCGATGTCAGGCTCTTTGTTGAACGTTGCTCCCGCTGTAACCCATGCCGCAGCCACTGAAGACTATAGCTGGAACAGTGTGGTTACCGGTGCGGGCGGCGGTTTTGTGCCGGGGATTATTTTCAACCAGACGGAACCGAATCTGATCTATGCGCGGACGGATATTGGCGGCGCTTACCGCTGGAATGAGGCGGACAAGAGCTGGATTCCGCTGACTGACTCGGTCGGCTGGGCGGACTGGAACAAGAACGGGGTAGATGCGCTGGCTACTGATCCGGTTGATCCGGACAAGGTGTATATGGCAACGGGCACATACACGAATTCCTGGGACGGCAACGGTCAAATTATGCGTTCCAGCGACCGTGGGGATACCTGGCAGTCTACCCCGCTGCCGTTCAAGGTTGGCGGCAATATGCCTGGACGTTCAGCCGGAGAACGGCTGGTGATTGACCCTAATAAGAACAGCATCCTGTTCTTCGGGGCGCGGAGCGGGAACGGTCTGTGGAAGAGTGTGGACTCTGGCGTGACTTGGTCCAAGGTTACCTCCTTCACTAACGTAGGAACGTACATCCAAGATCCGGGGAATGAGTATCAGAGTGATATCGTGGGCTTGTCCTGGATTACTTTTGATAAAAGCACGGGCTCTGCCGGACAAGCGACCCAGACGATCTATGTCGGCGTCGCCGATACCGCCAAAAGTGTGTTCCGCAGCACAGATGGAGGCGCCACCTGGTCTGCGCTGCCCGGCCAGCCTGTAGGCCTGCTTCCGCATCATGGGGAGCTGTCTCCTACCGGCGATCTGTACATTACTTACAGTGACGGGGTAGGTCCGTATGACGGACACAAAGGCGAGGTCTGGAAATACAACACAACCAGCGGGGTTTGGAAAAATATCAGCCCTACAACGGGGGCCGACAACTTCTACGGCTTCGGTGGGCTTGCCCTGGATGCCCAGCATCCGAATACGCTGATGGTCGCCAGTCTCAACGCCTGGTGGCCGGACGAGGTGATCTTCCGCAGTAAGGACGGCGGAGAGACCTGGAGCCGGATCTGGGATTGGGGCTTCTATCCGGAGCGCAACTACAAGTTCGAGATGGATATCACGGCGGCGCCGTGGCTTAATCTTGGACTGACTTCGAGCTCGCTTGATCCTGCACCGAAGATGGGCTGGATGATGGGGGACCTTGAGATTGACCCGTTCAACTCGGACCGGATGATGTACGGCACGGGTGCTACGATCTATGGTACGAATAACCTCGGAGCCTGGGACACCGGCGGCAAGGTCAAGATATCCGTTATGGCTAAAGGGGTAGAAGAGACCGCAGTGCTTGGGCTGATCAGCCCGCCAGCGGGTGCCCACCTGATTACCGCACTTGGCGATGTGTCCGGCTTCCGGTATGAGGATCTGACAGCGGCACCCGTCAAGTTCCAGACCAGCCCTTCCTGGGCCAGCACGAACAGCATCGATTATGCGGAGCTGGACCCGGCCTATGTCGTCCGTGTCGGCGGTGTGGACAAAGAGAAATATCCGAACAGCAAGTCGATCGG
The DNA here is from genome assembly GCF_038051945.1 of Paenibacillus sp. FSL H3-0469. Lineage (NCBI taxonomy): Bacteria > Bacillati > Bacillota > Bacilli > Caryophanales > Paenibacillaceae > Paenibacillus > Paenibacillus sp. FSL H3-0469. The sequence continues at coordinate 7,711,617 of NZ_CP150302.1, forward strand.
GATTTCGAATGACAACGGCAAGAACTGGTATATGCCCAATGCGGAACCCTCCAGAAACGGCAGCACCACGGTAGGCCAGGGCCAGATTGCTGTATCGGCGAGCGGCAATGCGCTGCTGTGGAGCACCTCAGATATCGGGGTCTTTTATTCCAAGACCGGGGGCAATGCCTGGACCGCAAGCAGCGGCGTACCTGCCGGAGCGAAGATTGCCTCGGACCGGGTGAATCCGAATAAATTCTATGGCTTCTATGAGGGCAAGCTCTATGTCAGTACGGATAGCGGAGCTACCTTCACTGCTACGGCAGCCACCGGCTTGCCTGCCAATAACGTGAACGGCCTGCAGCCCAGCCAGGCACAGGTCAGTCTTAAGGCGATGCCAGGCGTTGAAGGAGATATCTGGTTCGCCGGCGGGCATCCGCTGGATAAGTACGGCATCTGGCATTCTACCAACTCAGGTGCCAGCTTCACGAAGCTGAGCAATGTGGAAGAAGCGGACCTGATCGGGTTCGGTAAGGCCGCGCCGGGTGAGAATTATATGGCACTCTATACGGTAGCCCAGATTGACGGGGTTAGAGGAGTCTTCCGTTCGGATGACGCCGGAGCCAGCTGGGTGAGGATTAATGATGATAATCATCAGTATGCCAGAATTAATATGGCGATTACAGGAGATCCGCGCGTCTATGGCCGTGTCTATCTCGGAACCAATGGCCGCGGGACGTTATATGCAGATCCGGTGAACCCTCCGGCAGCAGGCTCCGTCATTACGCCGGTCACTGCCAGCTTTGATAAGAAGACGGGGAATCAGAGCGACATTGCAGTGACGATGACCTTGAACGGAAATACCCTGGATTCCATCACCAATGGTTCTACTACGCTAACTGCTGGCACGGATTATACAGTCAGCGGTTCAACAGTGACGATCCATAAGGCTTATCTGGCAGCGCAGGCTGTGGGAACTAGCACATTAAGCTTCCATTTCAGTGCCGGAGCTGCGAAGACCTTAACGGTTACGGTGGCAGATACGACATCAACGGCTAATGATTCAGCCATAACACCAGTCACTGCCAGCTTCGACAAGAAGACGGGTAATCAGAGCGACATTGAAATAGCGATGACCTTGAACGGGAATACTTTAGCTTCTATCAAAAATGGCCCGGCAGTGTTAACCGCCGGAACCGACTATACAGTGAGCGGATCGGTTGTAACGATCCACAAGGCCTATCTGGCAGCACAGGCTGTGGGAACAACCACGCTGAGCTTCCAGTTCAGTGCAGGGGCTGCGAAGACCCTGGCGGTTACAGTAAGCGATACGACAGCGCCGGTGGACGGCGGTCTGAAGGTCCAGATGTTCAACAGCAGCACGGCAGCTGCAACGAATGCCCTCAGCCCGCGGATCAAGCTGGTGAATACCGGTACTGCTGCGGTCTCCCTCGCAGATGTGAAGCTCAGATATTATTACACCAGTGACGGCGAGCAGGCCCAGAATTTCTTCTGTGACTGGTCCCAGATAGGGAGCGCCAATGTGACAGGGACGTTCGTGAAGCTTCCGGCAGCCTTGAGCGGAGCGGACCATTACCTGGAGCTGGGCTTCACAGCAGCAGCAGGCTCGCTTGCTCCGGGAGCCAGCATCGATATCCAGATGCGGGCCTCCAAGGTGGACTGGACCAACTATAACCAGTCCGATGACTATTCGTTTAATCCTACAGGTACAGCTCCTGCGGATTGGGCCAAGCTTCCGGCTTACCTCTCCGGCAGTCTGGTATGGGGGAATGAGCCTTTGTAATCTGTAACGCATAGCCAGGGAGGTTCCGGCGGCAGCACAAGAACCGGTTGCACATGATGAAACTCATGGGCAACCGGTTTTTGATATGTCAGGATGAAATAAATTGCATAATAAGGGAACCTTCGGCCGGTACCGGACCAATATAGAGTGAAGTCAACTTAGAGAGGGGAGAGGAAGATGACTGAAGAAGAGCTTCGGGATTGTCTGCAAAGGCTGGCACAAGGAGATAAAGAAGCCTTCACCGTATTACATAACACCATCCGGCAACAGGTATACGGAACGGTCAGCCTGCTGGTGAACCGGCAGGCTGATGTGGCAGATGTAGTCAATGAAATTTATGTCGAGCTGTTCCGTTGCCTGCCGCAGTATGATGGCACACGCCCCTTCGGCGCCTGGTTGAACGGTATAATCGTCAGGCAATGCAGTAATTGGAACCGCAGAAGCTGGCGCCTGATGCGGCTCATGATCCGCAGCCGGGAGAATACATCTGAGATCCTGTATCCGGGGGCGGATGCACAGCTTCTGATGCAGGAACAACAGGGCGAACTGATGCAGCTGGTCAGCGGACTGCCGCCCAAGCTCCGCAGTGTAATTGTGCTGCGTTACTATGGGGAGTGCAGCTATGATGAGATTGCTTCAGCCTTGGGCATACCACTGGGGACAGCTAAGTCCAGGCATCATAAAGCGCTGCGCAAGCTGCGGCAGCATGCGGCTTTTACGGAGGAAGATGAGATGAAGGAGGAATGGACATGTCTGCCGAGAGTCAACTGAAGCAGGAGTATGCTGAGTATAGACGTACCATAGCCGTACCGGAGCCGCTAGAGCAGCGGTTAGCAGCGAGCTTTGAGCAATTTCATCTGCCGCAGCAGCGGGGAAATACCGGCCGGCCCGTGCGCGTGCGCGGGACAGCGAGGATCGCCCTGGTACTCTGCGGACTGATGCTATTCGGCGGCGTGGTCTATGGTGCGGAGCGGCTATGGCAGGTTACTTATGGTGCCACCAGTTTGGAAGTAGACATTCATGAGGGAGCTAATGAGTCGACAGCCTTTGCGAACCATACAAGGCGAATGATTACAGACATTCAGTCCCAGCTCGCTGATAATGAGTCGGCTATGCTGCTAATTTCCAGGTCAAACGGGATGACGGAGCTCCGTATGATTAACCGCCCGCAGATATTCACAGATATCGATAGCTGGAAGAAGGCTATGGAGCCTGTCACAAGTAAGCTGAGCGTGCCGGGCCGAATGCCGGAAGGGTATCATTTTGCCGAAGGAAGATCCGACAGTACAGTGGGCATTACAGACAGCTCCTGGGTCAAAAAATACACGAATGTCCTAACCAAGCGGCTTAAGCCCGGTGAGCATTATGCCTGGATCAAGAGCTTCAATGTGCCCAACCAGCAAGCCGGGACGGTTAGTCCTGAGCTGGTGTACCAAGGTCCTAAGGGAGAAAATGATTTCATCTCGATTACTTATTCCCCGCTTACTCCATGGGCACAGCTTACATCTGATGTTTGGGCAAATACAAAGGTTGAGCATCTAAAGGTGAATTCTGAGGAAGCCTTGTATGTTGAGAACCGCCAAGCCTATGAGAATAACAGCAACGGTTATTATGCTTACATCCGCTGGATTGAGGTGCGGGAGGATGAGGAGAGGAATTTGATGTATCAGGTAAGTACCGGCTCGCCTAAAGTCACCAGAGAGATGCTGCTAAAAGTGGCTGAAGGCCTGCGTTAACCTAGAGCGGCGGTAAGACTGTGCAAACACATATAAACCTCTATCGTTGATCAGTACATCAACAATAGAGGTTTATAATGTTACCACTATACCCATGTTAGTCTCAGACTCCTTATCCTATCCTTTGTACTCAGCCGGGTAGAAATGGTCCGAGGCGGCAGTATATTTGCCTATCCTGCACATTCATACTGCTCTAACTGATCCGCTTACCACGATAGGATTGGATGGTGTAGCCTGTGAGCTTTAAGAAGCTCATACCGTTTCGTGCAGGGACTCACTTAAGGCGGGAATGTCAGGATCAAAGATATAGTCTCAGTCACAAGGTGGAGCGCTGCTTAAGATTAGCTGCCGGAGATTCTGCCCTGGCTCACGTTCTTTCTGCAGTGTCTGTTTCCTTGAGCTGATATCTGAATTATACCGTCCGTACGGAGAATAGTAAAAAGCCGAAATTTTTAAATTTGCACTTCCTGTTTGGAAAAAGGTCTTGTAAGCGCTATTATTCTGCGATTTCCTTAGAATCTGCTGAATTCAAATCCCACTGCCTTTGCTGTATAATGAAAAGGATGGTTTCAATGCTGCGTATACTCCGGCAGCTTTGCGTGGAGGGAAAGGATACGGAAATGAGCTTGTATGGGGTGAAGCTTGAGGAACCCGGCAGCGGGCTGCTGAAGTCCTTTTTGGAGGATAATTATATATGTGCGGGCTATCCCGGCGTGGGTGATCTGGAGCATCATAGCAGAGAAGAGATTATCCGTAAACTGGTTGCTGCCAGCTATCACGGACAGGAGCTGGAGAGTGCAGCGAATACCCTGGATATCTTCGTCAATGCGATGCAGGATGGGGATTATGTGCTGATCGCCGATGAAGAGTGGGTATATCTTGGGGATCTTGGCGATTATTTCTATGATACCCGGCACAGCGGAACAGAGGACAGTACAGCACACCGGCGCGGTGTCACCTGGCTGAAGAGTCTGCCCCTCGCTGCGGTTCATCCGGCTGTAACAGAGCTGCTTGCCTCTGACAGCAGAATAACTGTCTATTCCGGAGTGCTGCCCGCAGCCCGTATCGATCTGTGGCTGGGGAATCAGGCAGGGGATGGCGGGAGTGCCGCCGGGTCCTGTTCAGTTCAGGTGGATGAAGCTACAGTTGCGCAGGCGCTGGCTATCCTGAAGGCGGCTCTGCACAGCACGGATGTAGAGCGGCAGGAGCGTGCGGCTGTGGCAATTTTGCAGTATGCCCGGTGAGGATGGGGTTATGAATACGGAAGGATGATATAAATAAGGGTCTTTCGGTGTAGTAGCCGGAAGACCCTTTTTATTAGATAAATTCAACAAACTCATTAACCGGCTTGCGGTAGCCGCGCGATCTGATCTTGTGCTGGTTGTCCTTGCCGATCGTAATCAGCATTACTGGAACCATATGGTCGCCCAGACCGAGGGTAGCCTTCACAGCCTCCGGATCGAAGCCGATCATCGGGCAGGTATCCCAGCCCTTATCCTTGGCAATCAGCATGAACTGCATCGCCGACAGAGAAGCATTGCGGATCGCTTCATCCCGCTGGAACGCATCATTCCCGGTATATGCATCATTGATGGATTGAATGGTTTGCTCATAAGCATCTTCGCTCATTGCTCCCAGCAGCTTAAGCCCGCTATAGATTTCAGGAGCCTGCTGATAGGCATTCTTGTCACCCAGCACGACAATAACAGCAGAAGCAGTGTGGATCTTGTATTGGCCATACGCGTCCTTGCGGATGGCTTCCTTCACGTTGTCATCGCTGATTACTTTGTAATGGGCGTGCTGAAGATTATAAGCTGAGGGAGCCAGACGGGCCAGGGAGAACATCTCTTCAAGCTCACTCTGCGGGATGGTAACACCTTCCACGAAATTATTAGCCGATCTGCGGGATTGCACCAATTCGGAAAAAGTACTCATAAATCATTACCTCCATCTAATTATGTATGCTGCTTAGTTAAAATTAATTGCTGATATTAATTAATAAACTTACAATAAGTTACTTGCTTAAGATATCACGACTATCCGTATACGTCAATGAGCAAAAACATAATCATTTGTAAATTTAACCTGATTTAATGACTAAGTTGGATGAAATCGACGAGGAAGTGATAATAATCACAAAAATAGGTTGAAAAGACAAAAAGATTGTGACAATAATAACAAATAGAGTGTTATAATAGTCACATAGTTTTACCTGGATGTCATTATGCAAGAATACGATTTGTAAAAGGAGACTTCGATATGTCAGAAACCCTTACCCAAAATCTTCCTGAACAAGAAATACCAGAAGCAGCCCTTCCCAAAGAGGATGTACTGAAAGAGCTCTTGAAGCCGGAGGTTCAGCAATCTCTGATGGTACTGGTCGAGCAGCTGCCGCAGATCACACAAATGGTCAGTGTATTGTCCAAATCATTAGATTTTGTGCAGTCGGTGGCCACGGATGAAGTGCTTAAGAATGACACAGTCGGTGCGATCAAGGAAATGGCGGGTCCTGTGGTGGGCACAGCCAAGAATCTGGCGGCTACTGTCATTGAAGCGAAAGACCGCGCGGAAGCAAGCAGCGAAACCGTCAGCCTGTTCGGCATGATGAAGATGATCAAGGACCCGCAGGTGCAGAAGGCTCTCCGGTTTATGAATGCCTATCTGCAGGTCAGCGGTGAACGCCAATCGGGCAAATAAGCCCGTAATACTTAATGATGGAGGAATAATCATGTCAAAACATATAGTGATTCTAGGTGCAGGCTACGGCGGTCTGCTTAGTGCCTTAACCGTTCGTAAATATATGAGCAAAGCGGAAGCCAAAATTACGGTTGTCAATCAGTATCCGACACACCAGATTATTACGGAATTGCACCGGCTTGCAGCGGGCAGTGCGTCTGAACAGGCGGTTGCCATGCCACTGGCGAAGCTGTTCGCCGGTAAGGATATTGATCTGAAAATCGCCAAGGTCAACTCGTTCTCCGCAGAGAACAAGCAGGTTATTCTCTCGGACGGCGTTATGCTGACTTATGATGCTCTCGTTGTCGGTCTCGGCAGCACCACCGCATACTTTGGTATTCCGGGACTTGAAGAGTACAGCATGGTGCTGAAATCAGCAGCAGATGCGCTGCGGATCCGCCGTCATATTGAAGACCGGATTCGTGACTATTCCAAAACCCGCAACGCAGCAGATGCTACGATTCTGATCGGCGGCGGCGGACTGACCGGCGTAGAGCTGGTAGGCGAAATTGCTGACATTCTGCCTAAGCTGACGAAGCAATACGGAGTGAATCCTGCTGAGATCAAGCTTCTGCTCGTTGAGGCGGGTCCGAAGATTCTCCCCGTCCTGCCGGATCATCTGATTGAGCGCGCTACGGCCAGCCTGGAGAAGCGCGGGGTGCAGTTCCTGACGGGTCTTCCGGTTACGAAGGTGGTTGACAATACGATTGATCTGAAGGATGGCCAGCAGATTGTGGCGAACACCTTCGTCTGGACCGGCGGGGTACAGGGCAATCCGCTGGTTGGGGAATCCGGTCTTGAAGTCAACCGCGGCCGGGCCACGGTGAATGAGTTCCTGCAGTCCACTTCACACCCTAATGTATTTGTAGCCGGAGACAGCGCTGTTGTCTTTGCACCGGATGGCCGTCCTTATCCGCCAACGGCACAGATCGCCTGGCAGATGGGTGAGCTGATCGGCTACAATCTGTTCGCATATCTTAATGATAAACCGCAGGAAGCCTTCAGCCCGGTCAATTCCGGCACACTTGCCAGCCTCGGACGCAAAGACGGGGTAGCCATTGTCGGCGGTAACTCCACTCCGCTGAAGGGGCTGCCGGCTACACTGATGAAGGAAGCCAGCAATATCCGTTACTTGACTCATATCCATGGCTTGTTCAGCCTGGCCTATTAATCTTTGATCCTAAGATCCCCCTCGGGCTGTCATATGGCAGTCTTAGGGGGTTTTCTAATTTAAAATAGAAGGAATAATTTTCAATGAAAACGTGTCCGCAGGAAAGTCTATTTGCTATAATGATCATGTTTATATAACAGATGTTTTCATAGGAGGATTTCAGGCATGCCATTTCAAAAGAACGATATCATCCTGTTCCAGGGGGATAGTATCACGGATTGTGGACGCAATTACGCCGATGCCTCATCGCTGGGTGTAGGTTACGCGCTGATGGCCGGCGCCCGGCTTGGCCTTCAGTATGCAGAGAAGAATCTTACGTTCCTGAACCGCGGAATCAGCGGCAACCGGGCGGTAGACCTGCAGGAGCGCTGGGAGCGGGATTGTCTTGCGCTGAAGCCAACCTGGGTATCTATTTATATTGGAATAAATGATACCTGGCGCTGGTATGATTCGGGGCAGGAGACTACAGCAGCTGAATTCGAGTCGTCCTACCGTGATCTGATTGAACGGACCAAGCAGCATCTGGATGCCAAGCTGGTACTGGTGGAGCCGTTCGTATTGCCGGTGCCGGAAGACCGCAAGGGCTGGCGTCAGGACCTGGACCCCAAAATCCATGTGGTCCGTGAGCTGGCCCGTGAATACGGAGCGGTGCTGGTGCCGCTGGACGGCCTGTTCGCAGCGGCATCCGTCAACGCTGAACCTGGCTACTGGGCGGCGGATGGCGTGCACCCTTCGCCTGCCGGACATGCCCTAATCGCCGATGCCTGGATGAAGGCTGTAGGTGCAATAAGGTAATAGGTACGTTCATTTCACTCTGCGTAACAAGGCTGTTATACTTGTAGGATACATACTCAAGGTGTAGCTTTGATAACGAGAGGAATGTGAGCAGGGATGACGAGCGAGACGCTCCAGGATATGCAAGGACTGAAAGCGGCGGGTGCAGTGGTAGGCCACACCATCGCGGAGATGAAAAAAAGTGTAGTTCCCGGAATGACGACTGCGGAGCTGGATGAAGTGGGGGCGAAGATTCTGAACCATTTTGGCGCAAAATCTGCTCCAAAGGTAACCTACAACTTCCCTGGAACGACCTGTATCAGTGTCAATGAAGAGGTGGCACATGGAATTCCGGGACAACGCGTCATTCAGGCCGGAGATCTGATCAATATTGATGTCTCCGCCGAGCTGAACGGTTATTTTGGCGATGCCGGGGTATCGTTTCAACTGCCTCCTTATAATGAGAAACTGGTTCACCTCTGCCGGAGTACGGAAGAGACCATGATGAGCGTGATTAATCATCTCCGGGCGGGTATGAAGGTTAACGAGATCGGCCGGGTTATGGAGTCTGAAGCACGGAAGCGCGGCTATAAAGTCGTGCGTAACCTATGCAGCCATGGCATCGGCAAAGCGTTGCATGAGAAGCCGTTTGAGATTCTGCCCTTCTATAATCCGCGTGTTTCGACGGTTCTGAAAGAAGGACAGGTGATTACCATCGAGCCGTTTCTGTCCACGGGAACTGATTTTGTAGAGCAGCAGGCGGATGGCTGGACACTCAGCGTCGCCGACAACAGCCGCGTGGCCCAGTTTGAGCACACCATTGTGGTCACCAAGGGCAAGCCGATTATTTTGACCAGTGCGTGAAGAGATTTAGGAATATTTAACAGTTGTAATGTATGCATTACGCAAGAAACCCTCATACTAAAGATGATGTTATGATTTGGAATGCAAGAATATGTTTCCAGAATCGGAGGGTTATTTAAAGTGGATAATGTACCGCAAGTCAGTCATGCCTTTATGACATTTATGAAGGAAGCGCCGGAGCAGCAGAAAGCCCTTGGCGAAATTGTGAAGAAGCTGGATGCTGCAAGCAGCCTGGATGCCAAAACCGAGGAGATTGCTTATATTTCCGTACTCGCGGCGGTTAGGCTGGAGAGCGGGCTTCCCTTTCATGTCAAGCATGCCAAAGCGCTCGGCGCAACCCGTGACGAGATCATCAGCGCAGTGCTGCTGCCCCTTCCGGCGGTGGGCAATGTGGTGATTCAAGCCCTGCCGGTGGCATTGCAGGCTTATGACAGTGAATAGTGTTCTGTTGTCTGCAAACTCCTCGCGGGATTGACAATTGCTCGAAATGTAACTATTATAGTTGCATCTGGCGGAAGTTTTCCGGCCAGTGTGAAGGAGTGATTGTTATGAACATTAGCACGCGGTTTGCGGTGGCTATTCATATTTTAACCTTAATTGACAGCAACAAAGACGGCAAAAGTACCTCCGAGTGGATCGCCGGCAGCGTGAATACCAACCCCGTAGTGATTCGCCGCCTTACGGGTATGTTGAATAAGGCAGGACTTGTGGAAGTTCGTCCCGGTGTAGCCGGAGCGAAGCTTGCCCGCAGTGCAGCTGATATTACGCTGCTGCAGATTTATAAGGCAGTGAATGCGGTGGAAGAGGACTCTCTGTTCTCTGTCCATGAGCATCCGAACCCGGAGTGTCCGGTGGGCAAGAACATTGCAGGAGCTATTGTTCCTGTGTTCTCTCTTGCACAGAAGGCGATGGAGAATGTGCTGCAGGAGGTCACCCTGGATCAGATCGTACATCAGATTCCTGTAGGGTAAGCCAGGATTTGATGGAAGTGAATTTTAAGGAAACCTTCAGCCCCGCTTTATGTTTTTTTAAGGTTCGGGGAGTATAGTGAAGTTCTCCACCCCCCAGTGGAACCATTTGTGGAAGACCCCGCCGTGCCTCGGCAGGGTTTTTCTTTTTGCTACTATATATATTCATGCATTTTCATTAAACCTTTATGTGTTTTTCATCTGGCCTTAAGCTTCGCTCAGTATAGTAGACCCATGACCCCCTTACAATAGACTTTGGCCCTGCCGGTTACCGGCGGGGCCACTTTTTTTGACGCGTAGCTGTCCTGGCGTTAACTTTACACTGCGATTTCTATCGTTTAGACTGACACATATGTGACAGGATTACAGGAATATAAGGGGAGATCTCATAATGATTCTATTTCAGAACGGGGACCTCAGTGTCCGCAGGCTGGAACAGCAAGATGCGCCGCTGCTCGTACGATGGCTCTCAGACCCGGAGGTGCTGGAATATTACGGGGGCCGTGACCTTCCGCATGATCAGGAGCTGGTGCAGACGACTTTTTATAATCATGAGGAAGAGGAGATTCATCGGGCAATTGTGCAGTTCAAAGGCAGGGACATAGGCTATATCCAGTTCTATCCTGTCGGCAGGGAAGAGCTGATAGAGTACGGTTACGCAGAGTATATGGGAAAAGTCTACGGTATGAATCAATTCATCGGTGAGCCGCAGAGCTGGAACCAAGGCATTGGTTCACTATTAGTAGGCGGGATGGTGAAGCATCTGATTGAAGTGGAGCAGGCAGACCTGATTGTCATGGACCCGCAGTGCTGGAATCATAGGGCACTCAGAGTCTACGAGAAAAACGGATTTGTCCGCGGCAAGCTTTTACCGGAGCATGAACTGCATGAAGGAAAGTGGAGAGACTGTTGGCTCCTTACGTATAAGGCTGCGCATTAATCTAACATACATATAAGGAGATGCTGTTCATGAAGAATCAATATACCGTCCTGGGAGCTGCTCTGATTCTGGGCCTGTGTCTGGTTGCCGGCAGCTTTGTGATCGGTGATCGGATTAGGGCGGGTTATGAGACGCAACTGCCGGCACCTGCCGGAGCGCAGACGGAGAGCCAAGCTGAGGATCATCCGTTAATGACACTTGCAGAGACTGCGCAGTTCCTGCGGCTGAGTGAAGATCAGGTGAAGAATATTATGAAGGCGGAAAATGCAATGTTGCGTAATGACGGACCCTTCGAGGGGACGAAGCTCCCTTATCTCAGAATAGATAATGAGTTCCTGTTCAATAAGCAGCAGTTAACCGTCTGGATTCTGGCTGCTTCGCAGGAGCATAGGGTATACGCGGGGGCGAAGCTGGCCGGGAATTAAGGATCGCTACAGAGTGGAGGGAAGGGCAGAATGAAATTTTTCACAATACCCTGGTATGAAGAAATGCAGGTGCGCGGGTTCATGGTCTTCCCGGAGACAGAGCAGGATTGGGTGGAGGATGTGGCCTGGCATGTGGCGGAAGGGATCAGCTACGAGGAGCGGGCCAAGGATTGTCTGGAATATATGAAAAAAGATCTGCTGAAATATCTTCCCGGGTACTTCCACGCTTCGATACATGACGGAACGATAAATTCCACCTATCCTGCGTCTGAGTTCAAGGAACGGGCCTTGCAGTGGGGCAGGGAATACGATGAACGGATGCAGGTGCTTTTCAGGGAATACCGCAAAGGGTACGAAGCTGTTAAGCATGAACTCCCGGAGGGCGCGGTACAGCTAGTCGAGAAGAGTCTGCATGATGCAAGAGTAATCTCTTATGCCATACCTGCAGAAGGGGTGCTGGAGATGATTCTGGACTGCGGCGGGGCAATGCATTACCAGTGTGAGGTGAAGCTAACGTTCAGCGGTGTGAGCGGACTGCGCTTGCCAGAGCCGCTGGAGAAGAAGTATTGGCTGTATGACGAGATCTATGCCGTGGAGCAGGGGTTCGAGCTACGGGTTCTGATGGATTCCCCGCCGAGTGAACTAAGAATTACTGCACAGGATGTATCGATAGAGATCCTTGGGGAACCTAAGTATATGGAATGACTGTGCTTTCGGAGTTTAGTAGAGCATCAGATTAAAAAGGATGGATAAGCTTGTTAAACCCTATCGACCCAAAATCTAACGGACCGGAGAGATCTTATCCCCGCGAAAGCGCCACTTTTTGCAGCTTAACGGACTCCGTGGAGCTTATAGTCTCTCCATGAGACATTTCGGAGTTGACGTGCAAAGGATAAGGCCTGTGTAGTCCGTTACTTGCCCCATTGGCGACTTTCTTCCCAGATAAGAGCACCTCAGTCCGTTACGCTACGCCAAACGCCCCTGAAGAACAACGCCCGCTTGGAAAAAGATGAAATTCGAAGCGGAATTTCGTCTGCTCCACTATTTTAAATCTGATAAGGTACTGGCCTGTTGGCTGGGCTTTTTTGTTGGACATGACCTGTATTATAAAAGTAATTGACAAACATATATAATGCTACTAATATTAAGTAAGTTAGTATGTAACGGAAATCGAAATTACCTTTGCATGGACAGGATAGGAACAGTTAACACTAACCGTTAATATGCACCGGGGATTGTATTTGAATTAGCATACATTTATTTCAGGAGGGATTCCTATGACAACAACAGCTATTTTACCGCAACAACTGGAAATTGGACTTGTACAGATTCGTGTAAGTAATTTGGAGCGCTCGCTCAGCTTTTACCAGAATGTGATAGGACTGAAAATCCTGCGGCAGCAAGGGCGAACGGCAGAGCTGACGGCGGACGGCCAGCAGGTGCTGCTGGTTCTGCGGGAGATTGAGCAGGCTCAGGTGCTGCGCCGGAACTCGGTAGCCGGACTGTACCATTTTGCAATTCTGCTGCCGGACCGCCCCTCTCTGGGACTGGTGCTGCGCAATCTGATCGACTCCGGGATATCGGTCGGACAGGGGGATCATCTGGTCAGCGAAGCTCTGTACATCGAAGACCCTGACCATAACGGAATCGAGCTGTACCGCGACCGCCCCCGTGACACCTGGAAGTATGAAGCAACAGGCGAGGTGGTCATGACCACAGATCCGGTGGATGTGGACGGTCTGCTGGCTGCCTCGGAAGGACTGAGCTGGACCGGGCTGCCTGCCGGCACTGTAATGGGTCATGTTCACTTCCATGTGGGCGATCTGGCAGAGGCCAAGAAATTCTACGTGGATGCGCTTGGATTCGCGGTGACCGCCCATTATGGCGATGCGGCCATGTTCATTTCGGCTGGAGGCTATCATCATCATATGGGACTGAATACCTGGGCTGGCAAGGGGGCTCCTGCGGCTCCGGCGAATGCGGCGGGTATCGATTATTTTACACTATTGCTCCCTGACATTCAGGAAGTGCATGAAGTGGCTGAACGTGTGAAGCGTGCCGGATACCGTGTTGAAGAAGAAGGCGGTATAGTCACTCTGTGGGACCCGTGGAATATTGGCATACAGCTGCTAGTGAAACGCTAAAATAAAAGGGCGGACAGCATCACGTTACTATTTACTGCTAGACACGCGGCGGACAGCCGTGAATGATAAGGCAACGGAAGGTACGGGCGGAGAATCATAATTTCCGTGGTGCCTTCCGTTTGTTGACGTTAGCCGGGTCACTGCAATATTATAATTGATTATCAGACGGGGAGATGATGGGCTTGGAGACTTTTCTGGCTGTGCTGTTAATGCTTGGATTAATCGCCGTATCGAATATCTTGAACCGCTTCATTCCGTTTGTCCCCGTTCCCCTGATTCAGATCGGACTTGGAATCATTGCTGCACTCATTCCGACGGGAATACATATGCACTTCGAGCCTGAGCTGTTTTTTGTATTATTCATCGCTCCGCTGCTCTTCAATGACGGGCGGCGGACACCGCGCGGTGAGCTGTGGAACCTTAGGGCCCCCATTTTGCTGCTGGCGCTTGGACTTGTGTTTGTCACGGTATTTGTAGCGGGCTATGCAATTAACTGGATGATTCCCTCGATTCCGCTGGCGGCATCCTTCGCTCTGGCGGCTATTCTGTCTCCTACCGATGCGGTCGCGGTGAGTGCGCTGGCTGGAAGGGTTCATCTTCCCAAAAGCATCCACCGGATTCTCGAAGGAGAATCGCTGATGAACGATGCTTCCGGCCTGGTCGCCTTTAAATTCGCGATTGCAGCCATGGTTACCGGTGTGTTCTCTCTGCCTAAGGCCTCGCTCAGCTTTGTGCTGATTGCCGCAGGGGGACTGCTGCTTGGGGCAGTGCTGTCGTTCCTGCTGATCCGGCTCAGCGTGTTCATCCGCAGGTTCGGCATGGAGGATGTGACGATCCATGTTCTGCTGCAGATCCTTACCCCGTTTATTATTTATCTGATCAGTGAGGAGATCGGGGTCTCAGGCATCCTGGCCGTTGTGGCAGGGGGAGTCATGTATGCCATTGAGAAGGACCGGGCAGTCTCTCCGCAATATAAGCTTCAACTGGTATCTGCCAGTACCTGGTCAGTACTGCTGCTGGTGCTGAACGGGCTGGTCTTCCTGATTCTCGGCGTGTCCGTTCCGGATGTGGTCGAGGTTATTTACCGGGATCAGACGCTCAATAACTTCATGGTCGCCGGCTATGTTCTGGCGATCACAGCGCTGCTGATTGTGCTGCGGTTTCTGTGGGTCTATGGGTACTCCTTATGGGAGAGCAAGCGGCTGAAGGCAGAGAAGGCTCCGCTTAAGTCACAGATTATTACATCAATCTCAGGCGTGCGTGGAGCGGTTACCCTTGCTGGTGCTTTTTCGATTCCGTTGGTGCTTGGGGATGGAGTGACGCCATTTCCGGAGCGGGATCTCATTATTGCGCTGGCGGCAGGTGTCATTCTGATGTCGCTGGTCATCGCCAGCATCTTCCTTCCGCTGCTTGCGGACAGTGAAGAGACCATAGTTCAGAGCGCCGGAGCTGTGCACGGGAATACGGAGCTGACGGCCAGAAATGTGGTCATTGACGCCGGGATGTCGATGCTGCGCAGCCTGGTCTCAGAGAGCCCGGAACGTTCAACACAGCCTGTGCTGCTGGAATTCACAGATAAGGTTGACCGGCTGTGTGCTGCCAAACCGGATCATGATCCGGCCCATGAGCAGTTCCTCCGTCTGGGAGTCGAGGCACGCAAGAGTGCGCTCGAAGCTGAACGCACAGAGCTGCGGCGGATTATGGAGAACGGGTCACTGCCGGAGCCTGTTGCTGTGAAAATGGAGGAGCTGCTGGACCATACGGAGTCTCTGCTGTGCAAACGGCTGAATACGCAGATTAGGTTCTCTTTAACAGAAATTCAGCGTCTGTTCTCTGGACTGTTCTCAGGTAAGCTCGGCGGGGAAGAAGGACAGCTCGCTATGCAGAATGCCGAGAGTGCGCGGACGGCGAAGATTGCGATGTGCCAGGCGGCTGTATCCGCCGTTAGTGCGGGAATAAGTGATGAGAATCGGCTCGCCTCACAGAAGGTCATCGACAAGTACGAACGGCTGGAATCCAAGCTGGTACAGGGCGAAGGCTGGATTAATGACGGCGTGCTGGATGATGACAAGCTGGAGCTGAAGCTGCAGGCAATTCAGGAGCAGCGGAATACCGTGCAGGAGATGTACCAGAACGGGGCGATTAATCTTAAGATTGCCGGCAGGCTGCGGCGGTTCGTCGATCAGCTTGAAACCTCAATCTGGGAGGATTAAGCTCAGATCAAGTGGAAACGGCATTGCCGTCCTTTTAAGGACGTATGCAACATATAAATTCTTATATTTGTACAAAGCCCGCTTGCACAAGGACCCGGAGGCCTTGCTGCAAGCGGGCTTGTCTATGCTGCCTGAAGGCTCAGGCTGCTATCTGTGAAATGGAGCGTTACGGTTGTTTGGGCAATTTCCTGAGGCGCATAAAGACTTGGCCCAGCACCTCGCTCAGCACCAGCCCGGTAGCAATGGCCCCGGACAGCAGGAGCGCCTGAACCCCATACTGGATGCCGAGGTTATTATCATTCTCCACGAACCTGCGCATGGCATCATACGCAAGACCGCCCGGCACAAGCGGGATAATGCCGCCGACACTGAAGATGATGACCGGCATCTTGAAGGAACGCGCAAAAAACTGGCTGATCAGTCCAACCACAACGGTAGCACCAAAGGTTGCGACGACAGTATCGGAACTGTAATCCAGCAGCAGGTACAGCATCCAGCCGATCATTCCGGCAAAGCCGCATTGCAGCAGCGCGCGCACCGGCGCATTGAATAGAATGCAGAAGGTTGAGGCAGCGATGAAACTGGTGATCAATTGCAAAATCATGGCAGGAAGACCTCTTTCAAGTGGGTGTTAAAAAATGGACAGGACCAGCCCGATGCCGGTCCCGATGGCGAACGCAGTCAGAAAGGCGTCGGCCCCTTTGGAGATGCCGGATACCAGATGCCCGGCCATCAGGTCACGGACCGCATTGGTGATGAGCAGCCCCGGCACGAGGGGCATTACACAGCCGATAATAATCTTGTCCATCTCCCGTCCCACGCCGAGCTTGACGGAGAAGAAGGCCAGCAATCCAATAATGAAGGAAGCAATGAATTCCGCGAAGAAGCGGATCTGCACCAGACGGTGAAGATAAGTGGCTGCTGCGAAGCCTGTACCGGAGATCAGCAGCGAAGGCAGAGCATCCTGCAGGCTGCCCTTGAACATAACCGTAAAGCAGGCTCCGGTCAAGGCTGCGGCTGCGATCTGTACCCATACCGGGTAAGCATGGGCTGCGTCATCGACCACGCCAAGGCGTTCGCGGGCTTCAGCAGCTGTCAGCTGACGTTCGGTCAGCCGCCGGGAGATGTCATTCACCTCGGATACCTTTTGCAGGTCTGTTGTCCGTTCGGCGATCCGGAACAGCTTCACCGGCTCGGTCCGGCTGGTGGTGAACATAATGACCGTGGGCGTGACGTAGCTATGCGCACCGGGGAAGCCGAGTGCCGCCGCCATCCGGCTCATGGTATCCTCCACACGGTAGGTCTCTGCACCGCTCTGCAGCATGATCTTGCCTGCCAGCAGGCACAGATCGACAATGTCATGTGTGGAAGGGTTGCTATTCGTGCTTGTACTATCCAACTTCGTTAATCCTCCCCGGGAATGTTATCTATTCGATTGTCGCCTGAAAGTCTGAAAATTTCAACCTTTATTCCATAGCTTCCGGCAAATCCCGGGATTTTATCAAAAATAGCGCGGAAATCATGCTTCCGGCGGCCTAATGGTTACTGTCTATTCCTCCAGTGTGCATAATCCTGTAGCCACCCCTCCTGCAATAATCGTCAGAATCGAATGTAAAAAGGTCTCCTTGGAGATCAGAATACCGCCAGCACCGATGATCAGGAAATCCGTCAGGAAGATAATCAGGCCGACATTCAGCGGAAGGTAGCGCTGGATGAATCTGGCGAGGAGGTCGGTTCCGCCTGTACTGGCTTTGAAGCGCAGCATCAGCCCTAGTCCGGTGCCCATCAGGAAGCCGCCGATAATGGCGCTTGAAATGGAGCCCAGCTCAATATAGTACAGGAAATAATACTGGAGCGGAAAGAGCAGCTCGATCAGCAGGGAGGAAGCCAGCAGACCCAGAATGCTGTTGTAAAAGATTTCCCGCTCACGGAACCAGGCCAGCAGGAAGATAGGCAGACTGCATAGCATAATGCACAGTCCGATTTTGGCGCCGGAGATATAATTAATAATGAGGGCAATGCCGATAATTCCTCCATCGAGGATTTTATAGGGGACCAGAAAGAAGTTCGTTCCTGTTGCAATCAGCAGGCTGGCCAGCAGAATAATCACATAGCTTGGGAAGGATCGCATAGTTAACATCTCCGGAATTAAGGCATGTCTTAAACCTTATGCGCCTATCTGGAAAAAAATAGCTAAAATCTCTGCTCTGCCCGAATCAATTGACGATAAAGCAGGTGAAGTCTGAAATGGGTGATTTCTATAAAATACTGGAGACTGATATGGAGCTGCTGGCTGCTGCATTGTCGGAGGTGCCGGTGGCAGTATTGCTGAAGAGCGGATCAGAGGAGCAGCTGGAGACGGGACCGATCAGAGCCTACACGCCGCAATCCGTGCGGATTCGCGGGTTATCCTACTGCCGGGAGCTGCATCAGTTCCGTATCCTTGCCCCGGGTTCCGCCTGGCCATAAACAAACAACCCGGCTGTACCGCTTTGGCGGACAACCGGGTTGTTATGCTTTTATAGGAGTGATAGATAATTAACCGAGAGTGACTACAACCTGGTGTACTGCACCGTCGCCTGCAGGAGCGATAATGTTGCCTTCCACGGCAGTGCCGTCGAGGGTCAGGCTGGCTACGCCTTTGGAGACATGGTTCGGATTCTGGATCGAGATCACATAGGTGTCGCCGCGGAAGACGCGGGTAATCTCGAAGCCGTCCCATTCTGCAGGGATACAAGGGTCAACCTTGAGCCCGGCGAAGTCTGCCTGAATCCCCAGGATAGACTGTGTAATCGCTACATAGTTCCATGCGGCTGTACCTGTGAGCCAGGAGTTTTTCGCTTCCCCGTGACGTACGGCATCTTTACCGGCGATCATCTGGGAGTACACGTAAGGCTCCATACGGTGCACTTCGCTGATGTCCTCCAGGTAGGCCGGAGCGATTTTGCGGTAGATGTCAAAAGCTCTGTCGCCATGTCCAAGGACTGTCTCTGCAATCATGATCCACGGGTTGTTATGGCAGAAGATCCCGGCATTCTCTTTGTAGCCCGGAGGGTACGTGGAGATTTCACCTAAGTTCACATAGTATTTGGAATATGGAGGCTGCTGCAAAACGATACCATAGTCCGTATCCAGACGTTCCTGCACGGAAGTCAGGGCGCGGGCCGCTTCACCGTTCTCTACACCGATACCGGCCATTACGCACATGCCTTGCGGCTCGATGAAGATCTGTCCTTCTTCGTTCTCCTTGCTGCCGATCTTGTCGCCATAGTGGTCATAAGCGCGCAGGAACCAGTCGCCGTCGAAGCCGTGGGACAACGTAATGGCACTCATGTTCTCAATCTTGGCAACAGCGTCAGCGGCTACATCATCCAGTCCGCGCATCCGGCAGATCTCGGCATAGTCCGGTCCTACGAAGACGAACAGACCTGCGATG
This sequence comes from Paenibacillus sp. FSL H3-0469, assembly GCF_038051945.1. Lineage (NCBI taxonomy): Bacteria > Bacillati > Bacillota > Bacilli > Caryophanales > Paenibacillaceae > Paenibacillus > Paenibacillus sp. FSL H3-0469. Next base: position 7,730,807 of record NZ_CP150302.1, read on the forward strand.
AACACAGATTCCGCTACGCCGCCTGCGATATTCTCCGTGGTCTGGAACGATTCTCCCGGTTCGGTAGAGAAGCAGTTCAGGTTCAGACAGTCATTCCAGTCCGCGCGTCCGATCAGCGGCAGGCCGTGAGGCCCGAGGTTGTTCGTCACATGCTCGAAGCTCAGCTTCAGATGCTCGAACAGGGTTGCAGTATGATCCGGATTGCTGTCAAAAGGAACCTGCTCATCAAGGATCGAATAGTCGCCGGTCTCCTTAATATAGGCAGCTGTACCAGAGATCAGCCAGAGCGGATCATCGTTGAAGCCGGAGCCGACTTCATTGTTGCCCTTCTTGGTAAGCGGCTGGTACTGGTGATATGCGCTGCCGTCAGGGAACTGGGTAGCGGCGATATCGAGAATCCGTTCTCTGGCACGCTCAGGAATCTGGTGGACGAAACCGAGCAAATCCTGGTTGGAGTCGCGGAAGCCCATACCGCGGCCGATTCCGGATTCGAAGTACGAAGCGGAACGGGACATGTTGAAGGTTACCATACACTGGTACGGATTCCAGATGTTCACCATCCGGTTCAGCTTGTCGTCACCGCTCTTGATCTGGTATTTGGACAGCAGATTATCCCAGTGTGCAGCCAGAACCTCCAGAGCAGCATCCACTTGGGCATCTGTAGCAAACTGATCGATGACAGCCTGGGCAGGCTTCTTGTTAATAACGTTCAGGGCTTCCCATTTCTCATCCTCAGGATTCTCGATATAGCCGAGCACGAAGATGAAGCTTTGTTCTTCACCCGGCTCCAGCGTGATGTCCAGAGCGTGGGAGCCGATTGGCGACCAGCCGCTGGCGACAGAGTTAGTAGCTTCACCGGCAGCAACCGCCTGCGGAGCATCCAGGCCATTGTACATGCCCACGAACGATTCGCGGTCCGTATCGAAGCCGGCAATTTCCTTATTTACAGAATAGAAGGCGTAGTGGTTTCTGCGCTCGCGGTATTCTGTTTTGTGATAAATGACGGAATCCTTCACTTCGACTTCGCCCGTGCTGAGGTTACGCTGGAAGTTGGTCATATCATCGTTGGCATTCCACAGGCAGAACTCGGCAAAAGAGAAGAGCTTCACAGTCTTCTTCACATCGCCTGTGTTCTTAATGACCAGACGGTGGACTTCCGCATTGTGGCCCATCGGTACAAAAGCAAGCTGATTCACGGAAATGCCGTTACGCTCGCCAGTAATGGAAGTGTAGCCCAGACCATGGCGGCATTCGTAGAAATCGAGATCCCGCTTCACCGGCATCCAGCCCGGAGTCCAGAAGTCCCCGCCATCGTGCAGGTAGTAATAGCGGCCGCCGGTATCCAGCGGAATATTGTTATACCGGTAACGGGTAAGTCTTCTCATCCGCGCATCGCGGTAGAAGGTATAACCCCCGGCAGTATTAGAGATCAGGCCGAAAAACTGCTCGTTGCCGAGGTAGTTAATCCAAGGGTAAGGGGTTTTGGGGGTGTTGATTACATACTCTTTGCGGGTGTCGTCAAAATTTCCGAATTTCATGAGAGACAAGTCTCCTTTCGATTGTGAACGCGCGTTTACAAAACGGAGAAAAAATTCCCTTGGGGCAAGGGATTTTTCTGTAACCGGATAAGTGCAATATGCGGTAAAACTTTACGGCTTCTTCGGTGGCTGACAGGAATCCCGGGTAATCAGACTCGCCGGGAAACTGATGGTGCTGAAGGTCGGCTGCTGTGAATCACATAGCTCAATGACCTTCTCGACTGCGGCTTTGGACATTTCATAAATCGGCAGGCGGACGGAGGTCAGCTTGGGATGAATCCGCGCAGCAAGCTGCACATCGTCGAACCCCGCGATGGAGATATCCTCCGGCACGGAAATGCCATGCTCCGAGAACGCTTCCATCGCCGAAATAGCCATATCATCGTTGGAGGAGAAGAAGGCAGTGGGCAGCGGTCCGCCGGACTCCAGCAGCTTCTTCACCTCCTGATAGGCGGTCTCCTTGAGAAAATCACCCTGAAGGACGAAGTCCTGCTGCAGGGCAAGTCCATGGCGCTTCAGCGTATCCTCGTAAGCCATGTAGCGCTCCCGCCCAGAATAAGTATTCATCCGCCCGCAGATCATGCCGATTTCCTGATGGCCGAGGCCGATTAAGTATTCAATGGCTTCAACCGTACCTTCATAATCCTTGGAATTCACAATAGCGAGATGATTACGGTCCAGATGCTCGGACATAATCTCCGAAATGTCATAATCGATCAGCACAAGCGGGGAGCCGAGACCCACCATCTCCCTTACAATCTCGATATCCTTCTGGGTGCCGACAATGATGCCGCCGTCAATCCGCTTCTGCAGGAAGGCCTGCTTGACCTTCAGGAAGTCGTCAGGAGAATAGACGGTGTGAATCAGAACATAACAGCCGCGGGCATTCGACGTATCTACCACAGCATCGACGAACGGGGCAAAATAATTATTCTGATAAATCCGCGTTGCATTCTCCTTCTCGTTCATGCTGATGGCAAACAGCCCGATCGTGTCGGTCTTCTTGCCGGCCAGAGCCCGGGCGAAGCTGTTCGGCTCGTACTGATGCTGTTCAATTACCTTCAGCACCTTGGCCCGGGTCTCTTCAGGGACATTGGAATAGTTGTTGATCACACGGGATACGGTGCTTCGCGAAACCCCGGCTAGCTTGGCAATATCTTCGCTTCGCATAATGTACCCCCTCTAATGTAAACGCGCGTTTATGAATTCATTGTAGAATAAATCTGTCCAGCGGTCAATCGTCCGCCGCAACATTTTTGCCATGCGATAAGAGCGTTTCCACTTGCCGGATTCTCTGATCTGCGTTACAACTAGAGACAAATCATAGCTCCACAGAGCTGCGGGGAGAAGGAGGGCTAATTATCTTTTATTCGTTGAAAAACCGCTTGATCGCGTTCTTTGTTGTGCTGCTGGTGCTGTCCTTCGGCACGATGTCGCTGCTGCTGTTCAATCAGTCACGCATGATTATCCGCTCTTATATCGAATCCTCTGCCCTGGAGAAAATGGACGAGTACGGGTCATTTATCAATATGGCGCTGCAGCAGAGCTATGACTTGTCCTCTCTGGTCTATAACAGTGATATTACCCAGAAATGGGATACCCAGCTTACGAATCCCGCTTCTACCGAAGGACAGAAGATGCTCGCAAGCATTACCATGAGCAAATTCCTGACCCAGACGACCAACAATTATTCGATTGTCTCCTCGGTCAGCATCTACCGGGAGGAGGGGCTGCGGGTCGGAGCCGAGAATCAGGTGATTACAGATACCTCCTTCAGGCAGGAGGCCTGGTACCGCAATTTCATTGAACACAGCAATCACTGGGTTCCGGCCCATACCGATCAGGCGGAGATCAAGGGGGCCAAGCCGTACGAGGTGGTGAGCCTGCTGCTGCCGATAGGTATCTTTGAGCCATCGCTGGCGAGGAATGTAATGAAGGTGAATATCAAGGCGGACTTTCTGCTGGAGCCGCTGAATCGCATACACCTGGGTGAAAGCGGTACCATCTTCCTGCTGAATGAGCAAGGCAGCCCCATTCTGTCCCAGGAGGAGTACAGCGCCTATCCGGAAGCGGCGAAGGAGGTTGACCGGGTCCGGTCAGGCCGGACCTTGCAGGGGGTGAGCTACCTGGAGGATCAGCAGGGTGCCTCTCATATTCTGGTCTATAAAAAGCTGCCCATCACCAACTGGCTTCTGGTGGGCTTTGTCTCGGAGAGGGACCTGTATGCCAATCTGTTCAAGCTTCAGAAAAGCATCATTGTGTTCGCTTCGATTATGCTGATAGCCGCCTTTGTACTGGCTTACTGGATCTCCTACGGGATTACCAAGCCGCTGTCCCGCCTGGTGTCGGCTATGCGCCATGTGCAGAAGGGGGACTTCGCCCAGGCCGAGCGGCTGACCCCGCCTGAGCGCAGGATACGGAGCGAGGTCGATTACGCCACCGATACCTTCCGTAACATGGTCCGGCAGCTGCGGCATCTGATCCGGACCGAGTTCGAACAGAAGCTCCTGCGCCAGCAGGCGGAATATAAGGCGCTGCTGATGCAGATGAATCCGCATTTCCTGTTCAATACGCTGGAGCTGATGAGTAGTCTGGCTATCCAGCAGCGGACGAAGGACACCGTTACGGTCATTGATTCGCTGGGCAAAATGCTCAGATTCTCGCTGCGCATCAGCGAGGATCTGATTCCGCTGCGCGAGGAGTTAAGGTATGTCCGCTATTATATGTCCATTCTGGAAATCCGCTTCGGTCCGGGTCTGGATCTGCAGCTGGAAGAGGAGGGGACACTTGACGATCTGGAAATCGTCAAGTTCCTGCTTCAGCCGCTGATTGAGAATGCGGTGAAATACAGCTTCATTCACCAGGCGCATGCCAAGGTGCGGATAATAGTGAGACAGGACGGGGAACGGCTGGTTCTGTCCGTGGCTGACAATGGCATCGGGATGGACCCGGAACTGCTGCGGCAGCAGCATCATCAGGATATGCGTCAGCAGCTGGAGCAGCTTCTGCAGAGCAGAACGCATCAGATTGGACTGCGTAATGTGCTGGCGAGATGCTGGCTCTATTACGGCGATTTGTTCAGCTTCCGGATCGATTCGGATCAAGACAAGCGGGGCACCTCTATTGAGCTGAGCCTGCCCCTGCAGAGGAGGAATGAAGATGTATCGCGTATTGATCGTGGATGATGAGCCGGAGATCCGTCAGGGCCTGCGGCTCAAGGCGGACTTTGCCGGTCTCGGGATGAGCGTAACCGGTGAGGCAGGCAACGGGCTGGAAGCCATGGAACGGCTGGCCCGTGAGCCGGTTGACATTGTGATCACAGATATGAATATGCCTGTCATGAACGGCGTCTCTGTGCTTGAGGATTGCTACAGGCTCTACCCGGAGCTGAAGCTGATTGTGATTACCGGCTATGAGGATTTCCAGTATGCCAGAGCGGCGGTCCGCAATCAGGCGCGTGATTATTTGCTGAAGCCGGTGACCGGGGATGAACTGACGGCGGTACTCCTGAAGGTGAAGGAGGAGCTGGACCGGGAGCGTAGTGAGCAGGACCGGCAGGCCTTCGCCCAGTGGCGTCTGTCCCAGTATTACAAGGAGATGAAGGAGCATTTCCTGGTGCAGCTTGTCAAAGAGGAGGTGGAGCAGGCGGCTGTGCTGAAGGAGCGTGCCGCACTGTTTGAGCTGGGCGAGTGGGATCTCGCCGATGTACGCTTCGTGACAGCCGGACTCCGCGAACGGACAGGGGATGCACCGGAGGCGCCGGAGCGCACGCCCGGTATGCTGCGTCTGCCGTTTGAGCTGCTGGGCAGAGAATTCGCAGGCGGATACGGCAGTCCTTGCGCTGTATTCCGCGATCCGAATTATCCGGGGCTGGTGCATTATATACTGCAAGATGGTGGAACAGATCTGGCACACTTCAGTGCGGAGCTGGCCGGATGTGTCACCGCACATCTCGGCTACGAGCCGGTCATCGGCTATAGCGGACTCAAGCTTGGCTTCAGCCAGTGGAAGGAAGGCTATCTGGAATCGCTGCTGTCCTGGAATCTCTCGGAGAATGCGGCCATCCCCCTGGCCGCAGGAAGGGCGGAACCGGAACCCGTTCTGACCGATGAGCTGGCACGGACCTTGCGCCGCCTGCTGCTTCAGGGAGAGCGGGACGCCACCCGGCAGACGGTGAGGCGTGAATTGCAGGCAGCCTTCGCCCAGTCGCGGTCCTGCCTGGTGAAGCTGATCTTCCAGCTGTATTTGCTTGTGGATACTGCGGTTGGCGCTGCGGCAGACCGGGGCGGGCAGGCCCAGCAGCTATGGCTGTATCCCGAAATGGTCCATAGGCTGGATTCGGTAGACAAGGCTGAACAATTCCTCATGGAGCTTATAGACCATGCGGACCGTGCGGTGCAGGCTGGCGGAGATGCCGAGGATTCGGTCATCCGTACGGCGACACAATATATCGACAGCAATTACATGTATGATCTCAACCTGACCCAGCTCGCCCAGCGGTTCAATTACAATTCATCGTATTTCTCGGAGCTGTTCAAAGCCAAGGTCGGCCGGAGCTTCATGGCCTATCTGACCGGCACCCGGATGGCCCAAGCCACGCACCTGCTGGTAAGTACAACCCTTGGACTCTGGGATATTGCCGAGCTTACCGGGTTCTCGAATGCCAGCTACTTCAGCGCAAGATTCAAAAAGATGTACGGCATCGCCCCGTCGGACTTCCGCCAGAACCCACCCGAAAAATTCAATAGCCAGCAGCCGAAGAAATAGCATTCAAGCAGGTGGCGCTTCTTCCTATAATGAGCCTATATCCATGAAGAGGAGGAGGCGCATATGAAGACAGCACACAGACCGGCTATGTGGAGAAGGAGCGGCACCGCTTACCTGTTCCTGCTCCCGTGGCTGATCGGATTTTTTGGACTGACCCTGGGCCCCATGCTGGGTTCGCTCTATCTGTCCCTGACCAAGTATAACCTGCTGAACGCCCCGGAATGGCTGGGGCTGGCGAATTACAGGCACATCTTCACGGCAGACGAATATTTCTACCAATCGCTGTCGGTAACCTTCCGGTACGTGCTATTCTCGGTCCCGCTGAAAATGGCCTTTGCCCTCTTGGTCGCCGTTGCCTTGAACAAAGGCATCCGGGCGCTGGGCATCTACCGGACCGTCTATTACATTCCCTCCCTGCTCGGGGGAAGCGTAGCGATCGCGATCGTCTGGCGTCAGATTTTTGACGGGGAAGGGCTGGTCAATCATTTCCTCGGCTGGTTCGGGATCGAGGGTCCGGCCTGGATCGCCCATCCCAGCTACATTCTCTCCACCATCGTCACCTTGTCGATCTGGCAGTTCGGCTCGGCGATGGTCATCTTCCTGGCTGGAATCAAGCAGATTCCGGCTGACCTGTACGAAGCGGCGCAGGTGGACGGAGCCGGGAAGCTGCGGCAATTCGCGCGGATTACACTGCCGATGCTGTCACCTGTGATCTTTTTTAACCTGGTCATGGGGATCATTAATTCCTTCCAGGTCTTCACACCGGGATACGTGATTGGGGATGGGCGGGGCGGTCCGGTCAACTCCACTCTGTTCTATACGCTGTATCTGTATCTCAAGGGCTTCTCCTTCTTCGATATGGGCTATGCCGCGGCTCTGGCGTGGATCATGCTGATCATTATCGGCCTGTTCACCTCCATCGTGTTCATAACCTCCCGGTTCTGGGTGTTCTACGGCGACGGAAAGGACGTGCGATAATTCATGGCTGAATCCAAAATGATCTTCAGGCTCGGCAAGCATGGCGTCATTATTCTGTTCGGGCTGCTGATGCTGTATCCGGTGCTGTGGCTGCTGTCCAGTTCCTTTAAGCCGAATGAGCTGATCTTCTCGGAGCCGGGTCTGTGGCCGTCGAGGTTTACACTGGAGAATTATTTGAATGGCTGGAAGGGTCTGCAGGGCATCTCGTTCAGCCGCTTCTTCCTTAATTCCGCTACCATCTCGGTGCTGTCGGTAATCGGCAATATTCTGACCTGCTCGCTGGCGGCTTACGCCTTTGCCCGGCTGGAGTTCCGCTTCAAAGGTGTGCTGTTCGCCTGCATGCTGGTGACGATTATGCTGCCATACCATGTCCTGCTGATTCCGCAATATATTATCTTCAGCAAGCTGGAGTGGGTGAACACATATCTGCCGCTGATCGTTCCCAAATGGCTGGCGCATGATTCGTTCTTCATTCTGCTGATGATCCAGTTCATCCGCGGCATTCCGAAGGAGCTGGACGAGAGTGCGACCATTGACGGTTGCGGCCAGGGCCAGCTCTACTTCCGGATCATTATTCCGCTGCTGGTTCCGGCGCTGATCACTACAGCGATCTTCACGTTCATCTGGAGCTGGGATGACTTCTTCAGCCAGATGATCTATCTGAGCCGGATCAATCTGTTCACGGTACAACTGGGCATACGTTCGCTCTATGACCCCTCGGGATCATCCGACTGGGGCGCGCTTCTGGCGATGTCCGTGCTGTCGCTTGTGCCGATTATGACGATCTTTATGCTCTTCCAAAAGCATTTCCTGGAGGGCATTGCTACAACCGGCCTGAAATGAGCAAGCGATTACAATTACTCTTGGGGGGACTTAATCATGAAAAAGATCTTGGGTCTTACATTGGCTGCACTACTGCTGACGGGAACGGCCGGCTGCTCCGGCGGGAATAGCGGCAAGCCTGCGGCGGCGGGGAATAAGGATTCCGCTGAGCCATCCGGGGATCAGGTGGAGCTGCGGATCATGTGGTGGGGCGACCAGAAGCGGGCGGACAAGACGAACGAGGCGCTGCGCAAATTCGAGGAGAAGCATCCGAACATTAAGGTAGTCGGGGAGTTCGCCCCGAACTCCGGGTACTTTGACAAGCTGAACACGCAGCTGGCTTCGGGAACGGCTCCTGATGTGTTTTTCCTCGGAGGGAATGTTACCGATTATGCCGATAAAGGCGTGCTGCTGGATCTGCAGCCCTATGTCGGCAAAGAGCTGGATCTGACCGATATGGATCAGACGATGATGGAGTACGGCACGCTTAAGGGCAAGCTGGTGCATATCTCGGCCGGAGCCAATGCCAGAGGCATGGTCCTGAATACCGAGCTGTTCAAAAAAGCGGGCATCGAGCTTCCGGCTGACGGCTGGAGCTGGGAGGATTACGCGAGCATCAGCAAAGAGATCTCTGAGAAGCTGGGCAAGGGCTTCTACGGTACCTATAATTTCACAGTCGAGGGCATGGATATCTATATGAAGCAGCGCGGGAAGCAGGTCTATGACATGGAGAAGGACGCGCTTGGCTTCGGCCAGCAGGATGCTGAGGACTGGTTCAACTACTGGAGCGGGCTGGCGGAGAGCGGAGGGATGGTGACCCCATCGATGCAGGTATCCAATCCGCCGGGGGACACGAGTAAATCGCTGGTGGTGACGGGAAAAGTGGCGATGAGCCTGATTCCGTCCAACCAGTTCGCTGCCCATCAGAATCTGATTCAGGACACGCTGACCATGGTGCAGGTGCCGCGCGGACCTAAGGGAACGGGAGTCGTCTTCGAATCCAGCCAAGGGCTGTCCGGGTATGCGAAGACCGCGCATCCGAAGGAAGTGGCGGAACTCATGAACTACTGGATCAATGATCCCGATGCCGCCCGGATTCTGGGCAGTGACCGCGGCGTGCCGGTGACCTCGAAGATGCGCGATCTGCTGATGAAGGATGCGACTCCGCTGGAGCAGACGGTCTACGACTTCACGAGCCGGGTATCGGAAGCGACGAAGAAGGAGCCTTTTGCCATAAGCTATAATCCGCCAAGCTTCACCGAGTTCACCAAGCTGGCCGAAACCGCTGTGCAGGAGATTGGCTTCGGGCAGAAGGATGTGAAGCAGGGAGTAGAGGACTTCTACAATGGGGCGATGCAGTTATTCGGTGCCAAATAGGCATGAAGGGAGAGAAGCGGTCTGCCCGGGCAAGCTGCTTCTCTGCTGCGGGACGGGCAAAGTGAAGATACAGGAGGGGACAGCATGACTGCTGACAGCATATTACAGCAGCTGCGGAAGATTACCGTAGAGGACAGGATCGGAGCGCTTACAAAGGAAGAGGACCGTGAATCTCTGGAGCAATGGAAGCAATCGGGAGTGGTCTTCGCTGCCTCGTCTGCGGACATGGAGAATGTCTACTATTCCGCGGTGCATAAGCTCATGGATTGTATCGTGCCAATGGATGGGGGCGGCCTGGTCCTGCATGAAGGCGGGGTCTATCTCGGGAGCTGGCTGGAGAGTACCGGCACGATCAGCGCGGAACGGCTGTCACGCTTCATGCCGGAGGTGGCGGAGGCGACCTTCCGGCTATTCGCGGAATATCAGCGGGAGGATGGGCTGATCCCTTACAAGGTAACCCCTGCTGGACCGGCTTACCGGCAGATTCAAATGGTGACTCCGCTGGCCCGGAGTGTCTGGAATCATTATATTGGAACCGGACACAGCAAGGCGTTCCTTGCCGAGATGTACCAGGCGATGAGCAGGTTCGACGCCTGGCTGGCCTCCCGGCGCAATACACGAGGAACCGGCTGCATCGAAGCCTTTTGTACGTTCGATACCGGACATGATCTCTCCCCGCGTTTCTGGCATGTGCCGGATACGCCCCATCTGGAGGATGCGGCCAGGGTTCATCCGGATTCGCCGCTGCTGCCCTTCCTGGCCCCTGATCTAACTGCCAATGTCTATTGCCAGCGGCTATATCTGTCCAGGATCGCAGAGGAGCTGGGGGAGAGCGATGCCGGGTGGCGGGCTAGAGCAGCAGCCAGCAGCCACAGCCTTTTCAGCCATTGCTATGACGGGGAGGATGCATTTTTCTATGACCGTGACCAAGGGGGAAGGCTGGTCCGGGTGCAATCGGATGTCTTGCTGCGGGTACTGGCCTGCGAAGTGGGGGACCGGGAGTTCTTTGATGCTGCCCTGCGCCGTTACCTGCTGAATACCGGCAAGTTCTTCGCCAAATATCCATTCACCTCGCTTGCGATGGATGATCCGAGGTTCGACCCTTCCTCCGGCTATAACACCTGGGGAGGGACAACTAACTTCCTCAGTCTGATCCGTGCGCCGCATGCCTTCGAGCATCATGGGCGTTACGTCGAGCTAACCTGGGTGCTGCAGCCTATTCTGGCGGCATGTTCGCGGATGACGCGGTTTGCCCAGACCTTAAGCCCGTGGACGGGAGAAGAAGGCTATACCGAAGCCTATTCACCGGCCATATTGTGCCTGCTCGATTATGTAGAGCGGTTGTGCGGCATTCTGCCGGCAGGTGGGGGGGAGCTATGGTTCACCTGTCTGCTCCCCTATAATATGGATCACGGCCGGGAGACGGCCCATGAGACAGGCTACCGCCGGATCGTAGATGGAACCGTATTTGAGCTGATTAATACGCATGAACAAGCTGTGATCTACCGCAATGAAGAGGAATACCTGCGCTGTCCGTTTGGAGTGCGTGTGGTGCTGGACCGGGCCGGACACCTGCGGAAGCTGATTGGCATGAGCGTCCGCCAGATTGAAGGAGAGGTCCGGTATCAGGGCAAGAGACTTCCATTTAATGTCAAGGGCAATGAACAGTTGGAGTATGCGGACGGCGGATTTGTCAGCATCAGTGATATCGGAGTGGTCTTGCCGGAATACCGGTAAAGCTTATATAGATATTGCTTGCAATGTGAGGGAAGAAAGGAGAGGCATTCATGATAGATAACCATAACCTGCAGATCAGAGATCCGTTTGTGCTGCCGCTTGCCGGACAGAGGCAGGGAGAGGGACTCTACTATTTATATGGCAGCACCGACAGTAATATCTGGGGCAAGGGGACCGGCTTCAATGCGTATACCGGCAAGGATCTGGAGCATTGGGAGGGGCCATTCCCGGTATTCCGGCCGGGGACGGATTTCTATGCCGAGCGGAATTTCTGGGCACCGGAGGTCTATGAATACGGCGGCAGCTACCTCATGTTCGCTACCTTCCGGCGCAAGGACAATGATCTGCTGGGTACGGCCGTGTTAATCTCGCAACATCCGCTGGGCCCATTCCTCCCGCACAGTGAAGGACCGGTCACTCCGGCGGATTGGAGTTCGCTGGACGGAACACTGCACTTAGATCATCAGGGCCAGCCGTGGATGGTCTTCTGTCATGAGTGGCAGCAGACCGGAGACGGGGAAGTGTGCGCTATGCGGTTAACGGAGGATCTGCGGAGCGCGGCAGGAGAACCCGCCGTGCTCTTCCGGGCCTCGGAAGCTCCGTGGACGACTCCGTTCGTATCTGCGCGTTATACGGATCAGCTCAATTATGTAACCGATGGGCCGTTTCTGTTCAGGTCAAGCGGCGGTACGCTGTATCTGCTGTGGGCCAGCTTCATTAATAACACCTATGCACTGGGCATCGCCCGTTCTGGAAGCGGAGAGATTACAGGGCCGTGGATTCATCAGGAAGAGCCGCTCTATACTAAGGACGGAGGACATGCCATGGTATTTCGCACCTTCAGCCATCAGCTGATGCTGGCGATTCATACACCGAATCAGACGCCGGAGGAACGGCCGGTTTTTGTAGAGCTGGAGGAAGAGAATGGTGTGATGAGGGTGAGGGTGTAAAAAGAAAAACGATTGCCGGTCCATCACGGATCAGCAATCGTTTCATTGCGGTGCGAAGCTTATTCGATATCAATGCTCCATTGTCCGTCTGCTTCTACAGAAAAGACATAAATTCCGTCGGTGTCGATTTTTTCCGCGGTAGAACCGGAATAATTACCAACTTCATTCACCAGCCCGCTATCATTCAATCTGACGATAAAGTTCGATTCACCTGTATGTTTGGAGGTGAACCGGGTCAGCTTGCTTTGCAGCTTTGCAAACACAACATCGTTACCCTTACCGGATAACTTAACCGGTGCGCTCTTGATATTCTCAGGGATGCTCTGCTTAATATCTGCCTTCCAGGAGCCATCCGACTCTACCTTCAGCATATACTTCCCGTCTTCGGGAATCACCACTAAAGACTTGCCCTTGTATGGTCCAATCTCGTTAACAACATATTCTTCAAAGTCTCCAGTTTCATCATACATGTGGATAATAAAGTTAGAATTCCCGGCGTCTGAGGCCTCCACAATTGCGATCCCGCTATTAAGTTGGAAGAACTCCGTAGCCTGGTCTTTTTTTCCTTTGAGATGAACGGCTTCGTCCTTTGCCGCTGCCGGGGCTGGCGTAGCGGTTACAGCCGTTGCTGAATCAGGTAAGCCTTGGTATAACGGGAGCAGCTCAGCATATAGTTTTTGAACAGTTGCCTTGTCATCTTTTTGAATGGCAGTGGCCATTTCCTTGTATTTGCTTTGGTTTTCCTTAATTATAAACTCCATGCTATGGAGAAAATATGCTGAAATATCATCTTTTATTTCTTGGGTAAGCTCCTTTTCCAGATAGCTTTTGGCTAAATCAAGTCCTCTCGATCCAAACTCCTGGTCTGCTTCTAGGTAGGTCATATCAGTATCCCCGCCAGAGGGTGCATCCGTTTCATCGGGTGTAGGTGTGGGATCCGGATAGCGGGCGGCAACGGAAGCAGGCAGAACTCCACCAATTTTCGTAAAAATCTTCTTTACATTTTGCACATCATTTTTCTCAATAGAGTCAGCAATCTCCAGATAAGTGAAGGTATTCTCTTTATCCTCTCTGGCCTTAATCCGGATGTTCTCGGCAATTTCTTTGGACGACTCAGCATTCCAAGCACTGGTGCCGAAGTTCTCCAGGTATTCCTGCGTCTTATCCTTCACAGAGAAGTTCTTCAGTTCTGGTGCTGGAGTAGGAGACGCAGTCGGTGCAGCAGAAGGAGTCGCGGTTGCAGCTTGCGTAACCTCAGCAGACCCGCCACATCCACTTAATATCACCGGTGACGCTAAAAGAGCAAAAGCTAAAGTCATTTTGGTTAATTTTCCGTACATCAGTAATTTCCCCCAAATGTTTAATCATACTTAGCCAGTATATCAAAATTGGATTATTTCTACAGTAAAATTTAATAGAACTTTGCATTCCTTACACAAACGTGCCAAACTTGATATGATTAGGATATAGACTTGTATCATGTTGAATTAGGGGGATGTAAGCTGTGTATATGACAGGTTTTGGGTCCTTGCTTGCTGGAGGATTCAGTATTTTTGCTCTTTTGCTCTGGTTGACTTGTTTGGGGATGGGGATATATTTATTCGTTCTGGTGGTGAAGCTGGCACGCAGAGGAATTATCGCGCTGGACTTGTACAATCACTCCAAAAATCTGGAAATCCGCGACCGCTACGAATCTGTTGGGCGGCGAGATGGACTCTAAGTGTAGTTTAGAGTACATAGGAGTATCGAATGCCCTGCCGGATTGGCAGGGTATTTCTTTGGCTTGACAGCCTTCTAAGGGGTATGTTGCATCTGGTGGCAGGATTTATTATACTCCCAATATGGAATATTCAAATTTGTTATAAATGGAGAGGAGTATGATCGAATGAAGAAGAAGATGACTGCTGCACTGACTGCATTTGCCGTACTTGGAGGAATGGGCACGGGCGTGTATGCCGGAGCCAACCTGCAGGAGATCAAGGCTTTCCTGAATCCAAGCATCAAATTCAAGATGAACGGCCAGCCCGTACAGCTTAAGAATGGCAGCGGTGCGGTGATTGCCCCAATTTCCTATAAGGACACAACGTATCTGCCGGTCCGTTCCGTATCTGACCTGCTTGGCGTCACTGTCAAGTTCGATGCTGCAACTAACACCATTTCTCTTGGAGAGCAGACGGCAGGTGTGCCGATTGCTACAGGCTTTGACAATATGTATCATACCAAAGACCCGGGCAAGACTGTATACAAGGACAAGGACTACAAGGATGTATTCTTCGATGACGCCAGCAGCGACCGCGGAAGTTCCTTCATGCTGGAGCCTAACAAAAAGTATCAGAAGCTCTATCTTCAGATCGCCGCAATTGGCGGGGAGATCAAAGACTTCACGATTCAAGACGCGGACACCAACACTGTGCTGAAGAAGCAGACCATTGACCCGGCCAGCGGGCTCACGACCATCGAAGTGGATATTGCCGGAGTCAGCAGCTTGTATCTCACCGGCGATGTGAAGAAGGGAACCTCGGTCTTCGTTCCGCTTACGACATCTTATTATAAATAATTTCTGAACTTATAAATTATTCGATTCACCCGGGAGCCTTGGTTTCCGGGCTTCTTTTTGTCTACATTTGTTGTTTGGAGGAATGTGAAAAGGGGTATTATCCGGTAAGCCATTGAATCTAACTGGCGATGTTAAAGTTCCATGAAATCATGAGGAGTGAGAAGATGTACACCAAAAAACTAATAATGTCCTTATCCTTGACCTTGTCCCTGCTGGTCCTGAGTGCGTGCAGTAATTCAGCGAATGCGCCGTCCGCTGAGCCGTCCCAGGAATCCACACCGACAGCCGAAGCGGTGCAGACCCCTGCGGCGTCAACAGAGCCGGAGCAGACACCAGCAGCAACGGATGAACCGGAGCAGACGCCCGCACCATCGGCAGAGCCGGAACAGACGCCTGAACAGTCGGACGCTGGAGGCGGTACTGCTTCCGGCAGCGTAGACATTCCG
The DNA here is from genome assembly GCF_038051945.1 of Paenibacillus sp. FSL H3-0469. Taxonomy (NCBI): domain Bacteria; kingdom Bacillati; phylum Bacillota; class Bacilli; order Caryophanales; family Paenibacillaceae; genus Paenibacillus; species Paenibacillus sp. FSL H3-0469. Next base: position 7,745,979 of record NZ_CP150302.1, read on the forward strand.
AAAGAGCTTCCAGAGGATTTTCCGATGCCGGATAATATAACAGAGACTGTGCTGTCCACAACGTCTAAGAACGAAGGCAAAACATCGGTGATGCTGGTTTATAGAACGTCCGATAGTATGGAAGCTGTAACGAAGCTCTATGATGATTATCTGTCTGCCCAAATGGGGGACCAGTCTGTGAAGACCATTGATGCCAAGAATCTAATTATTCAGGGTATGACCAAAGACAACAAACACAGCTGGTCAGTTATTGGCGGTCCGCTTACTTCCCAGGAGGGAATCGTGGAGATTAACATCATCTGGTCCGAAATTTAATTCGAATAGCCAAGCTGTTATATACAGAAGAACATCCGTTGAGACTCGATTCAGAGCATTCAGCGGGTGTTTTTTTGCCTTGAGTAAAAAGTGTCGAATTTTGTAATTAAGTAGTATACGTCTGGTGCGGCGTGGATATATAATTAATCTTGTAAACGAAAATTAGTCAGGCGGTGTTTTGGTTTGTCGTGGGAACCTGTAGGCTTTATGTTTTTTTCAACTATAGAGACGCTTGCGCTCTATTATCTGATTATGTCGCTCTTTCGATTCAAATGGAGATGGTACATATGGCAGGCCCTATTCGTCATTTTGCTGAACAACCTCCAGAGCTATCTATTACGCAATGAACTGGGCATGTCAAATGTCGCACCACTCGTATTAATCCTGATCTTTATCTTATTCTTTGCAGCGGTAGTGAGGATGCCTCTAATCTTGTCCATTATTGCAACGATATCAGGATTTGCTATTTTTGCAGGGATTCAGACGTTGATTCTTTGGAGTGTCTTCGGCTCCGTTTCGAATATCGACAATAAGGCGAACGGGTATTTTCTGCAGGTTGCGACCGCTGCTATTGTCTTTGGAGTATTCGGCTACCTATACCGCAAAGGCAAAGGCTTCACCTTCGATCTGGATAAACTCCGCTTCAAAATAGAGGATATCTTGCTGTCCGTGCTGATTTGTGCATTTGTAATAGTAGTATCTCTCCTGCTCTATTACAATGATATTTTGTTAAATGCACTGATTTTTTTGGTTATGTCTGTCTTCCTTCTATACTATTCCACCCGGAAGGAGATGGAAGATGCTTGAATTCATGTCCGGCAAGCTTGCACTGCGCATCAAACGTATAGTTCCCGAGCATCCGGCATCTGCTACGGTCCTGAAGTTTGCTATTGCGGTCATCCTTAATGCGTTATTTATTATTGGGCTGACACTGGTGTTGTCCCTTCTGACGGGCAGGACAAAGGAGACTATTCAGATTTTGATCTCCTTTGCCTTATTGCGTCAGGTATCCGGCGGGTTGCATCTGAAATCGGGAATGGCCTGTGTCTTGTTTACAGCAACTTTGTTCACGTTCTTGTCCTTCATTAAAGCAGGAGATACAATGATTCTGCTTATGAATGGAATCAGTCTATTGATTGTACTGTGGCTGGCCCCTATCGGAATCGAACGCCAGACCCGGATTCCCAGACAGCACTGGCCTAAGCTCAAAGTCATAGCAGTAATGCTTGTTATGGCCAATGTGGTGGCAGGTTCACCGGTGATTGCTGCCAGTTTTTTGGCTCAATCGATCAGTCTGCTTATTGCTAGAAGGGGGGTGAGAACTGAGAATGAAGGGGTTACAGGCTCTACGACGCACAGTAGTGTATAAACTTGCATCCGGTTTGTCTGCCTTCGCTGCCCTTATCGTGTTGGTTACAGCAAGTGTATTTTACATTAACCAACCCGAGGTTCCTGAAGAGTTACTTAAATAACATTGGAGTTGATCCCTTTGAGCACGATATCTGTTACTAGAGACACAGAGGGAAACACTGGTGTATTCTCACTCGATATTGAAAAAATAACTTTTATGGAATTTGAACGGACTATCTATCGGATCATTGTCCATACGTACGATCAGACCTTTTATACAGTAGGTACGCTGAAATATTGGCTTAATACCCTGGCCAGTTCAGGATATAATTTCGTTCTAGCAGATAGAAACACGTTAATTCAGGTTTCTAACATTATCCAGTTGGATAAGACGTTTCATATTGCTTATTTTGGGGAAGACCACAAAGGAGTCGAGCAAAAGTGTTTTCTGTCAGAGAAGGGCTATAAAGAAATTCTCAAATACGTAAAGACATCCGCATCGGATATTCAATTAGTGGAGCTGCCCCAGTGGTAGCTTTATTTTTTATGAAGGCTTGTATATAAAATAAGGCTGACCCTGCGCTGTTCATTCTGAAGCGCCTGGGGCCAGCCTTTGTTCAGATTATCCTAATCTGCAGCTAATTTAGAATACATACACAGGTCAATGAAGGTTCCGTTGGACCGCTCACTCTGTCTCATTGTTCCTTCCAGCGAGAAGTTTAATTTCTGCAATACTTTAATAGAATTGATATTAGCAGGCTGAGCCTTTGCTTCTATTCTATTGAAGCCCAGTGTATCAAACGCATAATCTATTAGCGCACGAAGGGCTTCAGGCACATAACCTCTTCCCCAGAACTCGCGGCTAAGGTCATAACCGATCTCTGTCTTCGCATTGTCATAGTCCAGCATATTGTAACCGCATGAGCCGATAATCCGGCCGGATTCTGCTTCAATGATAGAATAGCGGATCGCCTGATTCTCATCGGCTAACTTACCAAGCAGCTCAATCATTTCTACGGCCTGACTCTCATCTGTGAAGCTGCTGATATTCATGAAGCGGGTGACTTCAGGATCAGACCAGATCGCGAAAAGGCTGGCTGAATCGGCGGTACTCATTTGTCTTAACACTAATCGCTCGGTACGTAATTCAGTAATCATCAAAGTGTTACCTCCATGAAGTATATATGGTATTGGTGAGGTACAACTATTGATATCTGCGCATAGTTCAGTCCTTTCCGTGTGTAAGCTGACTCTATTATATAGAATGCACGGGAGAAAGTTAAATATCTGGTGTGCGATCCTGACGGCGGTGTTCAAAAGACGCTGACAGTAACGACCTGATTGCTGTAAATTCGTAACCGTCATTATTAGAGGTTGTGTGAGCTTGTGCTCATGCAGTCTTTTTTATGTTTCTTATTCCTCCAAGCATGGTAAGGTTTAGGTAAAAACATCCGGGAGGGCATGATGAGAAAAACGGTACTGGTAATGTTGTTCTTGTTCGTATTGACGGCTTGTGCGGATTCCAAAGACGGGGTAACCACCAAAGACTTAGCCATCCAAAAGGTGAACGATCATAAAGCCATGGTTGAGTATGGTATGAGCCGCGCGGAAGCAGAAGAGGTATTGGGCAAAGGAGAAGATAAGGATATTGCGAATTCAATCATGTACAGCTCTGGCGTAAGAATTATGTACCGTGAGGATAAAGTGGCAGGTATTACTCTGGCGGAGGAATCGAAAGATACGTATGAAACCACTGGCGGTTTTAAAATTGGCATGTCTAAGGATGACTTCAAACAAATCTATGGCGATCAGTATCTGACGGATATGGAGCGCAACCTGGATTATGCTTACGATTCCATCAACAAGCGGTATTTGCATGATAAAGAATGGGCAGCGAAAGCTGAAGATGATACGAAAATATATGTAATTTCAGGCCTGTTCAACGGTAAGGGTGAAGCGGACGGCGTGGTATTGGTGGATAAGCGAATGGCGATAACTTACAGGTGAATGGGAGGGCTGAATATAAAACTGGGCTTGTATGTTTCATAGATCTTTGAAGGGAGAAACAATTTATTCTGGACATTAAAGCCAAGACGGCTGAGGGCAAACGGATCAACATCGAAATGCAACTATTCAATCCATATAATATGGAGAAGCGGACACTTTTCTACTGGAGTGAGATGTATTACCACCAAATTCAAAAAGGCGACGATTACATTCAATTGAAGAAGTGTGTAACGATCAATATTTTGAACTATTCCTGTCTTCCTAATAACCGCCATCATAATATCTTTCGCCTTCGGGAAGATCACACCGGGATTCCACTGAACAATGATCTGGAAATTCATGTAATAGAATTAACAAAGCTCGAGGAGCAGGCCGTCCCATTAACTGGTGGTCTGATCAACTGGTTATTATTTCTGAAGGGTGTTGAGCAACCAAACTGGGAGGTGCTGACCATGAATGAACCGATGTTGAAAAAAGCAATGGATACGCTGGAGTTCCTGAGTCAGGATGCCGCTACAAGGATGGAGTATGAAGCCCGGATGAAGTATTTGCGGGATGAGGCGTCTCGGATGAACGGGGCTAAGGCAGAATAAAACTGTTGCAATGATAACAACGAAAAACGAAGCCGATCATATGATCGGCTTCGTTTCTTTAAGGCTATCCATATATAGGACGGATGGGGTTCGAACCCATGACCCCTACCCTGTCAAGATAGTGCTCTCCCGCTGAGCTACCGTCCTGCAACGAAATTTATAATAACACAGGACGTAAGGGAATGGCAAGAGATTTTTAAATATGCTATAGATGATCAGTTAAGCATGACCCTTCCATACCACCGCAGTGACAAAAACCCACGACACCCCATCCATAGTATATTACAATAATGGCGCTTGTCTGGAAGTTCCTTAACCAACATAAAAGGTGGAATTCTATCATGATCGTAACATTGCATGAAGCGGAGTGCCCTGGGGGGAGTCTCAAATATGTAGTGATTTTTATGAAGCAAGGGAAGGATTGGGTTCTGGTACGGCACCGTGAGCGGTCCACGTGGGAATTTGCCGGCGGGCATATTGAGGCGGGTGAGAGTCCCGGGGAAGCTGCGGTAAGAGAACTCTACGAAGAGACAGGCGCTGAAGATTATGAACTGCATCCGCTATGCATCTATTCGGTCAGAAGTGATGAGCTGGCAGAGAGCTACGGGATGTTGTATTATGCAGATGTCAAAAGGTTCGGAACTTTGCCCCCGTACGAAATGGCGGAGCTTCGAAGCTTCAGCGAGCTGCCGCAGGCTGTGACCTACCCGGGGATCTACCCCACGCTATATGCGAGAGTATGTGAATATGTGAAGCATCTGTGAATCAATCTTAATCGTATTTCTGGTAGAATAGACACTCGATTGGCTGAAAGGAGGCCCAGCTCATGAGCAATGAGATTACGAGGTTTAAGCGTCTTGGCGACTACCTGAGATCACGCCGGGACCGCCTGCAGCCAGAAGCTGCAGGGATCAAGGAAACGAACAGTCAGCGCAGAACACCAGGTCTGCGGCGGGAGGAGGTTGCGGTTCTGGCCGGTCTCAGCAGCACTTATTATACATGGCTGGAGCAGGGCAGGGAGGTTACCGCCTCCAGAGAGGTCATGGAGAGTCTCAGTCAGGCGCTGCGGTTGTCGGCAGATGAGCGCAAGCATCTGTTTGAGCTATGGAATCCCGGCTTGCCGGATACACTTGCTTCTATAGATACGGTCAGTCCGGAGCTGAGTCCGCAGTGGCGGGATATTATCCGGCAATTGACTTATCCGTCTTTTATTACGAATGAGCGGTCTGAGGTACTGGCCTGGAATGATAAAGCGAGTGAAGTGCTTAGTGATTTCGGAGGTCTGTCTGCTTCTGAGCGCATTATGATGCGTCTTCTGTTCCTGGATCTGGAGCTGCGCTGCCGGATGCTGAACTGGGAGGAGTTCGCCCTACATTCAGTAGGTGTGTACAGAACCTATTATGACTTGAACCTGCATGATCCTTGGCACAAGGAGATGGTCGATCAGCTCTTGGAGGACAGTGCGGATTTCGCCGAGATGTGGAAACAGCACAATATTCAGGGGAAAAGAGTCAACCGTGTGGTCATAGAGAGTCTGGGTACAAGTGAGCCTGTAGTCTACGACATCAATTCGATGGCCAATCTGGCGGATCACCCGGGACTGCATATTTGTATCTATACGCCTGTTATAACGTAGCAGACGATTCTCGGGGGACATACGCCCTACGTTTCCTCCGCTCCCTGGTAATGATCTTACTAGCATGAACGTACTGTGGCTGCTCCACGGCAGGACGGTTAGAATAAGGACATGTTCGTAAGATCTATTACAGGGACAAGAGGGAGGCAACCATATGCATACAAGAACACTCGGGAACGAAGGGCTGAGCGTATCGGCTCTGGGACTCGGAACGATGATGATGCCGGATAATGAAGAGTCTGTACGAACCATTCATGGCGCGCTTGATCTGGGCGTAACTCTGCTGGACACAGCGGATATCTATGGAGCCTTCGAGCAGCAGCGCTTCGGCGGCAATGAACGGCTTCTCGGGCGGGCGCTTAAGGGCCGGAGAGATCAGGCTGTGATTGCGACCAAATTCGGCATTACACATACTCAGGGACCCAAGGGAGACCCGGCCTATATCAAAAAATCCGTAGATGCCAGCCTCTATCAACTAGGCACAGATTATATCGATCTGTACTATCAGCACCGTCCTGATCCGAACACCCCTATTGAGGAAACCGCCGGTACCCTGGCTGACCTTGTCAAGGAAGGAAAGATCCGTTATATCGGCTTATCCGAGGCTTCGCCTGAACTGATCCGCCGGGCACATGCGGTGCATCCGTTGACCGCCCTGCAGACAGAGTATTCACTCTGGAGCCGGGAGGTGGAGGATGAGATTCTGCCGCTGGTCAAGGAGCTGGGCATCGGCTTCGTTCCTTATAGCCCGCTGGGCCGCGGTTTTCTGACTGGACAGATCAAGAGCTTCGATGATCTGCCGGAGGATGATTACCGCCGGCATTACCCGCGGTTCCAGGGAGAGAACTTCACCCGGAATCTGGAAGTCGTCTCGCTGATCGGGCAGATGGCAGCCGAGAAAGGCTACGCTCCGGCACAGCTTGCCCTGGCCTGGCTTCTTGCACAAGGAGAGCGGATTGTACCGATTCCCGGTACGAAGCGGCTGGAGCGGTTACAAGAGAACCTCGGAGCGCTTCAGGTTACCTTGACGGCGGAGGATCTCGCAAGGATTGAGCGGATATCCCCGCAAGGGATTGCAGCCGGAGCACGTTACCCCGGCCAGAACTAAGTTATCACACAGAGCAGACAGCTACTGTGTATCCATCCATATTTTTCCTTGAGCGTTCTTGCCTGCGCTGCTTGCTTTAGCGGGCGGTATGCGGGAAAGAACGCTTTTTTAACCCATCCCCATCCGCTCCAGCTCCTCTTCTATCCGCTGCACCTCTATCCGCTCAAACAGTAATTCAAGCTCCAATATAGGCCGCCCTGCAAGAATGGATACCGGGTGCCATACGGGCTGTTCTATGGACAAGAAACCTCTAATCTTCCCGCAGGAGAAAGGAATGAACGGGTTCAGCAGGTTTGCCAGGTTGGCAATAATCTGAACACAGGTGTACAGCGTGTTGCCCCCTGCCGCAGGATCATGCTTGATCTGGAGCCACGGCTGCTGTTCATCAAAATACTTGTTGGCCTGGCGGACGTGCGAGAAGATGAATTCCAGGGCTTCTTTGAAGTGTCCTGCTTCAATCAGCCTTCCTGCTTCCCTATACAGGTGATCCAGACTGCTCACCCATGCTTCGTCTAAGACTCCATCTGGAACTTTGCCATTCCAGAATTTATTCACGAACACGAGGCTGCGGTTGACAAAATTGCCGAACGCGCCCAGCAGCTCGCTGTTATGGCTATAGATGAACTCTCTCCAGGAGAAGTCGGCATCCCGCTTCTCGGGACCGTTCGCGGTCAGGAAGTAACGGACCGAGTCCGGGTCATACCGGCTGAGAATATCCGGCACCCAGACCGCCCAGTTGCGGCTGGTGGAGAATTTCTGCCCTTCCAGGGTTAAATATTCAGAAGAGAAGATCCGGTCCGGCAGATGCAGTTCCTCAGCTCCGAGCAGGAGAGCGGGCCAGATCAGGCTGTGAAAAGGAATATTGTCCTTCCCATGCACATAGTAGGCGGTTATAGGCGGCTGCTCATCGTAATCTTGTGCGGACGCTATAGACCAGAAATCCTCCCACCGGTTGCCTGTCTCCGCCGCCCACTGCTTGCTGGCGGACAGATAGCCGCTGACCGCTTCGATCCAGACATAGATTTTCTTGTCTGCGAAGCCGGGAATGGGCACATCCACGCCCCAGTCCAGATCGCGTGTTGCTGCGCGGTCCTGCAGGCCTTCCTGCAGATATCTGCGAGTTAGACGGACAGCATTATCTCTCCAGCCCTGCGCGGAATCAGCATATTCTGTGAGTGCTTGCTGGAAGCTGGACAGCGACAGGTAGTAATGCTGAGTAGAGCGCAGCACCGGCGTAGAGCCGCAGAGGGCGCATGTGCGCTCCAGCAGATCCACCGGATCGAGAATCGTGGAACAGTAATCGCATTGGTCCCCCCGGGCCTGCTGTCCGCATACCGGGCAGAGACCATGGACATAACGGTCCGGCAAGAAGCGCTGGTCTTGCTCACAATAGCACTGGAGACTGGGTTTCTGGTACAGATACCCGTTGTCCAGCAGCTTAACGAACAGCTCCTGTACTGTGCTGTGGTGATGGGTCTGATCGGTCCGGGTATACAAGTCATAAGTGAAGCCTAAGGTGCGGAAGCAATCGGCGAACTCCTCATGATACCGGCTGGCGAATTCACCTGGCGTTACACCCTCCTGCGCTGCCTGTACAGCAACGGGGGTGCCGTGGCAGTCACTGCCGGATACATACAGTACAGCGTCACCTTTGGCACGGTGGTAGCGGGCCAGAATATCTCCCGGAAGAATGCTGGCGAGTCTGCCCAGATGCAGGGAGCCGTTGGCATAAGGCCAAGCCCCTCCGATAAAAATGTTAGCCATCTTTCTCTCCTCCTCAAATTCATTGAACGCAAAAAAGGCACTCATCCCCTAAAGGGACGAGAGCCTATGCTCACGTGTTACCACCCAAATTCATCAATGCCTCGCGGCATCCACCTCTTCAGGTACGTCCGCAGAAAAAAAGCGGGTATACCCTAGCATGGTAACGGATGCGGGTTCCGGCGCAGCCTACGTCCCGTTCATGCCGGGATTCGGTGCGCAGCTCTGAGACCATATTCCCGAGGGTTTTCTTTGCTCCTTTTCACCAGCCGGAGCTCTCTGTGGAAGAATTGCCAGGGTACTCTTTCTCTTCGCAGCTATTGTGGTTATCCTAATTACTGGATATCATATATGCAGGCCGGGAGATTTGTCAACATCATAAGTCTATTTGCAATCCACCGTACTCCTGTGCGACAGTAGAGAGACACAGAGGTCAAAAGGAGATTGAGACTATTGCAGGAAAACAAACAGGAGAAAAAAAGCTCAGGCGCATGGGGATGGCTGGGCAGCGGGGCGGTATTGCTTCTGCTTAAGGGAAAAGCCATTATCTCTCTGCTCAAGCTGGGTAAAATCGCAGGTCCGCTGATCTCCATGATGGTATCGATCTGGGCTTATGCACTGATCTCACCATGGCAGTTCGCTGTGGGCTTCGTGGCGTTATTATTCGTTCATGAGATCGGCCATGTTATCGCTGCCAAACGGATCGGATTGCCGGTAAGTGCACCACTGTTCATTCCTTTTATGGGCGCACTGATTACGATGAAGAAGCAGCCGCTGGATGCCAGAGAGGAAGCGTATGTCGCTTTTGGCGGCCCAATATTGGGGAGTATCGGTGCTCTGATTGTTTTTGGAGCAGCCTATTATTATCATAGCCCCTTGTTATATTCACTGGCCTACATCGGCTTCTTCCTTAATCTGATTAACCTGCTGCCGATCCATCCGCTGGACGGGGGGAGAATTGCCACGGCAGTTACCCGCTGGTTATGGCTGGTAGGGCTCATTGGAGGATTAGCTGTAATCATCTATCTGAAATCTATCCTGTTCGGCATCATCTGGGTAATGTTCGCCTATGATATGTATAAGAAGTACATCAGCCGGCGTACGAAGAATCAGATGCATACGGTGCTCAAAAGCTTCCTGATCCCCATCGGGGATCTGCAGGAGCAAGGGTATCTGATCCCCGGCCCTGAGCATAAACGGGAGCTGCCGTTCACCACCTACAGTGATTTGAACCGTCAGCAGTTCGTCGGGGTACGCTGGGATAACCTGGATTATTATGGAACGGCGACCCTGCCGGTACAATCGCTAATCGGAAAAGTCAAAGTCGTGCAGCTCGATCAGCTGTATGTGGACGCCAGCCTCCACATGAAGATGACCTGTGAGATCAGCTTCACAGTATATGACAATGATAAGTACTATGATGTGCCGGCTGCTTCCCGCTGGAGATATGGGGCTGCGTATTTTGTCCTTGCCGGAGTTCTCGGGGGGATGATGTATCTTGTCCATGTGGTTGGCAATGTAAATCTGTAAAGCTTCGTTTATGAACCTCCCGATTCGTCAAAGCTGTAAAGAGCCGAGAAGGATGAGGGGGTAATAACAATGCGCATGGCCAGAGTATGTCTATTATGGATGGGAGCATGTCTCCTTCTGGGAACCGCCGGATGTGCGTCAGGCAAGGAGATTCCTGAATATACGGATGTTCACAGCATGACCGGACTAGACGGAAGTCTGAATTCACGGGATAGCCTGACCTCGCCGGTTCTGCGGGATGTGTATGACCGCTCGATTCCCGAGGAGGTCTATGACACTCCCTGAAATCAGTGTCCGGCGGTTCCCTGCCCGCTGGCCTTCCCCGGAAACTCTCAGGCTCTATACAGGATATTAATAATTCTGTATAATGCTCCATATTGATTGGACCTATAGAGAGGAGTCAGGGAGATGGCAGTGGAAATCGTACATGTTACTACAGAGGAGCAGCTTCAAATGGCGCTGGAGATCCGCAAGAAGGTATTTGTGGAAGAACAGAAGGTGCCGGTAGAAGAGGAGATCGATGAATATGATGTCATCAGTGAGCATGTGCATCATTTCCTGCTCATGGAGGGCGGACAGCCGGCTGCAACCGGCCGGATGATCTATTATAAAGCGGACACCGCCAAGATGCAGCGGATTGCCGTTCAGGAGGCCTTCCGCGCTAAGGGATGCGGACGTATCCTGCTGCTGGCTATGGAAGAACGCGCACGTGAGCTGGGTCTGCAGGCATCCATTCTGGATGCCCAGTGTCAAGCAGAACCCTTTTACCGCAAGCTTGGCTACGAAGTGATCTCCAAGGAGCCTTTCTATGATGCGGGGATTCTGCATGTCAGAATGAGTAAGGCCCTGTAATCTGCCGGGTACATACTCTTTCGCTGCGATGGACAAGCTAGAATCGGGCCAGGACAGCTGGCTAATTCTAGTGCGAAGGAGACGATCCTAAGTGATGAATCAAGAACGGGAACGCTTTATTGCCGCCAAACGTAACGGTGACGGGGACCTGACCGGGTTCCAGACCTCCTCCGGACGCGTGCTGGATTATCAGCAGGCACTTCAGGAGGTGCAGTCCGGCAGCATCGCAGGCGTCAATGTATTTAAAGGCAAAGATGGTGAAATGTATATCCGCGGCGATGCAGACGGAGATCCTACGAATAATCTGGATCAGCTTCCGCAATTTTAGCCGGGCATAGATAACAGGGGGAACGGCCGGACAGGCGTCTTACAGGCGCTGAAGTCCGGCCTTTTCTATGTCCAGAGGAGACAGCAGCTTCTCCAATAATGCTGCGTTAACGTCTGCTGCACATGCCGAAACCGGTTGCTGAAGGGCTTGGTTTTCTTTTCTTCTGCAAAAAGAAATAAATCCCTGAATTCTGCGCAACTTGTCGTTGGCTTAGCAGTATACATTAACAGCATGAATTATTTGGAGGGGCTTTACAATGAGATGGAGAAAAATTGCTCTGTGCACGGTTGTGTTTTTCATGATGGGAAGCTCCTATTTGTTCGCGGACGCTGTGAACCAGAGGATCAAAGTATGGAGCAATGGAAAGGAAATAGCCGACGGCGGCTATTTGATTGACGGCAAGACCTATATTCCCGCCAGGGAGGCCGGGGGTATCGTCAGCTGGGACGGCTCAGGCAGAGTGACGATCCTCAAGCCGAATGTTCATATCGTACTGTTCAAAGGCGACACGGTATTCGGCAATGTCAACACAGGCAAGCTGAAGATGAAGATTCTGACACAGGTGGACAGCCTGAAGGACAGCATCGCTGCCGTGAAGGTGGCGATCACCGATCCTGCCGGGAATGTGAAGGATATTCTCGAGGATGCCGTCGGCTCCAAGAATGAGGATTTCTGGTTCTCCACACCGGAGTTCACCTATGATTTCAAGGAACCGGGCAAATATAGTGTAGGCTTCTTCATGAAGGCGTCCAAGAACGGAGAGTACATTCTTGTGTCCGAGAAGGTAGTTACGGCTTCATCCAAGAATTAAGTCCCTCCTGCAAATTGACCTGTCCTTATCTTACGTGTTACGATACCAAATGTAGGATAATTCAATTAAAGTGAGGTATTACAATGAGCGATCACAAACATGAGCATGGCCATGAACATGGTGAAGCATGCGGTTGCGGACATGATCACGACCATGAGCACGAGGAGTTTGTGCTGACCTTGACGAACGAGCAGGGCGAAGATGTAGAAATGGTACTGGTGGAAACGTTCGACGTAGGCGAGAAGTTGTACGCCCTGCTGCTTGAGCGCGAGAACCCGGAAGCAGACGGAATCATCCTTCGTATGGAAGAAGAAGACGAGGAAATGGTTCTGTACAACATTGAAGATGAAGCTGAATGGAAAGCTGTTGAAGAAGCTTATAACGAGCTGCTTGCCCAGCAAGAATAGATTTCAGGCATTCATGCAAAACCCCGATACTCTATACGTATCGGGGTTTTGCATGTCGCACTGCTATGGGACAAGCCTTAGGAGATCGGCTCTGCTTCAACAATGACTTTTATATTGGTAATGCTGCGGTCCTCGGGTCCTTTGACAGGTAATCCGATTTCTACATGGTCGATGATATAGTCGATATTATCCTGGGTAATAACTTCTCCAGGGAGAAGAATAGGAATACCCGGCGGATAGACGTAGATGAACTCTGCAATGATGTAACCGGCAGACTCCCGGAAGGGAATCAGCTGCGTATCCGCGTAGAAGGCATCTCTCGGGATCAGGGCCAGCTGCGGGATATTCGGTACCTGTACCTTAAGCTCATAGATCTCACCCTTGCTGTAATGGATCGCTGAGAGCACCTGCAGCGCAGCTAGCAGCTTATCTACAGATTCTTTAGTATCACCAGGGGTAATCAGGCAAAGAATATTATACATGTCGCTGAGTTCAACTTCGATATTATACTTCTGCCGGAGCCAATTCTCGGTCTCATAACCGGTAATGCCCAGGTGGCGTACATGAATGTTCAGCTTTGTCGGATCATGATCGAAGGTAGCTTCTGTTCCGAGAATTTCTTTGCCGAAGCTGTACAGCCCCTCAATCTCATTAATTGAATTACGGGCATAGGTCGACAGTGCAATGGTTCTCGCCGCCATCTCATGTCCGTTCAGGGCAAGGTTGCGTCTACTGGTATCCAGAGAGGCAAGCAGAATATATGAGGTTGAAGTGGTGGTCAGCATGCTGAGAATGGTCTGTACCCGTTGTGGGTTGACAAGACCCGTCTTGGCATTGAGGTTCAGTACCGAGCTCTGCGTCATGGAGCCGCCCAGCTTATGCACGCTGGTTGCTGCCAGGTCTGCACCGGCCTGCATGGCCGATACCGGTAAGTCCTCATGAAAATGAATCAGTACTCCATGTGCCTCGTCCACAAGTACGGGAACCCCGTAACTATGGGCCAGGTCGACAATCGAACGGAGGTCGGCGCATACGCCGAAATACGTCGGATTGATAACGAGGACACCCTTGGCATCCGGATGGCGCCTTAAAGCCCGCTCAAGCGAGCTGGTGGTTATGCCGTGGTCTATCCCAAGATTCTCATCCTGTACAGGAGAGACGAAAATAGGCTTGGCTCCGGAGAAAATAATGGCCGACATCACTGATTTGTGAATATTGCGCGGCACAATAATTTTGTCTCCTTCTGAGCAGACAGAGAGGATCATAGTCATGATGGCATTGCTCGTGCCCTGTACACTGAAATACGTGTAATCGGCGCCGAAAGCCTCTGCAGCCAGCTTCTGAGCTTCAAGAATAACCCCGGTGGGCTGATGAAGATCATCAAGCGGTGCAATATTGATCAAATCTATGGATAGAGCGTTATCGCCGATAAACTCACGGAATTCGGCATCGGTCCCGAGCCCCTTCTTATGTCCCGGAATATGGAATTGAACTGGATTTCCGGCGGCATGCTTTTTGAGAGCAGTGAAGAGGGGAGTAGCTTGTTGATTCATTTAATGCTGTCACAACCTTTCGCGAAGAGTGGTTTTTTGATTTCGCTGAAGCAAAAGGTGTCCCCGGAGGGACGGAATCCCCATTTCTACTTGAGCAAGCATCAGTATAACAAATCAATCAACATAATACTAGGATGTGATGAAATGTCTGGCAAAGCAGCGGAACGTATGCATATCAGTTTAGCCTCACCGTTCATATTAGAAATGTGGATCATTATTTTCCTGGTCGAATTCGTCAAAGGATCGCTGCTGGTAGCCCTGCTGCCGGTCTATATGGAGAATATTCTGGGTCTCTCCGTAACGGTGGTCGGGTTCGCCTTCGCGCTGCAGTATCTCGGGGATAACCTGTTCCGCAGCCCGTTCGGCTGGGTGATGGAGCGGATCGGCTACCGCTGGACGATGACAGGGGCGCTACTGCTGCTTGTGGTGGCTGTCGGGCTGATTATCTATGCCAAAGATGCCGTAAGCTTGTCCATCGCCTGTCTGATTCTGGGGATCGGCACCTCGCCGCTGTGGCCTTGTACGATGACAGGCATCACCGAGCTGGCGGACTCTACCCGGAGCGGCAGCAGCGGTGCAGCCATGGGGGCGGTGGAGATGGCGTCACTGGCCGGAACCGGCGTCGGTCCGATTATCGTCAACTTCATGATGGATCATGGCGGACATGGCTACCGGACGGTCTTCCTGGTGCTGATGGGCTTCGCTGCCGCCGTTGTAGCCGTGGCGCTGTTCCTGCCTTCGAAGATTGGCGGGCATGCGCCGCGCGCTGTCCGCGAGATGTCGGCAGAGGGGCCGCCGGTACCGCGTAAGCCGGTAAGACCCTTGCAGAGTCTGAAGCGGACCTGGAAGCAGGTGACCTCCTCTCTGAAGGTAAGCCGCCTGCTGTTTCCTGCCTTGTTCTTGCAGGCATTTGCGATTGGGCTTATGACGCCGGTGGTTACCCTGTTCGCACGCTCGGAGCTGCATGTCACCCCCAACCAGTTCAGCCTGCTGCTGATTGCCGGGGGAGGAATTACCGTGCTGACACTTATACCCGCCGGGAAGCTGGTCGATAAGGTTGGCACCTCCATCTTCCTCAATATCGGCTTCCTGCTGGCAGCCTGCTCCATGGCCTTCTTCTCACAGGTCCGCTGGCTTCCGCTGGCCTTCGTGGCGGTAGCTCTGGTCGGGATCAGCTATGCGCTGATTCTTCCGGCGTGGAACGCCTTCCTGGCCAAGCAGGTGCCGGAGGGGGAACGCGGGACCGTCTGGGGGCTCTTCCTGACGCTGCAGGGATCAGGAATGGTTGCTGGTCCGGTGGTGTCAGGCAAGCTGTGGGATACGGTCAGCCATGGTGCTCCTTTTCTGGCCAGCGCGGGAGTAATGGTTGTATTATTCGGCCTGCATCTGCTGATCGTCCACCGGACGAAGCTGAAGCACGGCAGGGCGCACTAACAAGAGCGGGCACAGGGGATTGAACCCGGTACAACAATGCAATAAGCCGCAGACCGCCTGAAAAAGAGGAGGAATGCGGCTTTACTGCTGTTTTTGCGTATAAATGGCTGGTCCATAACATCTAAAGCGGGTACCAGCGTTTGGAAAAGGCCGAAAACGGGTAAAAATAGTCAATAAACCAAGTTACCGCTACATAATATGAAGTATAAAATAAGTGTAAGCCACACAAAGAACCAAGGTGCAAGCGGAGGTCCGGCAGTCTGTTCTACTCTTAGGTTAGGCCATGAAGCTGACGATGCTTAAATCAAGCAGTTAGGGGGGAGTGCCGTGAACAAAAACGATGAAGTGGAGTACTGCAATCTGGAGCTGCGGTTTGACAGACAACATATCCAGGATCTAATCAAGGACTTGATCAAGGAAGGTTATTCCCTGTACTGGAGTGAGAACGAGAGTGTTTTTCTTATTTCGGTGCGCACCGGCCGCAAGCTTGTGAAGCTGCGCTTCCAGCGGATTAAGGACGGCTTCAAGCTGGTGGGAGACTACATGATCCGTGATGCGCGCCTGTCAGAATGGATGGAGAAGCTGATTGGGGATATGAGAGGTCATGCCGTTGTCAAGCGCTTCCGTGACCGTCAGATCATTATAGAGAATATTTTATTCGGTGAAGTTATCCGTCTGGTGGAGATTTCCGGTTATCAGCAGCGGGTGCTGTACCAGAAGGGGCCGCTTTTGTCCGATCAGGAGCTGACGAAGCTGTTCTACTCCATAGAGGGCGAAGAGCGAATCCGCGACCGCAGGCTTGCCGTGGATGAACAGCTCGACTTGCTGAATGAAGCTATGCGTGAGTGCGATGCAGACGCGGTGGCGGCCAGCACAGCTAGGCTTGAGCAATTGACCAGGGAGCTTGCAGCGCTGGAGTGGTAGGGAGCGAAGTGAATACATGCGGTTAAGGGCATCCCATCGCGGGGTGTCCTTTTATTGAGCCTTTCTTGAGGACGGGGGTTCACTTCTGTGCACAAAACCGTTAAAATAGTCATTGTGAGCAATTTCCCTGATGGATCGAAGTTTGTCAATGAAATTGATCTCTCTTTCGCAGGCAGAACTTTGCTGTCTCTGACAAAGGGTGGTATTCTTATACTGCGAGAAATGAATTTCACAAAAATACAGGGTGCAAAGGGTGGAGAACCAGATGTCAAAACAACAAATCGGCGTTATTGGCTTGGCGGTAATGGGCAAAAATTTGGCTCTTAACATCGAGAGCAAAGGCTTCAGCGTATCCGTGTTTAACCGTTCCCCGGAGAAGACACATGATCTGGTCGCAGAAGCAGCAGGCAAGAATCTGGTGGGTACGTTCTCCGTTGAAGAGTTCGTAGGGTCGCTGGAAGTACCGCGCAAGATTCTGATCATGGTTCAGGCAGGCCAGGCTACGGATGCCACCATTGAGCAGCTTCTGCCGTTCTTGGATCAAGGCGATATCATCATCGATGGCGGTAACGCTTATTTCCCTGACACAGTACGCCGCAGCAAATATCTTGAAGACAAAGGCTTCCGCTTCGTCGGCACCGGCGTGTCCGGCGGTGAAGAAGGCGCGCTCAAGGGCCCTTCCATTATGCCAGGCGGTCAGGAAAGCGCGTATAAGCTGGTTGAACCTATCCTTACGGCGATTTCAGCCCACGTGGGCGGAGAGCCTTGCTGTACATATATCGGGCCGGACGGTGCAGGACACTATGTGAAAATGGTGCATAACGGTATCGAGTACGGTGACATGCAGCTGATTGGCGAAGCGTACCACCTGCTCAAGGACGTCCTGGGTCTGGATGCCAAGGAACTGCACAGCACCTTCGCAGAATGGAATAATGGCGAGCTCGACAGCTATTTGATCGAGATTACGAAGGATATCTTCGCCCAGTATGACGAAGAGACCGGCAAGCCGATGGTGGACGTCATCCTTGATGCTGCCGGACAAAAGGGTACCGGCAAGTGGACAAGCCAAAGCTCGCTGGATCTCGGCGTGCCGCTGTCCATGATTACCGAATCCGTCTTCTCCCGCTTCCTGTCTGCCATGAAGGAAGAGCGCGTTGAAGCCAGCAAGGTACTGAGCGGTCCTGCTGTGGCTCCTTTCGACGGCGACAAAGCCGAATTCATCGAGAACGTGCGCAAAGCATTGTTCGCCAGCAAGATCGTATCGTATGCCCAGGGCTTCGCACAGCTGCGTGTGGCTTCTGACGAATACGGCTGGAATCTGAAATACGGCGAGCTGGCCAAAATCTGGCGCGGCGGCTGTATCATCCGTTCCCGGTTCCTGCAGAACATCACAGATGCTTATGAGAACAACGCAGAGCTGAAGAACCTTCTGCTTGATCCGTTCTTCAAGGATGTCATGGACAACTACCAGTCGGCATGGCGCAAGGTTATCGCTTCGGCTGTAACGCTGGGTATTCCGGTTCCGGGATTCTCCAGCGCCCTTGCATACTACGACAGCTACCGTACAGAACGTCTTCCGGCGAACCTGCTGCAGGCGCAGCGCGATTACTTCGGCGCTCACACCTTCAAGCGTGTGGACAAAGAAGGCGTGTTCCACCACAACTGGCTGGCTGAGTAACAGGCAGCGTTTAGCTTAATGCTCAGGAACCCGAGATGCTTTCCGCTTCATGCGGAGGGCTTTCGGGTTTTTTGCATCTATGAGGCACAGCCATGGCAGGCACAGCCCGCTTCAAAATGAAGGCTGCCGGCATTGTGCAAACTTTTCACCCTGTGTTATGATATGACAAATGTCGCGGCTTGGAGGTTGTTATGGACGATCGAAATATCATTCTCGTCGGGATGATGGCTACGGGGAAGTCTACAGTAGGCGCCATTCTGGCCGAGGAGCTTGACTATGAACTGGTTGATCTGGATGCAGTGATTACCGGAAGAGAGGGCCGCAGTATTGCGGATATCTTCGCAGATGGCGGAGAGCAGGCGTTCAGGCGCATTGAATCAGCGGTGCTTCAGGAAATGTTGCAGGGAGAGCGCAAAGTGATCTCTACAGGCGGAGGGGCGGTGCTTGCGCCAGGGAATGCAGAAGTCATGCTGGAGCATGGATTTGTTGTGGCTCTTACAGCCTCGGAGGATACCATTATTGAACGGGTCAGCGGGGATGAGAACCGGCCGCTGCTCGCCGGCAATGCGGCAAACCGGGTCCGTTCCATTATGGAACAGCGCAGGGAAGCTTACCGTTTCGCGCATTGCACGGTCGATACAACGGAACTGAACGTGGCTGAGGTCTCGCAATACATTTTACTGCGTTACCGCGCTTGAGCTTTTATGTGTGTTGGTGCTTAGGGATCAGGATGGGGCTTATTCCGCCCCGGTATCTTCCCACTCGATCATGCCGCCGCTCAGGTTAGAGCCTTGAATGCCAAATTGCTGCAGATATTCACAGACCCGCTGACTGCGGCTGCCGGAACGGCAAATGAAAATGATCTCAGTGTCTGACGGAAGCTTGTCCGTCTGCTGCGGGATCTGGCCCATCGGGATATGCTGTGCACCTGGAATCATGCCGAAGGCAACCTCATCCTCTTCACGGACATCGATCAGTACAAGCTCTTCGCCGGCAGCGAGCCGCTTACGCAGCTCCTGCGGTGTAATTTGCGGAATTTCATTCATGGTAGTACCCTCTTTTCTGCCCGAATGGGAATGGATTCTCTTCACGCAATGATAACACAACTGCGGATTACCCTGTCAAACAGGACCGTACATACAGACTATATATGATGAAGGAGCGCTTATACTATGGACGTTATTGTTAGGCCTACGCCGACGCTGCAAGGAGAATTCGGAGCCCTGTCCTCCAAAAACTACACCACGCGCTACCTGCTGGTAGCCGCTCTCTCTGAAGGAGTCAGCACGATCTACCATCCTGCCCACAGCGAGGACAGCGACGCGATCCGCAGATGTATCGCCGATCTCGGTGCAGTCCTGACCGAAGATGATGAGAAAATCATAGTGCAGGGATTCGGACGCCATCCCCGTGACATCAAGGAGCTGAATGTCGGGAATGCCGGTGCTGTTCTCCGCTTCCTGATGGCGGTGGCAGCACTTAGCCCGGAGGTTACCTTCGTAAATACGTATCCCGATTCTCTCGGCAAACGGCCGCATGACGACCTGATTCTGGCACTGGGCCAGCTCGGCGTTGAAGTAGAGCATAATAACGGAAGGCTGCCGATTACGATCCGCGGCGGCAAGCCGCAGGGCGGACGCATTACCGTCTCCGGCGCTGTCAGCTCGCAGTATCTTAGCGCACTCCTATTCCTGACCCCGCTGCTTGAAGAAGACAGTGAGATCATCGTGCTGGATGATCTGAAATCCAAGGTGGTCATCGGCCAGACGCTGGAGGTGCTGGAGCAGGCCGGGATCATCGTACATGCGGCGGATGATTATATGTCCTTCAAGGTGCCTGGACGCCAGAACTATGCAGCCAAGACCTATACGGTGCAAGGCGATTATCCGGGATCAGCCGCAGTGCTTGCGGCCGCAGCGGTGACGAAGTCGGATGTGACTATTCACCGGCTGGCTGAGAGAAGCAAGCAGGGGGAGCGGGCCATTGTCGATGTGCTGCAGATGATGGAGGTGCCGCTCACCCATGAGAACGGAACAGTGCATGTGCAGGGGAACGGCATTCTGAAGGCAGTCGAATTCGACGGCGATGCGGCAACCGATGCGGTGCTGGCAATGGTGGCTGCGGCGGTTTTTGCCGAAGGGACCTCACGCTTCTATAATGTGGAGAATCTGCGCTACAAGGAATGCGACCGCATCACGGACTACCTGGCAGAGCTGACCCGGGCCGGTGCGAAGGTCGAGGAACGCCGGGACGAGATTATCGTGCATGGCACACCTGAAGGCGTGGAAGGCGGCGTAACCATTAATGCCCACTATGACCACCGTGTGATTATGGCGCTTACTGTAGTGGGCCTGCGTGCCCGCCAGCCGCTGCTGATTAAGGATGCCCATCATGTGGCGAAGTCTTATCCGCAGTATTTCGATCATCTGCGCTTGCTGGGTGCGGATGTGGAATGGGTGAAGTGAGCATTCTAGGTTCTTTAAGCATCACACCTCTTGCTCCGGAAGATATCCCTTCCGTATCGAAGCTGTTCAAGGTGACGATCGCCGACGCCTTCGAACGGGAAGGATTGGGGCACCTGCAGGAAGACATCCGGCAGGAGACCGCAGCCAAGATACAGATGGCCAATGCTGCGCTGAATCCGCAGGATACGGATGTGTATTTCTGGCTGGCCAGAAGCGGCGGAGTGGTTATCGGCACGGTTTCTTATGCACCTTGCGGAGAGGACATACGGAACTGCACCGATAACCGCCTATCGGCTGTCGGTGAGCTGGGAAGCTTGTATGTCCTGCCTGAATTTCAAGGGCAGGGTGTAGGCTCAGCTTTAATTGAGGAGGTCACGGTCTTTCTCAGAAAGCGGGGGATTTCCGAATTCTGCCTGGACAGCGGATATAAGCGGGCGCAGGACAGATGGCTGCGGAAATTCGGAACGCCCCATGCAGCAGTGCAGGATTATTGGGGGCCGGATTCCATTCATATGGTATGGCTGTGCAGCTTGGGGCACCCAGAGGATTCGTAGATCCAGATATAAATGAACAGGTTACGTAAGGCTGACGGGAATTTGGAACTTCTGGTGCGGCGCTGTATGATATAGGTGTTGCTGAAAATGACAGAACCGTGGCTGAAGCGGCAAGCAGTGCTGCGGAGGGCATGGACGAAATCAGACGGAAGGGGAAATACACACATGAGCTTTGAGAACCCTAGCAGGGAAGAGATCGGCGAGATACTGGCTGCGGCAGGCAATATCGCTGTTGTTGGCCTATCCGACAAAACAGACCGCACCTCATATATGGTTGCAGGGGCTATGCAGAGCCGGGGTTACCGGATCATTCCGGTCAACCCGTCTGTGGACGGGGAGATCATGGGCGAGAAATGCTACCATACGCTGGCGGAGATTCCGGAGCCGGTGGATATTGTGAATGTGTTCCGCCGCAGTGAATACTGCGCGGCTGTTGCGCAGGAGGCTGCTGATATCGGCGCACGTGTGCTTTGGCTGCAGCAAGGGATCATTAGTCAAGAGGCGGCGGACATTGCCGCTGCCAATCATATGATCGCGATCATGGACCGCTGCATTAAGGTGGAGGAAGCGATTACGATGAAGGGCCGGAGCCGGGGATAAGACGATTCACATGTATGATCAGGTGTGCAGATGCCGGATATACTTGTAGGTCAAAGCTATCCAGATTTAATTTTTCCAAATGTCCCTCAGACCTGGTTGCAGTATTCTTGATTGGTTTTCGCTAACAATTATTGAAATGATTTACACAGACGAAGAACGTCCTTTACTCCATTAACAAGGGGAGAAGGGCGTTTTTTGCATTTTTCGGGAGGGGGAAGATAGATATGGAATTTGAAATGGCACACAGCAGCTTTATGGAGGCACATACGAATGAAAGAACGGGTGAACGGAGAGGGAGGCTGCTGCGCGGACATAACTATGCGGAGAAGCTGTTTCTGCAGAATGTATGGTGGCCGCTATTCGAGTCACTGGAGCATCTGCACCCTGAATATGAGGTGTACGACTGGAACCGGAAGTCGCAGTTTCTGGATTTTGCTTTTCTGCCGCAGAACGGAACCCGCTTTGGCATCGAATGTGACGGTTATCAGAGCCATATCAAGGATATGGACCGGGAAAAATTCAACTATGCGCTGAACCGGGACACCTTCCTGACCGGGATGGGCTGGAAGATGCTGCACTTCTCGTTCGACGATATTCAGCAGCGTCCCGAAGTGTGCCGGATGCTGCTGCAGCTGGCGCTGGCACCGTTTTTGGCGCGGAGTAGAGTGGCCGGAGCACAACTGTTGTCTGGAGAAAAAGACGTATTACGTTTAGCCTGGCAGATTGGAAGCCCCCTTCGTCCTAAGGATGTAACGGATTATTTCGAGATTAACTTTAGAACGGCACACAAACTGCTCAGCGCTCTGAGCGAGAAAGGACTGCTCCAGCCTGTCGCTGGCGGAAGAGGGGTAAGATCCTATGAACTGAGGCCAATGCATCAGGATCAGAGTTGGTGAGGAGACGGAACATCATTGTTTAAAAGGCATTGAATAGTCGCAGCCGCACCAGTGTGAATGTATTTTGTACATTAGAATTTAGTCAAAACCCGCGATTTCGAGCTTCTGTTGCATTTTATACAGTAGAATTTTGATTTATGGTTGGTTATGATGTAATTCTGAGAATTCTAATGTACGAAATACAATAGATCGTGGATATGAGTGGAATTTCGGCCAATCTGTTGTACAAAATACATTCACCGCTCTATTGGTAGGCTGTCTGTGCTCATGCTACACTTTAGCGGGTGCGAAGGGTGCGAAGGGTGCGAAGGGTGCGAAGGGTGCGAAGGGTGCGAAGGGTGCGAAGGGTGCGAAGGGTGCGAAGGGTGCTGACGGTGCCGTCTT